>NZ_CP069004.1:2531710-3164638 GCF_016801775.1 Sulfitobacter mediterraneus | reverse complement strand
GCAGAGCTGGATTTCACCTACCGGTTTGCAACCGCCGAGGAACAGGACTGGATCGCGGGCCGCGCAACGTCCGTCTCTGAAATTGTTGAGTTTCGGTCCATGGCAGTGGTGGGCGACGAAAGGGCACTGACGCAGATCAAAGGCGTTGATGATGCCTATCCCTTGGTCGGGCAGATGGTTCTTGACCCGGCGATGCCCCTGGATGCAGCGCTGGCCGATCAAGGAGGACATCCCGGCGCGGTGATGGAACGGGCGCTGTCTGACCGGCTTGGCATTGCGGCGGGTGACACTTTCCAGCTTGGACGCAAGACCTACCACCTGTCCGCGCTGATCCTGCGCGAACCTGACAGCGCGGCCAGCGGTTTTGCCCTTGGTCCGCGCACCCTTTTGCACAGTGATGCGCTGGATGGTTCGGGGTTATTGGGGCCGGGGACGCTGTTTAACTCCAAATACCGTCTGACCTTGCCGCCAGATACTGATCTTGACGCGCTGAAGAATGACTCATTGGAGCAATTTGAAAACAGCGGAATGCGCTGGACGGATGCGCGGAACGGCGCCCCCGGTGTGGCCCGTTTTGTCGAACGTCTTGGGGCGTTCCTTGTGCTAGTCGGACTTTCCGGTCTGGCGGTGGGCGGCGTGGGTGTGTCTGCGGCTGTGCGGTCTTACTTGAATGGCAAAACCGGGGTGATCGCCACCTTGCGCGCCCTTGGGGCGGATCGCGCGACGATCTTTCAGACCTATTTCCTCCAGATCGGCATCCTGTCGATCTTGGGTGTGATGATTGGTGTGGTGCTTGGCGCGGTTGCCCCGATGCTGCTGTCGCCACTGATCGAGGCGCGGCTGCCGGTGCCTGCACGCTTTGCGTTTTACCCACTGCCTTTGGCCGAGGCCGCAATTTATGGCTTGCTGACCGCACTGGCCTTCACCCTTTGGCCCCTGGCCCGCAGCGAAGACGTGCGGGCCGCCACATTGTTCCGCGATGCATGGCAAGGCGCCCGGCGCCTTCCTGCGCCCCGGTATCTGGCAGTGATCGGGTTGATTGTCGCCACGCTGGTCGGGCTGGCGGCCTGGTTCAACGGATCTTGGATGCTCACACTCTGGACATTGGGCGGGATCGCCGGAGCGCTTTTGCTGTTGGTTCTCGCCGCTGGTCTGCTGCGCCTGTTGTCGCGCCGTGCGGCGCGGCTGGCACGTGGGCGTCCCCGCCTGCGGTGGGCCCTCGCCGCGATCAGCGGTCAGGGCGAAGGAGCCGGCGCGGTGGTTCTGTCACTGGGCCTTGGCCTGTCGGTGCTGGCCGCTGTGGGCCAGATTGACGGAAACCTGCGCAATGCGATCTCCGGCAATTTGCCGGATGTTGCGCCCTCGTATTTCTTTGTCGATATCCAGAAAGATCAGATCGACGGCTATACCGAACGCTTGGAAAATGACCCTGCCGTCAGCCGCATCGACAGCGCCCCCATGCTGCGCGGGGTTATCACCAAGATCAATGGACAGCCCGCCGACGAGGTTGCAGGCGATCACTGGGTGGTGCGCGGCGACCGCGGCGTGACCTATGCCGCCGCGCCTGACCCCGATGCCCGTTTGACTGCCGGCTCATGGTGGGCCGAGGATTATTCCGGCCCGCCGCTGATCAGCTTTGCCACCGAAGAGGCCGAAGAGATTGGCCTGTCTTTGGGCGACACACTGACGATCAATGTGCTGGGCCGCGATATCAAGGGCACCATCGCCAGCTTTCAAGAGGTCGATTTTTCCACCGCTGGTATCGGATTTGTTCTGACGATGAACCCCGCTGCATTGTCCGGCGCACCGCATACGTATATCTCAACTGTCTATGCCGAAGCGGAAGCCGAAGCGCAGATATTGCGCGATCTGGCCAGCGCCTACCCGAACATCACCGCCATTCGGGTGCGCGACGCGATTGACAGGGTCTCTGCTGTACTGGCCGGTCTGGCGGCCGCTACGTCCTATGGCGCTTTGGCGACCCTGCTGACCGGATTTCTGGTGTTGATCGGGGCCGCCGCAGCCGGGGCGCAGGCCCGCACCTACGAAGCCGCACTTCTGAAAACACTGGGCGCATCACGCCGTGCCATCGCAGCCAGCTTCATGCTGCGTGCCGCGCTTTTGGGTGTGTTTGCCGGGGCGGTTGCCTTGCTTGCAGGGGTGCTGGGTGGTTGGGCGGTAAGCCGATTTGTGATGGAAACCGACTTTACAATCATCTGGCCATCGGCCCTGATGATCATTGCAGGCGGCGTGTTGGCCACCGTCCTTGCCGGCCTCGGCTTTGCGCTGAGGTCTCTCAATGCCCGGCCCGCGCAGGTTCTGCGTGCCCGTGAATAGCAACCGGATGTGACATGACCCAGGACTTGCCGGCCCCCCTGCCCCCCGCCTTGCGCCCCGCGCAGCAGCAGCACGTCCTGAACATTGTCCGCCGCGCCGCCAAGGCAGAAATTCTGCCGCGTTTTCGCGCCCTCGCTGCCGCAGATATCAGCAGCAAATCACGCCCCGACGATCTGGTGACCCGCGCCGATCTGGAGGCCGAGGCGATGATGACACGGGCGCTCAAGATCGCATTTCCCGATGCCCTGGTGATCGGCGAGGAAGCTGTTTCCAAAAATCCGTCCCTGTTGGACGGTTTGGCCGCTGCGCCCCTGGCGTTCATTCTCGATCCGGTGGATGGCACGTGGAACTTTGCGCATGGGCTGGCGGTCTTTGGCGTGATCCTTGCGGTCACGCAATTTGGCAAACCCGGTTTTGGGCTGATCTACGATCCAATTGCCGACGATTGGGCCATTGCGGACAGCGCGACGGACCTCGCTGAAATGCAAAAGGCCAATGGCAACAGCACGCGGCTGAAGGTTGCAATGGGCAAGCAGATTGAGAACCTGTCAGGATATATCCCGCTCAGCCTGTTCAATGGGCCGGTGTTGCGACAGGTCGCTGCGACTCTGCCAAGTTTCGCCCGCATCAGCAGCCTGCGCTGTTCTGCGCATGAATACAGGATGGTGGCCCAGGGCCATGTGGATTTTCTTCTGACAGGAATGTTGCACCCGTGGGATCACGCCGCCGGAGCATTGATCTGTGCGCAGGCCGGTGCCCATGTGGAAATGCTGGACGGTGGGCCTTATACCGCCGCCCGCCGCGACGGTCATCTGTTGGTCGCGCCGGACCGCACCACATGGAACCGGCTGCGCAAGGTCTTTGATTTTCTTGTGAGGCAAGAGCCGAACAGCGCCTGAACGGGTCAGATGCAAAAAAGGCGGAGCCTTTAGCCCCGCCTTTTGCCATTTCTCAATTCCGCCGGATCATTCCGCCGCTTCAGCGTAGTCCTCCATCGGCGGGCATGTGCAAATCAGGTTGCGGTCGCCATGCACGTTGTCAACGCGGTTCACCGGTGGCCAGTATTTATCCACCCGGAATGCACCCGGAGGGAAACAGCCCTGTTCGCGGGTATAGGGGCGTTCACCCCATTCCAACACCAGATCCTCAACCGTATGCGGCGCGTTCTTAAGCGGGTTGTTCTCGCGTGGCATATCGCCTTTCTCAATGGCATCAATCTCTGCACGGATCGCCAGCATCGCATCACAGAACCGGTCCAGCTCTGCCTTGTTCTCGCTTTCCGTCGGTTCAACCATGAGCGTACCTGCCACAGGCCAGGACATCGTTGGCGCGTGGAAGCCGCAGTCGATCAGACGTTTGGCAATGTCATCCACCGTCACCCCAGCGCTTTCGTCGAAGGGGCGCACATCGATGATGCACTCATGCGCCACCCGGCCTGATGGCCCCTTGTAAAGCACGTCATAGGCACCTTCGAGACGCTTGGCGATGTAGTTGGCATTCAGAATCGCGACACGGGTGGCTTGGGTCAGGCCGTCTCCGCCCATCATCAGGCAATAGGCCCATGAGATCGGCAGCAGCGAAGGCGAGCCATATGGCGCCGCCGACACGGCGCTGCCGCCATCGTTCGGATGGCCCGGCAAATGCGCAATCAGGTGCTCCTTTACGCCAATGGGTCCCATGCCCGGGCCTCCGCCGCCGTGGGGGATGCAGAAGGTCTTGTGCAGGTTGAGATGGCTCACATCGCCGCCCAGATCACCGGGGCGCGACAGGCCCACCATGGCGTTCATATTGGCCCCGTCGATGTAGACCTGACCACCGTGTTCATGGGTGATCCTGGTCACCTCGGTTACGGTTTCCTCAAACACCCCATGGGTCGAAGGATAGGTGATCATGCATCCGGCAAGGTTCTCCGCATGCTGCTGTGCCTTTGCGCGGAAATCGTCCAGATCAATATCACCGTTTTCGGCAGATTTGATCGGTACGACCTTCCAGCCCACCATTTGGGCCGAAGCCGGGTTGGTGCCATGGGCACTCATCGGGATCAGACAGATGTTGCGGTGCCCTTCGCCATTGGCGCGATGATAGGCCGAAATGGTCAGCAGGCCCGCATATTCCCCCTGCGCGCCCGAGTTTGGCTGCATGGAGATCGCGTCATAGCCGGTGATGTCACAAAGTTTGGAGGACAGATCGTCGATCATCTCCTTGTAGCCCAACGCCTGATTGTCCGGCACAAACGGGTGCATCAAAGAAAATTCGCGCCAGCTCACCGGCATCATTTCGGCGGCCGAGTTCAGCTTCATCGTGCAAGAGCCCAGCGGGATCATCGCCCGGTCCAACGCCAGATCGCGGTCCGCCAGACGGCGCATATAGCGCATCATTTCGGTTTCGGCGCGGTTCATGTGGAAGATCGGGTGGGTGAGGTATTCGGTTTGCCGGATCAGCTTCTCCGGCATGTGGTAATGCGGGGTGTAGTCCTTGTCCGCACGATCAATGCCAAAGGCCCGCCAAACCGCCTCGATCGTGGCGGGTTTGCTGCGCTCATCCAGGGTGATGCCGACCTTGGTCTCGCCCACTTTGCGCAGGTTTACGCCCTCTTCAACCGCTGATTTCATCACGGCAGATTGCAATGGACCAACTTCAACAGTGATCGTGTCAAAGAAGGTCGCAGGGCGCACTTCAAAGCCCGCCTGTTTCAGCCCTTCGGCCAGACGCACGGTCTTGCGGTGGATGCGCTGTGCAATCGCCTTGAGGCCCTTCGGCCCGTGGAACACGGCATACATCGACGCCATCACCGCCAGCAAAGCTTGCGCTGTACAAACGTTGGAAGTCGCTTTTTCACGGCGGATGTGCTGTTCGCGGGTTTGCAGCGACAGGCGGTAGGCGCGATTGCCATGGGCATCAATAGATACCCCGACAATCCGGCCCGGCATGGACCGTTTCATCGAATCCTTGCAGGCCATATAAGCGGCGTGCGGGCCACCGTATCCTTCGGGCACACCAAAACGCTGTGTGGTGCCAACGGCGATATCTGCGCCCATCTCCCCCGGCTCTTTCAGCAGGGTCAAGGACAGCGGATCGGCAGAAATGATCCCAATGCCCTTGTTCTCGTGCAGCGCGGCAATGTGGCTGGTGAAGTCGCGCACATGGCCATAGGTGCCCGGATACTGGAATATCGCGCCAAAGACCTTGTCCGCTTCCATCTTGTCCGGGTCGCCGACGATGATCTCGATGCCCAAGGGGGCCGCGCGGGTTTTCATCACCGCGATGTTCTGCGGATGACAATCGTGATCCACAAAGAAGGCGCTGACCTTGGACTTGGACATGCGCTGCGCCATGGTCATCGCTTCGGCGCAGGCTGTTGCCTCATCCAAGAGCGAGGCATTGGCGACCTCAAGACCGGTCAGATCGCTGATCATGGTCTGAAAGTTCAAAAGCGCCTCAAGCCGGCCTTGCGAGATCTCAGGCTGATAAGGCGTATAGGCGGTGTACCACGCCGGGTTCTCAAGAATGTTCCGCTGAATGGCCGGAGGGGTAACCGTGCCATGATAGCCCTGACCGATCAGGCTGGTCATCACCTTGTTCTTGGAGGCGACGATGCGCATGTGCTCCAGCACTTCGCGCTCTGACATGGCCTTGCCGAAATCCAGCTTGCCTTTCATGCGGATGCCGCCCGGCAGGGTGTCATCAATCAACGCGTCCAAAGACTTGGCACCAACCGTCTCCAACATCTGCGTCATCTCTTCGGGTGACGGGCCGATGTGGCGGCGATTGGCAAAATCATACGGAAGATAATCGGTAGGCTTGAAGGTCATGGCACCCGCCCTTTTCTTTTTGGCTGTAAATATTCCCGCCGGAGGCATCCCCGGCGGGCATCATGCGTTACCCGATGAAGGCCTGGTATCCGGCTTCATCCATAAACTCGTCCATCTGCGATGCATCGCTGACCTTGAGCTTGAAAAACCACGCTTCGCCCTGCGGGTCGTCATTGACCATGCTGGGATTGTCGGTCAGTGCGCTGTTCACTTCGGTGATCTCACCATCAATCGGGGCAAGGATGTCAGAAGCGGCTTTGACAGATTCGATCACCACCACTTCGTCGTCTTTACTGACGGTTGTGCCTTCTTCGGGCAGTTCCACAAAAACGACGTCGCCCAATTGCTCTGCCGCGTGGATCGTAATGCCCACAACCACTTCATCGCCTTCAACGCGCAGCCATTCGTGTTCTTCGGTAAATTTCATGTTGTCGTTCCTTTGTTGATTATCTTTTGAAGTTTGCCGCTACAAAGGGCAGCTTGGCAATCGTCAATGGCAGACGTTTGCCGCGGACCTCGCCCCAAAGAGGCGTGCCAATTTTGCTGTGCTCTGTGGCGACATATCCCATCGCGACCGGCCCGCCGAAAGTCGGGCCAAAACCGCCGGAAGTGACCGTGCCAACCTGTGTGCCACCTTCGGCCGCATCAAAAATCGCCACGCCTTCGCGCATCGGGGCGCGTCCTTCAGGCAACAGCCCCACACGCTTGCGGGCGGCGCCGTTTTCAAAGGCGGCCATCACGGGCTCTGCGCCCGGAAACCCGCCAGCGCGGTCGCCGCCTGCACGGCGTACCTTTTGCACGGCCCAGTTCAATGCGCCCTCGACAGGGTTAGTTGTGGCGTCGATGTCATGTCCATAAAGGCAAAGCCCGGCCTCAAGGCGCAGGGAATCCCGTGCGCCAAGGCCAATCGCCTCGACCCCGTCTTGCGCCAACAGCTTGCGCGTCAGCGCTTCGGCCTGCGCCTCAGGCACGGAAATTTCATAGCCGTCCTCGCCTGTATAGCCGGACCGGGAGGCCCAAACCGCGATCCCGTCCAGTGTCAGGTCTCGCACATCCATAAACGTCATATCTGCCGCCGCGGCATCCATCGCGGCAACCGCCGCCTCTGCGCCAGGCCCCTGCACCGCGATCAGCGCGCGATCCGTCAAGGCAGTCACGGTGATCTCAGGTTCGAGCGCCGCCTTCATGCGGGCAATATCGGCCGTCTTGCACGCAGCGTTCACCACCACGAACAGATCATCGCCGCGCCGGGCAAACATCAGATCATCTTCGATTCCGCCAGCGTCATTGGTGAACAACCCATAGCGCTGCCGGCCATCGCCCAGCCCCAGCACATCCATCGGCACCAGTGTTTCAAACGCTGTTGCGACCGCCTCCCATGACGGGCCCGACAGGATCACCTGGCCCATGTGGCTGACGTCGAACAGACCTGCGGCCTCGCGGGTATGCTGGTGTTCCTTCATCACGCCAAGCGGATATTGCACGGGCATTTCATAGCCCGCGAAGGGCACCATCTTGGCGCCTAGCTCAACATGCAGATCAAAAAGTGGTGTGCGGTTCAGATCGCTCATCCGGTGTGTCCCCTTGTTCAACCGGATGTCGACAATTGATCAACCGGCACCAATGCACCGCAACATGCGGCCCACGATGCCCCCTCTGTCCTTTCGCCTGAGATCGTTATCCCTTCGGCGGGTGCCGCTCGCACCACTCTCCAGAGTGTCGTATGCCCGCCACGGTCCTTGTGGCCTGAGAGTTTCCGGGGCGGTTGCTCCTTCGGCACCGGCGCTCTGCCGATTCTCCCATGACGGTTGGCTATAGGTATGCCGCGGCATACCATTCCGTCAAGCGTGCTTGTGTTCGCGTCGCTTCCGGTGTTGTCTGCGGCCTAAATTCGATCGGCAGACCATGATGACCCCTTACTTTTTTGGCTACGGCAGCCTCGTCAACCGCAACACACACGCCTATCCGGATGCGCATCCCGCGCAATTGCAGGGCTGGCGGCGCAGATGGGTGCGCACCCGCCTGCGCGACGTGGTGTTTCTGACGGTGGAGCCTGACCCCTCATGCACCATTGACGGGTTGATCGCTGCCGTGCCGGGCGCCGATTGGGCGGCGCTGGACCTGCGCGAAACCGGCTATGACCGCCAGCCCTCCGGCGGCGCGGTTGCACATCCTTTGGGCCAAGCGCCGCAGATTGCCCATTACAGCGTGACGCCCGACAATCGCGTCGATAGCGGCGATCATTGCATCCTGCGCAGCTACCTTGATGTGGTGGTGCAAGGGTTCCTGCGTGAGTTTGGAGACGCGGGCGTGCAGCGGTTCTTTGACACGACGTCAGGCTGGGAAACGCCCATTCTGGATGATCGCGCCGCACCGATTTATCCGCGGCACCAACCCATATCAGAGGCTGAAACCGCGCTGGTGGATCTGCACCTCAGCCGTCTATCGGCGGGCCTGAAATAGCGCCATCAGACGCCCCTCGCGGCCAAATATCTCTTGCCCTGTCTTGCCCGGTTTGCCGCCCCGCGCGATGCAGCGCAGCGCCAGCACCCAGGCGACGATCCCAAACAGAACACCTGCCAACGATTGCCCGATCAGCACACCTTGCGGGCCCCAGATCATCGCGCCCAGCCAGACCAGCGGGATCAGCGCCAATGCGTTGCGGCCCCAATTGGTGAAGGTCGACAGGAACGGCTGGCCCAGGTTGTTGAACGCCGCATTGGCCACAAACAACACGCCGGGAAAGAAGAACGCCAAGGACAGCGGCCCGCAAAACAGATAGATCAAATCGCGGGTAATGCCTGTGGCCTCAAACAGATTGGCAATCGGCCCGCGCAGGGCAAACAGCACAGCCGAGACAAAGACCGTGACCAAAGCTGTGAACAAGACCGCCGCATTGAAACCGCGCCGCACCCTGTCCATGTTGCCCGCGCCGTAGTTCTGGCCGATGATCGGACCAACCGCCCCCGACAGGGCAAAAACCACGCCGAAGGCCACCGGAATCATCCGGCCGACAATCGCCATGCCCGCCACCGCCTCTTCACCATATCCGGCCATCGCCCGTGTGACATAGGCCTGGCCTACGGGGGTGGCGATCTGTGCAAGAATGGCGGGAAAGGCAATGGCCAGCACCGGCGCAAGGTCGCGGATCATACCAGCCAGACGCGGGCGCACGATGCCCCCATAAATCCGGATCAACGGCAGGATTGCCACCACGGCAATCACCAGCCGCGCCACGAAGGAGGCAATTGCCGCGCCGGTCAGCTCCAGATCCAGCCCGAAGATCAGGATCGGGTCCAGCACCGCATTGACCACGCCGCCCGAGATCGTCGCCATCATCGCCCGCCTCGCATCGCCGTGGGCACGCAGGACCGCACTGCCCATCATGCCAAGGATCAAGAAGGGCACGCTTGGCACCACGATTTGCAGAAAATGCACGCTCAGCTCGGCGGTTTCCCCTGTCGCGCCCAGCAGCGCCACCATCCATTCCAATGACAACCAGAAGATCACCGCAAAGACGATGCTGAACATAAGACCATAGCTCAGCGCGTGGGTGGTGCGTTCCCGCGCCAGTTCGGCATCCCCGGAGCCAAGCGCCCGTGCCACCAATGCCCCAGCAGAAATAGCCAATCCAATCCCGAAGGATGTGGTGAAAAACAAGATCGCACCAGCATAGCCGACGGCGGCAGCCAGTTCCGATTTGCCCAGCATCGAAATGAAGATCATATCAACAAAATCGACGACAAAGACCGCCATCAACCCGATGGAGGCCGTCAACGCCATCACGGCGGTATGGGCAAAGAGATTGCCGGTCAGGAATTTCGCCTGTGCATCAGCCATATGCGGCCGCGCCGCTGATCTGGCCTTGGGCCGGATGTGTGATCCCCGGCCCGCAAATCATTTCCGCGCTTTGACCACTTGCAACAAGGGCATCACGGCGGCCATTTCCGGCCCACTTTCCTGCCCTGTCAGGGCCAGACGCAATGGCCGGAACAGCCCGCGCCCCTTGCGACCGGTGGCCTCTTTGACGGCGGCGGTCCAACTCGACCAGGTGTTTTCGTCAAACGGCATCTCAGGCAGCATCGCCATGGCCTCTTTGATGAAATCCGCGTCGCCCTCTTCGATCACCGGATCAGCGCCATCGCGGAACATCGCCCACCAGCCGTTTAGATCTTTGAGGGTCGAGATGTTCTCGCGGGTGACGGACCAGAACCGGTCCGCTTGATCCGCAGGCACGCCCAACGCGGCAATCTCATCTGCTACGGCCTCAAGCGGCAATTGCTGCAGATAGCGTCCGGTCAGCGGGAAAAGATCCTGCACGTCAAATTTGGTCGGGGCAGAGCCGAAATGATTTATATCAAAGCCCTCGATCAGGCTGTCCATATCCGTGCGCAGTTCCACCGGATCAGACGATCCAAGCCGCGCCATCAGACTGAGCAAGGCATAGGGCTGAATGCCCTGCGCCCGCAGATCACGCAAAGACAAGGTGCCAAGGCGCTTTGACAGCGCTTCACCCTGCGGGCCGGTCAACAGCGAATGGTGGGCAAAACTTGGCACATTGCCCATGCCCAGCGCCTGCATGATCTGGATCTGCGTCGCCGTGTTTGTGACGTGATCAGAGCCGCGCACAACATGGGTCACGCCCATTTCGGTATCATCCACAACACTGGCCAGCGTATACAGGATCTGCCCGTCACCGCGGATCAACACCGGGTCCGACACAGAAGCGGCATCGATAGAGATATCGCCCAGAATGCCATCATTCCACTCGATCCGCTCCTGATCCAGCTTGAAGCGCCACACCCCATCACCGCGTTCGGCACGCAGGGCGTTCTTTTCATCCTCTGACAGTGCCAGCGCCGCGCGGTCATAGACCGGCGGCTTGCCCATGTTCAGTTGTTTCTTGCGCTTGAGATCCAGCTCGGTCGGCGTCTCGAATGCCTCGTAGAACCGGCCCTTGGCCCGCAGATCATCCGCCGCAGCGTGGTACTGATCGAGCCGTTCGGATTGCCGTTCGACCCGGTCCCAATGCAGGCCCAGCCATGTCAGGTCTTCTTTGATTGCATCAACATATTCTTCTTTGCTGCGCTCTGGATCTGTGTCGTCAATCCGCAGGATGAATGTTCCGCCAGCCTTGCGGGCAATCAGATAGTTCATCAGGGCGGTCCGCAGGTTGCCCACATGGATATATCCGGTTGGGGACGGGGCAAAACGGGTAACGGTTTGGCTGGACATTTGGTATTCTCCTATCGCAACGGTCACCTGTCACAGCGCCGCAGAATTGTCCAGTAAACAGCTTAGGTCGGCTGCACTGGCCAATGACCGTTCAGGTCTTGCAGACCGGCGCGGATCAATTCGGCGAGGACATCCGTGTCAGCATCGGCCAGCTTGTTGAGGTAGAGGCAGGATTTGCCTTTGCTGTGTTTGCCCAGCCGCGCCAATATGGGGTCGAAATTGGCATATCCGGGCATGATATAGATCGACAACTTGGCCTTGCGCGGTGCAAAACCGGTGGCAAATGTGCTGCCGCTGCGGCCAGAGGCGTAGGTGTAATCATACCGGCCATACCCCAGCATGCCGCCTTTGTAGAATCGCGGTTGCCAGCCTGTGACTTTGCGAAAGAGCGCATCCAGCTCGGCCGCCTCTGCATGGCGGCGCGGTGGCTCTACGTTTGTCAGAAACTCCGCAACTTCATCCATCGATCGTCCTTGTCGTCCGGGTCAGCCGCCGTCGTTCAGCGCGCCGTTCTCCCAATCTCCACTGGCCTCTTCGCCGGTGGCATAGCGCATGGTGCCCGCGCCCTGCCGTTTGCCGGCCTTGAAGGTACCCTCATAGACATCACCGTTGGCATAGGTCGCTTTGCCCTGACCTTCGATCTCGCCCCGGAACCATTGGCCCTCATAGACAAAACCGCTCGCCATGGTGATGTTGCCGGTGCCGTGGCGTTGGCCCATGTCAAACTCGCCCACATAGATCGTCCCGTCAGGGTAGGTCGCCTTGCCCTGTCCGTGCCGCTGGCCGTCTTTCCATGTGCCCTCATAGCGATAACCATCTGCGTAGGTCATGACGCCCTGTCCGTCGTTCCGGGCATTTTTAAAGCTGCCCTCGTAAACGACGCCATTGGGATAGGTCGCCTTGCCCTGCCCTTCAATCACACCGCCGGCCCAATCCCCTTCGTAGGTGGAACCATCAGGATAGGTGATCTTCCCCTCGCCATCGGCCAGATCATTGCGGAACGACCCAACATATACCGACCCGTCCGGATAGGTGACTGTCCCCTGCCCCTCGATCTGGCCCGCCACCCAGGAGCCGGTGTAAACATAGCCGTCCGCGCCGGTGAAGGTGCCCTGCCCATCGCGGCGGTCGTCCTTGAATGTGCCCTCATAGGTATCACCGTTGGCATAGGTGACCTTGCCGCGGCCCTCGCGGCGGCCACTGACAAGGATGCCTTCGTAAACATCGCCATTGGCTTGGGTCAGCTTGCCAGTGCCATCAATCTGGCCGTCTTTCCATGAGCCCACGTAGATCAGCCCATCGGGCATGGTCAGCGTTCCGGTGCCGTGGCGCTTGCCCTGCCGGATATCACCGTCATAGACCGCACCATCAGGATAGGTGATCGTGCCAACACCGTGTTTGGCCCCGTCCACCCAATCGCCCTTATATTCATAACCGCCTGGGCTTTGCATCACGCCTTTGCCGTGGTGTTTGGCATTGCGGAACTGTCCCTCATAACGCACCCCATTGGCATAAAGCGCAACGCCCTGCCCCATGATCGCGCCAGCCTCCCATTCCCCTTCATAGGTGCCGCCATCGGCAAAGGTGATCTTGCCAAAACCGTCCGGCTTGCCCTTGGCAAAGTTGCCCTCATAGACCGACCCGTTGGGAAAACGGGCCACGCCTTCGCCTTTGATTTCTCCGTCTTCCCAATTGCCGCTGTATTCATAGCCGTTGGGCAATTTGTAGCTGCCTTGCCCGTGCTGCAATCCGCCGCGGAAACTGCCCTCGTAGATCCCGCCATCGTCATATTGTTTGGTCTGGACCTGCCCATCCTGCGCCAAGGCGGGCAAGGGCAACAACGAGAGACAAAGCAACAAGGAACGGAGCGTCATGGACATACCTGCATTTCACGCGAAACTGCGCCGGATCGGTTTGGGTCGCACCCCCTGCGACCTTTGAACGGTAGCCTATGCAATGGGGCCAAAGGGGGCAATCGTCTTTTGTCTGGGTAAGGACGCAAGCGGATTGCGGCCCTCGACCCCCTTGGAAAAGCGGCCTAGGCTACCCCCAGATTCAGGAGATTTCCATGACCGATGACACCCAAACCCAATACACGGGCCGCTGCTATTGCGGCGCATTGCAATATGCCGCCGAGGGCAAGCCGGTTTTCAAGGCGCAATGCCATTGCCGCGAATGTCAGTACTTCTCAGGCGGCGGGCCAAACTATTTCATGATGATGCCCAAAGACGGTCTCCACTGGACCAAAGGCACCCCGAAAGAGTTCACTCGGCCAGATCTGGAAGGCGCCGTCACCAGATGTTTCTGCGGGCAATGCGGAACGCATATTCTCACGAAACTGCCTGCGCGGGATCATGTCGTGCTCAAGGTAGGGACGCTGGATGAACCCTCCCGTTTTGGCGCGGCCAAAGCGGCGATCTACATGGTGGATCAACAACCGTTTCACCTTGTTCCTGAGGGTCTTCCCGCGTTCGAACGGCTGCCTCCGCGCTGATCCGGCGCGGCACTTGGACGCGATTGGGGTTTTCCCCCGGCGTTGATCTGCTACATCACAGGTCAGACGTATTTTTCTATCGAGGCAGCGCATGGCAGACCGGTTTCGCATCACCTTGGGTCAGTTGAACCCGACCGTCGGAGATTTGGCAGGCAATGCCGCGTTGGCCCGCGAGGCATGGCAAGCGGGCAAGGAGGCAGGCGCCGATCTCGTAGCCCTGCCGGAGATGTTCATCACCGGGTACAACGCGCAGGATCTGGTGATGAAACGCGCGTTCCAGCTGGATGTGATGACCCATATTGAGGCATTGGCCGCCGATTGTGCGGATGGCCCCGCATTGGCCATTGGGGCGCCGTGGGCCGAAGGCACCGCGCTGTATAATGCCTATTTGATCCTGAAAGGCGGCAAAATCGCCAGCCGGTCGCTCAAATACAATCTGCCGAACGAGACCGTTTTTGACGAGGTGCGCATCTTTGATGCCGGACCGTTGGGTGGACCATACTCCGTTGGCAACACCCGCATCGGATCACCGATATGCGAGGATGCCTGGCACCCGGATGTGGCCGAAACGCTTGAGGAAACCGGGGCGGAGTTCCTGCTGGTGCCCAATGGATCGCCCTACTATCGCAACAAGATGGAAACCCGCATGAACGTGATGGTCGCGCGGGTGATCGAGACCGGCCTGCCACTGATTTACCTCAATATGATCGGCGGGCAGGACGATCAGGTCTTTGATGGTGCATCCTTTGCCCTGAACCCCGGCGGAAAACTGGCCATGCAACTGCCCGCGTTTGAACGGCAGATCACCCATGTCGATCTGGAACGCACCCCAGAAGGCTGGCGCGTGGTGCAGCAGGATCTGGCGCATTTGCCCGATGCCTGGGAGCAAGATTACCGCGTGATGGTGCTGGGCCTGCGCGATTACATGCGCAAAACCGGGTTCAAGAAGGTGCTGTTGGGTCTGTCAGGCGGCATCGACAGCGCCATTGTTGCCACCATCGCAGTGGACGCACTTGGCGCAGACAACGTGCGCTGTGTGATGCTGCCGTCCGAATACACATCACAAGCATCGCTCGATGATGCCGAAGCGGTCGCCAAGGCTTTGGGCTGCCGTTACGATTACGTGCCAATCTCCGAAGGCCGCGCCGCGATAACCAATACGCTTGCCCCGTTGTTCGAAGGGTATGAGCCCGGTTTGACCGAGGAAAACATCCAATCGCGTCTGCGTGGATTGTTGTTGATGGCGATGTCCAACAAATTTGGTGAAATGCTGTTGACCACCGGCAACAAGTCTGAGGTTGCGGTTGGCTATGCCACGATCTACGGCGATATGTCGGGGGGCTATAACCCGATCAAGGACATGTACAAAACCCGCGTGTTTGAGACCTGCCGCTGGCGCAATGCCAATTACCGCGACTGGATGATGGGGCCGGAAGGCGAGATGATCCCGGACCGGATCATCACCAAGCCGCCCACCGCCGAATTGCGCGAGGATCAAAAAGACAGCGACAGCCTGCCGGATTATCCAGTGCTGGACGCGATCCTGAATATTCTGGTGGATCAGGACGGCTCGATCGAGGATTGTGTTGCGGCCGGATTCGACCGCGATATCGCAAAGAAGGTCGAACATCTGATCTATATTTCCGAATACAAACGGTTCCAGTCCGCCCCCGGTCCGCGTCTGACCAAAGGGGCGTTTTGGCTGGATCGGCGCTACCCGATTGTGAACCGCTGGCGCGATCCGAGCTAGGGCGATGACGCCGCCGATCCTTGTGCAGACCCGGCGCAGCAGATCTCTGATGATCGCCGGCTCCTTTGCGGTGTTGGCGGTGTTCTGTTTGGGCTTTTTCGGTCTGGCCCTGACACGCGCCGCCCCGCTGGACGCATTGCCTTTTGTCACGTTCGCAGTAGGGGCCGGTTGTGCCGCGTTGACGTTCTACTTTGTCGGTGTTGCCCTGCGTGCGCCTATGGCGCTGCGCATGGATCAAAATGGCATCTCTGGCTATTACGCCGAACCGGCAGAATGGGTGGAGATCAAGGACATCGGCGTGATCACCGGCCAGAAGGGGCATCGGTTTTTAGGCTTTGCCCTGCATGACCCCATCGCCTTTCGGGACCGGCAAACCGCTTGGCGGCGGCTGACCTCATGGTCCAACGGGCGCAGCAGCGGCTATCATATCGTTATTCCTGAGCTGATCCTGAAAGACCGATCCGTGGATGATCTGGCGGCAGAGGCCAATGCCCTGCGCAAGGCGGCAGTGCACGGGGATGTGAATTGAGCCTAGGCGCGGGGCGTTGCACTCTGCCCCTCATGCGTATTCTTGCCCTGCTTTTGAGCCTCCTTGCGACCCCGGCCCTTGCCTGCGGACCCGACAGTGATTGCCGCATCGGTGAACGGTCCTATCGGATCTCCATGCCGCAGGATCACGCGGGCACCGGCCCCGTCGGCGCGTTGATCTGGGCGCACGGCTATCGCGGCAGCGCCGCCGGGGTGATGCGCAACCGCGCCTTGCGGCGGATGGCATCGGAGGCCGGATTGGCCCTGATCGCGGCGCAGGGTGTGAATGGTTCTTGGAACCTGCCCAACGGGCCGCGCACCATGGACAGCACCGGCGCGGCAGAATTTGCCTATTTCGATGCGGTCCTCGCCGATGCCACCAACCGTTTCGACATCGATCCGTCCCGCGTTGTGGCCAGCGGCTTCAGCGCGGGCGGCATGATGGTGTGGTATCTGGCCTGCCTGCACCCGCAGCCCTTCGCCGCCTTTGTCCCGTTTTCCGGCACCTACTGGAAGGAACCGCCCGCAAATTGCACCGCACCGGCCCGCAGCATTTTGCACATCCACGGCGATGCAGATCGGACAGTCCCCTTGAATGGCCGCCCCATTGGCGAGACACATCAGGGCCGGGTTATGGATGCGCTGTCCCAATACCGCGAGTTTGGAGGTTTCGGGAATCCCGCGCAAAGCAAGCCGCTGAACCTGTCCTGTAAGACCCGCAAGAACGCATCCGGCAATATTCTGGAATATTGCCTGTTTCCGGGCGGGCATTCGTTTAGCACCAGGCACCTTGGCTATGCATTGAAGCGGCTGAAGGCCGAAGGCCAGCTCTAGACCGGGCCAAAAGCATCCCGAAATGCGGCCTCACCTTTGGGCGAGAACCGGACCACCCGTGTACCGTCTTCGCGTTGTGCCCAGCCGAGGGTCTGCATCTGCGCCAGAATGGCCCGTCCGACACTGCCCGCCAGATGGGTTTGCCGCGCACTCCAATCCAGACAGGACCGGCAGAGCGGGGTTTTGCTGCGTTTGAGCGCGGCCAGATCAACACCGAATTCTGTCAAGAACACTTCACCTTTTGGGGTGAGGCTCACCGACTCTCCGGTTTCATGCAGCATCCCGCGCGCCAATAAACCCTGATAGAGCGCGATGCCCTTCTCGCCCGCCAAGTGGCTGTAGCAAACCCGCGCCTCGCGCAGCGCCGCATCGCGGGGGCCGGTGCGGGTGCGCAGATGCCCAGCGCCGGCCGCCAATCCCATCAGCGCCTCAAGCGCATGGGCCACATCGTCATTGCCAAGCGTGAAATACTTGTGCCGCCCGGATTTGCGGCACTGGATCATCTCCGCCGCCTCCAGTTTGGACAAATGGGCGCTGGCGGTTTGCACGGTCACGCCCGCCTCTCCGGCCAGTTCGGTCGCGGTCAGGGCCTTGCCCGCCATCAGCGCGGTCAGGATATTGGCGCGGGCCGGATCACCGATCAGCGCCGCAATGCGGGATATGTCTGGGCCGTCTTTCATACTTCGACCATAGCCGAAGCATTGCCGCCGATCAATCCGCTAGAACCGGGCCAGCAACAAGGAGACACCCATGCTGACCTGCATCATCAAATACCACATCGATCCCACCAAGAAAGCCGCCTTCGAACAATACGCCCGCAACTGGGGTCAGGCGATCCCGCGCTGCGGCGCCGATCTGATCGGTTATTACGCCCCTCACGAAGGGTCCAGCACCCTTGCCTATGGCATCTATAACATCCCGGATCTGGCCGCTTATGAGGCCTATCGCGCCCGGTTGGCCGCAGATCCGCTGGGCCGCGAGAATTATGAGTTTGCCCAATCCGAAAAGTTCCTCTTGCGCGAGGACCGGACCTTTCTCAAGCTGGTGTCCACACCGCATGGAGCGCAAAAATGATCGCTGTAATATTCGAAGTGATGCCGCACCCGGACCGCAAAGACGATTACCTCGACCTTGCCGCTGAGATGAAACCGCTGGTCGATCAGGTGGACGGGTTTATCTCTGTCGAAAGGTTTCAAAGTCTGACCAACCCGGACAAGTTGTTGTCCCTGTCATTCTTCCGCGATGAAGAAGCCGTGCAAAACTGGCGCAAACTGGCAGCCCATCGCAAGGCGCAGGCCAGGGGGCGGGCGAGTATTTTTACCGATTATCATCTGCGCATCGCCCATGTGATCCGCGATTATGGCCTGTCCGACCGCGACGAGGCACCGGACGACAGCCGCGCCAGCCACGGCTGATCCTGCGCTGCATTGTGACCGGCCCGTGTTTCACGCTAAACAGGGGCCGGATCACAACCAAAGGAGCCCTGCAGCATGGGCAAGGTATTTGTCACCGACCGCGAACTGCGATTTGGCGATTGCGATATTTCGGGCACCGCCTATTTCCCCTCCTACCTCAATCTTCTGAACGGCGTGAACGAGGAATACTGGGCGCACATCGGCTATCCTTGGCATGAAATCATCTGGAAAGAGCGCTGGGGCACACCCACGGTTCACCTGACCTGCGATTTCTCGATCCCATCGCTGTTTGGCCAAACCCTGACGTTTGAACTGCGGGTTGTGCGCGTCGGACGGTCCTCTGTAACCCTCAAGCACGAGATCAGCTGCAAGGGCGAAAAACGTTGGAACAGCACACAGGTTCTCGCGGCCTCTGATCTGGACAAACATACCTCCGTGCCCTGGCCGGCCCCTGTCAAGGCAACGCTGGACGATTGGCTGATCACGGACGGGGAAGCCTAGGGGCAGGATCCTGGCTTAAACCACTTCGCCTGCGTCCAATCGTTTAAGCCATTCGCCTGCATCTTTCAAAACGGTTTCGCGCCGGTCACCATCCATCCGATCCCATGTGCGGTACATATTGCCCATCCGCGCATTGTCTTTGAACCTGTCCCGGTGCCGGTCCAGAAAATGCCAATACAGCAGGTTGAAAGGGCAGGCTCCCTCTCCCGTCTTCACACTGACCTTGTAGTCGCAACCTTTGCAGTAGTTCGACATCCGGTTGATATACGCCCCGGATGACACATAGGGCTTGGAGGCAATGACCCCACCATCGGCAAATTGGCTCATCCCGATGGTGTTGGGTGCCTCGACCCATTCAAACGCATCGGCGTAAACCTCCAGATACCATTCATGCACCTGCGCGGGGTCCACTCCGGCCAGAAGGGCAAAATTGCCCGTCACCATGAGCCGCTGAATGTGATGGGCATAGGCACTGGTCTGGGTCTGGCGCACCGCATGGGCCACACAGTTCATTTTTGTTTCCGCGCCCCAGTAGAAGTCAGGCAGATCCCGATTATGACCCAAGGCATTCCGGGTGACATAGTCTGGCCCTTCGAGAAAATAGATGCCCCGCACATATTCGCGCCAGCCGATGATCTGGCGGATGAACCCCTCGGCAGCGTTGATCGGCACGTCACCGTCCTGCCAAGCCTGTTCCGCCGCCCGGCAAATCTCGAGCGGACCCAGCAAACCGATATTCAGATATGGCGACAGTACCGCATGATAGAGGGTCTCATGTTCCTCCAACATGGCATCCTGATAGTCTCCGAATTTAGGCAGCGCATGGGTGACGAAGTGATCCAAAGCCTTCAGTGCCTGCGCTCGCGTGGTCGCAAATTCGAAGGGATAAAGATCACCAAAATGGTCGGCAAACCGTGCCTCTACCAGTTCGAGCACCTCTTTGGTGAGCGCGTCGGGCTCAAACCGCAACGGCCCGTCGTAATCCACGTCGTCCGGTGCAGGTTTGCGGTTGTCGTGATCATAGTTCCACTGCCCGCCAGCGGGGTCATCGCCTTCCATCAGCAAACCGGTTTTGCGCCGCATCTCGCGATAGAAATACTCCATCCGCAAAGCTTTGCGCCCCTCGGCCCAGTCCTCGAATTCGGCATGTGACGCAAGAAACCGGTCATCGGGCAGCATCCGCACCTTGATCGGCGCATACTTCAGCTTTTCGATCAGCCGCCATTCTCCCGGCTCGGTGCAGACCACCTCTTGCGCCCCGGTCTCTTCCGCCCGGCGCAGCAGCTCTCCGACGATGGAGCCGGCATTGTGCGTATCGTCCAGCCGGGTATAGCGCAGATCCCAGCCGCCCCCTTCCAACTGATGTGCAAACTGGCGCATCGCAGCAAAGACCAGCGCGATTTTCTTGGGGTGATGACGCACATAGCCGGCCTCGTCCGCAACCTCGGCCATCACCACGATATCGCTGTCCTTGTCCGCCTCTGCCAAAGCGCTGAGCCCCTCGGACAATTGATCCCCAAGCACCAAGATCAACCGGCTCACCACGGCACCTCTGCGCCCGACCAATCAAAAAACCCACCCGTTTGCGAAGGGGTCAGCCCATCCATCACACCCAGCAGATTCTGTGCCGCTTCCTCCGCTGGTACTGCGGGATGGCGGCCCAGATAGGCTTCGGTAAACGGCGTGGCCACGGTGCCTGGATGCAGCGCCACGCAGATGCTCTGCGGATGGCTGCGGGACAATTCGATCGCTGCCGTATGTACAATCTGGTTCACCGCCGCCTTGGCACTGCGATAGCTGATCCAACCCCCCAAACGGTTGTCGCCAATCGACCCCACCCGCGCCGACAAGACCGCAAAAACCGCCTGGCGGTCCTTGGGCAGCAACTTATGCGCCTGTGCCAATACCAGCGCCGGACCAACCGCATTGAGCGCAAATTGATCCATTATCGCGTCCTTGCGCACCGCACGAATGGTCTTTTCCGGCGCCGCGCCGCCAATCTCCAACGCGCCGCTGGCGACAATCACCTGATCAAACGGCCCCGCCAGCCGCCCCAAATGATGCGCAACGCTGACAGGGTCCGTCACATCGAACCCGTCGCCGGACCGCGACAGGCCCACCACACGATCCCCGCGTGCCTGATGTGCCTGCACCAGTGCCGAACCGATCCCGCCGCTGGACCCAATGATCAAAACATCTCTCATATCCCGGAACTAGCGGTGCAAAGACGCGGATCAATCTTTCATTTGACCAAATAACTCAGCCACCCCCGCGCCACGCTCGCAACAACAAAGATCATTCACCCCCTTTCCATTTGCAAATGCACCGGTATAACTACGCCCCATGACACACGCCGCCCATATCCCAACCCTGCCGCGCCCCTGCGCGGCCATGCTGCGTGCCAACCTGCTGCTACTAATCCGCCTCTGAGCGTGCCATTCCGGCGCGCCCGCTCAGGGGGATGTGCCGCGCGCCAATGGATTTCAAAGCAGACAAGAAAGACCCAGACATGACAGATATATCCAAACAAGACCGCGTCTTGATTTTTGACACCACGTTGCGCGATGGGGAACAATCCCCCGGCGCGACCATGACCCACGCCGAAAAGCTCGAAATTGCGGGTCTTCTGGACGAAATGGGCGTCGATATCATCGAGGCCGGCTTTCCCATTGCCTCCGAAGGAGACTTCAACGCAGTGAGCGAGATTGCCCGCCTGTCCAAGAACAGCGTCATTTGCGGGTTGGCCCGTGCGCAATTTGGCGACATCGACCGCTGTTGGGAAGCGGTGAAACATGCCCCTCAGCCGCGCATCCACACTTTTATCGGCACCTCGCCGCTGCACCGCGCCATTCCGAACCTGACCATGGACGAAATGGCCGACCGTATCCACGAAACCGTAACCCACGCCCGCAACCTTTGCGACAATGTGCAATGGTCGCCAATGGATGCCACGCGCACCGAATTGGACTACCTCTACCGGGTCGTGGAAATCGCGATCAAGGCGGGTGCGACAACGATCAACATTCCCGACACCGTTGGCTATACCGCCCCGCGCGAAAGCGCCGATCTGATAGCAAAACTGCTCGAAAACGTGCCCGGCGCGGATGAGATCATCTTTGCCACCCACTGCCACAACGATCTGGGCATGGCGACCGCCAACAGCCTTGCCGCGGTTGAGGCGGGTGCACGCCAGATCGAGTGCACGATCAACGGCCTTGGAGAACGAGCGGGCAACACCGCGCTCGAAGAGGTCGTGATGGCCCTGAAAGTGCGCAATGACATCATGCCGTTCCAGACCGGCATCGACAGCACCAAGATCATGAACATCTCGCGCCGCGTCGCGGCGGTGTCTGGCTTTGCGGTGCAATTTAACAAGGCCATTGTAGGCAAAAACGCCTTTGCCCACGAAAGCGGCATCCACCAGGACGGTATGCTCAAGAACGCCGAAACCTTCGAGATCATGCGCCCCGAAGATGTGGGCCTGACCGAAACCAATATCGTGATGGGCAAGCATTCGGGCCGGGCCGCGCTGCGCTCCAAGCTGGAGAACCTCGGGTTCGAGCTCGGCGACAACCAGCTCAAGGATGTGTTTGTCCGGTTCAAAGAACTCGCCGATCGCAAGAAGGAGGTCTATGATGACGACCTCATCGCTCTCATGCGCACCGCAACCGACAGCGAGGCAGACCAGATCAAGCTCAAGTCGATGCATGTGATCTGCGGCACCGAAGGCCCAAATCAGGCGCGGATGGTGCTTGATGTGAACGGCGAGGAGCACAGCACCGAACAGACCGGCGATGGCCCTGTGGACGCAGCATTCAACTGCGTCAAAGCCATTGTGCCCCATGATGCGCGCTTGCAGCTTTATCAGGTACATGCGGTGACGGAGGGCACAGATGCGCAGGCCACGGTTTCTGTGCGCATGGAAGAGGACGGTCGGATCGTCACAGGCCAATCGGCGGACACTGACACGGTTGTGGCATCGGTCCGCGCCTATGTGCACGCACTGAACCGTTTGTTGGTCCGCCGCGAAAAAGGCGGCACGGACAAACGCGAGGTCAGCTACAAAGACGTGAGCTAAAGGGGTTTCGGACCGCAGATGCGGTCCGACCAACCGGGGGCGCTGCCCCCGGACCCCCGGGATATATCTGACCTGCAAAAGAAATGAAGTTGGCTGAAATCACTACGCCGGGGAACGACAAGCGCCCCCCGGCCGAAAAAAGCAATGCTTCTTCCGCAGGCACGGCCATCGGCGTCCCCGCCTGTACCGCATTTCTTAATCTCCTTTGAAAATCTTAAGAAACTCTGAATAACAGACTTTCGCCTGAGCGTTTTCTTTTGCAGGCCAAAATATTCCTGGGGGATTCGGGGGGCAAAGCCCCCCGACCGGTCGGGCCATGTCAATGGCCCGAAACCTCACCTATAAGGATTTCTCGCCCCACGGTCCGCGCTCAGTGAGGCCTGGCCGCGTTCTACAATGAGGACACTGGCATCTGCCAGATGTTCCCGCTCTATCGCCTTGGCACCGCGTTCCACCCTCAGTTTATGTGCCTCCAGCATCACTTCGGCATGGCTGACTCCGCGCGGCGGGATAAAGGCATAGCAGGCCAGCTCGATCAGCAGCCCAAGCGGATCTTTGAAATAGATCGAATGCATGAACCCGCGGTCCTTGACCCCGGAATGGCCGATCCCGCGGGCTTCGAGCCGCTCGATAATCTGATCGAACATCGCCCGGTCCACTTCGAACGCGATATGATGCACACAGCCGGGATCGGTGGGCGTGCGCTTGTGCACCGGTTTGCGCTCTTCGTTGGTAAAGATCGTGATAAGCCGCCCGTCACCTGGATCGAAATAGAGATGCCCTTCGTTGGGGTCGTCCAGATTGGGCTGGTCAAAGATGAATGGCATGCCCAGCACCCCTTCCCAGAAGTCGATTGAGCTTTGCCGGTCTGCGCCGGTCAGGGTGATGTGATGCACGCCCAAGCTTTGAATTTTCTTCATTTCACGCCTCTCCTTGTTGCCGCTTTGTCCTTCAATATAGGGCACCGGCGACAAGATGCCGAATGTCTTTGCCAAACCCCTTTCACCTGCCCCTGTGCGGGCCTATAAGAGCCCCCAGCCCGCCACTGTCAGAGTCGCGGGCCATTATGACTTTAACAAGGTGCGCGACCTTATGAATATCTTTGGAAACCTCGGCGGTTTGTTTTCGTCCGACATGGCAATTGACCTCGGCACGGCCAACACCCTGGTCTATGTCAAAGGCAAAGGTATCATCCTGTCGGAGCCTTCGGTCGTGGCCTACCACGTCAAGGATGGCGTCAAGAAAGTGCTGGCCGTGGGCGAGGATGCCAAGCTGATGCTGGGCCGGACGCCCGGCAGCATTGAGGCGATTCGTCCGATGCGCGAAGGTGTAATCGCCGATTTCGACACCGCCGAAGAAATGATCAAACATTTCATTCGCAAGGTGCACAAACGCTCCACCTTTTCCAAGCCCAAGATCATCGTTTGCGTGCCGCATGGTGCCACGCCAGTTGAAAAACGGGCGATCCGCCAGTCGGTTCTGTCCGCAGGGGCGCGCCGCGCCGGCCTGATCGCAGAGCCCATCGCAGCCGCCATTGGTGCAGGCATGCCAATCACCGATCCAACCGGCAACATGGTTGTGGACATCGGCGGCGGCACGACCGAGGTGGCAGTTTTGTCGCTGGGTGACATCGTTTACGCCCGCTCCGTGCGTGTCGGCGGCGACCGTATGGATGAGGCTATCATCAGCTATTTGCGCCGCCAGCAGAACCTGCTTGTGGGTGAAACCACCGCCGAGCGGATCAAAACCTCTATCGGCACCGCACGGATGCCCGACGACGGGCGCGGCACGTCGATGCAGATCCGTGGGCGCGACCTGCTCAACGGGGTGCCAAAGGAGATCGAAGTCACGCAGGCCCAGATCGCCGAAGCGCTTGCCGAACCCGTGCAGCAGATTTGCGAGGCGGTGATGACCGCGCTGGAAACCACACCGCCGGATCTGGCCGCAGACATCGTAGATCGCGGTGTGATGCTGACGGGCGGCGGTGCGCTTTTGGGTGATCTGGATCTGGCCCTGCGCGAGCAGACAGGGCTGGCCGTATCTATCGCGGACGAATCCCTTAATTGTGTGGCGCTTGGCACCGGCAAGGCGCTGGAATATGAAAAACAACTGCGCCACGCCATCGACTACGACAGCTAACCGCAAAACCCCACCGGCCCCCCGGTCAGGAGCGTAACACCCCATGGCCAAAGACCGTTCCCAGTCCAGTGACTATACCGGCCCGCTGCGCCGGCTGCTCCTGGCTGTGCTGGTGCTGGTCCTGGCGGCGGTGTTCCTGCTTTGGCGGATCGACAGCCCGCGGGTGGAGCGGTTCCGCGCCCAGATCACGGACCGGTTGGTCCCCAATCTGGATTGGGCGATGGCACCGGTCACCGGCACCATCAACCTTTTGCGGGATTATCAAAGCTATCAACGTCTGGCCGAACAAAACCGCGAGCTGCGCAGCGAATTGCGCCAGATGCAGGCCTGGAAAGAGGCTGCGTTGCAGCTGGAGCAGGAAAACGCCCGACTGCTGGATCTCAACAATGTGCGGCTTGATCCGCGCCTGACCTTCATCACCGGCGTTGTGCTGGCCGACAGTGGGTCACCTTTCCGGCAATCCGTGCTGTTGAATGTGGGGGCACGCGACGGTCTGGTTGATGGTTGGGCCACAATGGACGGGATCGGCCTGGTTGGGCGGATTTCCGGTGTTGCAAAGAACACCGCGCGGGTGATCTTGCTCACCGATGCTTCCAGCCGTATTCCCGCGATCATTCAACCCTCCGGCCAGCGTGCCATTGTGGCAGGTGACAACACCGCCGCGCCGCCCATCGATTTTCTGGAAAACCCGGATCTGGTGCGCCCCGGCGACCGGGTGATCAGCTCTGGCGATGGGGGCGTGTTCCCGGCGGGTCTGTTGATCGGGCAGGTTGCTGCCGATCCGGGTGGGCGTTTGCGGGTGCGTTTGGCCGCAGATTATGAGCGGCTCGAATTTTTGCGGGTGCTGCGCCATCACGGCAACGAACAGGTCTCCGACACCGCACAGGTGATCACCGAAAGTGGTCCGTTGCCCGCCGTGGAAAATCACGACGCGACGGACGATCAGCCATGAATGATCTTTCGCAAACACGGCTTTGGCTGATGCGGGCGGCGTTTTTGTTTCTGGCTCTTGTTATCCTGTTCTTTCACCTGTTGCCTCTGACGACGACGCCAAGCCGATGGACTGGCCCTGATCTATTGCTTGGGTTTGCCTGCGCGTGGTCGCTGCGGCGGCCTGAATATGTGCCGGCTCTGGCCTTGGCGCTGGCCTTTCTGATGGCTGATCTGCTGTTGCAGCGCCCGCCCGGTCTTTGGGCCTTGCTGGCGTTGATGGGCTGCGAAAACCTTAAATCCCGCGGGCGCAACCTGCGCGATTCCAGCTTTGCGGTGGAATGGCTGACCGTGGGCGTCGTGATCATCATGGTGATGATGGCGAACCGGTTCCTATTGGCCATTTCATTGGTCGAAGTACCGCATCTGCCGCTGGTCCTTTCCGAACTGGGCATGACCTTGCTATTCTATCCATTGATCGTTCTGGTCACCCATGGGCTGATGCGGGTTCGAAAAACAGCGCCGGGTGATCTGGATGCGCACGGCCAACGGGCCTGAGACGGGAGACACGCGTGAGACGCAACCGCGCCGAAAATGATGCCAGCCACAACAAGCTGACGCGCCGTGCCGCATTGCTTGGTGGGGCGCAGCTGTTGTTTATGGGCGGTCTTGCGGCGCGGATGCGGTATTTGCAGGTGGATCAGGCGGACCAGTTCCGTCTTCTGGCCGAAGAAAACCGCATCAACATCCGTCTGATCCCGCCTGCTCGCGGCGAGATTTTTGATCGCAACGGTATTCGGCTGGCGCAGAATGTGCCGTCCTACCGGATCGTGATTGTGCGTGAGGATGCCGGCGATGTTGAGGCGGTGCTGGACCGGCTGGCGCAGATCATCACCCTTGATCCCGAAGTGCGGGAGCGTGTCTTGGCTGAGGTCAAGCGCTCCGCGCCGTTTTTGCCCGTCACGATCATCGACGATGTCAGTTGGGAGGACGTGAGCAAGGTCAGCGTGAATGCGCCTGCCCTGCCCGGCGTCACACCCGAGGTGGGCTTGACCCGCGTCTACCCGCGCGGATCGCATTTCGCCCATGTGGTGGGAAGGGTCGGCAGGGTCAGTCAGGCGGATCTTGATGCCCTCGAAGACCCGGACCAATTGCTGCGCATTCCACGGTTCCAGATCGGCAAGATCAACGTAGAAGCGCGGCAGGAATCCTTGTTGCGCGGCAGCGCCGGCACCAAGCAGGTCGAGGTCAACGCAACTGGCCGCGTGATGCGCGAGCTGGCCCGCCGCGAGGGGCAATCAGGCGCGGATCTGCAATTGACCGTGGATGCCAATCTGCAAGGCTACGTCCAGGCGCGTCTGGGCGATGAATCTGCCGCCGTCGTGATCATTGATTGCGAAACCGGTGATCTGGTCGCCAATGCCTCTGCGCCCAGCTATGACCCCAACCTCTTTATCGGCGGCATTTCGTCTGCCGATTATAATCCGCTGTTGCAATCGATCTACCGCCCTCTGGTGAACAAGACCGTCCAAGGCAGCTATCCGCCCGGATCAACCTTCAAGATGATCGTGGCCATGGCCGCGCTGGAGGAAGGCCTCGCCGGACCGGACGACACCGCCTATTGCCCCGGCTTTGTCGAAGTGGCCGATCGCAAGTTCCACTGCTGGAAACGCGCCGGCCATGGCTGGGTTGATCTGGGCAATTCGCTCAAACAATCCTGCGATGTCTATTATTACGATCTGGCGCTCAAGGTCGGCATCGAAAAGATCAGCGCCATGGCAAACCGCTTTGGCCTCGGAATCCGGCATGATCTGCCACTGTCTTCGGTGTCTTCGGGGCTGACACCAACAAAGGACTGGAAAAAAACCGTGCGCGGGGCCGATTGGGTGATTGGCGATACGGTCAACGCCTCCATCGGGCAAGGGTTTATGCTGGCCTCGCCGTTGCAACTGGCCGTGATGACCGCCCGCATCGCAACGGGCCGTGAGATCACGCCGCGGCTGATTAAATCAGTAGACGGTGTGGAACAGCCACCAAGCATCGGAGGACCTTTGGGGCTGAATGAAAACAATCTGCGCCAGATGCGCCGCGGCATGTATGACGTGGTCAACAACCGCCGCGGCACCGCCTACAAGTCGCGGATCATCGCGGAAGATATGCGCATGGCGGGTAAAACCGGCACCAGCCAGGTGCGCAATATCACTGCCGCTGAACGGGCGCGCGGTGTGACCCGTAACCGCGATCTGCCTTGGGAACGCCGCGATCACGCGCTTTTTGTCAGCTTTGCGCCCTACGACAAGCCTCGATATGCAGTGTCGGTGCTGGTCGAACATGGCGGCGGCGGGTCCACGGCGGCAGCGCCGATTGCCCGTGATGTGATGCTGCAGGCTCTTGCCGGAGGAGAGCCGCCGCTGGAAGCCTATCCAACCGGCGACCGCGACCGCATCCGCGAGCAGCAACGCAAGCTTCGCGATATCCAGCCGATGGCCAAGATTGACGGGAAGGATCAAGCATGAGCTATCTTGAACACTCCGTCAAATCCGTTCCCACAGGCCTGCGCAAGGTGTTGTTCGTGAACTGGCCGCTTGCACTGTTGCTGGCCTCGGTCTGCGGTATCGGCTTCCTGATGCTGTATTCCGTGGCGGGCGGATCATTCTCGCCTTGGGCGGAGCCGCAGATCAAACGTTTTGCCCTAGGGCTTGGGGTGATGTTCACGGTGGCCTTTGTGCCAATCTGGCTGTGGCGCAACCTGTCTGGCCTAGCCTATGGCGTGTCGTTTCTGCTGCTGCTTGCGGTGGCCTTCATCGGGGAAGAGCGTAAAGGCTCACAACGATGGATCGACCTTGGTTTTATGGACCTTCAGCCCTCTGAGTTGATGAAAATCACCCTGGTGATGTTTCTCGCCGCCTATTATGACTGGCTGCCAGCCAAGAAAGTCTCACGGCCCTTCTGGGTTCTGTTGCCGGTGTTGATCATCTGCGTGCCCACGGCTTTGGTCCTGAAACAACCTGATCTCGGCACCTCCATCCTGCTGCTGACAGCGGGGGGCGGGCTGATGTTTCTGGCAGGTGTGCATTGGGCATATTTTGCGGCCGTAATCGCCTCTGGCGTTGGGTTGATCACGGCGGTTTTCCAGTCGCGCGGCACCACGTGGCAACTCTTGAATGATTATCAGTACCGCCGCATCGACACCTTCCTTGATCCCTCTGCCGACCCATTGGGCGCAGGCTATCACATCACCCAATCCAAGATCGCCCTTGGCTCTGGCGGCTGGACCGGGCGCGGATATATGCAAGGCACGCAATCGCGGCTGAACTTCCTGCCGGAAAAACACACCGACTTTATCTTCACCACGCTGGCCGAAGAGTTTGGCTTTATCGGTGGTGTGTCTCTGCTGAGCCTGTATGCGCTGATCATCGTCTTTTGCATCGGCACTGCGCTGCTCAACAAAGACCGGTTTTCATCCCTGCTCACACTGGGCATTGCGCTGAACTTTTTCCTGTTCTTCGCGGTCAATATGTCGATGGTGATGGGCCTTGCCCCCGTGGTCGGAGTGCCCTTGCCACTGGTCAGCTACGGCGGCTCTGCGATGCTGGTGCTGCTGCTGGCATTTGGACTGGTGCAAAGTGCGCATATCCACAGGCCGCGATAACGCCCCGTCCACTCAGTTCCAAGGTAGCAAAATGACCATTTTTCATCTGGCCTATAACGTCCGCGATCTGGACAGCGCCCGCACATTCTATGGTGAAACGCTGGGCTGCACGCCGGGCCGGTTCACCGAGACATGGGCTGATTTCAACTTTTTCGGCCATCAGATTTCCCTACATCTGGGGGAGCCTTTTGCCACCGCTGCCACAGGCAAGGTGGGCGATCACATGGTGCCAATGCCGCATTTGGGTGTAATCCTCGCGCTGGACGACTGGAAGGCCTTGGCAAAGCGGCTCACGCAGGCCGGAGTGGATTTTGTGATTCCACCCAGCAGCCGCTTTGCCGGTGAACCGGGCGCGCAAAGCACGATGTTTTTTCACGATCCATCGGGCAACCCGATTGAGATCAAGGGATTTGCCGATATGTCAGGGGTGTTTGCCACATGATCAACGTTCTTTTTGCCGCCCGTCCCGAACGCTGGACCACCTATGAACAGCCACTGCGCGATGCACTTGCCAAGGCGGGGCTCGAGGCCAATCTTGCCATCGACCTGCCCCCCGAAGAGGTCGATTATATCGTCTATGCCCCCAACAGCGATGTGCAGGATTTTGCCCCCTACACCCGCGCCAAGGCGGTGCTGAACCTCTGGGCCGGGGTGGAGAACATCACCGGGAATGAGACCCTGACCATCCCGTTGGCTCGGATGGTTGATCCGGGGCTGACCAAAGGCATGGTGGAATGGGTCACAGGCCATGTGATGCGCTATCATCTGGGGATCGACACGGACATTCTGCGCAGTGATGCCAAATGGCAGCCCCGCACGCCGCCTTTGGCACAGGAACGATCGGTTGTGGTGCTGGGCCTCGGGGCATTGGGCGCAGCGGTGGCACAGACCCTGCTTGGTTTGGGCTTTGAGGTTTCTGGCTGGTCGCGCAGCGCCAAATCGATTGAGGGCGTGACTTGTTATTCGGGGGATGCGGGCCTGACGCAGGCTTTGGCACGGGCCGAGATCGCCGTGCTGCTTTTGCCAGACACGCCCGCCACGGAAAATACGCTGAACGCTGAAACACTGTCAGCGATGCCGAAGGGGGCTTTTGTCATCAACCCCGGACGTGGGCCACTTATTGATGACGATGCTTTGTTGGCGGCGCTCGACAATGGCCAGATCGCCCACGCCACGCTGGATGTGTTCCGGGTGGAGCCCTTGCCGCAGGACCATCCCTATTGGGCGCATCCGCAGGTCACGGTTACACCGCATATCGCCGCCGAAACCCGCGCCAGCACTGCATCAGAAGCCATCGTTGAGAACATTCGCCGCGGCGAAGCGGGCGAGCCGTTCCTCAATCTGGTGGACCGATCACTGGGGTATTGACCGGTCCTCAGCCGCGCATCAGGCCGCCAAACCCCGGCCTTTCAGCAGCGCCTCAACTCCCGGCAAGCGCCCGCGAAACGCGACATAAAGCTCTGCCGCGTCGCGGCTTCCGCCGGTGGACAGGATATGCTGCTCCAGCGCTTTGGCCCGTTCCGGATCAAAGGCGCCCCCCGCCTCTTCAAAGGCTTCAAAGGCATCGGCATCCATCACCTCGGACCACATGTAGCTGTAGTATCCGCTGGAATAGCCATCGCCGGAAAACACATGGGCAAACTGCGGCGTGGCATGACGCATGCGGATAGCCTCTGGCATGCCAAGCGCCGCCAGAACTTCGGCCTGTTTTGCCATCGGATCGGCAGGGGGCTGTCCATCATGAAACGCCAGATCAACCAGCGCAGAGGCAACATATTCCACTGTCTGGAATCCCATATCAAATGTTGCGGCCCCCAGAACCTTGTCCAACATGTCTTGCGGCATGGGCTCTCCGGTTCTGGCATGGGTCGCGAATTCGCCCAGAACTTCCGGCACCTCCAGCCAGTGTTCATAAAGCTGGCTGGGCAGTTCAACAAAATCACGCGCCACAGAGGTGCCACTGACACTTTCATAGGTTACATCCGACAACATCTGATGCAGGGCGTGGCCAAATTCATGGAACAGTGTCCGCGCATCGTCATAAGACAGCAGCGCCGGGTCGGCCTTGGCAAAATTGCAAACGTTGATGACCACCGGGCTTTGCACCTTGGGGAATTTCGCTTGCGATCGCATCGCGGAACACCATGCGCCGGACCGTTTTGACCCGCGGGCGAAATAATCACCGATAAACACCGCCACATGTTTGCCATCGCGGGTGACCTCCCATGCGCGGCAGTCCGGATGGTACAGTGGCACATCGAGAGGCGCGAAATTCAGACCGAACAGACGGGTGGCGCAGGCAAAGGCCGCGTCTATCATCCGGTCCAACTGAAAGTAAGGCTTCAACGCAGCTTCATCCAGATCATGCTCGGCGGCGCGGCGTTTCTCGGCGTAGTAACGCCAGTCCCAGGGGGCCAGATCGCCGTTGATGCCATCATCATGCATCATCCGGGTCAGCACTTCGGCGTCGGCATTGGCCTGGCGCTTTGCAGGCTCCCAGACCTCCATCAGCAGGCCGCGCACTGCCTCCGGTGTTTTGGCCATTTCGGTTTCCAATTTGAAATCCGCAAATGTGTCATAGCCCAGAAGATTTGCCCGTTCCTCGCGCAAGGCCAGCGTTTCGGCGGCGATGGCGCGATTGTCGGTGTCCCCGCCATTTGCTCCGCGTGCCTCCCAAGCGAGAAAGGCTTTCTCGCGCAGGTCGCGGCGCGGCGAGAATTGCAGGAATGGCACGATGAGGGATCGCGACAGGGTGACAACCGGCCCAGCGGCACCTTTTTCCTCGCCTGCCGCACGGGCCGCAGCCACCACGAAATCGGGTAGTCCTTCCAGATCATCCTCGGACAGCTCCATGAACCAACTGCGTTCATCCGCGAGCAGGTTTTGGGTGAATTGCGTGCCCAGCACGGCCAGCCGCGCCTTGATGTCTTTCATGCGCTGTTCTTCTTCGCCTTCGAGCGCGGCGCCCGCACGGACAAACCCGCGATGGGTCAGCATCAAGACCCGCGCCTGTTCCTCTGTCAGGTCCAGATCGTCGCGTCCGGCCCAAAGCGCGGCCACACGCGCAAACAATGCTTTGTTGCTGGAAATCTCAGAGAAATGCGCGGCCAGCTTGGGGGAAAAGTCGCGCTGCAACGCCTCGCGGGCCGGGTTGCTGTCGGCCCCTGCCACGGTGAAGAACGCACCCAACACTTTGTCGAGCGCCCCGCCTGCCGCCTCCATCGCACCGATGGTGTTGTCAAAATCCGGCGCCGCAGAGTTGCCCGCGATGGCGTCAATCTCGGCCCGGTGTGCGGTCAATGCCTCGTCCAGAGCGGGGGCAAAATCATCGTCAGAAATGGCGTCAAACGGGGCCAGCCCAAAGGGCGTGCTCCAGTCTTGCAAAAGCGGGTTTGTCATGCGGATCTCCTTTGCGCTCAAGCTAGGGCGCAGGTCCGCAGGTTACAATCGGTGACAGCGCTGCCGCGTGATTAAATCCGTTCGAATCCACCAAAGATCATGCGCGCCCCGTCAAAGGGAAAATCGCCCATCTCGCCCATCGCAGGATCGCTCATCGCTGCCTCCATGCCGCTGTCGGCAGTGGCTTTGTCCGGCCATGTGATCCAAGAAAACACCACGGTTTCATCCTCTTTGCACTGCACCGCCATGGGAAAGGACGTCACTTTGCCGGGGGGCACATCCACGCCCCAGCAATCCACGACCTCCAACGCACCGTGTTTCTCGAACAGCGGCACCATAGCGCGGGCCATCCGGATGTAGGCCTCTTTGTTGGCGTTGGGGACTGCGACAACCATGCCGTTGACATATGGCATCTGATTTCTCCTTGCTGTGTTTGTTAAACCTAGCAGAGAACATCACGGCCGTCAGGATGGCTCACCAGCTCCACAAACCGGGCAATCCTTTCGCCGGGATAGAGTGATCGTGCGGCTTTCACCAAAGAGCGCATCATAGATCAACATCTGACCCCGCGCGGGGTTGCCTGCACCGGTGATCAGTTTGATCGCCTCTGCCGCCATCATCGCCCCGATCACGCCCGGCAAGGGGCCAATCACACCTGCCTCGGCACAGCTCGGCGCGAGATGCGCAGCGGGCGCTTGAGGAAAAATACACTGATAGCAGGGGGCTTTTAGCGCCGGGTCAAAGACGCTCAACTGTCCTTCCCATTGGCTCAGCGCGCCAGACACTAGCGGCGTTTTCTCTGCGACACAGATCGCGTTAACCAAGTATCGCGTTTCGAAGTTATCCGTACCATCCAGCACCAGATCATAGTCTGCGATCAATTCGGTTGCGATCTCCTCGGTCAGGCGGCGGTGATAGGGGCGCACTGTGACAAAGGGGTTTTGGGCTTCCATTTCTGCCTGGGCCGAAAACACCTTGGGCATGCCTATGGCCGCATCCTTGTGGATGACCTGCCGTTGCAGATTGGCATTCTCAACGACGTCATCGTCGATCACGCCGATGGTGCCAACGCCCGCCGCCGCGAGGTATTGCAGCGCCGGAGCGCCGAGACCGCCCGCGCCAACCACAAGCACCTTGGCATCCTTGAGCGCCCGCTGCCCTGCGCCGCCAATCTCGCGCAGTACAATGTGGCGGGCATATCGGTTGAGCTCAGTGTCTGAAAAGGCGGCAGATTTCTGCGCTGTGTCCGGCGCGTTCTCGATCTTCGGCGTGGCCTTCAGGCGCAGTCTCTTCAAGATCGCCCGGTATCCCGCCACGATCAGGGCAAAGCCACCCAGCAAAAGCCAGGGTGCAGGGCTTTGACCTGTCATCACCCGCAGGGGGTGCAGGTCTGGAAAGGCCAGTTGAATGCCCAAAACCGCAACATAGAGAATCGCCAGTAACGTGAGCCGCAGCCGTCGCGGTACATCAAAGACCATACCGCCGAACCAGATGCCGGCGGCGATGAGCAGAACCAAAACCATCAGCCGACCCCGGTAGAGCCAAATCCGCCACTGCCGCGTGCGGTTTCGCCCAGTTGTGCAGCCGTTTCGAACCGGGCCTGCACAACAGGAGCAACAACCATTTGTGCGACACGCATGCCGTGCGTTACCTCAAACGGCTCCGCGCCCGTGTTCAGCATAATAACCCCCACGGGCCCGCGGTAATCGCTGTCGATGGTGCCGGGGCTGTTGGGCAGGGTGATGCCATGTTTCAACGCCAGACCGGAACGCGGGCGCAGCTGCACCTCAAACCCCGGCGGAATTTCCAAATGCAACCCGGTCGGGATCAACGCGCGGCCCATTGGCGGCAGGACCACCGCACAGTCTGGCAGATTGGCCCGCAGATCAGCCCCCGCCGCGCCCGGTGTTTCATATGCAGGCAGGCCCAGTGCGGTATCGGCACCTTCTGCCCATGTCATCTTGATGGTTACCACTTTCTACCCCTATGCCGCCTAACCCGAGATCGCATCCGCAATCCGCGCGGCCAATTTGCGGGCCACCTCATCCTTGCCCATGCGCGGCCAGCTTTCTGCACCTGTGTCAGTAATCAAGGTCACAGCGTTTTCTGTACCGCCCATGATGCCTGTGGCGGGGGATACGTCATTGGCGACAATCCAGTCACAACCCTTACGCTTCCGCTTGGCCGTGGCGTGATCAATCACATCATTGGTCTCTGCTGCAAATCCCACCATGAGCGGCGGGCGGCCTTTCGTCATCTGGCTGACCGTTTTCAGGATGTCAGGGTTTTCGGCAAAGGCCAGGCTCGGCAACCCGTCTTTGGATTTCTTGAGCTTGCGGTCACTGGCCCCGTCCACGCGCCAGTCTGCCACGGCGGCGGCAAAGACGCCCGCATCCACTGGCAGGGTATCTTGCACCGCCTGCATCATGTCCTGCGCGGTTTGCACCTTGATCACTGTGACACCCTCGGGCGGCGGCACATCGGCGGGACCGGTGACAAAGATGACCTCTGCGCCCAGCGCCGCCAGAGCAGCCCCTATGGCACTGCCCTGCGCACCAGAGGACCGATTGGCGATGTAGCGCACCGGATCAATCGGCTCATGCGTGGGGCCAGAGGTGACAAGCACCCGCTTGCCCTTCAAGGGGCCATCGGCCAACCGCGTCTCGATGGCCGCGACGATCTCGAGCGGTTCGGCCATACGGCCCGGTCCAAATTCGCCGCAGGCCATGTCGCCCTCATTCGGGCCAACCACGGCAATGCCATCGGATTTCAAGATGCCCAGATTGCGCTGGGTCGCGGGATGGTCCCACATGCGCACATTCATTGCAGGTGCGATCATCACCGGGGTATCTGTGGCCAGCAGGAGCGTTGAGGCCAGATCATTGGCATGGCCCTGCGCCATTTTGGCCATCAGATCGGCGGTCGCGGGGGCCACCACCAACAGATCGGCAACGCGGCTAAGCTGGATATGACCCATCTCGGCCTCATCACCCAGATCGAAGAGATCCTGAAACACCTTTTTCCCCGCCAGCGCAGAGACTGATAGGGGCGTCACAAATTCCGTTCCAGCCCGCGTTAGGACCGGCGTGACCTCGGCGCCGCGTTCACGCAGGCGGCGGATCAGGTCAAGCGATTTGAAGGCGGCAATGCCACCCCCGATGATCAGCAGAATATGTTTGCCTGCCAGCATGATGCGCCCTTTCGCGGCCCCGTTCGGGACAAATCATAGGGCGCGGGGCGGCAATCTGCCAGCCCTTGCTCACGGCTGCGTCAATTGAGGAAATGCCGGATCTCTTTGGACTGCCCCTCAAGCGATTTGCGCATCTTTCCAAAGGCCGCCGCCTCCAACTGGCGCACACGCTCCTTGGACAGGCTCAACTCATCGCCGAGGCTTTCCAAGGTGCGGGGTTTGTCGCGCAATTTGCGTTCGCGCAGGATGAATTGTTCACGGTCGGTCAATTCGCCCATCGCCGAGACCAGCCAATTGCGCAATTGCGCGATGTCATGGCTTTGCTCAACCACATCTGCGGCCTGCGCGCTCTCATCCACCAGCGTATCAATCCACTCGCGGCCTTCGTCCTCCGCCGACTGTGTGGCATTCAAAGAAAAGTCGGAGCCGGACAGACGGCCATCCATCATTTCCACGTCATGAAGCGGCACGCCAATCTCGGCCGAGATCATCTGCCGCATCTGATGCTGATCAAGGGTTTCACCATTGGACGACGCCGTCCGCTCCAGTTGCGCCTGCACGCGGCGCATATTGAAGAACAGCGACTTTTGCGAAGAGGTGGACCCGGTGCGCACCATCGACCAGTTGCGCATCACATGGTCCTGAATACTCGCCTTGATCCACCAGATTGCATAAGTCGAAAATCGCACGCCGCGATCAGGGTCAAACTTGTCCGCCGCTTTCATCAGACCAAGTCCGGCCTCCTGGATCAGATCGTTCATCGGTGCGCCATAACGCTTGAATTTGCCCGCCATCGAAATGGCCAATCGCATGTAGGCAGTTATCAACCGGTGCAGAGCGGCTTCATCGCGGTTGTCGCGCCATGCATAGGCCAGTTCAAGCTCGGTCTCGGCATCGAGAAGTTCGGCCTTCATCGCCGTTCGGGTCAGAGAAAACTCACGCGCGGATTGCATTGTCATTGGATGATCTCCCCTCCCAGAAGCGGCACACCTTGTGGTTTACCTTTGTGAAAGATACGCATGAACCTCAGGTTTGGTTCACTTCTGGAACGAAAAAATGTTGCCGCGATCTACCTTCGTGCTAGGAGGCGCCGCCTCCGGCAAATCAAGTTGGGCTGAAGAGTTCCTGGAAAAAGATGCGCGGCCAATGGTTTACCTTGCCACGGGTCAAATTTTCGATGACGAGGTCGCGGCCAAGGTAAAAATCCACCGGGATCGCCGCGATGCGCGTTGGCGCACGGTCGAAGCGCCTTTGGATCTTGCCCCGGTTTTGGCTGATCTGACCGATGCGGAGACAGTTTTGGTCGATTGCGCCACCATGTGGCTGACCAACCATTTGATGCAGGAAAATGACCTGGCCGCCGCCCAATCCGATTTCCTGCAAGCTTTACGCAATTGCGCCGCCCCTTGGGTGATCGTGTCCAATGAGGTAGGCCACGGCATCGTGCCTGACAACGCGCTCGCCCGGCGGTTCCGCGAGGCACAGGGACGGCTCAATATCGCGCTGGCGGCCGAGGCCGATCTGGTCGTTCATGTCACTGTTGGCCTGCCGCAAGTTTTGAAAGGCGTTTTGCCATGACCGTTTGGCACTGGGTACGCCATGGCCCGACCCATGAGAAAACATTTGTAGGCTGGCGTGATGTGCCCGCAGATCTGTCCGACACTGCACAAATCGCGCGGCTGTCTGAGCATCTGCCATCACCTGCTATTGTAATCTCTTCCGATTTGATCCGGGCCAGCGCAACGGCTGATGTGCTGCACCATCGGAAACGTCGCCGCCTGCCCCATGCGGCGGATCTGCGAGAGCTGCACTTCGGCGTTTGGGATGGCATGCACTTCACCGAGGTCGCGGCTCGCGATCCTGAACTGTCCCGCGCTTATTGGGAAACCCCCGGCGACATCGCACCGCCTGGCGGCGAAAGCTGGAACCAAACAGCGGCGCGGGTAAACCGCGTGGTGGATCAGTTGAACGCCGCCCACCCCGACGCGCATATTATCGCGGTGGCGCATTTTGGCGTGATCCTGACGCAGGTGCAGCGGGCCATGGGCGCCTCTCCAACAGAGGCGATGGCGCACAAAATCGACAACCTGTCGGTGACGCAGCTGTCACATCACAAAGGTGAGTGGAACATCGGGCATATCAATCACGTTCCGTGATGACCCTCCTCACGAAACAGCGATTGTCAGCTTATTCCGACCACGGTTATCTGCGCCTATGAGTTATGATCTTTATATCGGCGATCGCACCTTCTCTAGCTGGTCCTTGCGGGGCTGGCTGATGCTGGAAAAATTCAACCTGCCCTATCAGGCACATCTGGTCGGCCTCTATGGCGGCACTATGGCGCAAGAGATGGCTGATCTGGCCCCTGCCGTTCTGGTGCCAGCCTTGCGCACGCCGGAAGGCACGGTTGTCGGGGAAAGCCTTGCCATTGCCGAAACACTCGCCGAGCGGCACCCGGATGCCGGGCTCTGGCCCAAAGATGCCGCAGAACGCGCCGCCGCCCGCTGGCTATGCGCCGCGATGACCGCCGGATTTGGCGCCTTGCGCGATGCCTGCCCTATGCAGCTACAGCATGTGAACAAAGGCTTTGCTGTCTCTGAGGCCGTGCAAAAAGATCTGGACCGGATTGAGGTGCTTTGGCAGCACGCGCAGGCCACACGCAAAGAAGACGGCCCCTGGCTCTTTGGCAGATACAGCCTTGCCGATGCCTTTTACGCGCCGATCTGTGCCCGTATCGTAGGGTACGACCTGCCGGTCAGTGACGCCGCGCGTCGGTATTGCGAGACCACGATCAACGATCCGGCGTTCAAGGAATGGCGGGCTGAGGGGCTTAAGGTCACTTACGATCCCTTCCCCTATGACATGGGCGTTCCGGTCAGAAGCTGGCCCGTCGCGGAGTGATCCAATCGCCTGATTGCCTGACCTTTGCCGGGGCGGACGTTAACCATTCCTAAAGACACCCTGCCTAATCCTTAAGCCTCAGGTTGAGGGGGGTTTATGGTTTCACGCGCCTATTCGGTGGCGTTTCAGGGGGTAGAGGCCCGGATGGTCGAGGTGCAATGCGCCGTAACTACTGGGTTGCCAGCGTTTTCAATCGTGGGCCTGCCCGACAAAGCCGTGTCCGAAGCCCGCGACCGCGTGCGGACTGCGCTCAGTTCCATGGCAATCGCGCTGCCTTCCAAACGTATCACCGTGAACCTCAGCCCTGCCGATTTGCCCAAAGAGGGCAGCCATTTTGATCTGCCAGTTGCCATGGCACTGCTGGCGGCGCTCGACATCCTGCCTGATGACGTCACCCAGAACATCGTGGCCTTGGGCGAATTGTCACTGGATGGCACCTTGGTTCCGGTCGTTGGCGCGCTGCCCGCTGCGATGGCCGCGGCGGAACACAATCGCGGACTGCTTTGCCCCGCAGGTTCCGGTGCCGAGGCGGCATGGGTTGGCACGACCCAAGTGATTGCGGCCGCCACTTTGGGCGATGTGGTCCGTCACTACACCGGTCAAAATCCATTACGCCCCGCCGAGCCCGGCGAAGTGCCTGATGCGCCGCAAGGGCGTGATCTGCGTGATGTAAAAGGGCAGGAACGCGCCAAACGGGCGCTTGAGATTGCGGCGGCCGGGCGGCACCACCTTATGTTTGTCGGCACACCCGGATCAGGCAAAAGCATGTTGGCGGCGCGGCTGCCATCGATCCTGCCGCCGTTGACACCAGCAGAAGCATTGGAAACCTCGATGATCCATTCGCTGGCCGGACTGTTGGACGAAGGCGGCATTTCCCGCGCCCGCCCCTTTCGCGAGCCACACCACACCGCATCCATGGCCGCGATTATCGGTGGCGGACGTCAGGCCAAGCCCGGTGAGGTCAGTCTGGCACACAACGGGGTTCTCTTCATGGACGAGTTTCCCGAATTTCCACGCACGGTTCTCGAAACACTGCGCCAGCCGATCGAGACCGGCGAGGTGATGATTGCCCGCGCCAATGCCCATGTGAAATACCCCTGCCGATTCATGCTGGTGGCGGCGGCCAACCCGTGCAAATGCGGCTACCTCAGCGACCCCGACCGTGCCTGCGCCCGCGTACCGCACTGCGGTGAGGACTACCTTGGCCGCATTTCAGGGCCGCTGATGGACCGGTTTGATCTGCGCGTGGACGTGCCACCTGTCGCCTTTACGGATCTGGACCTGCCTGCTGGCGGTGACAGTTCGGTCGAGGTAGCCGCACGGGTTGCGCAAGCCCGCGGCGTGCAGGCCACGCGATACAAAGACATGGATGCGATGCGGGTCAATGCAGATGCCGAAGGGGATCAGCTCGAAAAAATCGCAACCCCGGACAGCGAAGCGCGGGCGCTGCTGGTGAAGGCGGCAGAGCGGTTCAATCTGTCGGCACGCGGGTATCACAGGGTGATCCGGGTGGCGCGCACCATCGCCGATCTGGAAGGCTCAGACACGGTGCGCAAGCCCCATATCGCCGAGGCGATCAGCTTTCGCTTGGCCGGGCCGGCAGTGTCCTGATCCAGGTGGCAAGGTCATCCAGCGTTTGCCGCGCCTCGGGCAGGATATTGTGCAGAATCGGCCAAACATGGGGTAAATCATGCTTCTCCTCCAATTGCACCGTCACCCCACAATCCCGCAACCGGGCGGCGATGGCATGGGCGTCATCTCGCAATATCTCGGTGTCCCCCACCGTCAGCCACACCTGCGGGGCGCCGGTGAAATCGGCGTGAACCGGGCTGACTGCCGGATCAGCAGGATCGCAACCGCAAAGATAGGCCTCACTGCATTCTGCGGCCCGCGCTGCGGGCAAAACCGCCTCTCGCCGGGCGTTCTGAACAAAGCTGTTGCTGTTATGCGCCATATCCGTGAGCGGTGAAAAACAGAACACAGCGGCGGGCCCATCAGCCCCATCGGCGCAAAGCTCAGCCAAAAGGCCCAGCGCCAATGCAGCGCCAGCGCTGTCACCGCCCAAGACGATATCGGAAGGAGCGATGCCCTGCGCCAATAACCCGTTCCAGGCTTGGCGCAAATCCTGTTTCGCCGCAGGGAAAGGCGCCTCTGGTGCCAACCGGTATTGCGGCAAGAAGACCCGCGCTCCGGTCCGCCGCGCCAGTTGCGCCATCATCGCCGCATGGGTGCGCGGGCTGCCAAAAACGAAGGCACCGCCATGAATGTAAAGAATAACCCGTTTGGCGTGCGGCTCTCTTGGGCGCACCTCCAAGGCGTCCACGGTGCCATTTGCACTGCTCAACTTGAGCCAGTTCTGCCGGGTGCCGCGCGGCGCGTGAAACAGGAACTTCGCCTTCAGCTCAAGCGAACGGCGCAATGCGGCAGCATCCTTGGCGCGGGCCATGGCCGGTTTTTCCACCTGCCGCATCCAGAAATTGATCAAGGGGCGGCGCAGACTCATGCCCGGCGGGCCTCAATGGCATCCCAGATTTTTGCGGCGATGTTGACCCCGTCAAACCGCTCCAACTCCTGAATGCCGGTGGGGGAGGTCACGTTGATCTCGGTCAGGAAATCGCCGATCACATCGATGCCGACAAAGACCTGCCCCTTTTCCTTGAGCAGCGGCCCAATGGCATCACAGATCTCAAGATCTCGCTCGCTGAGCCCGATCTTCTCGGGCCGCCCCCCCACGTGCATGTTGGACCGGGTCTCGCCAGCCGCCGGCACACGATTGATCGCACCGACAGGCGCACCGTCAACGAGGATCACGCGTTTGTCCCCCTTAGACACCGCTGGCAGGAACTTTTGCACAATCAGCGGCTCACGCGAGAATCCGGTGAACAGTTCATGCAACGAGGTCAGGTTACGGTCCTGCGCATCGAGCCGGAACACACCTGCACCACCGTTGCCGTATAGCGGCTTCAGGATGACATCGCCATGTTTGGCCTTGAACGCTTTGATCGTTTCGAGGTCGCGCGCAATCGTGGTGGGCGGCGTCAAATCCGGGAAATCCAGAACCAACAGTTTTTCGGGATAATTGCGCACCCAAAAGGGATCATTGACCACCAAAGTGGTCTCTTTCAGACGATCCAACAGATGGGTCGAAGTGATGTAATGCATGTCAAATGGTGGGTCTTGCCGAAGCCAGACAACATCATAGTCCGCAAGATCCACTTCGATCTCCGGGCCAAGCTGGGCATGGTCGCCCTGAACCCGCTGCACAGTGAAGACATGCCCGCGCGCAGTGATCTTTCCCTCTTGATAGGCCAAATGATCAGGCGTGTAGAAGAACAGCTCATGCCCTCGCGCCTGCGCCTCCTCAGCGAGACGAAAGCTGCTGTCGGCGTCAATGTTCACGTCCCCAATAGGGTCCATCTGAAAGGCGATTTTCATGGGCTTATCCTTGCTGCGTTCTCCTTAGATGGCGCAGGAAGGCGGCTTTCGCAATGGTCAGCCGTGTCCGAAAGCGTTTTCGATGATGCGGGTGTCGCCACGGCCATCAACCAACGCCACATCAAAGCGGACATCCGTCAGGCTTCCCGCAGGTTCAGATGCGAGATATTCTTCGGCAGATGCATAAATGCGGCGCTTCTGCCGGATGCTGAGGCTTTCGGCGGCACGGTTGAAATCGCGGCTTTGCTTGACCTCCACAAAGATCAAAGCGTTGCCATCACGCACAATCAAGTCAATTTCACCGCCCTTACCACGCCAGCGGCGCCGGGCGACGGTAAATCCACGCCGCTCATAATCCTGCGCGATGCGGTTCTCAGCCGCCAGACCAGCATGAAATGCCAACCTGCCACGATGATGCCTGCACCCTTTTGTCACCTATCGCCCTTTCCCATGGCCAATGCCGTTTGATAGACCTGCCTGCGCGGCAGTGCATGAGCCTGCGCAACCATATCCACTGCATCGCGCATCGACATATCCGCCAATGCTTGCCGCAGGTCTGTTTCTAGGTCCAAAGCATTAACAGAGTGTTGACGATTGCGGTCGATCAGAACCACAACTTCGCCTTTCGGGGCCTTGCCTGCAAAAAGATCTGCCAGCTCGGTCAATGACCCGCGCTGCACTTCCTCAAACTTTTTGGTCAATTCGCGGCACATTGCAGCTTGCCGGTCTTGGCCAAGCACGGATGCGGCATCCCGCAACATTGCAGCCAGTCGCTTGGGAGATTCGTAAAACACCAAAGTGCCGGGAATGTCGCGCAGGGCTTCAAGGGCGCTGCAGCGGGCGGCTTTTGCATTGGGCAGAAAGCCCGCAAAGAAAAACGCATCGGTTGGCAATCCGCCCAGCGCAAGAGCGGTCAGCACCGCCGAGGGTCCTGGTGCGCAGGTCAGCATCACCCCAGCCGCCACAGCCGCGCGGGCCAGCTCGAACCCTGGGTCGGCAATCAGGGGCATCCCGGCCTCGGAGGCGTAAGCCACCGATTGGCCCTCGGCCATAAGCGCAATCAATTTATCCTGCACGCCGCTGCCGCTGTGATCATGCAGTGCCAAGATCCGGCGCTCGCCCAAGGGCACGCCGTGGATCTCCATCAGGCGGCGCAGGCTACGGGTGTCCTCGGCGGCCAGAACATCGGCCGAAGCCAGCACATCCAGCGCCCGCAGCGTGATGTCTCTTGCAGTGCCTATCGGCACGCCGACAAAATACAAACCCGCCGATAAGGGTGTCTTTTGGTAATTCACGCTGGACCAGCCTTTCGCACTCACTATGATTGCGGCACATCCTGTTTTTGTTTGCGCCGTTGCGCCGTCCTACCACCGGGGGAGTGAGTTTAGAATGATTGCTTTTTTTGAAAAATGCCGCAAGCGCGTGCGGTTGATGGTCCTGCCGCTTTTTGCGATGGCTTTGGCGGCTTGTGATCCGGCGGCGATGGGCAGTTTGGCCAACACCGGCGGGGCCAAGATCGACACGAATGCACCGGTTCCTGTGGCGCTTTTGATCCCGCGTGGCGGGTCGGCCAGTGACGAATTGCTGGCCAAGAATCTTGAAAACGCCGCGCGTCTGGCAATGCGTGATCTGGGCGGCGTGGAAGTTGACCTGCGCGTCTATGGCACGGCGGGCAATGCCGCTACAGCGGCCAGCGCGGCCACCAAAGCCGTGAACGATGGGGCAAAGATCATTCTTGGGCCAGTTTACGGCGAAGCGGCAAATGCCGCAGGTGTCGCAGTGGCCAAGCAGGGTGTGAATGTCCTGTCTTTCTCGAACAATCCCACCATCGCGGGCGGCAACGTTTTTGTTCTTGGGCCAACTTTTGGCAACACAGCCAACCGCCTGGTGCGTTACAGCAAGCGCAACGGCAAAGACCGGATCGTCATTCTGCACGGTCAGGATGTGGCCGGCCAGTTGGGGCGCGATGCGATTCAACAAGCGATTTCGGCCAATGGCGCCACGCTTTCGGGTACAGTTGACTATGCGTTGAGCCAGGAATCCGTGATTGCCTCTGTGCCGCGCGTCAAATCCACCATGGACGCATCGGGCGCCAACGCACTTTTCCTGACCACCTCATCGGCCAGCGCGCTGCCGCTGTTTGCGCAGCTTTTGCCAGAGGCAGGCGTGAGCGCCCCCAACACCCAGTATATCGGCCTGACCCGTTGGGATATTCCGCCACAAACGCTGGACCTGCCGGGGGTACAGGGTGGCTGGTTTGCGCTGCCTGATCCGGCGGCCTCCGGCGCCTTCCGCCAGCGCTACAGCGCCGCATACGGGTCGGATCCACATCCTTTGGCCGGGCTGGCCTTTGATGGCATCGCTGCTGTTGGGGCGTTGGCCAAATCCGGCAAAGCCACGGCGCTGACCGGGGCATCTTTGACCCAGGGCGCGGGCTTTCGCGGCGCAACCGGGATTTTCCGTTTGCGCAAAGATGGCACCAATGAACGCGGGCTTGCCGTTGCAACGATCCGCAACAAAGCTGTGGTTGTTGTAGAAAACGCGCCGCAATCCTTTGGTGGGGCCGGGTTCTGAGTTGCCCCCACAAACCACGATAGACACCGGATCAGGCGCAGTGGCCACGCTGCGCCTGATTTGCGATCCGGCACAGATCGTCGATCCGCCCGCCGTGATTGCCGCGATCGAGAGTGCCTGCGCCGGTCTTGATCCCGCCGGCCAACGCGCCGCCGCTGTGGCGATCCTGCGGGACGTGCAGAAACAGGGCCGCAGCACCATTGCGGAGGCTTTCGCGAGCGCCCCGTTTGATGCCCGCGGTATGACGCGGGCCTATACTTATCTGACGGACACCCTGGTGTGCAGCACCATGCATGTCGCCACCAAACTGCTGCATCCCAAGCCGAACCCGACCGAGGGGGAGCGGTTGTCGGTGATTGGTGTGGGCGGCTATGGTCGGGGGGAAATGGCGCCGTTTTCGGACGTCGATCTGCTGTTCCTGATTCCCTACAAGGCTACCGCATGGTCCGAAAGCGTGATCGAAAGCATGCTATACATCCTGTGGGATCTGAAGCTGAAGGTTGGCCACGCCACGCGCACCATTGCCGATTGTGTGCGGCTAGGCACCGAAGATTACACCATCCAGACCGCGCTGCTGGAACAAAGGTTCATCATTGGTGATACCGAACTGGCGGCGGAACTGCATGACACGCTGGCCCGCGAGTTGTTTTCCGCCAAGGGCCGGGCCTTTATCGAAGCCAAACTGGAGGAACGCGACAACCGCCACCTCAAACAGGGCGAGCGTTATGTGGTGGAACCGAACGTTAAAGAAGGCAAAGGCGGGCTGCGCGATCTGCATTCCCTGTTCTGGATCGCCAAGTTTATCTACGAGGTCGAGAATATCGCCGATCTGGTGGACAAGGGCGTGTTTCGCCCAGACGAATTTGAAACCTTCCGCGCAGCCGAGGAATTTTTGTGGGCGGTGCGCGGGCATTTGCACCTTTTGACGGGGCGTGCGACGGAGCAGCTGACCTTTGATATGCAGGTCCAGGTCGCACAGGCGCTGGGATACAATGACACCGCAGGTCGCCGAGCGGTCGAAGTGTTCATGCAGGCCTATTTCCGCCATGCGACGGCCGTGGGAGATCTGACTCGGATTTTCCTGACAGGGCTGGAGGCGATCCATCTCAAGGCGGAACCGCTGCTTGAGCGGATATTCCGCAGACGCCCGCGCATCCGCAAAGGCTATGAGGTGGTGCACAACCGCATCTCGGTCACCGATGAGGCGGAGTTTCTGTCAGACAAGCTGAACCTGCTGCGGATCTTTGAAGAGGCCTTGCGCACAGGCATGTTGATCCACCCCGATGCGATGCGGCTCATCAAGGCGAACCTGCATCTCATCGACGACAGCATGCGACACGAACCCGAGGCACGGCGGATTTTCCACGATCTGCTGCTCAAACACGGCAACCCGGAACGGGCGCTGCGCCGGATGAATGAATTGGGCGTTCTGTCCGCGTTTATTCCTGAGTTTGAGCCGATTGTCGCGATGATGCAGTTCAACATGTATCACAGCTACACGGTGGATGAGCATACGATCCAATGCATCGCGAACCTCGCCCGGATTGAGCGCGGAGAGCTGGAGGAGGAACTTCCCATCGCCTCGTCGATCTTGCAACGCGGTGTCAATCGCAAGGTGCTTTATATTGCGTTGCTGCTGCATGACATCGGCAAGGGACGGCCTGAGGATCATTCCATTCTTGGCGCAAAAATTGTGCGAAAGGTGGCACCGCGATTGGGGTTGAAACCGGATGAGGTGGACACCGTTGAATGGCTGGTGCGGTATCACTTGCTGATGTCCGATATGGCGCAAAAGCGCGATATCGCGGATCCGCGGACGGTGCGGGATTTTGCCAAGGCGGTGCGCACGGTCAAGCGGTTGGAACTGCTGTGCGTTTTGACGGTCTGCGACATTCGCGGCGTTGGGCCAAATACCTGGAACAACTGGAAAGCCGTGTTGATCCGGGGGCTGTACAACCAAACCGAACGGGCGCTTGAGACCGGGCTGGAAGATCTCAACCGGGCCAACCGCGGGGCGGAGGCTAAAAAGACCCTGCGTGAGGCGCTCAAGGACTGGCCGCGCAAGGCGCTGCAGACGGAAACCGGGCGGCATTACGATCCCTATTGGCAGGGTTTGCATGTCACCGCACATGTCGCCTTTGCCGAATTGCTGCGCGACATTGGCGAAGATGTCGTGCGGATAGATCTGCACCCAGACGAGGACCGCGACGCCACACGCGCCTGTTTTGTGATGCCCGACCATCCGGGGATCTTTTCGCGGCTCGCAGGCGCGCTGGCGCTGGTGGGGGCCAATGTGGTGGACGCCCGGAGTTATACGACCAAAGACGGCTATGTCACAGATGCCTTCTGGATACAGGACGCGGATGGCAATGCATATGAGGCGAGCCGTTTGCCGCGTTTGCGGCAAGTGATTGAGAAGACATTGCGCGGCGAGGTGGTCGCCCGTGAGGCGCTCAAATCCCGCGACAAAGTCAAGAAACGCGAGAAAGCCTTTAAGGTGCCGACCCATATCACCTTTGATAACGAAGGGTCGGAAATCTACACCATCATCGAGGTCGATACCCGCGACCGGCCCGGTTTGCTTTATGATCTGGCGCGAACTCTGGCGGATTCCAATGTCTATATCGCCAATGCGGTGATCGCGACTTACGGCGAACAGGTGGTCGATACCTTTTACGTCAAGGATATGTTCGGCCTGAAATATTACTCCGAAAGCAAGCAGCGCACCTTGGAAAAACGTCTGCGGCAAGCGATCACAGAGGGCGTGGAGCGGGCGCAGGGTTGACCGCCTGATCGCGCCCAATTTGGTACAAATTTCACCGCCCAAGACCCTGTGCCGATCCCAGATTTCTAGCGTTATACAGACGGTTTCGCCTTTGTATCACCACATTTGCCGCGTCAAAAAGTCAATATTTACTGACATTGTCTGCGTAGCCCAAGGTGACCAAACCATCTCTTTTCCGACGTCTCGGACCGGACGTCATGTCTTGAGGGCAGGCTATGCCGACGCACAACGTAAAGCTGTACGACATTGATCCGTATTCGCTTTTCTCCCAAACCATTGGGGGGACGGCCACGTATTCTGGTCCTTCTACAGCCACGGGCAGTGCAGCCATCACAGACAATGGCACCGGCGCCGATGGACAGCATTTCGATGACGAGAACGGTGGCACCGTTCCAATTTCCATCAGCGTCAACGGCGGCCCTGTCGAGACGTCTGATAGCTATGCAGCCGAAACCTGGACGTTGCGGGATACGGTCACCGGCAAGGAATTTCAGCTGGTTACCTTCTTTGTCAATTCCGGCAGTTATGCGGGATATTATACCCTCTCCGAAATCCCCCTGATCGCGGGCCGCAGCTACGAAACGCTGACTTTTGACGAAACGCCTGAGGCGGTTAACGGCGATGCCGCATTTGCCTATGCCGATTATGCCGAGGCGGACGGCGTCGTCGAAGGCACCAGTGGCGATGACGTAATTGACAGCAACTATATCGGGGATCCGGCAAACGAAACGGTCGATCAGGGGAAGTTCCCTGTCCAATCAGAATTTAACTGGAGCGATTATGGCGATGAGAGGGATCTTCGCAGCGGCGTAACCCAGGACACCGGCGAAGTGCGGGTGCAGGTCAGCTATTCAGACGTCCAGACCAATGAAGAGTTTTCCTCCGAAACCAGTGGCGGCAACGACCAGATCTATGTTGCCTCGGGAGAGCCCTTTGATCCACGATCCGCAGGCTACCTGCACCAAAGCGGAAGCACCGACCCCAGCACCGTTTCCTTTTCGTTCAATACCGAAGATCGTGCGACCTTCAAAGGTGAGGTTGAGAACGTCAAATTTCGCATCAGCGACATTGACGGGCTTTATACCAACGACGAAGAAAACGGCTACAATAACTTCCAAGACGTGGTCACTATCACCGCCTTTGACGAGAGCGGTAATCCGGTAGCGGTCAACATCACGCCTGGCGCCAACATGACGGTGTCAGGAAACACCATCACCGGTGGGATGAACAACTCCGCCCCGTGGTCCGCCAATTCGTCCGCGTTGATCGAGATCGCAGGGCCGGTTTCAAGCATTACGATCACCTACGACAACAACGGCGACACCCAACAGGCGATTTACTTTTCCGACGTTCATTTCGAAGCTGTACCCCAGGAAAACTTTGACGATTCCATCGAAGCTGGCGCCGGTGATGACCTGATCTATGCCGGTGAAGGCAATGATTGGGTCCATGGCGGCACGGGCAATGACACCATCTATGGTGAGGCCGGCAACGACAGCCTGGCTGGCAACGAGGGCGACGATACATTCTATGTCGGCAGCGGCGATTCTGCGCATGGCGACGATGGCGATGACACCTTTATCATCGACGGGAGCGAGCTGAACGGCGGCACCATTGGTGTGCTGGGCGGTGAAGGCGACGAAACCACGGGCGATACGCTCGATTTTGGCGGGCATCTGCTTGCGGGCTCCGTGGTGATCACCGATGGCGATGACGCCAATGGTGGCAAAACCGGCACGGCCCAACTGACAGACGGGACCACGGTCAACTTTTCGCAGATTGAGAAGATCATCTGCTTTGCCGGTGATAGCCGGATCGAGACCCCTTTTGGCCCGCGCAGCGTTCAAGAGCTGAAAGCGGGTGATCTGGTCCTGACCCGTGACAATGGCCCGCAACCGATCCGCTGGGTGGGTACAAAAACGGTTGCAGGGCGCGGTAAACTTGCCCCGATCATCTTTGCAAAGGGCAGCATTGGCAACAGCCATGCCCTGCAGGTTTCACCGCAGCACCGTATGTTGATCGATGATTATCGTGCCGAGCTTTTGTTTGGCCAAAGGGAAGTCATCGCGGCGGCGTCATTCCTGGTTAACGGAGCCGATATCATTCAACAGGAAACCGATAATGTCACTTATTATCACTTGCTGTTTGATCATCACGAAATCATCAAATCTGCTGGCGCATGGTCCGAAAGCTATCAGCCCGGAGATTACAGCCTGGCAGGCCTGACCCCCAAAGCCCGCGAAGAAGTATTTGCATTGTTCCCCGAACTGCGCAGCGATCCGGGCGCGTTTGGCCCCTCTGCACGTCAGAGCCTGAGCTGCGGCTCGGCACGGTTGTTGGTGGCCTGAACCGTTCTGGCGTCATTGGCGTCCCGATCCTTGATGACATTGCGCGGCACGGCGCAGCGCGGTAATGCTGGCCCAACCTGATCGCTAGGACTGTGCCAGCAATGAAACCCATCCGCCTTATGTCCGGCTTTTTCACCGTGGGTGTCTGGACCTTGCTCAGCCGCGTGATGGGCTTTATCCGCGAAGTGCTGCTCTTGTCATTGATCGGTCCCGGCCCGGTGATGGATGCATTTGTTGCGGCGTTCCGCCTGCCCAACATGTTCCGTCGGTTCTTTGCAGAAGGTGCGTTTAACGCGGCCTTCGTGCCGATGTTCGCAAAGCGGTTGGAGGGCGAGGACGGTGCAGGGGTATTTGCCCGCGATGCCTTTAACGGGCTGGCGATGGTGGTGATGCTGCTGACCGCACTGGGCATGATCTTTATGCCAGCACTTGTCTGGGTGACTGCCGAAGGCTTCTCCGGTGACGCGCGGTTTGACATGACAGTGAGTTACGGACGCATCGCTTTTCCCTATATTTTTTGCATGTCTCTGGCGGCGTTGTTCTCGGGCATATTGAACGCCACAGGGCGGTTTGCGGTTGCGGCGGCGGCGCCTGTATTGCTTAATATTTTTGTGATTGCGGCCATGACCATCGGCGCCCTGTCCGGCGGGGCAGTGATCGATTGGCTGATCTGGTCCATTCCTGTTGCCGGTGTCGCGCAACTGGCCTTGACATGGCGTGCTGCAGCGGCGGCGGGCTTTGCCCTGCGCCCCGGCCGCCCACGCTGGACCCCGGACATGAAGGCCATGGTCACAGTGGCCCTGCCCGCAGCGCTGGCCTCCGGGGTGATGCAAATCAATCTGGTGGTGGGGCAATTGGTGGCCAGCCAATATGACAGCGCGGTATCCTGGCTGTTCGCGGCAGATCGCCTTTACCAACTGCCGCTGGGCGTGGTTGGCATCGCGGTAGGCGTTGTTCTCTTGCCGGATCTGGCGCGGCGCCTGCGGGCCGGTGATGATGACGGCGCGCACCATGCCCTCAGCCGCGCGGCGGAGATCGCATTGGCGCTGACGATCCCCTCAGCAGTGGCGTTGATGGTGGTTCCGGGCAGCTTGGTCCGGGTGCTGTTTGAACGCGGCGCATCCGATGTGGATGACACCGCAGCCATTGCCACGGCGGTGTTGATCTATGGATTGGGCCTGCCCGCCTTTGTCCTGCAGAAAATCCTGCAACCGGTTTATTTCGCCCGCGAAGACACACGCCGGCCGTTCTATTTTGCGCTGGTGGCCATGGTGGTGAATGCAGCCCTCGCCGTGGGGCTGGCCCCGTTTGTTGGCTGGATTGCACCGGCGCTGGCCACCACCTTTGCCGGTTGGGCGATGTTTGTCTGTCTGGCCATGGGGGCACGGCGTTATGGAAAGGCCGTGAGGTTTGATGCGCGGTTTCACAAGCGGATCTGGCGCATATTGATCGCCTCTGCCGTGATGGGTGTGGCGATGTGGCTGGGAAATGCCGTGATGCAGCCATTCCTTGGGCTGCCGTGGTGGCGGGCGCTGGCGCTTGTGGTGCTGATCGCGATTGGCGCGTTCAGCTACTTTGGTGTGGGCCAGATGATTGGCGCGTTTCGCTTGGCCGAATTCAAAGGCGCGATGCGGCGCGGCTGATTGCGCGGCGGTCAGCGGCGCTGTAACTTGGCCCTGATCCGCGCCCATTCGCCGGGAGCCAGCAGGAAACACAAGCCGAAGCCGCAAAAGAACCCGGCCAATTCCGCCACCCACATGGTGCCGGTTTCAAAGAACACCCCCCAAACCAGTTGGATGCCCATCAGAACCGCGATCAGCGAGAAGGCCCGATATTGCTGGGTGCCTCGACCGGCCAGATGCCGCCACATGACAAAAGAATAGCCCCCGATCAAACCGTAGGCATTGGGGTAGGCACCGGCCAGCCAAACAGGATCATTGAGCAGCAGCGCATAAATCGCCGCGCCGCCGACGCCAGACAGGATAAAGATCACAACAAAGGCCATCTGCCCCATCACTTCGGCCACCATCTTGCCCAGCGCCAACAGCAGCACCATTGCAAACAGCCCATGGGTAAAGCCCAGATGCACAAAGGGATAGGTCAACAACCTGCGAACCTCTGACAAAGGCCACTGACCGTTCTCCATCATCCAATCAAAAATCTCGCCCGAAAACGCATAATCCCGGATCAGGCCAAGCCGCCAGCCCACCGCGCCGGGGCCGCCGATCAGCCCCGCTTCGCCCAGTGTCAGCCCGGCCTCTACCCCGGCGATGGCCAGAAACATCAATATCACCGCAGGGGGCAATGGGTTCACGGGGGGCTGGATGTCGGGGTCTTGCATGGGGCGCTCCTTGACGGGGTTCGCGCCCATGAGTAAGCCGTGGCAACCGCCAAATCCAGCCCAGAGGTGCCCCATGTCCGATACCAATTTCACGCCGCGAGTGTTTTCCGGCATTCAACCCTCCGGAGATCTGCATCTGGGCAACTATCTGGGGGCAATCCAGGGCTTTGTGCGGATGCAGGCTCAGGACATCCAGACCGTCTATTGCATGGTCGACATGCATGCGATCACCGTCTGGCAGGATCCGGCGGATCTGCGCCACAGCACGCGCGAATTGGCGGCGGGTTTCATTGCATCGGGGATCAGCCCGGAAAAATCTATCCTGATCAACCAAAGCCAGGTGCCCGAGCATGCCCAGCTGGCCTGGGTTTTCAACTGCGTGGCGCGCATGGGCTGGATGGGCCGGATGACCCAGTGGAAGGACAAGGCAGGCAAGAATGCCGAAGCCGCTTCGCTTGGGCTTTTTGCCTATCCAGCGCTGATGGCGGCGGACATCCTGGTCTATCACGCCACCCATGTGCCGGTGGGCGAAGATCAGAAACAGCATCTGGAACTGACCCGCGATATCGCCGCCAAATTCAACCACGACTATGGCGTTGATTTCTTTCCGATTACCGAACCTGTGATTGAGGGCGCGGCGACACGGGTGATGTCTTTGCGGGACGGGTCCAAGAAGATGTCGAAATCCGATCCATCGGATGCCAGCCGCATCAATATGACAGACGATGCCGACACCATCGCCAAGAAGATTCGCAAGGCCAAGACCGATCCGGATGCTCTGCCCTCAGAAGCCGCCGGACTGGAAGGCCGCCCCGAGGCCCGCAATCTGGTGAACATTTATGCCGCCCTGAACGAGCAATCGGTGGATGCGGTTCTGGCCGAGGTCGGCGGGCAGCAGTTTGGCACTTTCAAACCCAAGCTGGCCGAGCTGGCCGTTGCCAAAATGTCCCCGATTTCGTCGGAGATGGCGCGGTTGATGGCCGACCCAGCCGAGATCGATCGCATTCTGGCCAAAGGTGCCGAACAGGCGCGTGAGATCACCGCGCCAATCCTCAAGCGGACCTACGAGATTATCGGGATGGTGGGTTAAGCCAGCCGCCGGGGGCGCTGCCCCCGGACCCCCGGAGGTTTAAGGGCCAAATGAAGAGTCGAAAGTTGCCCGCTTTGGCTTTTCTAACGGCTGTTCTGTGCGGGGGTTCACATCCGCTCTGCGCGGGTGCCTCTGTTCAAATTGCCTGAGCTTCCCCATGTAGAGGGAGGTAACAGGAGAACATTATGACACATCCCAGCGTCGGGCACGTCCATCTCAGGGTCGCAGACCTTGACCGGGCGATTAACTTTTACCGTGATGTTTTGGGGTTCGATCTGACCCTGCGGTACGGAGATCGCGCGGCCTTTCTGGGGGCGGGCGGGTATCACCATCATATCGGGTTGAACACCTGGGACAGTAAAGGGGCAACGCCGCCGCCGCCGGGCCATACCGGCCTTTATCATGCAGCGTTTCTCTACCCGGACCGCCCAGCGCTGGCGCAGGTTTTGCGGCGGGTGGTCGAGGCTGGTATTGCCTTGGACGGTGCCGCCGATCACGGGGTAAGCGAAGCGGTTTACCTGCGTGATCCTGACGGCAACGGTGTTGAGCTTTATCGGGATCGCGCCGAGGCGGATTGGCCGCGTGATGCGCAAGGTGCCCTGGCGATGGTCAACGACCCGCTGGACGTGCAGGCACTGCTGGACGAGGCGGCCTAGCGATTTAGCTAGCTGGCGATGGCACATCTGTCTCGTCAAGAGCTTGTGAGCGGGGCTTGCGATGGCCTATGCAGGGCAGGCTGACCATTGGAATTGAAACGTGAGGCCCCATGCCTGATCCGAACCCCGACGCCCTTCGTTTTTTGCAAACCCGGCGCTCGCGCCCGGCCAAAACATTGGCTGGACCTGTGCCGGATCGGGCTGCGTTGATCCCACTGCTGACGGCGGCGGCGCGCAGCCCGGATCATGGCAAGCTGGAGCCGTGGCGGTTTATCGTGTTGGAAACACCCGCGATGGCGCGATTGGCCGAGGTGGTTCAGACACGCGGTGCAGCTTTGGCCTTGCCTGAGGAACAGATCGTCAAAGGGCGCAGTCAGTTTGATCAAGGTGGTCTTGCGGTTGTCGTCGTCGAAGTTCAAAAACCATCCGAGAAAATTCCGGCATTGGAGCAAACCTATGCGGCAGGTGCCGTTTGTCTGGCGTTGTTGAATGTCGCGCTGGCCGCTGGTTGGGGGGCGAATTGGTTGTCTGGCTGGCCCTCCCATGATCGCGGGTTTATGCAGGACGGCTTGGCGCTGGCCGATCATGAGCGTATTGCGGGGATTATTCACATCGGAACAGAAACATCCGCGCCGCCCGAACGGCCACGGCCAAATATCGAAAGCATGACGACATGGCTCTCCCGCTGATTTTCAACTCCTTTTTCATGGCGATTGGCCAGTTGACGGACCGGCGATTCCGCCGTGTGTTTTTCATCGGCATCGCACTTGCGCTGGCATTGTTGATCGCGGCCACAGCGGGGTTTTCTTGGTTGGTCGATTGGTTGACGCCAGAACAGGTGTGGTTGCCGATTATTGGCGAGGTGACATGGGTCGGTGATTTCCTCTCTTGGGGGTCGGCGTTCTTGCTGTTCTTCCTGTCGATGTTTCTGATGATCCCTGTCGCTTCGGCCATCACTTCGATGTTTCTGGATGATGTCGCCAATGCGGTGGAGGCCGAGCATTATCCCGGCTTGCCACCCACCACCCCTGTGCCGTTTGGCGATGCCCTGCGTGATACCGTGAATTTTCTGGGTGTGCTGGTCGGCGCCAATATCTTGGCGTTGTTGTTCTATTTCCTGTTCAACGTCTTTGCACCGCTGGTGTTCTGGACATTGAACGGGTTTTTGCTGGGCCGGGAATATTACACCATGGCCGCGATCCGCCGTGTTGGCCGCATCGAGGCCAAGAAGCTGCGGCGCAAACATATGGGCACGATCTGGCTCGCCGGTATTTTGATGGCGATTCCGCTGTCGGTGCCCCTGCTCAATCTGGTGATCCCGATCCTAGGAGCGGCGACCTTTACCCATCTGTATCACCGTCTCTCCATGCGCCAGCCCTGAACCAGCTTTCGACGTCGGCGACACTGATCCATTCGGACAGAATGATGGTGGCCACAATCGCCCAGATCACTGCGGCGACCAGCGTGGTCCAAAACGCCTTTTTGCGCAGGTGATGATGCTCCGGCGCACCCGCATGGGTGCCCGGCACAACGTCGTTCAGATCACCTTGGGTCTGCACGCGGATCGGCAGGGCGATAAGAAAGGTCATCGCCCAGATCACCGCAAAGAGGACAAGGCCGGATGTAATACCCATGGCCTAAACCTGCTCCAGCTCGACCAGGGCGCCGTTGAAATCCTTGGGATGCAAGAAGATCACCGGTTTGCCATGGGCGCCGATTTTTGGCTCTCCCGTGCCAAGGACACGTGCGCCGGTGGATTTCAAGTGATCGCGGGCGGCGATGATATCATCGACTTCATAGCAGATGTGGTGAATGCCACCTGATGGGTTCTTGTCCAGAAAGCCCTGGATCGGGCTGTTTTCACCCAAAGGATACAGCAATTCAATCTTGGTGTTTGGCAGCTCAATAAAAATCACGGTTACGCCGTGATCCGGCTCATCTTGCGGGGCGCCGACATTGGCCCCCAAAGCGTTGCGATATTGATCGGCCGCAGCCTCCAGATCCGGAACGGCTATGGCAACGTGGTTCAGGCGTCCAATCATCTTTTGATCCTTCGTCATTTGAGTTGCGGTCTTATCGTCTTTGGCGGGAGCAAGAGCAATGCGTCACGTTAACCTGCCGTTAGCCAACGGTGCGTAACCATAGCCCTATCAAATCATGTTGGAGGCCTGAATGGATACCACGGACCCGTTTACCGCGACGATCCCCGCGCCCACGGCGGCGCGGCCACTGCTGGGGCTGACTGTCCTTGTGGTGGAGGACAGCCGCTTTGCCTGTGAGGCATTGCGCCTGTTGTGTTTGCGGTCCGGGGCGCGGATCAGACGGGCGGATTGCCTACGCTCTGCCCGGCGGCATCTGCGGGTGTACCGTCCGTCCGTCATTATCATTGATCTGGGCCTGCCCGATGGCAGTGGATTGGACCTGATTGAAGAACTTTCCCATGGCCAACCTGCGATTGTCGGTATCTTGGCAATGTCGGGCGATCCCGATCTGGAAAAGGCGGCACTGTCCAAGGGTGCGCATGGGTTCATGTCGAAACCCATTGTGGCGCTGGCCCCGTTTCAGGAAAAAGTCCTGTCTCTCTTGCCGCCCGAGCAGCGCCCAAAAGGGCCACGGCGCATTGATCCGACCACAGTTGAACCGGACAGGATTGCCTACCGCGATGATATCGCCCATGTCGCCGACATTCTTGAGGACGCCCCAACCGATCACACACTGGATTATGTCGCGCAATTTTTGGAGGGTGTCGCGCATGCCGCAGGCGACGATGGTTTGGCCGATGCGGCCAAAATGCTGGCCCGCCAGCGGGCACTGGGTCATGCGGCGGCCTCAGACACCGCACGAATTGCCGGTCTGATCCAATCGCGGCTGGCAGACCGGGTCGCGATCTAGGGTCAGGTCAAAGGGTCGGATCAGAGGCCGTGCGCACAAGACCCGTCAGATCGCCAAGACGCTCCAACTGCTGTCCGGCGCTGTCAAAGTTGGCGGGGGACAACCATGCCTCAAAGGCTTCTTTCAAGGCGGGCCATTCGCTGTCGATTGCAGCAAACCACGCGGTGTCGCGATTGCGGCCCTTGATGACGGCGGCTTGACGAAACACCCCTTCGTAGCTGAAGCCCAGCCGTTGTGCAGCGCGGCGCGATCCAAGATTAAGCGCATTGCATTTCCACTCGTAGCGCCGGTATCCGGCCTCAAAGGCCCATTTCATCATCAGATACATCGTTTCGGTTGCAGCGCGCGTACGCTGCAACGCGGGACTGTAGTTGATATGCCCGACTTCGATACTGCCCATCTCCGGCGCGACCCGCAGAAAACTCGCCACCCCTTCCCATGCACCGCTTTCAAGGTTGCGGATCGCGTAGAAAAACGGATCGGGCTGACCTGCATGATCCCGCACCCAGCGATGGTATTGTGACGCCGAGGAAAACGGACCGTAAGGCATATAATCCCAAACGTGATCCTGACCTTGATAGGCGCGAAAGAGCAGGGCCGCATGAGCCTCTGCCGACAGCGGGGCCAATTCGGCATATCGGCCTTTCAGAACCGCGCCATCCGGGCGCGGCGGCACTGTCCAGTTCGGAACCGGTGTGCCAAGGATTGTGTCGGTATGTATTGGGTCACTCATGCCGGCAGGTTAGGCGCAGTCCCGTCCAAGGCCAAGCCCATAACGCGGTGACAGATGGCCCCAATCGTCGCAAAAGCAGCATAAGCGGTGCATAATCTGGCCATATTGCGATGTGATGCTGTCCTTGTGCCGCTGCTCTTCAATGAGGATCCCATGACAGACAGAACCGACAAGCAAGATCGCCGTGAACTGGAAAATCTGGTCAGTTTTGACTGGATCGTGTTCACAGCCGGTGTGCTGGGTTTGGCGGTGGTGATTATCGCCTCGGTGCGCGAGGGCGAGCATGGGCTGGTTGGCCAATTGGGCAGCTACGTCGGCCGCTCAAATCTGTTTTGACGGCCAGCCTTATCGCACCACCTTCGGATCTGCCCCCATTTCGAGGCCGGGGAACACCTTATCTTGCAAGGTTGATATCGGCAGGCCAGTCATGCCGCGCATGATCCAGGCCACGGGCGCCCGCACGTCATCCGTCGGCATCAGATCGCGCCCCTGATACAGCGCCTGTTCCCCCAGCCCCGGCCAGCGCCCGAACACCCGTCCGCCGCGAATAGCCCCGCCCGCCATCATCATCAGACCTGCTGTTCCATGATCCGTGCCACCAGTGCCGTTTTCGCGGGCGGTCCGGCCAAATTCCGTGAGCGCGACCACTGCGGTTTGAGACCAGATCGCCGCGCCAAGGTCTTGTTTCAAAGTGGTGATAACATCCGACAATTGTCCTAAGCTGCGCGGCAGCATACGGGCTTGGGCACGGTGGGTGTCCCAGCCATTGAGTGAAAACGCGGCGATGCGAGCCGGGCCGCGCAGCCGGTCCGCCGCAAATCGGGCGACCTGGATATGTGCTGGCCCCTTTTTGGTTGATACTGCCCCGGGCCGACCATCCGAGAGCATTTGAGCCTCTATCAGGGCCGCATGCATTTGCGGGTCGCTTTGCATGATCTGTTCGGCCAGACGCAGCACCTGTGGGCTCAGGTCCAGCGCCGCTTCGGGCGTCCAATTGGCCACCGGCGCTGTCCCGGCCAACAGGTTCAAGGTGCCTTGCCCGATGCCATATGCTGTCTCGGCCTCGATCTGCGGCAGATGCTGCATCAATCGGTTCAGCCAGCCGTCACGCCCTGCCCCGCCCAGATCCTGAGTGCCGGCCTCAAGCAAATCCTGTCCATCAAAGTGGCTGCGCTTGTCTCGGTATGGGGTGGAAACCGCGTGTACAAACCCCAATTCTTCGCGGTGCCAAAGCGGCATGAGATCCTTCAACGCGGGGTGCATCGCAAAGTACCCGTCCAGGTCCAGCGGGGCATCGCCCTTGGCCAAAGTCGGGCGTAGCGCGGCAAAGGCCGGATCGCCGGTGGGCCGCACGACATCCAGCCCGTCCATACCGCCGCGCAGGATGATCACCACCAAGCGCCCCTGCCACGGGGCATTGGCCAGACTAAGCGGGGTCCAAAGCGGACTGGCCGCCAGTGAACAGCCGATCCAACCGCTGCGGGCCAACATTTGTCTGCGGGTAAGGGGTGCATGGTTCATCAGATCACCGCCTCTGAAATGCCGGGGCGCAGAGTACCAGACCAACTGCATCTGCGCGGGTTTCCGCGGCGCGCGCGGCAAACACCACATCCGCGGGCGGGATCGGTCCCAAAACATCCTGCACGAACTCGCGGGGATCGGGTAGATCGGGCCGCAGCCGCGCCGGAGTGTTCACCGCCCACTCCAACCGCGCCGCCATACCCTGTGGTGTGATCCACGCGCTATCATCCTCCGGCCAGCCGTCCGGACTTGCCGGCTGGTGCCACGGCTGCCCCATCAACCGCATTGGCGTGGTCATAAGTCGCTTGATCTGGGCGGGTATTAAAGACTGCATCATCTCGGGTGCCACCGCCAAGGCGCGTAACGCGGCGCTGACAAACTCATCCGGTGGCCGAATGTTTGGCGCGTCGTTGGTCCACGACGCAGGATGGTGCAGCAAAGTTTCGTAGCATTGCATGAGATCACCGCCTCCGCTGAGGTAGGTTTCTTCAAGATCGCGGATCAGATCCGGCGCGGGTTGATCAGAGACAAAATGTACCGCCAATTTGCGCGCGATATGCGCGGCAGTGGCCGGATGTAGCGCAAGATCAAACAGCACAGCACGGATTGGTGCAAGCCCCGGAGCACCGCCATAGGTGCGGCCCAGAACAGTCTCCGCCCCCGGTTCTGCCATGTTGCGGCGGAACTTGAAGCTGTGGTCGCGTGTGCCCGCCAGCCCGGTCAGCAGTTTGGCGAATTCACGCACATCGGACTGATTATAGGGGCCGGCCACCCCCAATGTGTGCAGCTCCAGCACCTCCCGCGCGAGGTTTTCGTTCAACCCGCGCCGTCTGTCCGGCCGCCGCGCCGCCCGGCTGTTTGGACCGGCAGAGGTGTTTTGATCCAGATAATGCAGCATCAGCGGATGGGTGACGCAGGCGAACAATAGATCGGCAAATCTGCCGCCTATATGGGGGCGGACGGCCTCCTCGGCATAGGCGGGCGCCGCTGCCCGCAGCAACCCGCTTTTGCCCCGGGCGGTGAAATGATCGGCCCAAAAGGCAATCAGCCGTTCCCGAAAGGCATGTGGTGTGTCGATGCGCCTTTGCAGGGTCGAAACCACCCAACGCTGGCGGTCATGAAACAGAGCGCGACGCGCAGTCTTGGCTTTTTCCCCGGCCGCCGCTCCCGCCTCGGTTTGGGGGTTCTTGCGGGCGAATTTAGAAAACCGGCTGACAAGGACAATTTGGTCCTGAATGTACCTGAAACCGGGGATCGGATAGGTCTGTGCCATAACATCCGGCCCGCGCAGGCCGGTGAGCATATCCGCCACAGAGGGCGGCGCCGCGATTTGAGGGGACAGCCCATAGCCAAACCGCCGTTCCGCCAATTCGGGAGTGAAGGGCACGGGATCCAATCCTTTAACTACAGCCATTCAAGTATAGCGGATTGAGGATTTATTTTTCTCTAATTGTTTTGGCTGGCCGGTGAGGGGAACCGGGGTGCGAGACAGGCGTTGTTATGGCAGACACAGAAAGGGATCAAAATGCCATCGATTTATGACGCCATCAAATCCGACCATGACGCGCACCGCGACCTGCTGAATGCTTTGGAACAGACCAGCGGCGATACTGCGGAACGCCGTGAAGCATGGGACAGTTTTTACCGTGATGTGAAATCACATGCCGCCGCAGAGGAAGAGACATTTTATTCCAAACTTATCTCGGAAACCTGGGGGCAGGATTCGGCCCGCCATTCGGTACACGAGCATCAGCAGCTGGACGATCTGATGGAAGAGCTAAACGAGATGGACATGTCGTCCCCCGGTTGGCTCACCAAGTTCAAGACGCTCAAGCATGACTATGAGCATCACATCGACGAAGAAGAGAACGAAGTGTTCACCCGCGCCCGAGAGACCATCGGCGAGGAACACAATGAAGCATTCGGCCAGCGTTTTGAGGAGCGCAAGAAAGAAGAACGCGGATTGATCGAGAAAAAGCGTGAAGACAGTCTGGAAGACTGATCAACCACCGCCAAAAGAAAAGGGCCGCATCGCAGCGGCCCTTATTGTAATTATTCCTGCGGAATGACCCGCAGACCCAGATCCATCAACTGATCCGATGTCGGATCGGATGGCGCGTTCATCATCAGATCTTCGGCTCGCTGGTTCATCGGGAAGAGGATGACCTCGCGGATGTTCTGCTCATCCGCCAGCAGCATCACAATCCGGTCAATGCCGGCCGCGCAACCACCGTGCGGCGGGGCGCCGTATTGGAAGGCATTGACCATCCCGCCAAACCGCTTGCGCACTTCTTCTTCGCCATAACCGGCGATTTCAAAGGCCTTGAACATAATCTCCGGGCGATGGTTCCGGATCGCACCGGACACCAGTTCATAACCGTTACAGGCCAGATCGTATTGATAGCCCAGCACCTCAAGCGGATCGCCCTGCAACGCTTCCATCCCGCCTTGCGGCATGGAGAAAGGGTTGTGTTCAAAATCGATCTTGCCGGTCTCTTCGTCTTTTTCGTAGATCGGGAAATCGACAATCCACGCAAAGGCAAAGCGGTTTTTGTCGGTCAGGCCCAGCTCTTCGCCGATGACGTTCCGGGCGCGGCCCGCAACACCTTCAAAGGCTTTTGGCTTGCCGCCCAGGAAGAACGCCGCGTCGCCCACATCAAGGCCCAGCTGCTGCCGGATCGCCTCGGTGCGTTCGGGGCCGATGTTCTTGGCCAATGGGCCAGCCGCTTCCATGCCGCCCTCGACTTCGCCGGATTTGAGCTTGGCCTGCGCCTCTTTCACAGTGATGCCCAGTTCCTGCGCCACAGCATCGGCGGTTTTTTCGCGCCAGAAGATATAGCCCATGCCGGGCAGCCCCTCTTTCTGGGCAAAGGCGTTCATCCGGTCACAGAACTTGCGGCTGCCGCCCGTGGGCGCCGGAATGGCGCGGATCTCGGTGCCGTCTTGCTCAAGCAGCTTGGCAAAGATCGCGAAACCGGAGCCCGCGAAATGCTCGCTCACGACCTGCATCTTGATCGGGTTGCGCAGGTCGGGTTTGTCAGAGCCATACCAAAGCGCGGCGTCTTTATAGGAGATCTGTTCCCATGTCTCATCGACCTTGCGGCCACCGCCGAATTCTTCAAACACCCCTGCGATCACCGGCTGGATGGTGTCGAATACATCCTGCTGGGTCACAAAAGACATTTCGAGGTCCAACTGGTAAAAATCGGTGGGCGAACGATCGGCACGTGGATCTTCGTCGCGGAAGCACGGCGCGATCTGGAAATACTTGTCAAAGCCGGACACCATCAACAGCTGTTTGAACTGCTGCGGGGCTTGTGGCAGAGCGTAGAACTTGCCCGGATGCAGACGCGACGGCACGAGGAAATCGCGGGCGCCTTCGGGGCTTGATGCAGTGATAATCGGGGTTTGGAATTCTTTGAACTTCTGGTCCCACATGCGGCGACGGATCGAACTGACCACATCAGAGCGCAGGATCATATTTTGCTGCATCTTCTCACGACGCAAGTCGAGATAGCGATAACGCAGGCGGGTTTCTTCGGGATATTCCTGATCGCCAAATACCATCAAGGGCAGCTCATCCGCCGCGCCCAGCACTTCGACCTCGCGAATGTACACCTCGATTTCGCCGGTGGACAATTTGGGGTTGATCAGGCTTTCGTCCCGCGCCTTCACCACACCATCCACGCGGATGCACCATTCAGAACGGACCTTCTCCAACTCGGCAAAGGCCGGGCTGTCCGGATCGCACAGAACCTGGGTCATGCCATAGTGGTCACGCAGATCAATGAACAGAACGCCACCATGGTCGCGGACACGGTGGACCCAACCGGAAAGGCGCACGGCGTCGCCTTTGTTTTCAATGTTCAGATCAGCACAGGTATGGCTGCGATAGGCATGCATGACGGTCCCTTTCAGTGGGCGGAAAATCTTTGCCGCACCTACACCGTTTGAGGGGCCGGAAGTCAAGACCACATGGGCAAAACCCACGGTAACGCGGCAAGCATGCGCCACCGGTCACGCCTTGTTGGGGCGGCCCAAGCCTTGGCCAGGCTGCCCCGTTTTCGAGTTAGGTCAGCGCCCTGCGCAAGCCGGGCAGGCGGGACAGGATCAGGCTGTCGACGGCCAGAACGCTCAGAAATGCGATGCCCGCCATCGGAAAGGCCATGGAGACGCCAATGCCAACCAGCGCAGCACCCTGCCACAATGGCATTTCCTTGGGCAGCGGCGGCGCGGCCAGACGGCTGGCACCTACGGGACGTCGTTTCCACCACAGCACAAGCGAGCTGACACAAAGGAACAATACAGCAAGGCAAACCGCTGTATTCGCCAATACGGACCACAGACCAAGCGTGCCCATGTGCAGCGCGATCCCCACGGCCATCGCCTTGCCCGCCAGCGAATAATCGGCAAAACGCACATCAGCGAGGATCTTGCCGGTATATTGGTCGATGTGAACCGTCCGGTCAGACATCGGATCGGTGCTGTCCGTACTCATTGAATCGCGGCTCAGGGTCCAGACACCTGTATCCCCGTTGGGCAGGTTCATTTGGTACCGGGCGTTAAAGCCGATCTTACGCGCGAAAGCATCGACACTGTCCAGCGTCACGGCTGGTGCGGTGATCCCATCAATACCTGCTGTGCTGCCGGAGGCAGGCATCGGCGTCAACTCAAGCGCCCAAGGCACTTCCCGGCGGGCGTGGTTCATATTGGCATGAGTGTCATCGGACAACGGCACAGCATCCCATTTCTCCGCCGGGAACTGGCTCCAGGCTTGCACAAATTTGCCGCCCCAAATTCCAGCCCAAGCCAGACCGGAGATCAGGAAGAACACCAAGAACAACGAGAGCCAGATCCCGATAACACCATGCCAAGATTTCCAAAGGCTCCGCCCGCGTGACAAGCTGGGCACCAAGGCTTTGCGCCATCCCGCATCGCGCGGCCACCACATGTAAAGGCCCGTGGCCACCAGCACCAAGGCCAGCGATGCCGCGGTCTCCAACATCCGGTCGCCGGTCACGCCCAACATCAGATCGCTGTGAATACCATCGACAAAGTCGTACCAGCCACTGCGGCGGGGAAAGGTGTCGATGACTTTCGCGGTGTAGGGATCGACGGCAACCATTGTCGCCTCGCCGTCATGATCTACCCGGAACAACGCCGCAACATCAGCCCTACGCGGGGCGACATATTGCTTGAGCGTACCTTTGGGTATCGCAGTGACGGCAGCGGCGGCCTGTTCAGATAGGGGGGCGATCACCTCTTGCGGGGTGACGGCGGTGCGTTCGCCATCGCGGCCATCAATCCATGCAATCCACAGCATCGCCATGCCGGTCACCGCGAGCACTGCAAGAAACGGGATCACAAAGAGACCCGCATAGAAGTGCAAGCGCCATGCGGCGAAATAGAATTTGTTTGCGCTCGCATCCTGCGGCGCATTTGTTGTTAGGGTCGTCATAATAGGTCCAAGCCTTTGGGCCCGCATAACGCGGGCAATTGATCTGTTGGTTTACGAAAACAAGATCAGGCTTGAGGGGGCGCGCGGGTCTGCTGGCTGGGATCACGCGGCGCTGCATGATGGCGCAATTGCGCCAAACGCATCAGTCTGAGTGTCTGTGGGAGTCCAGCTTTGATAGAATGTGTAAAGTTGTCCGGAACTGTCGTCGTGGCCATCAGTCTACAAGCGGAACACTCATCAGCACGGGCGTCTTTGGGGTCTTGAATGTCGCCGCAAAGACCGCTCAATGTGCCACCGGACAGCAAGAAAGCCTCCAGATCTGCATTCAGGCTCTGTGCCGATACGCGGTGCGCAAAACCAACCGCCGTCAACGCTACAATCAACGTTGCGACAACGACAAGATCTGACAATTGGGCAATGACGCGCTTCATTCGGTAAGCGATAGGGCAATCGGAGAACCGGTTCCAGACGATTATCCAAGCGAAGGTCAAAATCGAGCCTTTGCAATTTAAACGCATCAAACCGCGCCGGACTGGCGTGCGTGGTCATTTATTAAGGTCTGGTAAATATTGGTTGCGGGAGTAGGATTTGAACCTACGACCTTCAGGTTATGAGCCTGACGAGCTACCGGGCTGCTCCATCCCGCGACACTTTTGTTGGCCTTGTGCACGGAGTGCTTTTTGAGGCCGTTTTTTGGCCTTTTGCACGGTGTTGTGCTTGAGGCCTTTTTGTCCTGTTACATTTTTTGTATCAGGCATTGTGTCTTGTTTGTCATCGTTGAGAGATACTGCTCTAAAAACCTTATTAGGTTTGGCGATGACCTACTCTCCCACGTCTTAAGACGCAGTACCATCGGCGCTACGGCACTTAACGGCCAGGTTCGGGATGGGGCTGGGTGTTTTGCTCGCGCTATGATCACCAAACCAAATAAAGTTTTTAGAGTTTTCCAAGTCAGTACACTGTGTTGTGTATGCTTTTGATTTATCGAGTAAAGTCTTGCTTTTACTGGATCAAATCAAGCCTATCGAGCCATTAGTACCAGTCAACTGAACGTATTACTACGCTTACATCTCTGGCCTATCGACGAGGTGGTCTACCTCGGCTCTCAGGGATACCTTGTTTTGAGGGGGGCTTCCCGCTTAGATGCCTTCAGCGGTTATCCTGTCCGATCATAGCTACCCAGCACTGCTATTGGCATAACAACTGGTCCACCAGTGGATCGTTCACCCCGGTCCTCTCGTACTAGGGGCAACTCCTCTCAAGTATCCTACACCCACGGAAGATAGGGACCGAACTGTCTCACGACGTTCTAAACCCAGCTCACGTACCTCTTTAAACGGCGAACAGCCGTACCCTTGGGACCTGCTCCAGCCCCAGGATGAGATGAGCCGACATCGAGGTGCCAAACACTGCCGTCGATATGGACTCTTGGGCAGTATCAGCCTGTTATCCCCGGCGTACCTTTTATCCGTTGAGCGATGGCCCTCCCACTTGGGACCACCGGATCACTATGGCCGTCTTTCGACTCTGCTCGACTTGTCAGTCTCGCAGTCAGGCTGGCTTCTGCCATTGCACTCAACGAGCGATTTCCGACCGCTCTGAGCCAACCTTCGCGCGCCTCCGTTACGATTTAGGAGGCGACCGCCCCAGTCAAACTACCCGCCACACAGGGTCCCGGATCCGGATAACGGACCGCGGTTAGACATCAAGCAGAACAAGGGTGGTATCTCAAGGGAGGCTCCACGCAAACTGGCGTTCACGTTTCAAAGCCCACCACCTATCCTGCACATGTTCGGCCTAATGCCAGTGTGAAGCTGTAGTAAAGGTGCACGGGGTCTTTCCGTCTAACCGCGGGTAACCGGCATCTTGACCGGTAATTCAATTTCGCTGAGTCTATGTTGGAGACAGCGGGGAAGTCGTTACGCCATTCGTGCAGGTCGGAACTTACCCGACAAGGAATTTCGCTACCTTAGGACCGTTATAGTTACGGCCGCCGTTTACCTGGGCTTCAATTCAGAGCTCTCACCCCTCCTTTTAACCTTCAGGCACCGGGCAGGCGTCAGACCCTATACGTCGTCTTGCGACTTCGCAGAGCCCTGTGTTTTTAATAAACAGTCGCCACCCCCTGGTTTGTGCCCCCAGCCCCTAGTTGCCTAGGAACCGGGCCTCCTTCTCGCGAACTTACGGAGGTATTTTGCCGAGTTCCTTCAACATAGTTCTCTCAAGCGCCTTGGTATTCTCTACCTGTCCACCTGTGTCGGTTTAGGGTACGATCTCATGATGGAGCTATTTCCAGGGACCTCTAAGCAGCCCATTCAATCCGATAAGGATGAACTACCCTCGAGATCCGTCACTTCCATCTGGCCCAGGAATATTAACCTGGTTCCCATCGACTACGCCTTTCGGCCTCGCCTTAGGGGTCGGCTTACCCTGCTCAGATTAGCTTTAAGCAGGAACCCTTGGACTTTCGGCGAGAGTGTCTCTCACACTCTTTGTCGCTACTCATGTCATCATTCTCACTAGTGATCTCTCCACCGGATCGCTCACGCGCCAGCTTCACAGAAAAGACTACGTCTCCAATATTCCCGAAGGAAGTAAGGAGACAAAGTCTTATGTCACACTACGCTCTGCTACCATGCAATAAATGCATCCTCAGCTTCGGCTCATGGCTTGAGCCCCGTTACATCTTCGCCGCAAGACAACTTATTTAGACCAGTGAGCTGTTACGCTATCTTTAAAGGATGGCTGCTTCTAAGCCAACCTCCTGGTTGTTTTGGTCGTCTCACCTGCTTTCCCACTTAGCCATGAATTAGGGGCCTTAGCTGGAGGTCAGGGTTGTTTCCCTCTTCACGACGGACGTTAGCATTCGCCGTGTGTCTGCCGACTAGTACTCATCGGTATTCGGAGTTTGGTTAGGATCAGTAAGCCTGTGGGGCCCCATTACCCATCCAGTGCTCTACCCCCGATGGTATTCGGTCGACGCTCTACCTAAATAGATTTCGCAGCAGAGAACCAGCTATCTCCGAGTTTGATTGGCCTTTCACCCCTAGGCACAGCTCATCCCGATCTTTTTCAACAGATGTGGGTTCGGTCCTCCAGTAAGTGTTACCTTACCTTCAACCTGGCCATGCCTAGATCACTCGGTTTCGGGTCTGATCCCACGAACTCGACGCCCTATTAAGACTCGCTTTCGCTACGCCTACACCTAACGGCTTAAGCTTGCTCGTGAGACCAAGTCGATGACCCATTATACAAAAGGTACGCTGTCAGGACGCAAGGTCCCTCCAACTGATTGTAGGCGTTCGGTTTCAGGTACTGTTTCACTCCCCTCGTCGGGGTGCTTTTCACCTTTCCCTCACGGTACTGGTTCACTATCGGTCAGTAAGGAGTACTTAGCCTTCGAAGGTGGTCCTCCGATCTTCAGACAGAATTTCACGTGTTCCGCCCTACTTAATACGTCCAATCATGCTTCTTATACGGGACTATCACCCACTTTGGTTGCGCATTCCAACGCATTCTAACCACAATCATGGCTCGGCTGGTCCCCGTTCGCTCGCCGCTACTAGGGGAGTATCATATTGATTTCCTTTCCTCCGGGTACTTAGATGTTTCAGTTCCCCGGGTTTGCCTTTTTAAGCCTATATATTCAGCCTAAAAATACCTGGTTTACCATATTATTTTGCCCTACCGCGCGGAGCGCTCCTTGAGGGCGAACCCGCAAACAACGTCTGTCTGGTAGTATAAATAACACAGTATCAGGTGGGTTGCCCCATTCAGAAATCCATGGATCAAAGCTTATTCTCAGCTCCCCATGGCTTATCGCAGAGTATCACGTCTTTCATCGCCTCTTACTGCCAAGGCATTCACCAAACGCCCTTTTCGCGCTTGATTTGATCCAGAAAAAGAAAGACTTGCGTCATTCGCGAAGATCAGAAGCTGGTAAGAAACTGATCCTCTTATTCTGAACCAAAAGCATACTTTTACCCGCCCACTCATCTGAGTGGACAATGAGTGATGTCTCTAGCTGCCATCCGTGCGGGAGGCAGCATCATCACTCTGGTTAGTGTACTTGACTTGGACAACACGTTCGTTTCAGCCGCGATATGCGCAGCAGACCGAGGAAACAGTCCGTTGTGCACCGGCCTCCGAAGAGGCAGCAACTGAGATCATCGCCTAACGCGGCGCGATCAATCGTGTTGTTAGTATCTCTCTATACGATGTCAATTCGGTCGACTTTCAAAGAAAGTCCGACCAACGCGAGGCAGCGTATCCAAAGGATGCGCGTTCGCGTCGTCTGTAGAACAGACGTCCAAACATTCAGCGAATGCTTGAAGATGTGTTCTACGCTGTACGTCTCATCGTTGCCACGCAACGACTGCCAGTACTTCACACTTTGCTGCGTAAAGTGTTTGGTGGAGCCTAGCGGGATCGAACCGCTGACCTCCTGAATGCAAATCAGGCGCTCTCCCAGCTGAGCTAAGGCCCCATCAGTTTCCTTGCGGAATACATGGGGTCGAGGAGGACTTGAACCTCCGACCTCACGCTTATCAGGCGTGCGCTCTAACCACCTGAGCTACCGACCCATACAGACCGGTAGGCCTGAAACTTAAACTGAAGAGATATGAGGACGGCTCGGTCCGTAGAGTGCACCGAAGTGCCTCTAAATATGGTCAGTTTTGTTTACTGACCTGCTAAGTGTTCCATGATGATTGCGAACAATCATGGCTAGGAACATCCTTAGAAAGGAGGTGATCCAGCCGCAGGTTCCCCTACGGCTACCTTGTTACGACTTCACCCCAGTCGCTGATCCTACCGTGGCCGCCTGCCCCCCGAAGGTTAGCGCAGCGTCGTCGGGTAGAACCAACTCCCATGGTGTGACGGGCGGTGTGTACAAGGCCCGGGAACGTATTCACCGCGTCATGCTGTTACGCGATTACTAGCGATTCCGACTTCATGGGGTCGAGTTGCAGACCCCAATCCGAACTGAGACAGCTTTTTGGGATTAACCCATTGTCACTGCCATTGTAGCACGTGTGTAGCCCAACCCGTAAGGGCCATGAGGACTTGACGTCATCCACACCTTCCTCCCGCTTATCACGGGCAGTTTCTTTAGAGTGCCCAGCCGAACTGATGGCAACTAAAGATGTGGGTTGCGCTCGTTGCCGGACTTAACCGAACATCTCACGACACGAGCTGACGACAGCCATGCAGCACCTGTCACTGCGTCACCGAAGTGAACGCCCGATCTCTCGGGTTAGCACAGGATGTCAAGGGTTGGTAAGGTTCTGCGCGTTGCTTCGAATTAAACCACATGCTCCACCGCTTGTGCGGGCCCCCGTCAATTCCTTTGAGTTTTAATCTTGCGACCGTACTCCCCAGGCGGAATGCTTAATCCGTTAGGTGTGTCACCGAACAGTATACTGCCCGACGACTGGCATTCATCGTTTACGGTGTGGACTACCAGGGTATCTAATCCTGTTTGCTCCCCACACTTTCGTACCTCAGCGTCAGTATCGAGCCAGTGAGCCGCCTTCGCCACTGGTGTTCCTCCAAATATCTACGAATTTCACCTCTACACTTGGAATTCCACTCACCTCTCTCGAACTCAAGACCAGGAGTTTAGGAGGCAGTTCCAGGGTTGAGCCCTGGGATTTCACCCCCTACTTTCTGATCCGCCTACGTACGCTTTACGCCCAGTAATTCCGAACAACGCTAACCCCCTCCGTATTACCGCGGCTGCTGGCACGGAGTTAGCCGGGGTTTTTTACCAGGTACTGTCATTATCATCCCTGGCGAAAGTGCTTTACGACCCTAAGGCCTTCATCACACACGCGGCATGGCTAGATCAGGCTTGCGCCCATTGTCTAAGATTCCCCACTGCTGCCTCCCGTAGGAGTCTGGGCCGTGTCTCAGTCCCAGTGTTGCTGATCATCCTCTAAAACCAGCTATAGATCGTAGACTTGGTAGGCCATTACCCCACCAACTATCTAATCTAACGCGGGCCAAATTCCTCCGATAAATCTTTCCCCGAAGGGCGTATACGGTATTACTCTCAGTTTCCCGAGGCTATTCCGTAGAAAAGGGTATGTTCCCACGCGTTACTAACCCGTCCGCCGCTCACCCCGAAGGGTGCGCTCGACTTGCATGTGTTAGGCCTGCCGCCAGCGTTCGTTCTGAGCCAGGATCAAACTCTCAAGTTGAAAAGCAATTGCTTGCTTATCCTTGACGTCGAACCTCTGCACATCGACCATAAGACCTTACTGAAATCTTATGGCGTCTTTTCTGTTTGATGTACTTAAAGTTACCAAAGTAACCGAAAGCCACTCAAACAGTGAAGCTGACACTCCATCATCGACCGAAGTCTAAGAGCGCGATATACAGACGTTGATCCATCGAATGAACCAAACCGCCCACATATCTCTTCAGATATCAAATTTTCAAACAGCGTAGAGACAAAAGTCACCGAGATGCGCCCTAACTTTTTGGCGCGCCCCGCCGAAATTACCTCAAATTTTCTCTCCGCCTCCGAACCTCACCTCCGCGTCTCCGCTTCCGTCTGGCCCGTCCAGCGCCCCGTTAGAGCGTCACCGCTCGTCCGGTAAGGGGGGTTCTAGAGTTAGTGGCGGACGCCCGCAACCCCTTTTTTCCGGAAATATGCATTTTTTGTAACGCACCCTGTTTTTTGTATGAAAACAGGGGTTTGCTTGCATTTTATGTCTGAAATTCGGCCCGTTGAGCAGCATTATTGCTCTTACCATAGGGCAACTGGGCCGGACGGGCACAACATCTCGTATTGGGGCGCCGCCGCACGGGGCGATTGGTCCGGAGAGTCGCCCGGAAAACCTCAATGAATCGGTCTGATTTGGCGATTCACCGATGAATCGGCTCAGTCTCCAAGGAATCGCAGACGGCTGATCCACCGGACCTGGGCGGCGAGTCGCGTCTTAGCGCACCTTGGCGGTTGTGCGGGACTTGATCCGCAGGGCCAGCAGCAAAAGGATCACAGCCATGTAGATGAGCGGCTCCAGCTGGATGCCTTTGACCAGCCAGATAAAGTGAACGGCACCTAACAATATTGCCAGATAGGTCAGTTTGTGCAGCTTGCGCCAGTTTGGACCCATCTTGCGGACGGACCAGTTGTTCGAGGTCATCGCCAGGGGAAGCAGACACAGGAACCCGGCCATGCCGATCGTAATATAGGGGCGCTTCCAGACATCGGCCCACATCTGCCCCCACAGCAGGCTCATATCCAAAACCACCCAAACCGCGAGATGCAGGGTGACATAGATAAAGGCCAACAGCCCGAAAGCCCGCCGGAACTTGATCAAGTTGATGCCCAGATGCCGGCGCAGCGGCGTGATGGCCAAGCCAATAACCAAGAGTTTGAGCGCAAATTCACCCAGCGCATGTTCCAGCCCCTTTATGGGTTCCCGGCCCAACCCGCCAGTTTGCGCCAGATAGACAAGCCAAGGCAGCCAGAGCAGACATAGTATATAGAGAACCCAACTAGGGATCTTGCGGGCGGCAGCGTTTATAATTTGTTGGGCCTTATTCACTGTCATTCTCTCTTTCGCCGAACCTGCGCCCCATTTTCACCACAATAAATGCCGATGAAAGGGTGCTGCCAGAATGCAGCGTGTAACGACGGACCCCAAGTAATGACGCATGATCAGGCAATGATATATACTGTTGTAGGTGTGATCGCCGGGTTGGCCATGACGGGCGCCCTGGCCAAATGGCGTCAAGACAAAGCGGGACCACCGGTTTTTGCCCCCGGTGAAACAGCGGATCCATCGGCCGCATTGCCAGAAGACGACGATGCGCAACTTCTCCCCAGCGGATGGACAGAGCTACGCCCTGCATGGGGTGTCCGTGTCATCGTGCCTTTTGTCGCGCTGGTTCTTTTGTTCACAGTGGACACCGCGCCGTTCTGGAATTTCTTTGCTGTCAGCAATCAGCTGCTCAAAAACGCAGCCTTCGTCCTTGTCGGCGCTTTGTTGGCTTACAATTGGTTTATGGTGCTGTTTGTGCAGCGCGTCACCTATGATAGCCAGAAAATCGAAAGCTGCGGCAATGATTTTGTGCCGCAATCGCGAGACCTCACAAGTTTGATCAGCGTCCGAGATCATGAAAAACGTCCGGTCCTTGTTTTGGCATTTATCGATCAAAAGCCGCTCTATGTTCCCAAATACATCGCACAGCGGGGCCGGTTCCTGGCCGATATGGAGCGGATCGTTCGGGCGAACCGCATGATGCCCACCCAAACAGAACTGCGCACTGAATTGGATTTCGATCTGGACATCGCCCAGAGCGCTTAAAAGTTCTTTTGCATGTCCATCCCGGCGTAAAGCGCAGCCACGTCTTCTTCATACCCGTTCAACATCAATGTCGGTTTGCGCTTGGCAAACAATCCACCGCCGATGGGCCGTTCGCTGGCCTGTGACCAGCGTGGATGATCCACCTCCGGGTTCACATTGCTGTAAAACCCGTATTCACGCGCATTCGCTTTGTTCCAGCTGGTTGGCGGCTGTTTGTCTGTCAGGGTGATGCGGACAACGGATTTGATTGATTTGAACCCATATTTCCACGGCACCACGAGGCGCAGGGGCGCACCGTTCTGATTTGGGATGTCTTTGCCGTAAATCCCTGTCGCCATGATCGTCAGCGGGTGCATGGCCTCGTCAAGACGCAGACCCTCCACATATGGCCAATCAAGCACGGGAAAACGCACGCCGGGCATTTCGTCGGGGCGCAGCGCGGTTTCGAAGGCGACGTATTTTGCGCCCGATTGAACCCCCGCCATCGCCAACAGATCGGCCAGTTCAAACCCGTTCCACGGAATGACCATCGACCACGCCTCAACACAACGAAACCGGTAAATGCGTTCCTCGATGGTCATCGCCTTGAGAATGTCCTCAAAGGCATAGTCGCCCGGATTGTCCACCAGCCCGTCGATCTTGACGGACCACGGCGCGGTTGTCAGCGTGTGGGCATTGCGGGCCGGATCGCCCTTGCCGGTGCCAAACTCGTAGTAGTTGTTGTATTGGGTGATATCGTCATAGCTGTTGGGCTCAAGTGTTTCGCTCGCGGCGGCGGGAATGCCCAGGCCCGCCAATCCGACACCTGCCGCTGCTCCGGCCATCCATTGCCGCCGGTTCAGAAACGCGTGCTCCGGTGTGCAATCGCGGTCTTTCAGGGTGTTGGTCCAGCGGTTCGCCATGACATGCTCCTCTATACATCTGTATCGGAGGTAGTGCGCGTGCAGGTTTCAGCCAATTGAAATGCGCCTGTGTTTCAGGGATCACACCGGATTGTCAGAGAGCGTGTATAAGGCGCTTTGCCTGCAACTTTGGTCACAGGCCGCGGATCAACCCAGATCTAGAAGCGCGGGAAGATCCGCCATATCGTCAAAAAGGACATCGCAGAACGGCCTCAGCTTTTCCGGATCGGCATTCGCATGATAGCCAAAACAAGTCATACCTGCCGCTTGCGCGGCTTTGGCCCCGGTGGCGCTGTCCTCTATGACAGTGCAGCGGGCGGGCGCGACGCGGGTATGGAACGCGGCCTTGAGATAAACATCCGGGGCAGGTTTGGCCGCTGGACAATCATGGGCCGAAAAAATCCGCCCTTCAAACCTCTCCCACAGACCGCAACGGCCTAGGGTGACTTGCATCTTTTCCATCGGACCGTTGGAACAGGTCGCATAGCCAACCCCGGCGCGATCCAGTTGGTCCAGCATATCAGGCACGCCGGGGATCACCTCGCATTGTGCATCCAGAACCGCGAAGATCTCTGCGTATATTTGCATCAGCCAATCGTCCGGCAATTCCGCGCCCAGCACACGGGCGCTTTTCATCGCGCCTTCCATTGTGCCGCCGACAAACAAGCGGCCAATGTCCTCGGTCTTGATCATCAAACCGTGCCGGGCAAAGTTCTGCTGTAGAACAGCTTGGGTCAGCGGCTCACTGTCCACCAACACACCGTCGCAATCAAAAAGAACGTAATCTGCTGTCGCCATGGCACCATGCACCACAGATCAAGCCGGGAATAAACCCCGGCATGCGGATCACCGATCCCGCGCCAGCAATTCCAGGTAGATACTGTCGAACCATTTGCCGCCAATTTCGATGGTGTTTTTCGCCTGTCCGGTGATCACAAACCCCAGCTTTGTCAGCATCGCGAGCGAGGCCGCGTTATCAGGATCGACATCTGCCGTGATCCGGTCAAGCCCGAGGGTCTCGAACCCATGGGCGATCACCGCCTGCACCGCCTCCGTCGCGAAGCCGCGCCGCCAATAATCGGGATGCAGGATGTAGCCGATTTCCGGCATTTGCCAAAGGCCAACCTTTCCGATCACCTTGCCCTCATGCTCGATCGCAAATTCGGCATGGCTGCCGGGATCGCCGGCCAGCGTCCGATCAATCATCCGCGCCGTATCCGCGACCGAAGCATGGGGCAACGTGCTCCAATATCGCATGGCGGTTGGGTTGCCGAATACTGCAAACAAGTCTTCCGCGTCCGAAGGATCAAACGGGCGCAGAACAAGACGCGGGGTCGTGAGAATGGTCATCGCAATTACGGCTTCTGAGGTTGGTCGAAGATCGCACAACTCTTGCAGGTCAAAGCGCCAAAAGAAAAGGCCGGGGATCACCCCGGCCTTCGGTTTTGCGTTTCATGCTGGTCCAGCCTTAGTGGATCACAGCGTCATCCGGTTTGGGCCGATTGCTGGCCGCAACGCGGTCCCCGATGATCAGACCATCCGTGCCTGCCGAAACCGTGATCGTATCGCCGTCACGCACATCCCCCGCCAGCAGCATCTCGGCCAGTGGGTCTTGCAACGCGCGTTGGATCACACGCTTTAGCGGCCGCGCACCAAAAACCGGGTCATAGCCTTCATCCGCCAGCCAGGTCTTTGCGCCCGCATCCAACTCCAGCGCGATCTTGCGCCCCGCCAGACGTTTCAGCAAACGCGCAAGCTGGATATCAACGATGCCGGTCATGTCATCACGTGCCAGACGGTCAAAGATGATGGTCTCGTCCAACCGGTTGAGGAATTCTGGACGGAAATGCGCCCGAACAGCGTCCATCACATCCCGCTTGGCCTGTGCCATGTCACCGCCATCGGGCAGTTGGCTCAGCGCCTGCGCCCCAAGGTTGGAGGTCAGGATGATCAAGGTCTGCTTGAAATCCACGGTGCGGCCCTGACCATCGGTCAGAACACCGTCGTCCAGAACCTGCAACAGCACGTTAAAAACGTCCGGATGGGCCTTTTCAACCTCATCAAACAGAACCACCTGATAAGGCCGCCTGCGCACCGCTTCGGTCAACACGCCGCCTTCTTCATAACCGACATAGCCCGGAGGCGCACCGATCAGTCGTGCAACAGCGTGTTTTTCCATGAATTCTGACATGTCGATGCGCACCATCGCATTGTCATCATCAAACAGGAATTCTGCCACCGCTTTGGTCAGTTCGGTTTTCCCAACGCCGGTGGGCCCAAGGAACAGGAAACTGCCCAGGGGGCGGTTTTCGTCGTTGAGACCGGCCCGCGCACGGCGCACGGCATTGGCAACCGCTTTCACGGCACTGTCCTGGCCAATCACACGGGCGTGCAACTGATCCTCCATCCTAAGCAACTTGTCCCGCTCTCCTTCGAGCATCTTGCCCGCAGGGATACCGGTCCAGCGCTCCACCACGGATGCGATCTGATCAGGCCGCACGGCTTCTTCGACCATAACGCCTTCTTCGCGGCTTTCGGCGGCTTCGAGGTCTTTCTCAAGCTGCGGGATGACGCCGTAGGACAGCTCCCCCGCCTTGGCGAGGTTGCCTTCACGCTTGGCAATGTCCAGATCGGCGCGGGCGCGGTCCAGCTTTTCCTTGATGTCACGGGCGCCGGCCAGCTTGTCCCGCTCGGCCTGCCATTGTGCAGTCATCTCGGCGCTGCGATCCTGCAAATCAGCCAGATCTTTTTGCAAGGTCTCCAGCCGGTCTTTGGACGCCTGATCATCCTCCAAAGTGAGCGCCTGTTCCTCAATCTGCAATTGCAGGATCTGCCGGTCCAGCGCGTCCAGTTCTTCGGGTTTGCTGTCTACTTCCATGCGCAACCGGCTGGCGGCCTCATCCATCAGATCGATGGCTTTGTCCGGCAGGAACCGGTCAGTGATATAGCGGTGCGACAGGGTCGCTGCCGCAACGAGGGCAGAGTCGCTGATCCGGACACCGTGATGCAGTTCGTACTTTTCCTTGATGCCGCGCAGGATGCTGACCGTGTCTTCGACCGTTGGCTCCAACACCATCACAGGCTGGAACCGGCGGGCAAGCGCCGCGTCTTTCTCTACATATTTACGATATTCATCCAGCGTGGTCGCGCCGACACAATGCAATTCACCCCGTGCCAAGGCTGGTTTCAGCAGGTTGGAGGCATCCATCGCCCCGTCTGCCTTGCCCGCACCGACCAAGGTGTGCATCTCGTCAATAAACAGGATCACCTCGCCTGCGGCCTCGGTCACTTCGGTCAGAACGGCCTTGAGACGTTCTTCGAACTCGCCGCGGTATTTCGCACCAGCAATCAACGCGCCCATGTCCAGCGACAGCAGCCGCTTGTTGCGCAGGCTTTCCGGCACGTCGCCATCCACGATGCGCAGCGCGAGTCCTTCGGCAATTGCGGTTTTACCCACGCCAGGCTCACCAATCAGCACCGGATTGTTCTTGGTTCTGCGGCTCAGCACCTGCATCGCCCGGCGGATTTCCTCGTCGCGGCCAATGATGGGATCAATTTTTCCCGCTTCAGCGCGGGCCGTAAGATCAAGGCTGTATTTCTTCAATGCGTCATAACCATCTTCGGCACTGGCCGTATCGGCCGTGCGCCCTTTACGAACATCATTAATGGCAGCGTTCAGCCCTTGCGCAGTTACCTTTCCAGCCTCCAACGCGGTTTTTGCGCCGGATTTGACCATGCACAGCGCCATCAAGATACGCTCAACCGGAACAAAGCTGTCACCGGCCTTCTTGGCCAGCGCGGCAGCCTCATCCAAGACTTTGGTTGTGGCATTATCAAGATAGACCTGCGCGGCATCGCCGCTGACTTTCGGCATTTTGCCCAGTGCCAACGCCAGCGCATCTGTCACGCGGCCCAGATCACCGCCAGATGCAGCAATCAGGTTGGCAGCAAGCCCCTGATCGTCGTCCAGCAATGCTTTTAGAATGTGTTCGGGGGTCAACCGTTGGTGGTTGTCCCGTGTCGCTATAGTCTGCGCTGCCTGAATGAAACCGCGCGACCGCTCCGTGAACTTGCTCAAGTCCATGGTGTTCTCCTTCTTGTTAAGCGCCCGTCGATGGATATGCCCGCCCGGCGGCACACACCCTATTGGGCCTCGGTTCTAATTTGGGGACTGGAGGAACCTGTTCAAGGCGGTGGTGGTCGTTTTTTTGTCCTGCGCCCACCGCAGTTTTTGTGCGGAATTCCGCCAACCTCCTCTTTTTGTGATGCACAGCGTGTTTTGTTCCCCCTTGTTTTGGCGCGGAACCACCCCCAAATCGAAGGTATGCAAGTCACTGTACTCGGCTCTTTGTAAGGTGAATGCATTGGGAAATGAAACTAAACCGCAATGTTCCGCGTTGTTAACTGAGACACATGATGACGACACCAAACCAAACAGGACCCCGCAAGGAGACCAACATGCAGACCAGCCCGATCAAATTGACCGACGTTATCTACAACGCCGCCAATCAAAGCTTTGAGGCTTGCGTCACGGTTTACGGCGAAAATGGCGCACGCAAATACGCCTGTTCCATTGAGGCGCCGATTTCGATGTCTTTTGAGGACGCAGCCAATGGCCTGCGCACCCAAGCCCTGCGCCGCCACGCGAAACGTGGCGGCTTGCATTCGCAAATGCGCCGCTTTGCACCGCAACAACGTGCCCCGCGGTCCCGGTTCGATCCGGTGCGTTGGTTGGAAACGCTGATCAACGGCGAACAGCGCAACGCGGCATAAGTTTCTGTGGGGGTTCTGCCTCCCCCATAGCCTCGGTGCAGGTTCGCGCGTTCTGTCCCCGCGTTCCTGCACCCCAGAGACCTCTGCTGCCTGCATTGTCTCTGATACTGACCCGGTTCATGCTCCCCCCGCATGGCCGGGTTTTTTTTGCCTTGGCCTGAACAGCACATCATCAGTGGACTTGACCCGCTCAACAGCGTAGGTCAGGGCCGTTTGCACTTTGCCCGGAGCCTTGCCATGACCGACGACCGCCTGATTGTTGCCCTTGATGTACCACATGCCCATGCGGGCCTTGAGCTTGCCCAAAAGATTGGGGATGCGGTGGGGTTTTTTAAGATCGGTTTGGGGATGCTATGCGGTGGCGGTTTGGCGCTGGCCAATGAGTTAAAGCAGGAACACGGCAAGCGGATTTTTCTGGACATGAAGTTGTTCGACATTGGCGCCACGGTAGAGGCCGCAGTACGGGGATTGGCACAGTTTGATCTCGACTTTCTGACCGTGCATGGCGATCCGCATGTGGTGCGTGCCGCCAAACAGGGCGCCGCGGGCAGTGATATGAAAATTCTCGCGGTCACGATCCTGACTTCGCTGGACCGCGCCGACCTTGATGCGGCGCTGATACAGCAGGGTGATTTGCCTGATTTGGTCAGCACCCGCGCGGGACGTGCATTTGATGCGGGCGCGGATGGCGTCATTGCTTCCCCCCAAGAGGCGGCCATGATCCGCGCCTTGCCGGAGGCAAAAGGCCGGCTGATCGTGACCCCCGGCGTGCGGCCTGCTGGCGCGGCACTCGGCGATCAAAAACGTGTCGCAACCCCGGCGCAGGCCATCGCGGACGGTGCAGATCATATCGTTGTGGGCCGTCCGATCTGGCAATCCGACGCCCCGCGCACGGCAGCCGAGGCGATCCTGTCCGAGATTTCCCACTGAAATCAAAGTTCAACCACAGACTGTAACAAATTCACAACATAGCTGATCTAGCCCGTCTGATCACAGTTCAACATCCTATGTCGAATTGCCCAAATATGGTAGGTTTGTAGCAGGTGATACTCCCCGACGAACTGGTTCTTCCTGATGTTCGTCACCTCCCCCCCGCTACACGCAGCGGGGGGCTTTCTATTTGCCCCTATCTTCACTTTCCTCAAAGTAATCTCGAAGCCGATCCTGAAACCGTGGCACTGCCATGGGGTGGGACAAGAATACCTGTGGATCCATCAACGTCCATCGCTGCCCTTCATCACCAAACACTACATCTTGTGAAGCTTCCGCAGGGGCACCCACAACAAACAGCCAATTGACCGTCCCACCCGACCGATAGGCGCGTTTCCATAGCACCGATGCCGGTGTGATCTGCAGGCCCAATTCCTCAAGGCATTCCCGGCGTGCGCATTCAAAAGCTGTCTCATTGCCTTCGCGGCCACCGCCGGGAAAATCCCAGTGATTGGGATAGGGCAAATCCGGCAAATCGTCGCGTAAGATTACGGCCAGATTAGCCCCTATAAAGAGGCAGACCTTTGCCCCTCCAAATGCCTGCTCATCGGCCATGTTCATCTGTGCTCCCATTGGGTAAACTCACCTTCGAAACCTCAGCCCACGGTGTCTGACCATGGCCGCCCTTTGCCGTGATTGCCTGTCTCAAATCGCCCCTGCCCGGCGCTGCCCCTCCTGCGGCAGCCCGCGTGTTCTGGTGCATGACGAGCTTGAGACCCTTTCCATAGCACATATGGACTGTGATGCCTTCTATGCCTCTGTTGAAAAGCGTGACAATCCCGAGCTGAACGGCAAACCGGTGATCATTGGCGGTGGCCGACGCGGCGTGGTTTCGACGGCTTGCTATGTTGCGCGGATTCGCGGGGTGCGTTCGGCAATGCCGATGTTTCAGGCGCTCAAGCTGTGCCCGGAGGCCGTGATCATCAAGCCAAGAATGGACGCTTATGTTGAGGCCTCTCGCGCGATCCGCGCCATGATGGAGGAGTTGACCCCCGCTATTGAGCCTCTGTCACTGGATGAGGCGTTTCTGGATATGACCGGCACCGCCCGCCTGCATGGCGCACCGCCAGCAGTGATGTTGGCCGGGTTGGTGCGCCGGATGAAAAATGAACTTGGCCTGACCGGATCCATTGGCCTCAGCCATAACAAATTTCTGGCCAAAGTCGCCTCTGATCTGGACAAGCCTCATGGATTTTCGGTGATCGGCGCGGCGGAAACCGGCGATTTTCTACGCGACAAGTCGGTCAAACTGATCTGGGGCGTTGGCGCCGTCACGCAGGGCGCGCTGGACAAAGCGGGCATTCGCACCTTTTCGGATCTGCTGCGCTGGGAAAAGACCGACTTGGTTGCCCGGTTCGGAGGCATGGGTGAACGGCTTTGGCACCTGGCGCGAGGCCAGGACAGGCGGCGCGTTTCGGCGCATGAGCCTGTCAAATCCATCAGCAAGGAAACCACATTTTTTGAAGACACCGGCAATGCGGATATTCTGGACGGCCATCTGTGGCGGCTCTCTGAACAGGTCGCCGATCGTGCCAAGGCCAAGGATCTGGCAGGCCGCATTGTCACGCTCAAGATCAAACGGTCCGACTTCAAAACGCTGACCCGGCGCGTGTCGCTTCATGATCCGACCCAATTGGCAGATCGCATCTATCGCCACGCCCGCGCCCTGTTTGACCAATTGGACGATCAAGGGCCATTCCGCCTGATCGGTTGCGGTATATCCGATCTCAGCCCGGCAGAAGGGGCCGACTTGGCCGGTGATTTGCTGGACCCCGATGCTGTCAGGCGCAGTCAGGCAGAGCGGGCGACGGACCAGATCCGTGACCGGTTCGGCAGCAAGGCCATCGTCAAGGGACGGGCGCTGCGCTAGGGCGGCAAAGCTGCAACAGGTGTGACATTGCCTGATCGGCCTGATGCGTGACGTCTTCGGCGGTCGGGGCGGGCAGCACCCCAATCGCGCGGCGCATTTGCTGATCTCCGACCAGCAGGTTCATGAACAAACTGCCAATCTCTCCCTGTGCGGGGGGCTGTAACAACCCCTGTTGAATAGCCGCGACCAAGACACCCTTAATCAGCGGCAATACCTCATCGCGCCCGCAGGTGGCGATAACCCGCCCCAGATCCCCGGTCGCATCCGCAGCTGCCGCTCGATTGAGCGCGATGGCCTTGTCTCCCAACAACATGCCCAGCAAAACCGGGGCCATGCGGTGCAATACCTCCAAGGGAGGCAAGCCGTCATCGACCAAAGCTTGCAACCCATTGCGTACCGCAGCGGCATTGGCGCGGACCATGCTTTCAAACAACCCGTTCTTATCTCCGTACCACCGATACATCGTTTCGTTTGACGCCTTTGCGGCCTTGGCAACAGCCAACATAGATGTGCCGTCATAGCCATGCAGCGCCAACAGGTCATAGGCTGCGGCCTCGATCTCCCGGCGGCGCTGTTGTTTTTTCTCGTCCCGCAATTTTTGGCTCCCCTCTTGACTTCATACCGTACATATCAATACGGATATGTAAAGACGTACACATACGTACGGATATAGGAGATCGATATGCCTTCGCTCATTCGCCCCCTCGCTCTGCTCAGTTTGCTGCTGTCTGCGGCTCTTTTTGGTTTTTTCTATGCTTGGGTTTGCTCAACCATGTGGGGGCTGGATACGGCCGATCCGCGCGTGGCTATTGCCGCAATGCAGGCGATGAATGCCTCTGTGCGCAATGCGGTGTTTGCGCCTGCGTTTTTTGGCACAGCACCAGTTCTGCTGCTCACAGCCTTTGTCATATTGCGCGAAAAACAAAGCGGTGCAGCACTGTGGTTCGGGTTGGCGGGGGTCATGGTCGCGGTCTTGGCCGTGGCTTTGACAGCCGCGTTCAACATCCCCATGAACGAGGCATTGGCAGGCGTCGCGGTGCCGCAAGACATTGAGGCCGCGCGTATCATCTGGGCCGAATATTCGACGCAATGGCAGGTATGGAATCAGATCCGTACCGTCACCTCGGGCGTTGCAGTGTTGTTCGTGGGGATCGGCATAATGCGGCTTGGCTCCGCATGAACGTTATTCTGCGGCCAATGGCACCCGTCCTTGGCCAATCGCGGCCACCTCGGCCACGACCTGCCGCAGGGCTGCTTTGACCGCGTCAAAGTTCCCGTTGAGCTCGATCTTGGCCTCGTCAAGATAGAGCGATCGGTCCAGTTCGATCTGCACGGCGTGCTGGTTGCGGGAGGGGCGTCCATAGGCCTGGGTGATGTAGGCCCCCGCAAATGGCGTGTTGCGGGTGACTGTGAAACCCGCGGACAGGAACGCCGATTCAACGCGGTCCACAACCCCGCCCGCCGCCGAAGCGCCAAACCGGTCACCAATAACAACATCAGGGCGCCGGACACCGGCCCGCGCAATACCGTCCATTGCCTCATGCGGCATGGAATGGCAGTCGATCAAGATTGCTTGGCCGTGACGCTGTTGGGCAACATCCAGCAGATTTTGCAATTGGTTGTGGTAGGGCCGCCACAAACGTTCAATGCGGTCGGCGGCGTCGGCATGGCTGATCTTGCCATGATAAATCGCACGGCCATTGGCGACCACGCGTGGAATCACCCCAAGGCCCGAGGCCACACGTGGATTGTGCCCCTGACGGCGGACCCCTTCGATCAAGGCGGGATCCAGTTCTTCACAAGACCGATTCAGGTCAAGATAGGCCCGCGGCGCACCGGCCATCAGGAAAGGCGCGCCAAATTCCACCACAGAATCAAAGAGTTGATCCACATAAGCATCTTCCGATGACCGGATCAAATGGGCATCCAGCACGGTTTGCTCTAGAAAATCAGGGGTATAATTCCGCCCCGAATGCGGCGAGGCGAAGACAACACAAGACCGGTTGCGCACCGGGTGCAGAACATCATAAGCGGTCTTGGACATATGCGCCCCTTTCCCCCTCTTCATAGCGCATAAATTTGAATTACCAAAAGCCCTTGAACAAAGCTCCGACTCCTTTTATAGCACCCCAACCGGCGCGTCATTTCGCGCCCCGTTTTTGTTTGGGGCATGGGATAACACGCTGATTAAGTGGGTGATTAGCTCAGCGGTAGAGCACTTCGTTGACATCGAAGGGGTCACTGGTTCGATCCCAGTATCGCCCACCACCTGTTTCACTGGTCCTTTCGGGGGCCGTCCGTAACCCGGCGCTGGTCCTTCTTTTCAAAAGGAAGGCGGGGCCACAGATGGAAGGATAAGGACTATGAAAGTTCGCAATTCGCTCCGCTCGCTGAAAAACCGGCACCGTGATTGCCGCGTTGTGCGTCGCAAAGGCCGCGTTTACGTGATCAACAAGACACAGCGCCGGTTCAAAGCCCGTCAGGGTTAATTTGATCGGTAGACTGGCAACAGTCAGAGCTATTCAAAAGGCTGCCTTTTTCGGGGCAGCCTTTTGCTATTTCAGGCGTCAGGATCGAAACCTTAGATTTCGACCGTCCCTTCGATCACGATTGTTGTGGCCCCGCCAATCATCACATCCGCGCCACGGTTGCTGACGAACACCCGACCATTTCGTCCGATGGCGGTGCCTTGGGCGATGACAATATCATCCGCCAGCCGCCCTTGCGATTTGAGCCAGACCGCAATCGCCGCATTCATGGAGCCGGTAATCGGATCTTCGGCCATCAGGGAGGCCGGTGTCAGGTTGCGGGATTCGTAGTGTGCATAGGCACCACCCGGATGCTTCCCAAGCACCGCCACACCGCGAAACTCCGGGGCGGACACCGCGCGGGCATCCAATGACAACACCCGCTCTGCGCTGCGCAATTCGATCAGGTTAAATGCCGCGCCATTGTTCACCCGCGCCGAAGCGGCAATATCCGCATCGCTCAGGCCCAAAGCGGCGGCGATCCGATCCCGCTCGGCCAGGTCCGCTTCATCAATCTGGGTTGGCGGGGCCACGAAGGCCGGGACCGTGCCGGACAAATCAATCTCGACCAGACCGATTGCGCATTCCTGCATAACGCGTCCGGCAACCTTAGGCACGCCACCGGCATGCAACCACGCGGCACAGCTGCCCAAGGTCGGGTGGCCGGCAAAATCCATCTCGCGGCTGGGCGAGAAGATTCGCACGCCGTAGTCGGCATCTGAATGTTGAGGTGGCACCAGAAAGGTTGTCTCGGCCTGATTGGTCCAGATCGCGAATTGCATCATCTGCGCATCGCTCAGCCCTGCGCCATCCAAGACCACCGCAAGCCCGTTGCCGCGCAGTGCCGTATCGCTGAACACATCACATTGAATAAACCGCCGTTTCATCTTTTGCCCTCCGTTGGTTCAGCACAATTGCACATATTGTAGGCGCCAAAGCAATTTGACCGCGCCACTTGTGGCTCGCCACGATCCGACTACCTTGCACTGTGACAGACGGTGCAGGACGTGCCGCAGAACCAAAAGAGGAAAACAAATGGCCGACAGCACCGAATACACACCCCCCAAAGTCTGGACCTGGGACGCAGAAAGCGGCGGACGTTTTGCCAGCATCAACCGCCCCATAGCCGGGGCCACCCATGACAAAGAACTGCCTGTGGGCAAGCATCCCTTTCAGCTTTATTCACTTGCCACACCCAATGGCGTCAAAGTCACCGTGATGCTCGAAGAGCTGCTGGCGGCGGGCCACACGGGCGCGGAATATGACGCGTGGCTGGTCAATATCGGCGAGGGCGATCAATTCGGCTCCGGCTTCGTGGAGGTGAACCCCAACTCAAAAATCCCCGCCCTGATGGACCGTTCCGGCGATGCGCCGCAACGGGTGTTCGAATCCGGTGCGATCCTTCTGTACTTGGCGGAAAAGTTCGGGGCGTTCTTGCCCACCAATCCCGCACAACGGACAGAGGCGCTAAGCTGGCTGTTCTGGCAGATGGGCAGCGCGCCGTATCTGGGCGGCGGCTTTGGCCATTTCTACGCCTACGCGCCAGAGAAATTCGAATATCCGATCAACCGCTTTGCGATGGAAACAAAGCGCCAGCTGGATGTGATGGACCGCCATCTGGCTGAGAACGAATATTTTGGCGGCGAGTACTCCATTGCCGATATGGCGATCTGGTCATGGTATGGGCAGTTGGTTCTGGGTCGGCTGTACAGCGCGGCAGAATTTCTGGATGTGGCGACCTACAAAAACGTGCTGCGTTGGGCCGAGGCCATCGACGCCCGGCCTGCGGTCACGCGCGGGCGGATGGTGAACCGGGCCTTTGGCGATGATCTGTCCATGCAGCTGCACGAACGCCACGATGCATCTGATTTCGAGACCAAGACCCAGGACAAGATTGGCGATCAAAGCTGATCCCCTGCCCTGCCGTTTTGGCGGCAGGGCGCCTTTTCCAACAAAAACTATCAGGAATGCCTTGCGCTCTGCAGGGGAATCTGTTTCTTACTGTTTCAGTCAGGAAATTCTGGACAGTATGGAAAACCACTATGACCCTCTTCAAGACAACAACATCTGCTGCCGCGCTGATCGCGCTGGCGCTTCCCGCTTTGGCCGATGGCGAGCTGAACCTCTATTCGTCGCGCCATTATGACACCGATGAACGGCTGTACTCCGATTTCACCGAACAGACCGGCATCACCATCAACCGTATCGAAGGCAAGGCTGACGAATTGCTGGCACGGATGCAGGCCGAGGGTGCGAATTCTCCTGCCGATCTTTTGCTGACTGTCGACACCAGCCGCCTGAAACGCGCCAAGGATATGGGTCTGTTGCAAGCCATCGACAGCGCGACGCTGGAAGCCAAGATCCCCGCAAATCTGCAGGACGACGACAACCAGTGGTACGGTTTCTCGCAGCGCGGCCGGATCATCTTTTATGACAAGGCCGGGGTCACAAACCCGCCGGCGACCTACATGGATCTGGCCGACCCAGCCTACAAAGGCCAGGTCTGCATCCGGTCTTCGACCAACACTTACAACCAGACCCTGCTGGCCTCCATCGTCACCCATGAGGGCGAAGAGAAAGCGACCGCGTGGGCGCAGGGCGTCGTGGACAACATGGCTCGCGCACCGCAGGGTGGCGACACCGACCAATTGCGTGGCATCGTCTCCGGCGAATGCGGAATTGCTGTTTCCAACACCTATTATTTTGCCCGCGCGATCCGCAAAGACGTCAAAGGCGTCAGCGCAGACATCGACAAGATTGGCGTGGTCTTTCCCGATCAGGACGGAAATGGCGCACATATGAACCTCTCGGGGGGCGGTGTGGCTGCCCATGCGCCGAACAAGGAGAACGCGATCAAGTTCCTTGAATACCTCGCATCCGACTCCGCGCAGGTTTATTTCTCCAACGGCAACGACGAATACCCGACAGTTGCGGGTGTGGAACTGGCCGATTCAGTGAAACAACTGGGTGAGTTCAAAGCGGACGACGTGAATCTGTCCGATGTGGCAGAGAACATTCCGACCGCGCAAAAGATCTTTAACACAGTGGGTTGGGAATAAGTCCAAAAAATCATTGGACCCTGTGATCGGTTTCAATCACCTTCTGGGGCGGACCTTTGGTCTGCCCCTTTTTTATGGTTGAGCCTGCTATGCACCCGAAATTTGATCCGCAACCGACGCTGCAAGACGATGACCTCTGCCTGCGCCCTCTGACCGCAGATGACCGTGAGCCATTGTTCGCAGCGGCCAGCGATCCTGCGATCTGGGCCGGACATCCCGCCAAGACCCGCCATGAACAGGCGGTTTTTGACCCATATTTCGACAGTTTGCTGGCCAGTGGCGGCACTTTGGCCGTGACTGAGCGCAGCAGTGGACGGGTGATCGGATGCTCACGCTATTACGAGGCGCCTGACCATCCCGGAAGCGTGTCGATCGGTTATACTTTCCTGGGGAGGGACCATTGGGGCGACGGCACCAACCACGCGATGAAAGCGCTGATGTTTGCCCATGCCTTTGACGTGGTGGATGAGGTCTGGCTGCACATTGATCCCGGTAACATTCGCTCGCAGCGGGCCACTGCGAAACTCGGGGCAAAGTGGGTCTGTGATGCAAAGCTGACAATGGGCGGCAAATCGGGTGTCTGGCAATGCTGGCGGATCACCCGCGCAGACTGGAAAGCCGGTTTGGCCGGTTAACGTTTGCGTCCGACTTGACGGCAAATCAGGATCACCGGCAGCAGGCCCATCGCAACAATCACCAGTGACGGCACCGCCGCCCCTTCAAGGCGCTCATCACTGGCCAGCCGGTAGGCCTGCACCGCCAATGTGTCATAGTTGAAGGGCCGCATGATCAGGGTCGCTGGCAGTTCTTTCATCACATCAACAAAGACGATCAGCAACGCCGTCAGCAGGCTCGGCGCAAGGATCGGAAGATGCACCCGCCGCAGGGTGCCAAGCGGAGTTTGCCCCAATGACCGTGCGGCGGCGTCCATATTGGCATGCACCATTGCCTGTCCGCCCTCATAAGCGCCAAGCGCCGCCGCGAGAAAACGCACCAGATAGGCCGCGATCAACAGCCAGATTGATCCGGTGATGAGCAACCCTGTCGAGATGTCAAAGGTCGCCCGCATCCAGGCATCAAAAACATTGTCAAAGGCCGCAAAAGGCACCAGCAGTCCCACCGCGATCACGCCCCCCGGCACAGCATATCCCAGCCGCGCCACATAGGCCGATCCGTTGGACAGACGCCCCGGTCGAAGGCGTTGAAAGAACCCGACAGAGATTGCCGCGCAGACCGTTACAACCGCAGCGATCCCCGCCAGTGTGACAGAATTCTGGATGAACCCCAGATAACGCGGGCTGAACAGATTTTGCTCTGATCCCAGTCCCATCACCAACAGAACGGCAATTGGCAGTACCGCGCCAAAGACCACCGGAATACCGCAAACAATCATAGCGGCCGCCGCGCCCCAGCCCTTGAGTTGAATGGGTGGCATCGCCTGACTGCGGCGGGACGGATCGTGGTATTTGGCCCGCCCCCGTTGGATGCGTTCCAGCAGCGCCAGCAGCAATGCAAAGCTGAGCAAGCAAAGCGCCAGTTGCGCCGCCCCGGCTCTGTCGAACATCGAAAACCAGGAGGTGTAGATGCCGGTGGCAAAGGTCTGCACCCCGAAATAGGCGACAGTGCCAAAATCCGCGATCGTCTCCATCACCGCCAACAACACACCGCCTGCGATGGCAGGTCGGGCCAAGGGCAGGCTGACCTTGAAAAACGCGGCCCATGCGCTGGACCCCAAGGCGCGAGCCGCCAAAAAGGTTGTGCCACTTTGCTGCAGAAACGCGGCGCGGGCCAACAGGTAAACATAAGGATAAAGGACAAGCACCAGCATCGCCGCCGCACCGCCCAGTGATCTGATTTCGGGAAACCAATAATCGCGCGGCCCCCAGCCCGTCAGATCGCGCAAGCTCGCTTGGACAATACCAGGGTGATCCAGCACATGGGTGTAGGCATAGGCCAGCACATAGGCCGGAAAGGCCAAGGGCAGAACCAGCGCAATCTCAAGGATTTTCACAGCTGGAAAACGGGTCATTGTCACAAGCCACGCCGCCCCTACGCCAATGGCAAATGTCCCGATCGACACCAGAAGAACCAGCAACAGCGTGGTCGCCGCATAGCGGCCCAGAACGGTGTCGATCAGATGCGCCACCGTATCCGTGCCGCCGCTCAGCGCGGCAATCAGGACCGCCAGCATCGGCAAAGCGCAGATCACGGCCACCAGTACGGACACAAACGAAAGCACCCGTATCCCGTCACGCGGGGCGGTTCTGGCTGCTGTTTGTGTCGGGTTCAGGGTCATGCCCCTATTTCGACGATTCTGCTCAGGAATACCAGTGCGGCGGCACCAGATGGCACGGGTTTAGTCGTAGCTGCGCTGATCCTCGATCACCAACCCGTCCCTAGGCAGGCTGCCGGGAGCGACCACTTCGATCTTGCCCTTGAGCTTGAGCAATTGCTGAACCGATTGGGCATATGCATCCGCATCACCGCCGTCCGCTTCGATCTGGACGGTCATCACGTCGGTTTCCCCTGCACGGCTGGCCACGACACGGGCCTTCGCGACCTCGGCGTGGTGGGCGACCAGCTCGGCCACCTGTTCGGGGCGGACAAACATGCCCTTTATCTTGGTCGTTTGGTCGGCGCGGCCCATCCAGCCCTTGATCCGCATATTGGTGCGCCCGCAAGGCGATGTGCCTTCCATGGCCGCGCTGAGATCGCCTGTGGCGAAACGGATCAGCGGATAATCGGGGTTCAGGGAGGTCACAACGACCTCGCCCACTTCGCCCGGGGCGACAGGATCACCGGTGCCGGGCGTTACAATCTCCACGATCACGCCTTCATCGACGATCATGCCTTCCATCGCGGGGGTCTCATAGGCAATGTTGCCCAGATCAGCGGTGGCATAACACTGCAAACAGGCGATACCGCGATCGATGTAATAGCTGCGCAGGGATGGGAACAACGCCCCGCCGCCCACGGCGGCCTTGGTGATCTTGAGCGTTTCGCCCATCTCATCTGCTTTTTCGAGAATGATCTTCAGGTAATCGGGCGTACCCGCATAGCCGGTGGTGCCAATGTCAACCGCCGCACGGACCTGCAGTTCGGTCTGGCCGGTGCCCGCAGGCAGTACCCTTGCACCCACTGCCCGCGCACCGCTTTCAAACATATGGCCTGCCGGGGTCAGGTGATAGCCGAAACAGTTCTGCACGATGTCACCTGTGCCAAATCCGGCCGCATGAAGAAACCGGCCCATGCGCCAGAAATCGGCCACACTGGTGCTGCCGGGCTCGTAAATCGGACCGGGGGATTGGAACACATGGGTGACATTGTTGACCGCGATACCGCCAAAGGGTGGATTTTGCTTTTGCCAACCGGACAGATCGGATTTGCGCAGCACTGGCAGCGCCACAAGATCTGCTGCAGTTTGTACGGTTGCGGCGGCCTCGCGCCATTCAGCCGGGGCTTCGGTTATGGCCGCAAGACGGCTGCGCAAAAGCGCGGATTGCTCCGCCGCGCGCTGGTCGGCGCTGCGCGTTTCCTGTTCGTCAAAGAAAGAGGTGCTGGCCATGGCATCTACCCCGGTTAAAATTGCAATAAAATCGGTCTTGGGATGGGTTTAGCTGAGCCAACGCTTGCGGCGGCGATAGCTGCGCACGTCGCGGAAGGATTTGCGCCCCTCATCGGACATTCCCAGATAAAATTCTTTAACGTCCTTGTTCTCACGCAGGTCGGCGGCGGGGCCGTCCATCACCACACGGCCCGATTCAAGGATGTAGCCATAGTGGGCGTAGCGCAGGGCAACGTTGGTGTTCTGTTCCGCAAGAAGGAAAGTCACGCCTTCCTTTTCGTTGATCGCTTTGACGATCTCAAAGATCTGTTCCACCAACTGCGGCGCAAGACCCATGGATGGCTCGTCCAGCAAAATGGTCTCGGGGCGGCTCATCAAGGCGCGGCCCACGGCGCACATCTGCTGTTCGCCGCCTGAGGTATAGCCCGCCTGACTTTTGCGGCGCTCTTTCAAGCGGGGGAAATAGTTGTAAACCATTTCGAGATCTGCGGCGATGGCGGCTTTTCCGTCGGTGCGGGTATAGGCACCCGTCATCAGATTCTCTTCAATGGTCAGGTGCTCAAAGCAGTGACGGCCTTCCATCACCTGCACGACACCCTTTTTCACGGTTTCAGCGGGATCTGCGTCCTGAATATCGAGGCCGCGGTATTTGATTGACCCCTTGGTCACTTCACCACGCTCAGAGGCCAGCAAACCCGAGATCGCTTTCAGCGTCGTGGTTTTGCCCGCGCCATTGCCACCGAGCAAGGCAGTGATGCCACCCTTGGGCACGTTCAGGCTCACGCCTTTCAACACAAGGATCACGTGATTGTAGATCACCTCGATATTGTTGACTTCAAGGACGTTATCGACCTGAGTCTCGGCGGTATTGGCAGCATCCAGCATGGGGCAAACCCTTCATAAAAATCGTGGGATCTCTGGCCGCAACGGGTGCTGCGGCCAGAGGGAAACGGTTACTTACAACCCGCTTCGATGTTGTTCTCGGATGCATAGGCACCCGAATCCTCGTCGATCAACGGCTGGATCACGGACATGTCTGTTTCGGAGAACTCAGAGATCAGCTTCCACTCCTTTGCGGTCGCGTCCCACTGGGTCATGCCGATCAGGCCCGGACCACCGTGGTTTTCACAGGACACGCTGAAGGATGGACCAAAGTTTGGCATACCGAGGTCGGCCATTTTCGCTTCTGTGATCTCCAGGTTTTCCATGCCATCGCGCATCATCGCTGGGGTGATGTCGGCGGTGCCGTGAATTTCCTGCGCGGTTTTTGCCGCTTCGGCTGCCAGCATCGCGGCATAGAGGCCACGGTTGTACAGGACGGTACCGATCTGATCGCCCGCACCGGCCGCTTTGCCTGCATCGACAACGTGTTTTTTGATGTCGTCAAACACCGGGAAGTCATCGCCAACGCCGTGGAATGTCAGAGCCTTGTAGCCGTCGGCCTTGTCGCCCGCTGCAAGAACGTCGTTCTCGGAACCGGACCACCAGATGCCAATGAAGTTTTCCATTGGGAACCGGATGTTGGCCGCTTCTTGAACCGCAACCTGGTTCATCACGCCCCAGCCGTACATGATCACGTAATCAGGCTTGTCGCGGCGGATTTGCAGCCACTGGGATTTCTGTTCCTGACCGGGGTGGTCAACAGGCACTTCCTTGAATTCAAAGCCGTGCTTGGCGGACAGTTCCTGCAGTGTGCGGATCGGCTCTTTGCCGTAGGCGGAGTTGTGATAGACCAGAGCAATTTTTTTGCCATTCAGATCACCACCGTTCTCGCTCAGCAGATAGTTGATCGCGCCGGAAGCACCGTTCCAGTAGTTCGCTGGGTAGTTGAACGTGTGGCTGAACACTTTGCCGTTTGCAGCAGACGTCCGGCCATAGCCCATGGTGTGCATCGGGATATTGTCAGCCGTGGTCTTTGGGATCAGCTGGTAGGTGATACCTGTGGAGAGCGGTTGATACACCAAAGCGCCTTCGCCCTTGGTGGATTCGTAGCATTCCACACCTTTTTCGGTGTTATAGCCGGTTTCACATTCGATCACCTTGGCCATCACGCCGCCGATGCCGCCGTCACGGGCGTTCAGCATGGTGAAATAATCCGCATAGCCATCAGCGAACGGGATACCGCCAGCGGCGTATGGGCCGGTCCGATAGCTCAGGCTTGGGAATACGAGATCCGCCATGACCGGGCTTGCCGCCATCAGGCCTGCAACGGCCAGTGTACCTAGTTTATATTTCATCGGTGTTTCCTCCCTTGGATATTATCCGATTTCCGTAGGGCGGGGGTCACCCCGCCATCGACGGGGTTCGCCCCGTCGTCTTCCCATGGCCTTCCCTAGTGCGGGAAGGGCCACAATCTCAATTTCTCTTTGGCCACGCGCCACAGTTGTGCCAGGCCATGTGGTTCCGCGATCAGGAATACAACGATCAGACCACCCACGATAACAAGCTGCAAGTGTGCGACGATATCCGTGGGCCATCCCAGCCAATCCACGCCGACAATTTTCAACAGCACCGGCAACAACACAAGGAAGGCCGCGCCAGCAAAAGAACCGAAGATGGAGCCAAGACCGCCGATGATGATCATGAAGAGCACGAGGAAAGATTTGGTGATGCCGAAGGCTTCGCCAACTTCCACGGCGCCCAGATAGATCGCAAAGAACAGCGCGCCCGAGATACCGATAAAGAACGAGGACACCGCAAAAGCCGTCAGTTTGGCCCGCAGCGGGTTCACCCCGATGATTTCGGCGGCGATGTCCATATCGCGGATCGCCATCCACTTGCGCCCGACAGAGCCGCGCGTCAGGTTCCGTGCCACCAGCGCCGATGCGATGGTGAAGATCAGGCAGAACATATAGGTCGCCCAGGCCTCGGTATTGGGGCCAGTGATCAGGATGCCAAAGGTGTCACGCTCAGGTGCGTTGATCTGGCCAGAGGCAGAGTAGTTGTAGAACCACGGCACACGGTTGAAGAGCCAGACCAGAAAGAACTGTGCCGCCAGTGTCGCCACCGCAAGGTAGAACCCTTTGATCCGCAGCGATGGCAGGCCAAACAGAACCCCCACTGCGGCTGTGATCAGCCCCGCAAGCAGAACGTGGATGAACATGCTGACATCGGGCATCGCCGTCATCAGCTTGTAACAGGCATATGCGCCCACCGCCATGAATCCACCGGTGCCAAGCGAGACCTGACCGCAATACCCCACAAGGATGTTGAGGCCGATGGCCGCAATTGCGTAGATCAGGAACGGCAACAGGAACGAGTTTGCCCAGTAATCGTTGATGATGAACGGGATCACAAAGATCGCGATAAACAGCACCACATAGTACCGGTAGCGGTCAAATTTGATCGGGAATGTCTGCTGGTCCTCGGCGTAGGACGTGTTGAAATCGCCGGCTTCACGGTAGAACATTTAGAAGCTCCCTCTCAAGTATTCGGTCGGGTGGGTTTGCGCCCACCGCTGCTGCGATGTGGTGTTTTCAAACACGCTCAATGATCTTCTCCCCGAAGAGGCCCTGCGGCCGGAAGACAAGGAACAAGAGCGCCAGCATATAGGCAAACCAGTTCTCGGTCGCACCGCCAAGGAAGGGCGCGCCGATCAGGAATTCAAAGAGCTTTTCACCCACACCGATGATCAAGCCACCGACAATTGCGCCGGGGATCGAGGTAAAGCCGCCCAGCATCAGCACCGGCAGTGCCTTGAGCGCGATCAGCGAAAGCGAGAACTGCACGCCCGATTTTGCACCCCACATGATGCCCGCCACCAGCGCGACAAAACCTGCCAGCGACCAGACCAGGATCCAGATAAAGTTAAGCGATACACCCACGGACAACGCCGCCTGGTGATCATCCGCCACGGCCCGCATGGCGCGGCCCTGTTTGGTGTATTGGGCAAACATCACGAGACCAATCACGAGGACAATCGCAACAACACTCGCCACGATATCGAGATTGTCGATAAAGAAGCCGTAGCCGAACGCATTGTAAGTGGTTTCGTCAATCCAGAGGTTCAGGCCCTGTGGAAGGCAGGCCCCTTCTGCGGCACAGACGTTCAGCGACTTGATCTCAGACCCCCACATCAGATCGGCGACCCCTTCAAGGAAATACGCCAGACCGATGGTTGCCATGAACAGGATGATGGGTTCCTGCCCGACCAGATGCCGGAACACGAACCGCTGCACGCAGACCGCCAGCAGCACCATCACCGCAACGGTGATGATAATCGCGATGGCGGAATGCACATGCCAGCCAAAATGGTGCACATCGGTGCCCAGAATGGCATTGATCAGATGCGAGAACGGCACTTGTCCGTTCTGGATACCGACCAGCGTCATCGCCGCAAACAGCGCCATAACCCCTTGGGCATAGTTGAAAATGCCAGACGCTTTGTAGATCAGGACAAAGCCCAGCGCGACCAGCGCATAAAGAACCCCGGCCATCAGGCCATTGAGGAACACTTCGATTGTAAAAGCCAATTGTTCGGGCATCAGAATGCTCCCTTTTCAATCAAATGCTCAGTCATGGGCCACCCCCAGATAGGCATCAATCACGTCTTGGTTGTTGCGCACGTCGTCAGGTGTGCCGTCGCCAATCTTCTTACCGTAATCCATCACGACCACACGGTCGGACAGGTCCATCACCACGCCCATGTCGTGTTCGATCAGGGCAATCGTGGTGCCAAATTCGTCATTCACATCCAGAATAAAGCGGCTCATGTCCTCTTTTTCTTCGACGTTCATGCCTGCCATCGGCTCATCCAGCAGGAGGATCGATGGCTCCGCCGCCAAGGCCCGCGCCAGTTCCACACGTTTTTTCAAACCGTAGGACAGACGCGAAACCGGCGTTTTGCGGATCGCCTGAATTTCCAGGAAATCGATGATCTTTTCCGCGACTTCGCGGTTGGCGATCTCTTCCTGCTCGGCTTTGCCCTTCCAAAAGGACTGGGCAAACAGGCCAGTGTTCATATGGGTCAAACGGCCGGTCATCACATTGTCGAGCACCGACATCCCTTCAAACAGGGCGATGTTCTGAAACGTGCGGGCGATGCCCTGCTCGGCAACCTGAAACGGTTTCATCGCGGGACGGCGGCTGCCTTTGTACCAGACCTCGCCTTCCTGCGGGACGTAAAAGCCGCTGATCACATTGAGCATTGACGATTTGCCGGCGCCGTTCGGGCCGATGATCGCACGGATCTCGCCTTCGCGGATGTCAAAGGAGATATCCTTAATCGCCTCCACCCCGCCAAAACGGAGGGTGATGTTCTTCATCTCCATCACAACAGGCCCGATCGTGCGCCCGTCTTCGGTGGTATAGCTTTCTGCAGTTGCGTTCACACCGCGCCCCCCTTTACCCTGAGTTCAATTCTTTGCCGTTCCATCCATGCGGGCCTTGTTTGCCCTGTCATTCCGCAGCCATCTTTTGGGCCACGGGTGCCACTTTGGCTTCACGCACTTCCAATGTGGCCTTGATGCTGCCTTTACGGCCATCCTCATAGGTCACTTCGGTTTCGGTGCTGACGGATTTGGACCCGTCATAAAGCGCGGTGATAATGTCGTGGAACTTATCCTCGATGATACGGCGGCGCACCTTGCGGGTCCGGGTCAGTTCGCCGTCATCCGCGTCCAGTTCTTTGTGCAGAACCACAAACCGATGGACTTGGCAGCCCGACAGCATCGCGTCCTCTGCCACCGATTTGTTAACCTCTTCTACATGGCTTTGGATCGTGTCCATCACCTGCGGATGGCGCGCCAGTTCCTGATAGGAAGCATAGCCGATGTTGTTGCGCTCGGCCCAGTTGCCAACGGCGGTCAGGTCAATGTTGATGAAGGCAGTGCATTCATCCCGGCCATTGCCAAAGACCACGGCCTCCAGAATATTCGGGAAGAACTTGAGTTTGTTCTCTACATACTTCGGCGCAAAGAGCGATCCATCTGCCATCTGGCCCACGTCCTTGGCCCGGTCGATGATCCGTAGATGGCCGGAACCCTCTTCGATAAAGCCCGCATCGCCCGTCGCGACCCAGCCTTCGGCGTCTTTTGTGTCTGCCGTGCTTTCGGCGTTTTTGTAGTATTCCACAAACACCCCCGGAGACCGGTAGAACACTTCTCCATTGTCCGCGATCTTCAGTTCGACACCCGGACAGGTCACGCCAACGGTGTCACTGCGCACTTCGCCATCGGGCTGCGCCGTGATAAACACGGTTGCTTCGGTCTGACCATAAAGCTGTTTGAGGTTGATCCCAAGCGAGCGGTAGAAATCAAAAATCTCGGGGCCAATCGCCTCGCCCGCTGTATAGCCAACCCGCACACGGCTAAAGCCAAGCGTGTTTTTCAGCGGCCCATAGATGCACAATTCGCCCAGTTGATATTTCAGGCGATCCCAGCCGCCAACGGGTTTGCCATCCAGAATACTGGGGCCAACCTTGCGGGCATGGGCCATGAAATAATCAAACAGGCGCTTTTTGAAGGGGCTGGCGTCTTCCATGCGGATCATGACGTTGGTCAGCTGGGTCTCGAACACGCGCGGCGGAGCAAAGTAGTAGGTCGGCCCAATCTCGCGCAGATCGACATGCATCGTTTCTGCGCTTTCCGGGCAGTTCGTGCAAAAGCCGGTCCACATCGCCTGACCAACGGAAAAAATGAAATCGCCCACCCAGGCCATCGGCAGATAGGCCAGGATATCATCGGTCTGACGCAGGTTATCAAACTCAGACGAAGACTTCGCCGTTTCAATGATGTTGCGGTTTGACAGAACAACGCCCTTGGGCTTGCCGGTGGTGCCGGAGGTATAAAGCATCACGCCGGTGCTGTCATAATCCAGCTTGGCCGTGCGGCGCTCCAGTTCTTTGATGTATTCGTCATGGGCCGCGCGGCCCTGATCCTGCACATGGCTGTATTGGTGCAATGTCGTGTGGTCATATTTGCGCAAGCCGCGCGGATCGAGGTAAATCAGATGTTCGAACTGGTGCAGACCTTCCTGCACTTCGATCACCTTATCGACCTGTTCCTGATCACCAACGATCACAAACCGCGCGCCGCAATGCCCCAGAACATAAGCCATCTCTTCGGCGTTGGCGTCCTGATAAAGCGGAACAGGCACGGCACCGACCATCTGGGCGGCGACCATTGCCCAATAAAGATACGGACGGTTGCGCCCGATCACCGCGACAAAGTCACCCTCGTTCACGCCAAGGTTCATCAACCCTAGTGCAAGCGCCTGAACCTCCTCGTGGGTTTCAGCCCAGGTCCAGCTTTGCCAGATGCCATATTCCTTTTCGCGATACGCCGGGGCATTCGCGAATTTCGTTGCGTTGCGTTGCAAAAGCGCCGGAACGGACTGCGGTCCGTCGGCGCGCGTCAGCGGCTTGGCCAATTTGTATTCCTCCCATACCCGCCACTTTGGCGAGCCAGATCACTTGTGCGATTCTCTTCCTCACAAGGATGTTGGGATTAGACTGACGGTCAACTTTTTCCTGAAGTTTTCTCAATCCTTACGAATTGTTACACAGCAAAAAGACCTGTTTGCACCCTTGGCGCATGCCCGTTTTGGGTGTTAGCGATAAGGCAGGGGGCACAATGGCACTGAGCGATGCACAAACCAAGGCGATGACTTCCGCAGGGCTGAACCTGATCGTACAGGCCCTGACAATCTATGATTCCGATCTGCGCCTTGTTGTCTGCAATGCCCCGTTTCAGCAGATGTTCTATCTGCCCGATGCACTGGTCACGCCCGGCGCCCCGTTTGAAGACACGATCCGCCATCTGGCAAAACGCGGCGAATATGGCCATGTCTCGGATCTTGAGGAGTTCGTCACCGAACGGGTCGAACAGGCCCGCGCCTTCAAACCGCATTACATGGAAAGGACCCGCGCCAATGGCCGCACCATCAGCGTGGAAGGCTCCCCTTTGCCTCAGGGCGGCTGGGTCACGGTTTACACCGACATCACCCGCACCAAGCAACAAGAGGCGCTGTTGCGGGCGCGGTCCGACGCCCTGAGCGATCAGGTATTGGCCCATGCCGAACAATTGTCAGCGACCAACCGCGAACTGGCGGCGATGATCACAACGCTTGAAGAAACCAAGCGTCAGCTCACCGAAAGCGAAGCCCGCACCCGCCTGACCACCGAGATGATGCCGGCCCATATTGCGCATGTGAACGCCGATGGCATCTACACCTATTCGAACCGCAGATTGTCGTCAGTTATCCCCGGAAGGCCTAGCAATATCATAGGCTTAACCAGTCGTCAGGCTTTGGGAGATTCCGCCTATGAACGCATTGCACCATCGCTGGCCAAAGCCTATGCCGGTGATCCATCTGTGCTTGAATTTACCGACGATCACAGCGCCCGTCGCATCCGTGTCGCCTTTACCCCTGACACCCGTGGCGGCATCTACATTCTGTCGATGGACATCACCGAGGAAACCCAAACCCGCGTTGCTCTGCAGCAAACCCGCAAACGGGAATTGGCCGCACAAATGATCTCCGGTCTGGCGCATGATTTTTCCAATCTTCTGACCATTATCCTCGGCCTGCAATCCCGGCTTGGCCGATTGCCGGATATGCCCGGCGCCGCGGATGAACTGATCGAAGGCACTCTGGCTGTGGCGCGGCGCGGCGGAGCCCTGCTCAGCGCGATTGCGGATGTGACCGGCCCCAGAGCCCTGCGCCCCACGGCCACTGATCTGAGCCTTTTTCTCCGTGATTTTGAAACCTTGGCCGCCCCCACATTGCCCGATGGCATGACCCTCACGGTGCTGGATGAAGCGCCAGAAACCCTCGCTCTGCTGGACAAAGGCATGGTTCAGGACAGCCTGTTGAACCTGATCCTGAACGCCCGCGACGCCTGCGGCAAAAGCGGACATATCACCCTCGCACAGCGCATTGTGCACGACACCTGGATCGAATGGGTGATGCAAGACAGCGGGCCGGGGTTTTCTGCCAAGGCACTGGAGAAGGGCATTGATCCGTTTTTCACCACCAAGGGCAGTGAAGGATCGGGGCTGGGCCTGTCGATGGTCTATGACCTGACCAAATCCGCGGGGGGCGATCTGCGCCTGTCCAATGGAACGGGCGGCGGGGCGCAGGTGGTGCTGCGCCTGCCCTACCGCCCGGCGCTTCATGCCACCACGGGCATGGTCCTGCTGGTCGAAGACGAAGACGATCTACGCGCCGGCGTCCGTGATATGTTAATGAGCCTTGGCCATTCGGTGATCGAAGCCACCAGCGCGGATGAGGCCACGGCCTTGCTCGCCGACCTGCCCGATATTGCCATGGTACTGTCTGACATCCAACTGATCGGCGAGGCAACGGGCCTTGATCTGGCAGAACGGGTGAACCGCAAGCTGCCATTCATCTTGATGACCTCTTTGCCCAAGGATCACGCGTTGTTCCTCAAGGCGCAAACCCTTGCACCGGTCCTGCAAAAACCCTTCACCGCTGCCGATCTGGCCGCCTTGATCACCCCCAATGAGGTTGCTGCCGAATGACCAAACCGCTTGTCACTATTCTGGACGATGAGCCGGAGATCCGCCGCATGCTTGTTGACGTGCTCGAAGAGGCTGGTTTTGCAACTCTCAGCTTTGGCCGCGCCCGCGCGTTCGAGGCGGCTTTGGCCAAACATACCCCCGATGTCTGCCTCGTAGACCTCAGTTTGCCTGACACCGATGGACTAACCCTCGTACATCGCCTCGCGCTGGAACAGGGTGCAATCGTGATCATCATTTCGGGCCGATCTCAGGTGCAGGATCGTGTCACGGGGTTGGAGTTGGGCGCAGATGACTACATCATCAAACCTTTCGACCCGGCCGAAGTGGTGGCTCGCATCCGCGCCCGCCTGCGCAACACCAAACCCGCCCCCCAGGCCGGTGACACAGCCAGCTTCAGCGGCTGGACCGCGCATTTTGACCGTTACATCCTTGAGGATGACGCAGGTGGTGAAACCCCGTTTTCCCATGCCGAAGGCGAAGTGTTGCGCCTGTTTCTCGACAGTCCCAAACGCCTGATCAGCCGGACGCAGATGCAAGAAAGCCTTGGCGGCGCGGCCTCCGAAAGCTTTGACCGGGCCATGGACGTCCGCATCTCGCGGCTGCGCACCAAGCTGCGCGAAGACCCCAAGAACCCGCAGCTGATCAAAACCATCTATGGCGCGGGCTATATCTTTCTCGGCGACGTCAGCTGGACCTAACCCAGCTGCGCAACTGCCCCGGCCAAGACCTTGAGCCCGGCCACCAGATCCACCTCATTTGTGTCTTCCTCAAAGGCATGGCTGATCCCATCAATGGACGGCACAAACAGCATCGCAACAGGCATCAAGCGCGATACATTGGTGGCGTCATGCAACGCCCCCGACGGCATTCCCCGCCAGCGCCCCGGCGCCACCGCTTCGGCCTGCGCCTCCAATGCCCCGCGCAACCGCGCATCCATCGCCACCGGCTCCAGCCCCAACAGCGGCCCATAGTCCAGCGTCAAATCACCCGCCAGCGCCACCTCATGGGCCGTGTCGCGGATAATCTGCTCCATCCGGTCCAAACGGTCTGAATTTCCATCACGCCATTGCATTGAAAACGCTGCCCGCCCCGGCACGATGGAAGAGGCATTGGGATGCAAGGACACATGCCCGATGGTCCAAACCGTGCTGGGCGTCACTACATTGCGCAGCCGGTCATTCAGCAATGTGTTGAACGCCGAGACCGCCTGAAACGCATCACGGCGCAGATGCATGGGCGTTGTACCCGCATGGTTCTGCTGGCCGTCAAAGGTGATCTTCATTTCACGGATGCCGACAATATCCGTGACCACGCCAATCTGCTCATTTGCAGTATCCAGCGTTGGTCCCTGCTCGATATGCATCTCGATAAAGCCGGTGAACTGGCATGGATCAACGTCACCCGTCACCCGGTCTGCCATGGCGACCCGCGCATCGGCCAGCCGCACGCCCGCATGATCTGTCAGCGCATCAGCAGTCTCTTGTGAAAGATGCCCCGCCCAGACCGCCGATCCTGTGGTCACGCCAAACCGGCCCTCTTCATCCTGAAACGACACCACCGAGACCGCAGGCCCGCCCGCCTCCTGTGCGGCGCGGGCCACCTCCAATCCAGCGATCACGCCCAGCGCACCATCCAGCCATCCACCTTCCGGCTGGCTGTCAGAATGCGAGCCAAGCAAGATCGACGGCCCCTCCGCCAAGCCAAAGAGATTGCCCATGGGGTCTACTGCAACGGTCAGACCCGCCGCGCGCATCTGGCCTGCCAGCCAATCGCGTGCCGCCAGATCAGGCGCCGAATAGGCCGGGCGCACAACGCCTTTGCCCACGCCAGACGCACCAAATCCGCGCAAAGCATGAAGATCCGCAAGGAATCGCGCTGCATCTATCTGCATGATGCCCCCTCTTTCTTTTTGGCAAAAAAATACTCTGGGGGAGTTTGAGGGGGCAATGCCCCCTCATCAACCAAATAATATCGAATGCGCCGTCAGGCGCACCTTTGGATCACTCGGCGGCCACCTGCGTGCTCGCCGCTTCAACCTTCACGGCCGAAAACTTGAACTCGGGGATCTTGCCATAGGGATCCACCGCAGGGTTGGTCAGAATATTCGCCGCCGCCTCGACATAAGCAAAGGGCAGGAACACCATGTCCGGCGATACGGCGCGGTCTTCGCGGGCCATGATCTCGATCGAACCGCGTTTGGTCGTCAAACGCACATGATCGCCCGGAACCACACCCAGCTTGCGCAAGGTGGAGGGGTGCAGCGAACAGTTTGCCTCCGGCTCCAAACCGTCCAGAACACTGGCGCGGCGGGTCATGGACCCGGTGTGCCAATGCTCGAGCTGGCGACCGGTGGTCAGAATCATCGGGTAATCCTGATCCGGCACATCATCCGGGGCAATGATCGAGGCAGGCGTAAATTTCGCGCGGCCACCGGCACGCGGAAAGCCATCGCCAAACACAATCGGCTGACCGGGATCTTCGGGTGAGAGCGACGGATAGGTTACCGCATTTTCGACCGCGAGACGATCCCATGTGATGTTGTTCAGCGACTTCATGTTTTGCTTCATCTCGGCAAACACATCGGCGGGGCCTTCATAATCCCAGCCAAGACCCAGACGTTTCGCCAGTTCCACCTCGATCCACCAGTCCTCACGCGCTTCGCCGGGGGGCGGCACAGCGGGTCGGCCCATTTGCACCTGACGGTTGGTGTTTGTCACCGTGCCGGACTTTTCTGCAAAGGCCGAGGCCGGAAGGATCACATCAGCATAGTTCGCGGTTTCGGTGATAAAGATATCCTGCACCACCAGATGCTCCAGCTTGGCCAGGGCGTCCCGCGCATGTTCCACATCGGGGTCCGACATCGCCGGGTTTTCACCCAGCACATACATGCCGCGAATATCGCCATCATGCACCGCGTCCATAATCTCGGTGACGGTCAGACCCTTCTGGTTGGAAAAGTCCTCACTTTTCCACACTTCGGTAAAGGCGCTGCGCACACCATCATCGGTGACCGGTTGGTAATCGGGCAGGAACATCGGGATCAGACCCGCGTCAGAGGCACCTTGCACGTTGTTTTGGCCGCGCAGCGGATGCAGACCCGCACCGGGGCGGCCCACCTGGCCAGTCATCAACGCCAGCGAGATCAGGCAGCGCGAATTGTCGGTGCCGTGGATGTGCTGGCTGACCCCCATGCCCCAGAAGATCATCGCGGCATTGGCACCCGCAAAGGTCCGCGCCACATCACGCAGGGTCTCAGCGTCGATGCCGCAGACCTCCGCCATCTTCTCTGGCGAGAAATCCTTGAGGTGCTCTTTCTCGGCTTCCCAGTTCTCGGTGTAGGCCTCGATATATTGCTGATCAAAGAGGTTCTCTTCGACAATCACATGCATGATCGCATTGAGCATCGAAACATCGGTGCCGGGGCGGAACTGCAGCATATGGCTGGAGAAGCGTTTGAGCGCCTGACCGCGCGGATCCATGACGATCAGCTTGCCACCACGTTTGGTGAACTGCTTGAAATAGGTCGCCGCGACGGGATGGTTCTCAATCGGGTTACAGCCGATGGCGATCGCCACATCCGCATTCTCAATTTCGTTGAACGTCGCAGACACCGCGCCGGAACCGACGTTTTCCATGAGCGCCGCAACAGAGGATGCGTGGCATAGACGGGTGCAGTGGTCGACGTTGTTGTGACCAAACCCCTGGCGGATCATTTTCTGGAACAGATAAGCCTCCTCGTTGGTGCATTTGGCAGAGCCAAAGCCCGCAACGCCGGTGCCGCCGATGTCTTTCAGCCCCTTGGCGGCAAAATCCAGAGCCTCATCCCATGACGCTTCGCGGAAGAACTCCTGCCAATTGCCGGGGTCAACGTTCAATCCCTTGGCAGGCGCATCGTCACGCCGGATCAGCGGTTTGGTCAGGCGGTGATCGTGGTGGATATAGTCAAAGCCAAAGCGACCTTTGACACAAAGCCGTCCTTCGTTCGCGGGGCCGTTGATGCCCTCGACATATTTGACCTTGCCGTCTTTGACCTTGAGCGAGATCTGGCAGCCCACACCGCAGAACGGGCAGATGCTGTCGACTTCACTGTCGAAATCGGCGCTGTCACCGACCTGGTTCTCGTCCACCACAGTAGACGGCATCAATGCCCCTGTCGGACAGGCTTGCACACATTCGCCGCAGGCCACGCAGGTGGAGGCGCCCATCGGGTCTGCCATATCAAAAGTAGGATAGCTGTCATGGCCGCGGCCCGACATGCCGATCACGTCATTGACCTGCACTTCGCGGCAGGCGCGAACGCAGAGACCACATTGAATACAGGCATCCAGATTGACTGACATCGCAACATGGCTGTCATCCAGCAGCGGGATGCGTCCCTCTTCGATCTTGGGGAAACGGCTTTCGCTGACGCCGTTCAACGCGGCCATATCCCACATGTGGCTCGATTTGTCATGGGCCACTTCGGGTGCGGGTTGATCTGCCACCAGCAGTTCCATAACCATTTTGCGGGCGTTTTCGGCGCGGGTGTTGTTTGTGGTGACGACCATGCCTTCGCTGGGCTCGCGGATACAGGAGGCCGCCAGCGTGCGTTCGCCTTCGATCTCGACCATACAGGCGCGGCAGTTGCCGTCCGGCCGGTAGCCAGGTGCAGGTTTGTGGCACAGATGCGGGATCTTCAGGCCGCGACCATTGGCCACTTCCCAGATCGTCAAGCCCGCTTCGGCCTCTACTTTTTCGCCGTCGAGCGTGAATGTGATCTTGTCCGCCATCCTGTCCTCCTGAAAAGCGCTGCTGCCTCTATAGCCAATTGTCGGTTTTTGCGGGAGTCCCATTCCCGACGCCCTGCCCCAAATTTGCGCCAAACCGCCCGTTGGCGGTGATCGTAGGTTTCGTATTGGCGCGGATGGCTTTTCACTTGGTCCTTGCTGCCCTATCAAAGTCGCAAGAAGGATTTTCAGACATGTCGCATATCACTCTTATCCGCCACGGGCAGGCCAATTCCGGCGCCAAGGACGAGGTCAGCTATGACCGGCTTAGCGATCTGGGCCACGAACAGGCGGCGTGGCTGGGCCATTACCTGCGTGAGGCCGGAAGCCATCACACAAGACTGTTTACCGGCACTTTGATCCGCCACCGCGAAACGGCGGACGGGATGGCCACCGGTCTGGTTGCTAAACGTGACGCGCGGTTGAACGAGCTTGAGTATTTTACGCTTGCGACGCTTCTCGAAGAGCAACACGGCGTGCCTTTCCCGACCGAACAAGGCAGCTTTACGTCCCACTTGCCAACAGTCTTCGAATACTGGAAATCTGGCAAGCTGGAGGGCGCGCCGGAAACCTGGCAGCATTTTCACGACCGGATCGAAAGCGCATTGCGCGATATCGCGGCTGGGGATGGGCCTGCGTTGGTGGTCACATCGGGCGGTCTGATCTCGATGGTGATGGCACAGGCGATGGGCCTTAGTGTGCCGGCCATGGCCCGTATGGCGCTGGCGATCATGCACACGTCCATGCACCGGCTATTCCCCATTGGCGGGCATTGGTCGCCGGTTCTGTTCAACGCAGTGCCGCATCTGGAAACCCCCGACAGGCGTCTTGCCCAGACACATATCTAAAAGGTGATCTCATGCTGAAACTCTATTACGCCCCCGGTACGATCTCGATTGCAGTCGCCCTTGGCCTTGAAGAGACCGGTCTGGCCTATGAGCTGGAGAAGGTGGATTTTACCACCGCCGCGCAGACCAAGCCGGCCTATCTGGCGATCAATCCCAAAGGCCGTGTGCCCGCCTTGATCACTGAGAAAGGCACAATCCTGACGGAAACGGGCGCCTTGCTTGAATATATTTCCGATCTCGCGCCGCAGGCCGGATTGATCCCGTCGGATATCGAAGACGCCGCCCACATGCGCAGCGTGATGTTCTATCTGGCGTCGACCATGCATGTCGCCCATGCCCACAAGATGCGGGGCAGCCGCTGGGCCGACAAACCAGAAAGCCATGCCGACATGCAGGCGAAAGTCCCGCAAACCGTGCGGGCCTGCGCGGAATATGTGCAATCCGATTGCCTGCGCGGTGATTATGTTCTGGGGGACCGGATCAGCATCGCCGATCTGTATCTGTTTATCGTCTGCAACTGGATGGAAGGGGATGGCGTGCCGCGCAAGGACTTTCCGGCCATTGATGCTTTCCTCAGCCGCATGGACGCGCGGGACAGTGTTAAGACCATTCGTGAAAAGGGTATGCTATGACCACGCCACATCTTTGGGTCCGCGCCGAACAGCGCGACAATGAAACCCGTGTCGGATTGACCCCCGAAGGCGCGGCAGAACTGCTGGCGGTAGGGTTTTCCGTGACGGTAGAGGCTTCTGACAGCCGGGTGATTGCGACCGATGATTATGCAAAGGTCGGCTGCACCATTGCGCCTGCCTACAGTTGGCCCGATGCCCCCGCAGATGCGATTATCTTTGGCCTAAAGGAACTGCCCGAAGATGGCACGCCCCTGCCGCACCGGCACATCATGTTTGGCCATGCCTTCAAGGGCCAATCTGCCGGGCAGGCGTTGCTCAAACGGTTCAAAGCGGGCGGCGGTACCTTGCTGGATCTGGAGTATCTGACCGATGAAAGCGGTCGCCGGGTGGCGGCCTTTGGCTATTGGGCCGGTTTTGCCGGTGCGGCGGTTGCCCTGAAATGCTGGGCCGCGCAGCAAAGGGGCGAGGTGGCCGGACCGGTCGCCCCCTATCCGAACGCCGATGCGATGAAAGACGCCCTGCGCAAGGAGCTGGCGCCGTTTATGGATCAAGCCCCCGATGCCCTGATCATCGGCGCCTTGGGACGCGTTGGCACCGGCGCGGCGGATCTGTGCAAAGCGATGGATGTCAGCGTCACCGGATGGGATATGGCCGAGACAGCGCATGGCGGACCTTATCCTGAAATTCTGGATCACACCTTGTTTTTCAACTGCATTCTGGCCGGTCCTAACACGCCACCCTTCGTGCGCCCTGATGCGCCAACCGCCCCGCGCAAGCTGCGGGTGATTGGTGATGTGGCCTGTGATCCGGACAGCGATTTCAACCCCGTGCAGGTCTATGACAAGACCACCACCTGGGCGGAACCGGCGCTGCGGGTGCATGACGATCCGCCGCTGGATGTCACGGCCATCGACAACCTTCCCTCAATGCTGCCGCTTGAAAGCGCGCAGGATTATGCGGGGCAATTGCTGCCAACCTTGCGGTCGCTGGCCGGGGATCAGGCAGGCGTTTGGGCGCGGGCCGAAGCGACCTTTGCCAAACATCTCGCTGCGGTGTGATCAGACGTCAGGCTTGGCCAGCGGGACAACCGTGGTTTCCGCACTGTCCTTGGACAGTTCTTCAAAATCAAAGTTGTGCAGGCGGCCGGCGCGTTTGGCCGCCTTTTCACTGCTGATCATGATCTCGTCCACGTCTTTGCGGGCCTGACCGAAGTGCCGATCGAGGTTGCCAACGCGCGTCACCAAACGTTCCACATCGCCGTGCAACGCGCCCAGTTCCTTGCGGATCGCGCCCGCCTGTTCTCGCATTCGCGCGTCTTTCAGAATTGCCCGCATGGTGTTCAGCGTCGCCATGCAGGTGGTTGGCGATACAATCCACACCCGTGCGGCAAAACCATCGCGAATGAGTTCGGGGAAATTGGCGTGCAATTCGGCATAGACTGCCTCTGACGGCAGGAACATCAACGCGCCATCTGCGGTTTCACCTTCCAGAATATACTTCTCCGAGATCGCCTTGATATGGGCCTTGACCGAGACTTTCATCTTGGCCACGGCCTCTTTCAACTCATAATCCGTCTTGGCATTGCGCAGTGCCTCATAGGCCTCCAGCGGGAACTTGCTGTCGATCACAATCGGCCCCGGTGGGTTCGGCAGATGGATCAGGCAATCGGCGCGTTTTCCGTTGGTTAGTGTCGCTTGCAGACTATAGCTGTCAGAGGGCAGTGCCTTTGACACGATGTCATGCAGCTGAATTTCGCCAAAGGCACCGCGGGTCTGCTTGTTGCTGAGAATGTCCTGAAGGCTGAGAACATCGCCGCTCAGCTTGGTGATATTGTCCTGCGCCTTGTCGATGGCGGCCAGCCGTTCCTGCAACTGCGTCAAACTGGTGGTCGTCTGCTTGGCCGAGCCGTGCAGGGTGTGGTTCATCCGTTCCTGCATCTCCGCCAAGGCCCGTGCGGATTTGGCTGCATTGTCAGCCAGCCGGTCTTGCATCTGTTGCTGCACATTGGCCATGCGCGTTTCGATGCTTTGGATCATCTGGGCCTGTGCGTTGGCTTGTGTGTCAGACACCGTCTGCAGACCGCCGCGCAATTGTTCCTGGCCCGCGCCGAGCTGTTGCACATGGCCACCGAGGATCTGCATCTGCTGTGCCAGCGGCGCGGCCATCTGGGCCGAACGCCCCGCCGCCCGCACCGCCATGATCAGCAGGATCAGGATCAACATGATCACCCCCGCCCCGATCAGCGCCGCTGTGACCTGCGGATCACCCCATTGATATGTTTGCCCTGCGATTGTGATCATGTCCGTCCAAAGAGCCGTTCAATATCGGCCAGCTTGAGTTCTACGTAAGTGGGGCGTCCGTGGTTGCATTGCCCCGAATGCGGGGTCGCCTCCATCTCGCGCAACAGCGCGTTCATCTCTTCGGCCCGCATCCAGCGGCCCGACCGGATCGAGCCGTGACAGGCGATGCGGCTGAGGATCGCCTCGATCCGTGCCTGCAGGATGTTGCTGTCGTTCTGGTCGGCCAGTTCATCCAGGATATCAAGCACCATCGCGCGGGCGTTCACCGTGCCAAGGATCGCGGGTGTTTCGCGCACTGCGACGGCGCTGCCGCCAAAGGCTTCGATGCCCAGCCCAAATTTTTGCAACTCGTCCGCCAGGTCCAATAGACGGGCGCAATCGCCTGCTGACAGTTCCACAATCTCGGGGATCAGGAGCGCCTGCGCCGCGACGCCGTTTTCGGCCATCTGGGTCTTGAGCTTTTCATAGACGAGCCGTTCATGGGCCGCGTGTTGATCGACAATGACCATGCCCGTTTCGGTCTGCGCGATGATGTAGTTTTCATGCACCTGACCGCGGGCTGTGCCCAACGGATATTGCTGCGCGGGATCTTGGGTTTCGACCACCTCTTCCGGCGGAGTTTCGACACGGCCCCACATCCCAGCGGTCTCGGCGAAACCCGGCGCTTGCGCGTCATAGGCCGCCTGCCGTGCGCCTGTTGATGGGCGATCCATCTGATAAACCCGTGCGCCCGTGGGTTCGGGACGCATCGCGCCAAGGGTGGCCCCCGCGACCGTGGTCGAGGCGCGATGCCCGGCATTGGCCAGCGCGTGACGCAGCGCCGAAACGATCAACCCACGCGCCAGACCGGGATCGCGAAACCGCACCTCGGATTTTGCAGGATGCACGTTTACGTCTACCAGCGTCGGATCACAGTCCAAAAACAGCGCCGCCGCCGGGTGCCGGTCGCGGCTGAGAAAATCGAAGTAGGCACCGCGCAGCGCGCCAGTCAGCAGTTTGTCCCGCACCGGACGGCCATTCACGAACAGATATTGCGCCACTGCAGATCCACGCGAATAGGTCGGCAGCGCGGCAAAACCAGTCAGATGCAGCCCCTCGCGTTCCGCATCGATGCGCAACGAATTGTCTGCAAATTCGCGCCCCAACACCCGCGCCAAACGGCCATGCAGGGCATCGAACAAATCGCCCTGCTCCGCATCGGCGCGAAACACCTCGCGCCCTGCTCCGTCACCAGAGACATCCCGCAGCACGATCTGCACAAAGGGTTCCGCCATCGCCAGTCGTTTGACCACATCGCCAATCGCCTGCGCCTCGGCCCTGTCGGTGCGCATGAATTTGAGCCGCGCGGGCGTTGCAAAAAACAGATCGCGCAGGGTGACAACGGTGCCGCCGTTCAGGGCCGCAGGTTTGACTGCACCCATTTTGCCGCCGCTCACCGTGACCTCTGCCCCTTCATGTCCTGCGGCGCGGCTGGTGATGGTCAGCCGGCCCACCGCGCCGAGAGACGGCAATGCCTCCCCACGAAAGCCGAAGGTGTGAATATTCAGCAGGTCCGAGCCGTCAATTTTGGAGGTCGCATGCCGCGACAGGGCCAGCGGCAGATCATCCGGCGCAATGCCGCAGCCATCATCCGTGACCCGGATCAATGTCTTGCCGCCGTCCGCATATTCCACCGTGATCCGGCTGGCACCGGCATCAACAGCGTTTTCGACCAGTTCTTTGACCGCAGAGGCAGGCCGCTCCACCACTTCGCCCGCGGCGATGCGGTTGATTGCAGCGTCGTCCAGTTGCCGGATGACGGGCTGATTTTCGCTTATATTGGGGTTGGGATGCGCCATAGCGCAAAACCTAGCATGGGAGCGCCCGATTCTTAAACCCGGATATCGGGGCGAAACCGGGTTATCCCCAGCTATTTTGTGGCGGCGATATACCAGGCCACAATCTGTGCCCGTTCATCTTGTTGCATATAGCTGAGGTTGGCGGGGGGCATGGCGTGGGTCAGCCCCGCCTGCAAATAGATTTCCTTGGCGGCCATGGCGATCTGGTGTTCGGTCTCAAGCCGCACGCCCTTGGGCGGCCAATGCATCCCTTCCCACGCAGGTTCAGCGGCATGACACATGCTGCACCGGCCCATGACGATATCCTGCACGTCCGCAAACCCTTCGGCCTTGGCAAAGCGCAGGGCAGGGCCATGCGCCTCTTCACGTTCCGCCGCTTGGAACATCGGCGCGGTGGAGAGCCACATGATCACCACAAAGATCAGCGCCGTGACCAACCATGTCCAGATCGGATTGCCCGCCCGCATATGCACTGTGTTGAAATAATGCCGGATTGTCACACCCATCAGGAACACCAGCGCCGCGATCAGCCAGTTCATCTCTGAGGCGAAGGCCAGAGGGTAATGATTGCTCAGCATCATGAAGATCACCGGCAATGTCAGGTAGTTGTTGTGGGTGCTGCGCTGCTTGGCGATCTTGCCGTATTTGGCGTCCGGCGTGCGCCCGGCCTGCAAGTCCGCGACCACAATCCGCTGGTTCGGCATGATGATAAAGAACACATTTGCCGACATGATCGTGGCCGTGAACGCCCCCAGATGCAGCAGCGCCGCCCGGCCTGAGAACACCGAGGTATAGAAATAGGCCATCCCAACAAGGATCACATAAAGCAGGATCATCAGGCGGGTGTTGTCGTCGCCAAACTTGCTTTTGCAGATCTGGTCATAGGCGATCCAGCCAAAGGTCAGCGAGGCCAGCGAGATCAGAACCGCCTGGACCGTGCCGATATCCGCCACGGAGGGATCGACCAGATAGAATTCTGCACCCAGATAATAGACCAGCACCAACAGGGCGAACCCAGACAGCCAGGTTGCATAGCTTTCCCATTTGAACCAGATCAGATCACCAGGCATCTGGTCCGGGGCGATCAGGTATTTCTGGATGTGATAGAACCCGCCGCCGTGAACCTGCCATTCCTCACCATCGGCGCCGGAGGCAAGATTGCGGTCGCGGTGCAAGCCGAGATCCAATGCGATGAAGTAGAATGACGATCCGATCCAGGCAATCGCGGTGATCACATGAACCCAACGCACGGCAAACTCTATCCAGCTGGCGATGGCGGCGAGATCGTACATGGGGAAGGCTCCGGTCAAAAAATCGTCCCGCTACAAGAACGGGAAAGACACGCCCGCGCAAGGGGGCGTGTCTGTGAGTTTGCCTAGATTTCCTCAGGCAATACCAGATTGAGGACGATCGCCACCAATGCCGTAGGGGCAACCGCGGATGTAGCCAGTGTTTTCACAACTCCTGGCAGATACTGCACTGCTGTCGGCACAAGGTTCAGACCCAGACCCGCCGCCAGCGCAACAGCGATGATCACCATATTACGCCGGTTCATGTTGATCTCGCTCAGCACATTGAGGCCCGCCGCCGCAACCATGCCAAACATCACAATCACACCGCCGCCCAAGACCGGCAGGGGCATGGACGCGATGACAGCGCCGATTTTCGGAACAAGCCCGCAAAGGATCAGAACCAATGCGCCAATCGTCACCACATGGCGGCTCATGATGCCGGTCATGCCGACGATGCCCACGTTCTGGCTGAAGGATGTGTTTGGCAAACCGCCAAAGACACCGGCGACCGCTGTGCCCAGACCGTCAGCATAGGTCGCTCCGGTGATTTCGGCGTCTGTGGCCTCGCGCCCTGCGCCTGCCTTGGTGGTGGCGGAGGTATCGCCCACGGTTTCAATCGCAGAAACGATCGAGACCAGCGTGACGGCGATGACAGCGCCGAGCGAGAATTCAAACCCGTAAGGCAGTGGCTTGATTGCTGTGAACCAGCTGGCCTTGGAGACCGCGCCGAAACTGACCATGCCGCTGAGGTAGGCGACGATGTAGCCAACGATCAGACCCACAAGGATAGCCGCATTGCTGAGCGTTCCTTTGGTGAAAAACTTGAGCGCCAGCGCGACAATCACCACCGAAAGGGCCACGGTCCAATGCATCAGGGAGCCAAAGCTTTCGGCCTCCATCTGAAACGTCGCGGCACCGCCCGCCGCGTATTTGATGGCGACCGGGATGAGATAAAGACCGATGGCGAGGATCACGAGGCCAGTCACCAAGGGCGGAAACAGCCAGCGCAGCTTGTCAATCACCGACCCAAGCAGAAAGTGGATCACGCCCGCGATGATACAGGCGGTCAGCGCCACACCGAGACCTTGGGTCGCGGCGACCCCGGCCAGCACACCCACAAAGGCAAAACTGGTGCCCTGCATGATCGGAAGCCGCGCACCAACCGGCCCAAAACCGACAGTTTGAAAGAGCGTTGCAATCCCGGCAAAGAGCATTGCCATCTGGATCAGGTAAACTTGCTCTGGCCCGCCGAAAGCCAGACCGGCAGCACCGGCGACAATAATGGATGGCGTGACGTTAGAGGCAAACATCGCCAAAACATGCTGCAATCCCAGAGGGATAGCTTGGCCAAGTGGCGGTGTATTCGAAGGGTCGTGATAGCCGACCGATGAGGAGGTATCTGTCATATTCTGTCCCTGTCTTGCTGTTTTTCGCCCGATTTTTCCGGGTCGCAGCAACTATGGGACCACAATATACGGTGGATCAAGAAAAATTTCTTCCAGATTTGGTGTCGCTCCGATGCGATCCACCACCGCGAATAGCCCCGGCGCATGCAAGGGGGTCAACACGCCATGCCATGTTCCGCGATGGAAATTGATGCCCTGATGCGGGGTGGTCAGAAAGGCGCGAGGGGTGCCCGGCTTGCCCTTCTGATCCGGTGCGACAATCACCAAAAAGGGGTGTTCTGTCAGCGGCACGAAGGCTTGCGATCCTTCGGGGTGACGCTCAAGCAATGTCAGCTCATAAGGAAAGCTGCGCGGCTGGGCGTCAAACAGGCTGATACCGGCGCGGCCTTCTGGCCCAAAGTCCAGCGCCGCCAGATCATGATGGCGGCCACACAGGCCCGCGTTGATCATTTTGTCTGGCGTCTCTCGCAGCTCCAGCACATCACCGAAGGGGGCGAAGGCCTCGGCGGTCAATGGTTCCGCCGTGATCTCACGGGTCATAGCGGCATGTGACGGTTCACGTCTTTGTACAGCAGATAGCGGAACGGTTCCTTGCCTGTGGCGATACAGGCCTGCGGGCAAAACGCACGCAGCCACATGAAATCGCCGGGACCGACAGGCACCCAGTCCTTGTTCAGCAGATAATCCGCCGTGCCTTGCAGCACATACAACCCATGTTCCATCACATGGGTCTCGGCAAAGGGAATGCGGCCGCCGGGCTGAAACGTCACGATGTTCACATGCATGTCGTGGCGCAGATCGGACGGATCGACAAATCGTGTGGTGGCCCAGACACCATCACAATCGGGCATCTCTATCGGGGCCACGTCCTTGTCAGAAGTCACGAAAGGGGGCGGCACATCAACACCATCGGCCACAACGTAGCGCTTGCGCACCCAGTGAAACTTGCACAGTCCGGCATCGTCATTCCACAGGGTCCAGACAGTATCAGGTGGAAGGTAGGCATAGCCGCCCTCTGTCAGCTTATGGGTTTTCCCATCAATGTTGAGGGTCAACTGGCCTTCCGTGATCAACAGAACGGATTGCGCTTCGTCATCCACGTCGGGCGTGTCCGAACCGCCGCCCGCGGACAGTTCGACCGCGTATTGGGAAAAGGTCTCTGCAAAACCGCTGAGCGGGCGGGCCAAGACCCACATGCGCATGCCTTTCCAACCGGGAAGAAAACTTGTGACGATGTCGCGCTGGGTGACCGCCGGGATCACCGCATAGGCGTCGGTAAAGACCGCCGCGCCTTCGGGGTTTACGGATTGATCCGGCAGGCCGCCGGGGGGGAACGCATAGGTCAAAACATATCCTCCAGCCGAAGACGCGCGATGCGTTCGACCTGTTTGCAGGCTGTGGTAAATTCGGTGTCGGTGTCATTGCTGATCCGCGTTTCAAAGGCCCGCAGAATGCCGTCTTTGTCGTGATCCTTCACCGCGATGATGAAAGGGAAACCGTGTTTGGCCACATAGGCGGTGTTCAGCTCCTCAAACCGGCTGCGTTCTGCATCAGTGAGCGCATCCAATCCTGCGCTGGCCTGTTCTGCAGTGCTTTCTGCCGTCAACCGTTTTGCAGCGGCCAGTTTGCCCGCAAGATCCGGGTGCGCCGTCAACACGCCAAGCCGTTCGTTGCAGGTTGCAGATCGGAACATTCGGGCCAAGGCATTGTGCAATCCTGCCGCGCAGTCATGGACGGGGCCAAGTTCAAGCTCAAACGCGCGTTCGGCGATCCAGGCGGAATGTTCGAAAATCCCGCCAAAGGCCGCGACAAAATCAGACCGCGACAATTGACTGGGGCGCAGGCCGCGCAGCGCGGGGGGATGCGCCGCACGCCAGTGGTCGGCAATATCAATCCGGCGCGGCGTCCAGACCCCTTCAAACCCTTTGATATACTCGACAAACCGTTTTAACGCCTGCACCCGTCCGGGACGTCCAATCAAACGGCAGTGCAGACCGATGGACATCATCTTGGCCTGACCTTGGGTGCCTTCGGCATAAAGCGCATCAAAGGTATCGCGCAGATAGGCATAGAATTGATCGCCCGAGTTGAAACCCTGCGGCGTGGCAAAGCGCATGTCGTTGCAGTCGAGCGTGTAGGGGATGATCAACTGTTCCCGTCCGTCGATCTCCATCCAATATGGCAGATCGTCGTCATAGGTATCAGAAATATAGTCGAACTGGCCGGTCTGTGCCGCCAAGGAGACGGTGTTCACCGATGTGCGCCCGCAGTACCAGCCCTGCGGTGCCTCCCCCACAACCTCGGTATGCAGGCGGATGGCTTCGGCAATGTCGGCACGTTCATCCGCGGCGATGTGGTCCTTGTAGTCGATCCATTTCAGCCCGTGGCTGGCGATCTCCCAACCGGCGTCTTTCATCGCCTCAACCTGCTCGGGCGCGCGCGCCAAAGCGGAGGCGACGCCGTATACCGTGACTGGGATATCCGCGCCGGTGAACAGGCGATGCAACCGCCAGAACCCGGCCCGTGCCCCGTAGTCATAGATGCTTTCCATATTCCAATGGCGCTGGCCCGGCCAGGGGGCTGCGCCGACAATCTCAGACAGGAATGCCTCTGACGCCGCATCACCATGCAGCAGGCAGTTTTCGCCCCCCTCTTCGTAATTGAGCACGAATTGCACGGCGATCCGGGCGTCATTGGGCCAAGCGGCGTCGGGCGGCGTCGCGCCGTGGCCGCGAAAATCTCTGGGGTAGCGGGTCATATCTGCATCCTGTTTGCGCGCCCATCACCCTGCACAAATCCTGCCTGCGCCGCAATTGTGCAATTTATCCGCCGCAACGCCAACGGGCCGCCCCTTGGGGCGACCCGTTGCCAGAAAGGCTGATGCATCTGCGCTTTTTCTTCGTTTAACGGTATCGGACGCGGGCCAATCTGTAACTGCTGGATAGGCTGCCACGGGGGGCCAACCCCGGCGCATAGGGGTACGGCACCACTGGCATTGCGCGGGTTTGACCGCCGCCTTGCCGGAATGATCTGACCTGAACGGTCCAATATTTCATGTGTTACGTCCCCCCAGACGTTTGACCACAGGTCACGGCACGCAATTGGCCGATCCTGAATGTGGTGTGGGCCTCCATATACGCAAGGGATGATTCGCAGGTCAAAGCAAAAACGAATCGCTTTACAAAAAACATGCGAATCAGGGCGCGAATCGGTTTGCAGCCATGGATTGACCTGACCGGCGGGGCAGCTATCCTCAACGGTTCCAAGGCAACAGGCAGGAGCGTTCAAATGTCGCAAGGATATCTTACAACCCACGTTCTGGACACAGCACGCGGTCTGCCTGCCGGAGGGATGACCATCACCCTTTACCGGATTGAAGGCACAAACCGGCTCAAACTCGCGCAGATGCAAACCAATGCAGATGGCCGCACAGATGCGCCGATCCTGCCCAAGGGGCAGTTTGCCACCGGTACCTATGAATTGGTGTTTGAGGCCGGTGCCTACCTTGACCGGATCGGCACCCCTGCCGAAGATCCGCGGTTTCTGGATGAAATCCCGCTGCGCTTTGGCATTTCAGACGGAGATGCGCATTACCACGTACCGCTTTTGCTATCGCCCTTTGGCTATTCAACCTACCGGGGCAGCTGATCCGCGCAGTCGGTGCGGGCCAAAGAGGGCCGCAAGACCAAGGATGATCCCCGATACGGTGGCAATCATGCCCGCCGCCGAGACCGAATCTTGCAGTCCGATCCACAGCGGCCCGTAGCCTGCAAAGACATAGCCCAGAACCGCCGCGATCGTGGCAAAAGCAACAGACCACGCCACCTGATGCTCTAGCCTGTTGGTCATCAAACGCGCCGCTGCGGGCGGGCAGATGAACATCGCAATCACAATGATGCTGCCCACCGCATCAAAGGCCGCCACCGCCGCAATCGCCGCCATGATCACCAGCCCCAGCCCCAACGGGCCGGTGCGCATGCCGATGGTCTGGGCGAACCCTTCGTCAAAAGTGCTGATCTTGAGGGGCCGCCAAAACAGCGCAACAAAAAGCGTAACCGCAACAAGTGTGAGGGCCATGCGCGGCAGTTCCACCGGCAATCCCTTGAGTGCCTGCCAATCCCACAAGGAGGACCAACCTGTCGCATCCAGCCAGATCAGGCTTTCCAGATTTCCATAAAGGGCGTGTTCCACATCCAGATGCACCGAGGACGTGTCGGATTGTTCCAACAGCAGGACACCGCCGGCAAACATCGCGGTAAAGATCACGCCCATGGCCGCGCCCGCCTCGATCCGGCCAAGCCGGCGAACGCCCTCAATCGCGACAACTGCAACCATCGCTGCACCCGCCGCGCCCAAAAGCATGGGCCATGTGCTGACCACGCCGGTGATCAGAAAAGCCACAACGATACCCGGCAGCACAACATGGCTGATCGCATCGCCGATCAGCGCCTGCCGCCGCAGCACAAGGAAATTGCCCGGCAATGCACAGGCCACCGCCACGAAGATGCCGGTCAGCAACGGAACCAGCGAAAGGGGAACAAACTCCGCGCCGTTCATGCGGACACCGGTCCGGCGCGGCCAATGCGGCGGTCCACTTCGATGATTTGGTCTGGGGTCAGGACGCTTTCGATTTCGGTCAGCCCGTCGTATCGCGATGCCGCCACTTCAAACGCCGGATCGCGGCGGATCTCTTGCCAGCGGGTTTCGTCGCGCATCGCTTTGGCCGCGCGGCCTTTGCCTTCGGGGGTGGCGACGCCGTCAGGCAAGGCCCAGCCGCGTTTGCGCAACAGGCGCAGGGTCAGACGTTCGTAGATCGGCTGCCCGTGGGCCAGCGCCAAAAGCCCCTGGCGTAGATGCACCTGCCGCTGATAGCTCAAATGCCGCATCACGGCAGAGACCAATCCACGCTGCGGCGCCAAAAGCAGAGAAATCACAAACAGGGCAAAGCCGACCAGCACAATGATCGGCCCGGTGGGCACATCCGGCAAAGCCGCCGAAAGCGCGGCGCCGATATAAGCCGATACGCCACCCAACAGACCGGAGATCAGCACCACATGATTGGTCCGTTCCGTCCAGAACCGCGCGGTCACCGGCGGGATGATCAGCAGCGCCACAATCAGGATCAGACCCACAATCTTGAGGCCCACAACTGTCACCGCCAGCACCAGCCCCATCATGGCAAGATCGGTGCGCGGCACATTTTGCCCAAGCGAAGTCCCGTATTCGGGATCAAATGCCGCCAGCGTCAACGGACGCCGCATCAGCAGGACCAGCGCCAGCGTGATCGCCGCTGAGACCGCGATCACCAATGCATCGCTGCGCAACATTCCTGCGGTAGAGCCAAGCAAGAACCCCTCAAGGCCTGCCTGCCTGCCTGCGGTCATGGTTTGGATCACGGTCAGCAGGACAATCCCAAAACCAAAAAAAACGGACAGCACCGACCCGATAGCCGCATCTTCGGCCAGCCGAGTTCTGGAGCTGAGCCATGAGACCAATAGGAGGCCTGCCGCCGCCGAAATCGCCGCGCCGCCCAGCAGCCCGATCAGATTGCGACCATCCCCGCCCAGCGCCACCATCGCCATAAATGCCAGCGCCACACCGGGCAGGGTGGCATGGCTGATCGCGTCACTGACAAGGGCGCGTTTGCGCAGGAACAGGAAAGTGCCACCCACACCGGCAGCCATGCCCAGCAAGGCCGCACCAAGCGTCACGAGCGTGGCGTTATAGCCCAGCTGCAACAGCAGTGCGTCAAAGATCATGAGAGTGCCAGCGCATCCATCTGCGCCCCGGCAAGGCGGCCGCCATACGCATCTTGCAGGTTGCGCGAGACAAAGGTGTTGACCATGCTGCCTTCGGCCACGCGGCGGGTGTTGATCAGGAACACGTTGTCAAAGTATTCAGCCACCGTGCTCAGGTCGTGATGTACGGCCACAACGGTCTTGCCTGCATCTCGCAGGGATTTGAGAACCGCGATGATCGCCTTTTCTGTCGCGGCATCGACACCCGCGAAAGGTTCATCCAGCAGGTACAGCTCCGCATCCTGCGCCAAGGCACGGGCGAGAAATACACGCTGTTGTTGGCCGCCGGACAGCTGGCCGATTTGGCGGGTGGCAAAATCCTGCATACCGACACGGGCGAGGCAATCCTCGGCCTTTTGACGGTGCGCCGCACGGACCCGCCCCAACAAGCCAAGCTTGGGGTAAAGGCCCATCAGAACCACATCGATCACCCGCGTTGGGAAATCCCAATCCACCGAAGCCCGCTGCGGCACATAGGCGATCTTCTGGCGCTGTTGCGCCACTGGTTTGCCAAATACGGTTGTTGTGCCCGCCAGCGGTTTGATGATGCCCAGTGCGGCCTTGAGCATGGTCGATTTACCTGCCCCGTTGGGGCCGATGATCGCCGTCATCTTGCCTGTCTCGACTGTCATATCAACGGAAAAGACCGCAGGTTTCTGCCCATAGGATACCGTCAACCCTCGTATCGCCAAAGGGCTGTCCTGCCGGGCCGTTTCCTGGGATGTGAATGCGTCTGCTGTGACCAGATCCAATGACATGATTAGCTCCCCCGCATCAATTTGCCCGACATGCCGCCAGGGGCCACATCCGCGCCCAAAGCACGGGCGATGGTGGTCGCGTTGTGATCAATCATACCGATATAGGTGCCTTCATAAGTGCCATCCGCACCCATCGCATCACTGTAAAGCGATCCGCCAATGCGTACCTCATGCCCGCGGGCAGCGGCCCCTTCGATCAAGGCCCGCATGTTGCGATCCGACACCGATGTTTCGACAAACACCGCGCCGATGTTGCGTTCTACCAGAACGTCCACCAGTTCGCTGATCCGGTTCAACCCCGCCTCGCTGGCGGTTGAAATGCCTTGAATACCGATCACCTCAAAATCATAAGCCTTGCCGAAATAACTGAAGGCGTCATGGGCGGTGACCAACACACGCTGATCTTCCGGCACGCGGCGCAATGCCTCGGCTGTGTAGGTGACCAATGCGTTCAATTCTTCGATGTAGCTTGCGGCGTTGGCCTCAAATGCGGCGGCATGCTCTGGCCGTGAGGTGGTCAACGTGCGGGTGATTTCCTGAACCACACCAATCCATGTCGCCGGGTCCATCCATACATGGGGGTCATAACGCCCTTCATAATCTGCATGGCTCAGCAGGCTGTCCTTTGGCAGGGCCTCCGCCACGGCAACGACCTGCCGCTTGTCGCCCAATTCTTCAAAGAACCGCTCCATCTGCGCTTCGAGGTAGAGCCCGTGCCACAGCACCAGATCCGAACGGGTCATCGCCACGATATCGCTGCGGGTCTGACGATAGCCATGCGGATCAACGCCCGGTCCCATCAAGGCCCGCACCGACACCAGATCTCCGCCGACCCGGCGTGTGGCATCTGCAATCATCCCCGTGGTCGCTACAATATCCAGCTGGCCAGCGGCCCGTGCAAAGGACGCAGTTCCCAAAACCGCAAGACCACCCAACAGGGCCGCGCGACGTGTTACCGAAAAAGAATCCATAGATCTCAATCTCCTTGCGGTAATAGATGCGATTGATTCTCAACTAAGTCAAGCTTGTTGCGACTAATTCTCAATATCATTCTAAACCAGCAGTTGATTGGCGCGCTTTTCCGCCGGTTTTGGCCCGGCCCGGCCTCGCCCCCTGCGGCTTTGCCCAATTTGATGCATTTGTGACCGCACGGCAGGACATCTTGCTATTCCCCTGCCGCCCGTGGCAATTTGACCATCTGTTCGAACCGGAGATGCCCTATGGCCGCCCAGCTCACCGATAAAAAGCCCACCGACGCGACGACAACCGACGCGCATCTGCCGCAGGTTACGGAGCCGCGCAATCCCGGTATGCCGCTTGACCTCGATTGGGTGCGCAGCGTGCAGGTGAACACCTCCGCCGTGGAACGCCGTGCCGCGACTTTGCCTGCCCGGCGGTCTGTGAAAAAGGCCCATCAGGCGGCATGGCTCTTGCGTGCGATCACCTGTATCGACCTGACCACGCTGTCTGGCGATGACACCGAACGGCGCGTAGAACGGCTTTGTGCCAAGGCGCGGCAACCGGTTGCGCCTGATCTGCTGAACGCGCTGGGGATGAAGCCGATCACAACCGGCGCGGTCTGCGTTTATCACGAGATGATCCCGGCCGCGAAACGCGCCCTGGAAGGCACCAATATCCCCATCGCGGCGGTGTCTACCGGATTTCCCGCCGGCCTGTCGCCGCTTGAACTGCGCATCCGCGAAATTGAAATGAGCGTTGAGGCAGGCGCAGCCGAGATCGACATCGTGATCTCGCGTCGCCATGTCCTGACCGGCGATTGGCAGGCGCTTTATGACGAAATGAAAGCCTTCCGTGCCGCTTGCGGTGATGCGCACGTCAAGGCAATCCTTGCCACCGGCGAGTTGGGCAGCCTGCGCAATGTCGCCCGCGCCAGTTTGGTGTGCATGATGGCCGGTGCCGATTTCATCAAAACCTCGACCGGTAAGGAAAGCGTCAACGCTACCCTGCCCGTCAGTCTGGTGATGATCCGCGCCATCCGCGACTATTTTGAACGCACCGGCATCCGCGTCGGCTACAAACCGGCGGGCGGCATTTCCAAGGCCAAGGATGCGATCACCTATCTTGCGCTGATGAAAGAAGAGCTTGGCGATCGCTGGCTTGAGCCGGACCTCTTCCGCTTTGGCGCTTCCTCGCTGCTCAATGACATTGAGCGGCAACTCGAACACCACGTCACCGGCAGCTATTCCGCCGGATACCGCCACGCCACAAGCTAAGCCAAGCGCTGGACCAAGACTTTTGAAAAGGGTGAACTATGAGCGTCGCTGACATCTTTGAGACCATGGAGTATGGCACCGCCCCCGAGGGAGCCGCCGAAGCACTGGCGTGGCTTGTCGATCAGGGCGATCGGTTTGGCCATTTCATCGACGGGGCGTTCACCAAGGCCGGTGATGGTTTCGACAGCAAAAACCCCGCAACGGGCGAAATTCTGGCAACCCTGTCCCAAGCCACCCAAGCCGACGTTGATGCCGCCGTCAAAGCGGCCCGCAAGGCACAGCCCAAATGGGCCGCGATTGGCGGACATGGCCGCGCGAAATACCTCTATGCGCTGGCCCGTTTGTTGCAAAAACACAGCCGCCTGTTCGCGGTGCTGGAAGTGATGGACAACGGCAAGCCGATCCGCGAGGCCCGCGATATCGATGTGCCCTTGGCCCAACGGCATTTTTACTACCACGCGGGCATGGCGCAACTGATGGACAGCGAACTGCCTGATGCCGAAGCCTTGGGCGTTTGTGGACAGATCATCCCGTGGAATTTCCCTCTGTTGATGTTGGCATGGAAGATCGCGCCTGCATTGGCTATGGGGAACACCGTGGTGCTGAAACCGGCGGAGTATACCTCGCTGACTGCCCTTCTTTTTGCCGACATCTGCCGTCAGGCGGGTCTGCCCAAAGGCGTGGTCAACATCGTCACCGGCGACGGTGCAGTGGGCGAGATGATCGTCAACGCAGACGTCGACAAGATCGCCTTCACCGGCTCCACCGCCGTAGGCCGCCGCATTCGCGAGGCGACCGCAGGCAGCGGCAAGGCGCTGACGCTGGAGCTGGGCGGCAAATCCCCCTACATCGTATTTGACGACGCCGATCTCGACAGCGCTGTCGAGGGGCTGGTTGATGCGATCTGGTTCAATCAGGGGCAGGTTTGCTGCGCCGGATCGCGGCTTTTGGTGCATGAACCCATCGCGGACCGTTTCTATGCCAAGCTCCGCGCCCGGATGAACAAGCTACGTGTGGGCAGCCCGCTGGACAAAAGCATCGACGTCGGCGCTTTGGTCGATCCGGTGCAGCTGCAATCGGTATCCAGCTTGGTCGAGGCCAATACCGCAGGCGAACGTTTCGTCGCAGAAACCGAGATGCCAGCAGAAGGGTGTTTTTATCCGCCAACTCTAATCACTGGTCTGAACCCTGCCGACACCCTGATGCAAGAAGAGATCTTTGGTCCGGTTCTGGTCTCCACGACATTCCGCACCCCTGCCGAGGCAGTGCAACTGGCCAACAACACCCGCTATGGACTGGCCGCGACGATCTGGTCCGAGAACGTCAATCTGGCCCTCGACATCGCCCCCAAGCTGGTCGCCGGGATTGTCTGGATCAACGGCACCAACCTAATGGATGCCGCTGCGGGTTTTGGCGGCGTCCGTGAAAGCGGCTTTGGCCGCGAGGGTGGCTGGGAAGGCCTCAGCGCCTACACCAAACCCAAAGGCAATGCCAAACCGCTCAAACCCATTGATGCCTTCACCGGCGAAGGCGCGCCCGCCGATCCTGTTGACCGGACCGCCAAGCTTTACATCGGCGGCAAACAGGCACGGCCCGACGGTGGCTATTCCGCGCCGGTCTGGGGCAAATCAGGCGCCTTGCTGGGCCATGCATCACTGGCCAACCGCAAGGATGTGCGCAACGCTGTCGAGGCGGCACAGGCCGCCAAAGGCTGGTCAAAGACCACGGGGCACTTGCGGGCACAAATCCTCTATTACATCGCCGAAAACCTCGCCGCGCGTCACGATGAGTTCGCCAACCGCCTTGATGCAATGCAGGGTGGCAAGTCCGGCGCAAAAGAGGTCGATGCCTCCGTGCGCCGCCTCTTTACCTATGCTGCATGGGCCGACAAATACGACGGTCAGGTGCACGGCGTTCCGATCCGCGGTGTTGCACTGGCAATGAAGGAACCTGTGGGCGTCATTGGCGCGCTCTGCCCTGCCGAGGCGCCGCTTCTGGGCCTGATCTCTTGCATGGCGCCTGCCATCGCCATGGGCAACCGCGTGATCCTCTCTGCGTCCGAGCCCTTCCCACTGTCCGCAACCGACTTTGTGCAAGTGCTTGAAACCTCCGACGTACCTGCGGGCGTAGTGAACATCCTGACAGGCCCGCAATCAGATATCGCCGATCCGCTGGCCCGGCACATGGATGTCGACGCGGTTTGGTCCTTTGGCGCAGGAGAGCTGAGCGGAATCATCGAAAAAGGATCTGCCCATAATCTCAAGCGCACATGGGTCAACAACGGTATCGCCCGTGACTGGCACGGGGCCGCTGGCGAAGGGCGGGAATTCCTGCAAGCCGCCACAGAGGTCAAAAACATCTGGGTGCCCTACGGCGAGTAATCCCTGCCTTCATTTGGCAAGAAAAACTCAAAAAAGCGTTCTGGCCGTTGGCCAGAACCAATATCGTGTGGCGCTTTAGCGCCTCGTTTTACACAGGCTGATCAATTGCCCGTGCTCTCGATCCCTACGGGCTGCCCAACCACAACAAAGTGCAGGCCTTCGGGGTCAAGCAGTTCCGCCGCAACGCGCTTCACATCCGCCAGCGTCACCGCCTCAACCTTGTCATTGCGGGTTGGAATGTAGTCAATCGGCAGGCCGATCATCTGCATGCCCACAAGAATGTTCGCAATCGGTCCATTGCCATCAAACCGCAAGGGATAGGCCCCGGTGATATAGGTCTTGGCGTCCTGCAGCTCTTGCGGGGTGATGCCCTCGGCCGCGGCCTTGGCCCATTCATCGCGGATCACTGCAATGGCCTGCGCAATGCGGTCATTGGCCGAACTGACGTTGCCCATGTAAACCTCGGCCAGATCCTGCGGCACAAGATAGGAATAGACCCCGTAGGTCAGCCCACGTTTTTCGCGCACCTCAGTCATCAGACGGCTTTCAAACGACCCGCCGCCGATCACATGGTTCAGAATGGTCGCGGCAAAAAAGTCTGGATCATCCTGCTTGATCCCCTTTTGGCCAAAGATCGCAACGGATTGCGGTGTGGCAAAGTCCACCACCGTCACGCCAGGGGGGATTGTCACCTCTGCCAGTGGCGGCATTTCTGCCCCTTCTTCCGGCAATCCGCCAAGCAGTTCATCCACCAATGCGCCCAGTTCTTCGGGCGTGATGTCGCCAACGGCGCCGATATAAATCCGGTCGCGGGCCAGCACATCAGCATGCGCCGCCAGCAGGTCATCCCGGGTCAATGCCGCCACGCTTTCCAAAGTGCCATTCAGGGACGATCCATATGGGTGATCGCCATAGGCAATTTGATTGAACGTCTGGCTTGCGATGTCATCGGGGTCTTTCTGGTCAGACTGGATTATCGACAGCACCTGCCGCCGCACCCGTTCTATCGCTTCTTCGTCAAATCGTGGCGCCTGTAACGCTGACTTGAGCAAAGCCACGGATTCTGCACGGTTCTCGGTCAAGAACCGTGTCGAGATCGCCACCGCATCATTGGAGGCATCAAAATCATAACTGGCGGCAAGCGCTTCTGCGGCACGGGCAAAAGCGCGGGCGTCCATGTCGCCCGCCCCCTCTTCCAGCAGCGCCGTCATCAGGTTCACCGCGCCGCGCTTTCCGGGCCGGTCCAGCGAGGCACCCCCGCGAAACCGGATTTCCAGCGCGACAAAGGGAATGGAAGGTTCTTCAACCAACCATGCGGTCAACCCGCCGGGACTGGTAACAGATTGGATGTTCACTTCGGCCCGGGCTGGAAGACCAGCCAGTGCTGTCAGGATCAGGGCAAAAATTAATCTCATTGCGCGGCCTCCGCTTTCATCAGCCATCCGGTGACAGACGCCCGCCGATCAAGAACTTCACTGGCGGCCTGCATGATGTCCTGGGCTGTCACAGCCTCAAGAATATCAGGCCAGTCTTGCACGTCTTGCACACTCATCCCCATCGCCAGCGCCTGACCATAGCGGTTGGCAACGCTGTCGGCATCGTCACGGGCATAAATCTGAGAAGCGCGGATTTGTAATTTGATCCGGTCCAACTGTTCTGCGTCGACACCGGCAATGACAAAATCCGCCAGCGCAGCATCAAGAGCATCTTCTGCCTGTTGCAAGGTCACGCCATCCGCCGGAACAACAATGAAATTAAACGTAGTGTCATCAAGGGAACTGCCCCGATAATAAGCCGCCGTGTAGGTCGCGACTTGGGTATCGAACTGCATCTTTTCCGCCAGGAACGACGTGGTGCCACCGCCGAGGATCTCGGCGAGGATTGTCAGTGCAGCGGCCTTTTCCTGTGCCCCGGGATCACGTTCCGGCGCAAGATAGGACCGGCTTACATAGGGTTGCGCCACACGCGGGTCACGAAAGATCAGCCGCCGCTCTGCGTTCTGGGGCGGTTCTTCGGTGCGAAGGCGTTCGGGCAGGTCAGGATTGGCGGGGATCACCCCATAGTATTTCTTGGCCAATGCCAGCACGTCTTCGGGTTCCACATCGCCAGAGACCACCAGAATGGCGTTGTTGGGCGAATAATAGGTCTCGTAGAAGGACAGCGCATCATCCAGATCAAGTGTCTGCATCTCGTGTTTCCAACCAATCACCGGCACGCCATATCGATGGTTGAGATATTGCGCGGCGTTCATCTGTTCATTGAACAGTGCAGACGGGTTGTTCTCGGTGCGCTGGTTGCGCTCTTCGAGGATCACGTCACGTTCGGTGCGGATGTTGTCCGGCGTCAGCCGGATGTTGCGCATCCGGTCGCTTTCCATTCGCATCATCAGCTCCAGCCTGTCGGCGGCCACCCGTTGGAAATAGGCGGTGTAGTCATAGCTGGTAAATGCGTTGTCGCGCCCGCCGTTTGCGGCCACGGTTGCGGAAAACTCTCCCGATTCCATTTTGTCTGTGGCTTTGAACAGCAAATGCTCCAGAAAATGCGCAACACCTGATGCGCCCTTCGGCTCATCCGCAGATCCGGCGCGATACCAGACCATCTGTTGCACAACCGGGGCGCGGTGGTCTTCGACCACGACCACATCCATCCCGTTTTCAAGGGTAAAATGGCTGACCGCCTCGTTGGCATTGGCGTGGACTGTGGCAAACGGCAGGAATACCGCCGCCAAAGCCGCAAAAATCGGCGCTTTGAACATGGAGCGTCCTTTGAATGTTTCGCTTGTGCTTGTAGGTACGCGGGTTGCGCACACAATCAAGGGGCGATCTGCACTTTCAGCGCTGACGACTGATCACTTTGCCGGGGGCGCCGATGGAGTACGCGCACCAGCCCGGCGCCAGCGACGTGCCTCCTTGTTGGCATCAAGCGCCTGTCGTTTGTACGCTTGATTGTAGCGATCCACCGGCACAATCCGGAACTGGGTGAACCGTGCCTTGCGCTTGCGGAACTTGGCGTCAGTCTCGGCCAGTTCTTCGCGGATGTTGGCAGACACGCCATTGCGGCTGGCGTGACGCACCAATGCGCCGTCACTTGCCGGGATACCCCCATCCGCCGATTGCGGACGCCCGCCAAAGGCCTGCACCCCTTCGTTCAGGGCAGAGCGATCCGTCAGGTTGGCTTTGCCCGGTGTCGGCGTTGGCAGCGTCGCGTAGTTGTCGGGGGATTCTAGCGGCTTTACCGGCTGGATCATAAACTCGTCCGGCCCGTCAGAGGAGCTGCGCAGATCTCTCAATCCCTGATTGGAGCACGCCGCAAGAGCGAGCGGGATCAGGGCAATCAAAGCGATACGGCGCATGGGTCGTCTCCTATGGGTCTGCCTTTCAATATCGCAGGCAGGTGGGCAATGTCACTTATGTTTTTTCGCCGCCGCTTTTCCAGCCTTTTTTGGATCTTCCACAAAAAAGACCAAACCGATTGCGCCGGTAAAGATAAAGACATCCGCAACGTTGAAAACAAAGGGATTGTTGATCCCGCAGCAGGACATGTTCAGGAAATCCAGAACGTAGCCATAGATGACCCGATCTGCGACATTTGCCAAAGCACCGCCAACGAGCAATCCGGCACTGATCTGCGCCAAAACGCCAACTTTGGCACGGCGCATCCAGAAAAACACGCCGATGCAAATCACCAGCGCAAGCCCGATCAACACCCAACGGCTGGCATCAGGCGCATCGCCCAGAATGCCGAAATTGATCCCGCGGTTCTCGCCATATCGGAAGTTCAGGATCGGCGGCATCACGTCAATCGCGCGGATGCGCGACAGATCCATCAGGTGGATCACAATGTACTTGCTGACCTGGTCCAGCAAAAAGGCGGCAAGTCCGGCCCAGTAAAAGATACGCATCTGCCGCCCTCTGTCTTAGTGTCGGAAGTGGCGCATGCCGGTGAAGACCATCGCGAGGCCCGCCTCATCCGCCGCTGCAATCACTTCGTCATCGCGCATGGAGCCGCCCGGCTGGATCAGCGCGGTTGCGCCCGCCTCGGCCGCCGTGATCAATCCGTCTGCAAAGGGAAAGAAGGCGTCAGAGGCCACAACCGACCCTTGGGTCAGCGGCGCGGGCAGTCCCATCGCTTCGGCCATGTCCTGCGCTTTACGGGCAGCGATGCGGGTGCTGTCCACACGGCTCATTTGGCCCGCGCCAACGCCCACGGTTGCGCCGTCTTTGACATAGATGATCGCGTTGGATTTGACGTGTTTGGCCACGGTCCAGGCAAACAGCAGATCGCTCAGTTCCTGATCGGACGGTGCGCGTTTGGTTACCACCTTGAGGTCATCCCGTGTGATCCGGCCCACGTCCTTGTCCTGCACCAAAAAGCCGCCAGAGACCTGCCGTACGGCCAGTTGCGCCGCATCGGCATCGGCCAGACCATCGGTGGTCAGCAGACGCAGGTTCTTTTTCTTGGCAAACACTTCAAGCGCATCAGCATCAGCGCCAGGGGCAATCACCACTTCGGTAAAAATCCCGCTGATCGCTTCGGCGGTTTCACCGTCCAGTGTCTGGTTCAGTGCGATAATGCCGCCAAAGGCCGATGTCCGGTCACAATCAAAGGCGCGGGTATAGGCCTCGACCATGGTTGATCCGGTGGCCACGCCGCAGGGGTTGGCATGTTTGATGATCGCACAGGCCGGACCGCCCGCGGGGTCAAATTCGCTGACCAGCTCAAAAGCCGCATCGGTGTCGTTGATGTTGTTGTAAGACAACTCCTTGCCCTGATGCTGCTGCGCGGTGGCCACGCCGGGACGGTTTGTGCCATCGGTGTAGAACGCCGCCTGCTGATGCGGGTTCTCGCCATAACGCAAGATTTGCGCCAATGTGCCGCCAAAGGTGCGGCGGCGCGGTGTGTCGTCCACCTGCGCAGCCATCCAGGTGCTGACAGCCGTGTCATAGGCGGCGGTGCGGGCATAGGCCGTCTGGGCCAGCCGTTGACGCAGGGCATAGGTGGTCTGGCCGTTGTTGGCCTCCAGCTCCGCGATCACAGCGGCATAGTCTTCGGTATCAACCACAACGTTGACAAAGCCATGGTTCTTGGCGGCAGAACGGATCATCGCCGGCCCGCCAATATCGATGTTTTCGATCACTTCGGCGTATTCGGCCCCTTTGGCCACCGTCGCCTCAAACGGATAAAGATTGACCACCACCAGATCGATGCCGCCGATGTTGTGTTCGTTCATCGCGGCAACATGTTCGTCATTGTCGCGCAGGGCCAGCAGACCGCCATGTACCACGGGGTGCAGGGTCTTGACCCGGCCATCCATCATCTCCGGAAAACCGGTAACTTCGGCCACGTCTTTGACCTCAAGCCCGGCCTCGCGCAGCGCCTTGGCGGTGCCGCCGGTGCTGAGCAGTTCAACCCCGTGAGTGGCCAGCGCCTTGCCCAGATCGACCAATCCGGTCTTGTCGGAAACGGAAAGAAGGGCGCGTTTGACGGGGGCAAGATCGGGCATGGCAGTGGTCCTTTGGTCAGTCGTCATCAGAATAGGGATCGTCCATAGACAAATCACGCACGCCAATCGCAGTTTCCTGCGCTTTGGACAAGGACCACCTGATGCGTGTGGCATAGGTAAATGCCATACCGGTGAGGACAATCTGCTGTGCCGCGCGGGGTTTGAGGCGGGTTGTCTCCAGATAGACCCCCGGATCAAGCGAGAGGTTATGCGCCCCGTCATGGCGGAAAACCCAGATTTCCCCGCTCTTTAACGCCATCGAAACCGCAGCGCCGCCCAGATCTAGCGTTGCATCCACGTCCGGATGCAGGTGAAACCGGATGTCAAAGCGCAGACCCTTCAGCTCTCCCGCGTCCAGCGCCGCGTCAAAGCGTCGCTTGTCGGCATCTTCCATCGCCAAGAGCATGTCTTCTCCCGCAAGGCCGCGCCCGTCCAGCGTCAGCTCAAGTGTGCGGGCATGGGTCAGCCCATGGGATTTGACATAGCCGTTGTGCCCGCCCTGAAACCGCAGGCCATCCGGGGCGCTGCTGATTTCGACCGGCACATGGGTCGGCCCGTCGATCAGTTCTTCCAGACCAGAATGACGGTCCGGTTCGGCCAAGCGGGCACTGGAGAAGCCGCCAAGCGATAGTGCAGAATGCGACGGCGTTGCCCGCCCGGCCCGGCGCCACTCAAGCCCGAAAGACGCGCCAGATCCGCAGTTCACCACCAAGGGACGGCGGCCAGAGGTGAGTTCGAATGCCAGTGTCGATGCATGAGCGTTCACCGACGCATCCTCCACTGGCGGGGTATCGGCATCGATCACAACGCTGGTGCGCCCGGCAGACAGGCGGGCATAGCCCATGGCAAGGCCTTCAGGCTGCGTTGCCCGCACGTTGGAGGCCGCCAGCGCATGATCCAGCCATCCCTCGACACCGCGCCCACCGCCGTGAAACCGCGCCAAACCGCCATCGGCGTGGCGCAGGCTGCGCAGGGTGGGGGCGATCCGTTCAATTGCGGCAAGGTGTTCACGCGGCGGAGTACGGCCAACATCCTGCAGCGCGGCTCCGGCCCAGGTCAGCAGGGTAAACACGGCCAGCAGTTCTTCGGGATTGCGGGTCGGCAAACCGCCCTGATCGTCGATCTGTATGCTGCACTCGCGTGCCAATGCCTTGACCGCCGGATCGGCCAGCCCCTCTTGCCCTTCAAGGGCAAGTCCGGCGTAGATCAAACCAGTAAGCGCCTCGAACCGGGGCAAACCCGGCGCCGCGCCGCGCCAGCGCCGCGAAAGGAATTGTGTCTGCTGTTCAAGCGAGCGGTAGAACGCCTTGCTTTGTGCCGTTTCCTGGCCCCGCAGCACAAACAGGGCGTGGTTGATCCACCGGATCAAACGGCGGCCCGTCAGATCAGGTGTCCACCCCGGCCCCTTGCCCTTGCCATAAATTTCGATCCAGCCCCAAAGCCAGTCTTGCGCCGCAGACCGCGCCGCTGGATCCCCCAGTGCAGCCAGATCATCGAGCCAGGAAAACCCCTGCAATTCGGCGGCATAATTCGCATCTGGTGGCTCAATCGCCCACATGGATTGCCCCGGCGCATTCACCAGAGTTCCGGCAAACAGGAAATTGCCCGCGATCAACTGCCGCCCGCGGGCAAAAGAACCGATAGTTCGGGGCTCGGGGGAGGATACGAATCCTTTGACCTGCGCACGGGTGCGGGTCGCCGCGCGGGCGTGCCACCGATTGAGAAACCGCGCCTTGCGCGCTTTCAAGCTGGTCATATTGAACATATCTCGCTGCCCTTGACGCTCTGACGGCGTTTGACGGGAGCATAGCCCGCGCACGACGCTGAGTCACCGCTTTTTGCCCCGGAAGGGTAGCATCGGCGGGTTTGGTCGCAAATGGGCTGTTTTGATCGGCCTGGCAGCGCTAGAACTGCGCCTTGAAACCACCGGAGGATTGCCCGTGATTGCCAGCTTGATGATGTATCTGCGCCCCGAAAACGCTCAGGCTCATGATCGGTATTGGACTTTGATCCGCGCCGAACTCGCCCAGCGCGGCATTGATGCACCTGAAAAGCCGGACAATGCACGGGATGAATTTGAGGTCTGGACCGCTGACGATCTGGTGTTGAGCCAGACCTGCGGCATGCCCTATCGCAAATGGCTGCATGACAAGGTGACGTTGATCGGCACGCCGGATTATGGCGTAAAAGGCTGTGAGGCAGGCTATTACAACAGCGTGATTGTGGTGCGGGCGGATGATCATCGGACAGGCTTGCCCGCCTATCGCGACGCGCGTTTCACCTACAATCAAACCTTTTCGCAATCAGGGTATGCCGCGCCCTTTGCCCTGGCCAAAACGCACGGCTTCTGGTTCGAAAACCGCAGTCAGAGCCACGGTCATCTCAACTCGGCGCGGGCCGTGGCAGAAGGACGGGCCGATATTGCCGCGCTTGACGTGGTGACGTGGCAGCTGATCCAGAAATACGATGCTTTTGCAGCTGATCTGCGGGTTCTGGCCCAAACCTCTCCGACCCCCGGCCTGCCCTATATCGCGGCGGCTGGTGTCGACCGGCAGGCGACATACGAAGCGGTCTCGGCGGCGATTGCGGGGCTAGATCAAGCGGATCGCGATGCGCTTTGCCTCAAGGGTTTGACCCACATTCCCAAAGCCGCCTATCTGGCGATCTCCAATCCCCCAGAAACCGCAGGTTGATCAAACCGCCTTGCGCAGACAGGCGATGTAGAACCCGTCCATGCCGCCTTTGTCCGCCCAGAAATCGGGGCGCAGCCGCAGGCCGCCTTCGGTGGTGATCCAATCCGCCGAGACACCATCAATCTTGAGCGCATCGCGGTCCACGGTCATATCCTCGTGCCGCTCCAGTGCCTCGTCCACCTGCACTTCACCCTCATCAGGCAGCAGGCTGCATGTACAAAACACCAGACGACCGCCGGGTTTGAGCAATGTCCAAGCGTGGTCAATCAACTCTCCCTGCAATTCGATCAGATCGCCAAATTCGGACCCATCCTTGGCATAGGGCAGATCAGGGTGGCGGCGCATTGTGCCAGTGGCTGAACAGGGCGCATCCAGCAAAATCGCGTCAAAGCTGCCTTTCACTGCGCGGGCATCTTTGGTCAGCGTTTTGGCTTTTAGCCCGACCCGCGCAAGGTTTTCTTTGACCCGCACCATACGTGGCACAGAAGAATCGACCGCCGTTACCTCCGCGCCAGCGGCGGCCAGTTGCATGGTCTTGCCGCCAGGCGCGGCACATAGATCCAGCACGGCTTCGCCGGCTCGGGGTGCCAAAACCCGCACAGGGATCGCGGCAGCGGCGTCTTGGACCCACCATTCGCCTTCGGCAAATCCGGGCATTGTTGACACCTGGCCTGCATTTTCGACGCGCACGGTGCCCGTCGCCAGCAAGGTACCACCCACCAGTTCAGCCAATGCCTTTGCATCACCCTTGGCGGTCAGATCCAGCGGTGCACCTGCAAAATGCGCCGCCTCCATGGCCGCCATCGCATCTGGCCCCCATGCCTCAATCAACGGGCCGCGCAGCCACTTGGGCAGGCGGGGGGCACGCAGTGCGGCCCATGCCTCGGGGCCGTCAGTTGCAATTTTGCGCAGCACCGCATTGGTGAGGCCTTTGAGGTGGCTCAATTTGTTATGGCTCGATACCAGATTGACCATCGCATTCACCACACCATGCGCAGCACCGCCCTGACACAGCTCGACGGTGCCAACCCGCAACACATTGCGAATGGTCAGGGGCGGTTGTTTGTTGAGGTGTTTTTGCAGCAACCGGTCTGCACGTTCCAACCCGCGCAGGGTTTCTACAGCAAGGCGTTGCGCTCGGGCGCGGTCATCGGGGGGCAGTTTGTCCAGCGCGCCACCCGCCAGCAGTTCGGACATCAAACGCGGCTCATCCCCCAGTATCTGATCGAGCATATACACCGCACTTCTGCGGGCTTGAACGCCTGTGTCTGCCATTGGGGTTTCCTGTCTATCCGGGGTCTTGGGTTGTCGTGGGCATGTCGGCACGTATATCAATGCGCAGAATGCCTCAAGAGGACAGCATGACAGAGACCGCGCCGAACCCCGACCGTGAAGAGCAAAAAGCGCAACTGCCCCCCGCCGCGCAACGCGCCTTGGCTGAGGCCGAAGAGCGGCGCAAGCAGGCAGAGGCGCTGGATCTGCCACCGGAACTGGGCGGGCGCGACGGGCCGGAGCCCGTGCGCTACGGCGATTGGGAGAAAAAGGGCATCGCAATCGATTTTTGATCGATGCCCAATCTGATCAGCGCAGCTTGAATTCAGCCGATTCGCCGGTTCCGCGATCTGATGTGATGCGCATGCGCTCTCCGTTCACACGCACTTCCTGACAATTGTAGCCAAGATCATCACCGCCCCATTCAAGGCTGCGGCACAGATAACCGCCCTTCCACTGCCAGCGTCCGCTGATGTCCCAGGTAGCCCCTCGCCCTGATATCCGGCCATCCGGGCTAACCTGAAGGCGCACCAATGGTCGTGACAAAGTTTTGCCATCCACAAGCGCCACAAATTCCGCGCGGCTTGTCACCTTTTGAAAATCGGCAAAGGCCGGACCCGCCAAGCCCGTCAACAGCGCCGCACCAATTGCAATAAAACGTTTCATCACTCACCTCCGAAAAGAAGTTCTGAAACAGATACGTTTCCAAAAGGTGATTGGTTTCATTTTTGGTAAGTTTTCCGCAGCGCGCGGGTCTTGCCTTGCCCCTCAACGGGCAATCACACAAATCGGATGATTGCCCGGATTGCGCCCGCCGCCCATGTCGAGACACAGGTCATCATAGCGCCAGCGTTCGAAGCTGCGGCCAAGTTGAAAGCTGGCGATCAAAGCCACGAAAACCACCGCCAGAAGCAGCACCCGTTTCTCAGGATGCCGGATCATTCAACCCCAGAACATCCAGCATATCGTATTGCCCCGGCGCACGGCCCTGCCCCCAAAGCGCGGCCTTGAGCGCCCCGCGTGCAAAAACCGAGCGGTCAGAGGCAACGTGGCGAAGGATGATCCGTTCCCCTGCTGCGGCGAACATCACGTCGTGTTCGCCAACAATATCGCCGCCGCGAATCGCCGTGAAACCGATATCGCCGGGTTTGCGGGCGCCGGTGATGCCGTCCCGTCCACGGTCGGCCACATCGTTGAGCGACACACCACGCCCTTCTGCGGCAGCTTCGCCCAGCATCAGCGCAGTTCCGGAGGGCGCATCGACCTTTTGGTTGTGGTGGGCCTCAATCACTTCGATGTCGTAGTCTTCATCCAATGCGGCGGCCACGCGTTTTGTCAGTTGGGTCAACAAGTTCACGCCAAGGCTCATGTTGCCGGCCCGTACGATCACCGCATGACGCGAAGCCGGTTCCAGCGCCGCGATCTCGTCGTCTGACATCCCCGTGGTGCCGATCACATGCACCGCGCGGGCCTGCGCGGCCAATGCGGCGAACTCCAGCGTGGCGGCGGGCGCGGTAAAATCAATGATGGCCTGCGATTTGGCGATCGCTTCGAGCGGATCATCCGTGACCTTAAGGCCCGTTGCCGCGCCGCCCATGACCTCGCCCAGATCTTGCCCGACCCAAGGGTGGCCGCTGCGCTCAACCGCGCCAGCCAGATGATGTTTGTCCGAGGCATTGACCTGCGCAATCAACATTTGGCCCATACGGCCAGAGGCTCCTGTAATGGTCACACCTGTGGTCTGGGTCATGGCTTTGATCTCCTGCATCGCTTTGACGTGGGTTTAGCCTGCCTTCACCTGCTTGGCAAAGCCATTGGGAGGCACTAGATGGGGGACATGGGAAAGAACAAGTTTCATGAGGGCTCCGGCCCATCGCAACGCCAGCTTCGTGTGGGCGAAACCATCCGCCGGGCTTTGTCCGAGGTGCTGGCGCGTGGGGATGTGCATGACCCCGAGCTGAACCGCATGTCGATCACCGTGGGTGAGGTGCGCACCTCACCCGATCTCAAGATCGCGACAGCCTATGTCTTGCCGCTGGGCGGTCAGGGACAGGATGAAGTGTTGCAATTGCTGGCCCGCAACAAAGGTGAGCTGCGCCGTATGGTCGCAAAAAAGCTGACGCTGAAATTCTCGCCGGACCTGCGGTTCCAACTGGATCAGACCTTTGACCAGATGGATGAAACCCGCCGGATGCTGAACCAAGAGGTCGTGCGCCGCGACGCAGATGCGCCGGACGATACCGGCGAGGCATGATCCGGCTGGCGGCTCTTGCGCTGCTGCTTTGCGCCACTGCGGCGCAGGCGGCGGAGTGCCGCAAAGAAACCTACGACGGCAATGCCTACACCCTGTGCGAGGTGTCCCCCGCCAAAGAACAGCTTCGGCTGTTTTTATGGGACAGTGATGATTTGCTTTACGGCCATTTTGGCAGCGTTGACCGAGCATTGCGGCAGCAGGGCAAGCAGCTTGGCTTTGCCATGAATGCGGGCATGTACCACGAGGATCGCGCGCCCGTTGGCCATTACATTGAACAAGGTGAACAGCAGCGCGGCGTGATTTCAACTGCGGGTCCGGGGAACTTTGGCCTGCTTCCGAATGGTATTTTGTGTTTGCGCAAAGGCCGCGCCGATGTGTTTGAGACCAACGCCTACCTAGACCAGAACCCGCAGTGTTATGGTGCAACCCAATCCGGCCCGATGTTGGTGATTGATGGCGCGTTGCATCCACGCTTTTTGCCGGACAGCACCTCACGCTACATTCGCAACGGTGTTGGCACCTCCGCGGATGGCAAAAGGGCCGTGTTTGCAATCTCGGACAACACTGTCACCTTTCATGAGTTTGGTCGGTTGTTTCGCGATCATCTGAAACTGCCAAATGCGCTTTATCTGGACGGCAATGTTTCTCGCATTCGCGCACCGGATTTGGGTCGTGATGACCCTGGATTTACCCCGCTTGGCCCAATCATCGGCGTGGTCGAGGACGCAAAGTAACGCTGCGCGCTGCCGCGTTGTTTATTTCGTCCTCCCTCTGGGCAGGGACCGCGTCTCTCTGTATAGCGCAGGCGCACAGTGAATAAGGGACGAACATGGCGCGTAAACGCAAAGGCCGGGATATTTCAGGGTGGCTGGTGGTGGACAAACCCGCCGGGCCAACCTCAACAGCCGTGGTGAACAAGGTGCGTTGGGCGCTGGATGCCAAGAAGGCCGGCCATGCAGGCACCCTTGATCCGGATGCAACCGGTGTTCTGGCCGTGGCATTGGGCGAGGCGACCAAAACCGTTCCTTATATTACCGATGCGCTCAAGGCTTACGAGTTCACCGTCACACTTGGCGCGGCGACCAATACCGATGATGCTGAGGGTGAAGTGCTCAAGACCTCCGACATCCGGCCCGATGATGCCGCGATCAAAGAGGCACTTGGCCGTTTTATCGGTGATATCGAACAGGTGCCGCCGCAGTTTTCAGCGGTCAAAATCGACGGGGAACGCGCCTACAAACGGGCACGCGACGGCGAAGAGATGGATCTGGCCGCGCGGCCCTTGTTTGTGGAAAGCCTGTTGCTGATTGACCGTCCCGATCCCGATCATGTGACGCTTGAGATGGTCTGCGGCAAGGGCGGTTATGTCCGGTCCATCGCGCGGGATCTGGGCGAAGCTCTGGGCTGTTATGGCCATGTGCGCGAACTGCGCCGCATCTGGTCCGGTCCGTTTGAAGCGGCCAAGGGGATGACCATCGAGCAGATCGAGGAAATGGCCCGCACGCCCGAGCTGGACGATCACTTGCTGCCGCTCGAAGAGGGGCTGTGCGACCTGCCGGAAGTCAAAGCCAGCGCCGAAGGGGCCACGCGATTGCGCAATGGCAATCCCGGCATGGTGATCGCGCATGACGTGGAATACGGCGACGAATGCTGGGCCTCATATGAGGGCAAGGCAGTGGCCGTGGGCCGGTTCAAATCAGGTGAGTTGCACCCTTCTCGCGTGTTCAACACCTAAGCCTTCATTGATCACCCGAAGCCATACCAAGGGCGATGCGCCCTCCACGGCGGTCTATTCGGACTGCGAGAGGTATCGCTATAGCCTCAGCCGTGTTTGGGACGCAGGTGCCGAACGGGTGATGTTTGTGATGTTGAACCCGTCCACCGCGACAGAGGTGCAGAACGATCCAACGGTTGAACGCTGTGAAAGACGGGCGCGGACGCTGGGCTTTGGCGGGTTTCGTGTGACCAATATTTTTGCGTGGCGGGCCACAGACCCGCGCGACATGAAGGCAGCCAGAGATCCTGTAGGCCCACAGAATGATGAGATCCTGTCTGAAGGGGCCGAATGGGCGGATCGAATTATCGCCGCCTGGGGCGTGCATGGTGCGCATCAAAATCGAGGCTTGGCCGTCGCAGATATGCTTCGCGCGGGGCCAAAGCCGCTGTTCCATTTGGGATTGTCCAAAGCGGGCCACCCGAAGCACCCGCTCTATCTGCCATATGTGCAGCAACCCGTGCTCTGGACCTGAGAAAACCAGTCTGCCTTAGAGGTGTATTAACTTGCCCAGGCTACCACGAAACTGCCCGCTATAGGGGCAGAGTGATTGATCCAGCGGAGCGGATGGGAAAACACATGTTTGGGATGTCTGGATTGGTGGGTGCGTTGACCGGCGGCGCAGCGGCGCCCGCCGGAGTGGATGCCGCAGACGGGGTCGAAAGCGTCGAACCCCCGCTCGCGCAGCATGTGAAGACCGTTCCGAACATGACCGCTGCGCAGGATGGCACGCTGCTTGATGCGCCTGCGGAAGGGTCGGAAACAACCGGCTGGATTGCGCAAGAACACGCCGCGCAGATCCATGATTTCGAACCGGCCCAAGATGCGCTCGTCTTGGTCTGGGACGACCGTACCCCCGACGCGCGAGAGCCACAGGTCCACATCGCAGAAGACACCGCACAGCCTGGCCAATTGCAGGTTTGGATGGGGAGACGCATGATGGCGCAAATTGGCGGACCTGCCCCTTTGGCCGAAGCTGACCTTGCCCTAGTTCCGCTGAGCGTGGCACAGGATTTGGGGTTTGCACCTGATTGATATGCAACGCGAACCGAAGCGTTTGGAAGGGATCAGACCCGGCGATCCGTAAAGATACCCTTTGCCAAACACCTCCGGATTTCCTATACGCCCCCATCGCCAGCTGATTCCCATCGGTCGGCGGTATCTCCATGGGCCTGTGCTGGACGACATCCCGGCCTGCGCCATTCCTTTTCACTTTATCCTATGAAGGAGACCCCGATGTCGATTACGCCCGAAGAAAAAGCACGCGTGATGAAAGAATTTGGCACCAAAGAAGGCGACACAGGTTCGCCCGAAGTACAGGTTGCCGTTCTGAGCTCGCGTATTGCCACGCTGACAGAGCACTTCAAGACCCACAAGAAAGACAACCACGGTCGCCGTGGCCTTTTGAAAATGGTCGCGACGCGCCGTAAGCTGCTGGACTATGTCAAAGGCAAAGATGAGGCCCGTTATCAGGACCTGATCAAACGTCTGGGTCTGCGCCGCTAAGCGCAGCCGCATCTCAGAGTTATTGAAAACGCCCGGTTCTTGCCGGGCGTTTTTTATTGTGGGGCGCAATGTGGTGCGGCCCCGGCATTTTTGAAAATTCCAGACGGCTTCCTTTGAAGAAAACAAATCACGTCAATTGCAGGGCGGGCAAATCAAATTGGCCTCCGCCCGCCGCTGTTGCCGCCTGAGTTGCGCATATTCACAAGGCTTTCCATTGCAACAAAAAACCTGTATGCCCCCGCAATCTGAAAGCCGGCGCCCGGACCTCAGCGCCTGACAAAGAAGATACCGAGGTCAGGGGGAATGCGCCCCCTATGCAAAGGCCAATTGGCCAACACAGGAAACGTAGATGTTTAATGTAACGACAAAATCCATTCAGTGGGGCGAAGAGACGCTCACACTGGAAACAGGTAAAGTGGCCCGTCAGGCAGACGGTTCCGTCATCGCAACGCTGGGCGAAACCAGCGTGATGGCAAACGTCACCTATGCACGACAGCAAAAGCCCGGACAGGACTTTTTCCCGCTGACCGTCCACTACCAAGAGAAATATTACGCCGCCGGCAAAGTGCCAGGCGGTTTTTTCAAACGTGAGGCACGCCCCACCGAGAAAGAAACTCTGACAGCCCGCCTGATCGACCGTCCGATCCGTCCGCTGTTTGTCCCCGGCTTCAAAAACGAAGTTCTGGTGATGTGTACTGTTCTGTCTCACGATCTGGTCAATGACCCGGACATGGTTGCAATGATCGCCGCCTCTGCCGCACTGACCATCTCTGGTGCGCCGTTCATGGGCCCAATCGCGGGCGCCCGCGTCGGTTATGAGGATGGTGAATATATCCTGAACCCAACCGTGGACGACATGCAGGACTTGCGCCTGAACCCGGATCAGCGTTTGGATCTGGTTGTGGCCGGCACCAAAGACGCCGTGATGATGGTTGAATCCGAAGCCTATGAACTGACCGAAGAAGAAATGCTCGGCGCGGTGAAATTTGCTCATGACAGCATTCAACCTGTCATCGACCTGATCATCGATCTGGCCGAAGATGCCGCGAAAGAGCCGTTTGACTTCCAGCCTGTAGACTACTCCGAGTTGTCCGCAGCCGTGGCCAAAGCAGGCGAAAAAGAAATGCGCGCCGCTTTTGCAATCGCCGACAAGCAAGAGCGCACCGCCGCTGTTTCCGCTGCGCGTGAAACGATCAAAGCCGCATTGAGCGAAGAGCAATTGGCAGATGCCAACCTCGGTTCCGCGATGAAAGGTCTTGAGGCCTCCATCCTGCGCGGTGACGTTGTCAAAACCGGCAAGCGTATCGACGGCCGCAAGACCGACGAGATCCGCGAAATCGTTTCGCAAACCGGTCTGCTGCCACGGACGCACGGCTCTGCCCTGTTCACACGCGGCGAAACTCAGGGTCTGGTTGTGACCACGCTGGGCACCGGTGACGACGAACAGTTCATCGACGCGCTGCATGGCAACTTCAAATCCAACTTCCTGCTGCATTATAACTTCCCTCCCTATTCGGTGGGTGAAGTTGGCCGCGTGGGCCCTCCCGGCCGTCGTGAGATCGGTCACGGCAAACTTGCATGGCGTGCGCTTCAGGCGGTTCTGCCTGCGGCTACCGACTTCCCCTACACCATCCGCGTTGTGTCCGAGATCACCGAATCCAACGGGTCGTCCTCCATGGCGTCTGTCTGCGGTGGCTCCTTGTCCATGATGGACGCGGGCGTTCCGCTGAAATCTGCTGTGGCAGGTGTTGCGATGGGTCTGATCCTCGAAGAAGACGGGTCTTACGCGATCCTGTCCGACATTCTGGGCGATGAAGATCACCTCGGTGATATGGACTTTAAAGTGGCCGGTACCGAAGCAGGGATCACGTCCTTGCAGATGGACATCAAGATTGCCGGTATCACGCAAGAGATCATGGAAAAAGCACTGGCGCAGGCCAAAGAAGGCCGGATCCATATCCTTGGTGAGATGAACAAAGCCATCTCCGGCGCGGCAGATTTCTCTGTTCACGCACCGCGCATCGAAACGATGCAGATCCCAACGGACAAAATCCGTGAAGTGATCGGTTCGGGCGGTAAAGTCATCCGTGAGATCGTTGAAGTGTCCGGCGCCAAGGTCGACATCAACGACGAAGGCATCATCAAGATCGCGTCGCCAAACGGTGACAGCATCAAGAAAGCCTACGACATGATCCATTCGATCGTGGCAGAGCCAGAAGAAGGCATGGTCTACACCGGCACGGTTGTGAAAATTGTCGACTTCGGTGCATTCGTGAACTTCTTTGGCAAGCGCGACGGCCTGGTGCATGTGTCCCAGATCGAAAACCGCCGCCTGAATCATCCTTCAGATGTTCTTAAGGAAGGCCAGGAAGTGAAAGTGAAGCTTTTGGGCTTTGACGATCGCGGCAAGGTGCGCCTGTCCATGAAGGTTGTGGATCAGGAAACCGGCGAAGAGATCAAGAAAGAAGAAAAAGCAGAGGATTGATCCTCTCTTTGTTCTGAAAATCTTTGGAAAGGCCCCGGTGGAAACATCGGGGCTTTTTGCTGTTAACATCTGATATTGCTGAATTTACTGCTCCGACAAACCAGCGGTTGTGCAGCAAACCTAATACTTGCCAAGCGGAATCCCGCTCCTTACTCATTTCCCATGAACTTTCTCTACCGTGCCTTGTTTAAGCATTTGATGCTCTCTGCGGTCCGTTCGCATCAAGATGCGGGACGTCCTGCGCTGGCCGGCTACGCCTTTGATCTGATTACCGCCAAGATCCATTTGGATGGACGGTTTGCGCATCGCGAATTGTCGGCGCTGGAAAGGCATGTGTTTCCGCAATTGGAGCCGGGCGGGATCTGTCTGGATGTGGGCGCCAATATTGGCAATCACGCAGTAAACTTTGCCGATGTGTTTGATCAAGTTCACGCCTTTGAACCGAACCAAAAGGCGCTTGAACTGCTCAGGATCAACGCGGCTTTGCGGCCCAATATTACCGTTCATCCCGTGGGGCTATCGGACCAGTCGCGCGTGCTGGAGGTCATCCAACCTGCCTTTAACCTTGGTGGCACGGGGGCGAGTGCTACGAACGGAAATCCACTGGATGAAAAGGTCGAGCTACAGCTCAAGGCGCTGGATGAGATGAAACTGCCCTTAAACGGCAAACGCGTCACCTTTATGAAGATAGATGTCGAGGGCCATGAGCCCGAGGTGATCCGCGGTGCGGCGCAGACATTGTCGGTTCACAGTCCGGTCTTGGGCATCGAGGTGGACCGCCGTTCCGTTCAGGATGGCAGCAGCCCGGCGCTGGATGCAGCGCAGGCGCTTGGGTATGCCCATATGTACGCCATGCGGCGAGGCCGCGCGGCACTGTTCCGCGCGGTAGACAGGCCCACCGCGCGCAACTATCCATTGTTGCTGTTGTCGAAGTCCAAACTCGACTTCGACTAGGATCAGCCCGGCGCTTTGGTTGTGCGCAGGTAGGGCAGAACGGTTGTAAATTCCCCGAACTTGGCCTTTGCATCGTCATTGGAAACAGTTGGCGGAATGATCACATCATCGCCAACATTCCAATTTGCCGGTGTCGCCACGCCATTGCCCGTGGACATCTGCAACCCATCCAGCGCCCGCAGCACTTCGGCAAAGTTGCGACCAACGGTCATGGGATATGTCATCGAAAGCTTCAATTGCTTGTCGGGTCCAATGATGAAGACAGACCGCACCGTGGCGCTGTCTGCGGGCGTGCGGCCATCGGGCAAATAGGCCTCTGCTGGCAGCATGTCGAAGGCTTTGGACACTTCCAAGCCGGTGTCTGCGATGATCGGGAAACCGGCCTTGGCGCCGGCAACCTGCTCGATATCGCCCTTCCATTTTTTGTGGTCCTCAACGCCATCGACGCTGACGCCAATCACCTTGGTGCCGCGCTTGGCCCATTCATCGGCCAGCTGTGCCACCGCACCGAATTCCGTGGTGCAAACGGGTGTGAAGTCTTTGGGGTGCGAAAACAGGATCGCCCAGCTGTCACCGATCCAGTCATGCAAAGAAAGGCTGCCTTGATCGGTTTCGACAGTAAGATCAGGAATAGTGTCGTTAATGCGCAAACCCATGGTATCCTCCGGGGTAATTGTCAGAATGCTGTATGCATGATGTAATTATTCTTAAGTCCAGTTGCATCCCCTCTCTTGCAGCACCACATGCTGAGTGACAAAGTGGCGCAGATTTCGTCAGGGACGGACCCTGTTGCATCAACGAAACAAAGGATTTCTGTCATGCTCGAGAAAAAAGAGTTCTACATCAACGGCCAGTGGGTCGCGCCTGCGGTCGCCAATGATTATGCCGTCATCAACCCATCCACCGAAGAACAATGCGCTGTCATCTCTCTGGGCGGGCAAGCGGACACCGACGCGGCTGTCGCTGCTGCGCGTGCCGCATTCGACAGTTGGTCGCAGACCTCCAAGGAAGAGCGGACCCGCCTGATCGAAAAGCTCAAGGAAGTCTATATCGCCCGCCAGGAAGAGATGGCGCAGGCGATGTCGCAGGAAATGGGTGCGCCCATTGACCTGAGCCGTGCCCAGCAGGTTGGTGCAGGCAGCTGGCACATTGACGGGTTCCTCAAAGCATTTGAGGATTTCTCGTTCGAGCGCGACTTTACCGCCACCGAAAAAACCCTGCTTGAGCCGATTGGCGTTTGCGCGCTGATCACGCCCTGGAACTGGCCGATGAACCAGATCATCCTCAAGGCCATTCCGGCGATGGCGACCGGCTGCACCGTAATCCTGAAACCGTCCGAGATTGCACCGCTGTCTGGCATTCTGTTCGCCGAGTTTGTCCACGAGGCCGGCTTCCCCGCTGGTGTGTTCAATCTGGTCAATGGCGACGGTCCCGGTGTCGGCAGCCAGCTGTCCAGCCATCCAGAGGTGGACATGGTCAGTTTCACCGGCTCCACCCGCGCGGGTATCGCGATTTCCAAGGCGGCGGCAGACACGCTCAAGCGTGTATCGCTTGAGCTGGGCGGCAAGGGTGCCAATGTGATCTTTGAAGACGCGCACCCCAAGGCGGCCAAAGCGGGCGCAATCCGTTGTTTCCGCAACTCTGGCCAGTCCTGTAACGCGCCAACGCGGATGCTGGTGCACAAATCGCGATATGACGAGGCTGTGGAAATGGCGGCAGACGTGGCCAACAACACGCATGTCGGCCCGGCCTCCGAAGAGGGTAAGCACATTGGCCCTGTCGTGTCCGAAGCGCAATTCAACAAGATCCAGGGTCTGATTGAAAAGGGGATGTCGGAGGCGCGTCTCGTGGCAGGCGGGTTGGGCCGTCCTGATGGATTGAACCGCGGCTACTACGTAAAGCCAACCGTTTTTGCCGATGTCACAAACGACATGACCATCGCGCAGGAAGAGGTCTTTGGCCCGGTTTTGTCGATCATCCCCTTTGAGACCGAAGAGGAAGCCATCGCGATTGCCAATGATACGCCTTATGGCTTGACCAACTACATCCAGACCGAAGACACCGAGAAACGCCGCCGCGTGGCGCGTCGGTTGCGCTCTGGCATGGTGGAAACAAATGGTCAGGGCTTTGCCATGGGCTCACCCTTTGGCGGGTACAAACAATCCGGCAACGGCCGTGAGGGCGGTGTGTTTGGCCTTGAGGAATTCCTTGAAATCAAGGCGGTGTCCGGTTGGGCCGCTGAATAGATCGCCATCCTTGGCGCATGATCTGGGGCTGCCTTCGGGCGGCCTCTTTTCTTTTCAACTGGCCGCGCCCGACAGAACCCGCAGGATTGAGTTTTTCTTGCCAAATGAAGCCAAGAGTAGCGCTTTACACTTCGTTTACCTTGCGCGGCTAACGTTGTGTCGCGCGGGTAGCTGGAGAGCGACCCCGTGTGCCAAGTGAAGCCCCGTTCGGCCGGGCGCACCGGTCTGGACGGGGTGATGGCCCTTTGCTTCATTTGGCAAGAAAAACTCAATCCCGCCCTCTCAGAACGGTGCCTTCGCCCGGATTTTCACGGATCGGCCACCCTGCGGATGATTGAAGCGCAACTCTTCCGAATGAAGCATCAGGCGCGGAAACTCCAACGCGGGGCCGCTTGCATAAAACGGATCCCCCAAGATCGGATGTCCCAGCGCCAGCATATGCACACGCAGCTGGTGGCTGCGACCAGTCTTGGGCATCAGGCGCACACGGGCCGTCGTGCCCTCGTCTTTGATCACACGCCAGTCTGTCTGCGCCGGTTTGCCCGTGTCATGGCATACCATTTGAAGCGGCCGGTTCGGCCAGTCGACGATCAGGGGCAAATCAATAGTCCCCGACTTTTCCGCCGGTACGCCCCAGACCCGCGCCACATAGGTTTTACGGGTCATGCGTTTTTCAAACTGCAAGCCAAGGTGGCGTTGGGCATAGGGCGTCAGGGCAAAGATCATGACGCCGGATGTGTCGCGGTCCAGACGGTGCACCAGCAAGGCATCGGGAAAGGCGGCCTGCACCCGCGAGAGCAGGCAATCGGCCAGATGTTCGCCTTTGCCCGGCACGCTCAGCAAACCGGCGGGTTTATCGACCAACAGCACCTCTGCATCTTCGTGCAAAATCACAAGCGGGTCTTGGGGCGGGGAATACGTAACGTCCATAGGCCGTTCGATCACAGATGTAGGGTGGGTTTTCAACCCACCTCATGCCAGTCTTTGCCAAACAAAGGAGAATTGAGATGCATCCCACAGTGCAAAAGTTTCACGATATGGTGCTTGAAGGCAATCATGAGGGGGTGTCGGATCTGATGGCAGATGACATCCGCTTCATGCCGCCGACCTATTGGGCGACATGGCACGGTCGCGAGGCGGTCTCAGCGGTGTTGGGGCATGTCGGCGAGGTGTTCGAGGATTTCCGCTATCGCCGCGTGCTGGGTGAGGACGATTATTGGATCCTTGAGTTTGAGTGCAAGATCGATGGCTTGGATTGTGTCGGGCTGGATCTGATGACCTTGAACGAGGCTGGCGAAATGCAGCAGCTTGAGGTGGTGATGCGGCCCCACAAAACTGTCGGCGCTCTGCGGGAGGCGATGAACAAGCGCGTTGCGACCGACCCGCGGTTTCTCAAGCTGCGCGAGGCGCTGTCTTAACCTTGTTGCGGTTTGCGCATCTGGCGCAACATTGAGCCTGAATAGATCACCAATGCCGCCCAAATCATGGGAAAGGCAACCATACGCGCCTGACCAAAGGGTTCTTTGAAGACAAAGACCGCGACGAGGAAAATCATCGTGGGCGCAATATATTGCAAGATGCCGATCGTCGAGAGGCGCAGCAGTTTGGCGCCGTTGGCATAGATCATCAACGGCACCGCTGTCACCGCGCCGCAACCGAGCAAAAGCCAGGTGTCGCGGGTCAGGCTGAGGCTGAAATGCGATTGGGCCGTTGCAGTGAGATACCCAAGATAGCCGAGCGCCGGGACAATCAGGATCAGCACTTCAAGCAAGAATCCCTGATTGGGGCCGATAGGCAGGCTTTTCTTGGCCAGTGCGTAGAACCCCCAGGACACGGTCAGCGCCAGCGCAACCCAAGGCATACGACCGGCGTCCAGTGTCAGGACCAGCACCGCACCCGCTGCCAGGGCGATGGCAAGCATCTGTGCCTTGCTCAGACGTTCCCCCAGCAGGACCGACGCAAGAAAAATGCTGAACAACGGGTTGATGTAATAGCCCAACGCCGCCTCAAGAGTGTTGCCCGAAGTGATCGCCCAGACATAGATCCCCCAATTGATCGAGATCAGCGCCGCCGTCACACAGCCCATGGCCAACATACGCGGCGTGCGCAGCGCCTCTCGCAGGGCGTCGGTGCGGCGCAAGATGATCAACACCACCGCAGCAATCGGCAGTGACCAGATGATCCGGTGCACCACCACTTCAGCCGCAGGAATATGCGAGAGCAGTTTCATGTATAGGGGTAGGAAGCCCCAGAACACATAGGCTCCCAGCGCATAAGCCAGACCTAGCGGTGTGTCTTCGTTTTTGGTGGGGGGCAAGCTGTCTGGGTTACGCATGGCGGATCCTCCGGCGTCATGCGTAACCGCGATTGTGGAGGGCGACCACCCCTAAACTTTGACCCGTTCAGAGGCGGGATCATACATCGGTTTCAGCGATACATCTGCCTTGACGCGGGTGCCTGCCACGTCGATTTCGTAGGACGAGGCCAGTACATCTGCCGCACTTTCCCCTTTACACGGCACATAGCCAAGGCCAATCGCTCCGCCCAATGCATGGCCATATGACCCCGAGGACAGATAGCCGACAATCTCGCCGTCCCGCAGCACCGGTTCATTGTGGTAGAGCAGTGGTTCAGGATCGGTCAATCGGAACTGCACCATCCGCGCGTCCAGCCCGGTTTCCTTTTTGCGCAGCACCGCATCGCGGCCGATAAAGTCAGGCTTGTCGGTTTTCACGGCAAAGCCGAGGCCCGCCTCCAATACATGATCTTCTGCGGTGATGTCATGGCCAAAGTGGCGAAAGCCCTTTTCGATGCGGCAACTGTCCATCATATGCATTCCGCAGAGTTTCAGATCCATGTCCGCGCCAGCCTCTGCGAGCGTTTCAAACACATGTGCCGATTGATCGGCACTGACGTAGATCTCCCAGCCCAGTTCACCTACGTAAGTCACGCGGTGCACGCGGGCGAGGCCCATCCCGATCTCGATCTCTTGCGCGGTGCCAAAAGGATTGACTGCATTGCTGAAATCATCGGGCGAGACGGCTTGCAGCAGTTTGCGGGCGTTTGGCCCCATCACGGCAAGAACACCCTCACCCGCCGTGACATCCGTGATGACCACGTTGAACGCACCCTGATGGCGGCGCATCCATGTTTCATCAGCCAGACGCGTTGCCGCAGGTGTCACCACCAGATAGGCGGTTTCGGACAGGCGCGTGACGGTCACATCCGCCTCGATTCCGCCACGTTGGTTCAGAAATTGGGTGTAGACAATTTTGCCCACAGGCACGTCGTATTGCCCGCCGCCGATGTGGTTCATAAAGGCGCAGGCGTCGCGGCCCTCAACGCGGATTTTGCCAAAGGATGACATGTCGTACATGCCGACGTTCTCACGTACGGCCATATGTTCGGCGCGGACATTGTCAAAGAAGTTCTGCCGCTTCCAGCTGTATTCATATTCCGGTGTCTGCCCCGGAACCGCAAACCAGTTGGCGCGTTCCCATCCCGCCAGTTCGCCCATAACGGCGCCGAGATCCTTGAGGTGCTGATGGAATGGGGTGCGGCGCACCCCGCGCGCTGTGGCCTTTTGCCGGAAGGGATAGTGATCGGCATAGAGCAGGCCCAGAGTTTCCTTGGACCGTTCGGCCAGATAGGTCTTGTTGCCTTGGAAAGGCTGCATGCGGCTGATGTCGACATCGCCCAGATCAAAGGGTTTCTCGCCGTCGTGCATCCATTGCGCCAATGCCATGCCAGCGCCGCCAGCCGATTGGATACCAATGGAGTTAAAGCCCGCCGCGACCCAGACATTGTCCATCTCCGGCGCGAGGCCAAGGTGATAGGCGTCGTCCGGGGTAAAGCTCTCGGGGCCGTTGAAGAATGTGTGAATGCCGGCCTCTGCCAGCATCGGCATCCGGTTCACCGCGTGTTCGAGGATAGGCTCGAAGTGGTCAAAATCTTCGGGCAGTTGGTCAAATTCAAAGTCCGCCGGAATACCATCCAACGCCCAAGGTTTGGCGTTGGGTTCAAATGCGCCAAGCAAAATCTTGCCTGCATCTTCTTTGTAATAGGCGCATTCGTCCGGCACCCGCAGAACCGGCAGTTGTTTCAGCCCTTCGATGGCTTCGGTCACGATATAGAAATGCTCGCAGGCCTGAAGTGGCACGTTCACGCCCAGCATCCGGCCAACCTCATGCCCCCACATGCCGCCGCAATTCACCACCATGTCGCAGGCGATATGGCCGCTTTCCTCGCCCTGTGCCCAATCCACGCCGGTGATCCGCCGTCCCTCGCGGGTGACGCCGGTGGCGCGGGTGCGTTCCAGCACCTGTGCGCCGCCTTGTCGTGCGCCCTTGGCCATCGCAAGCGCGATATTGGCAGGATCGCCCTGCCCGTCCTTGTCCAGATAAACCGCTCCGGTGACACCTTCGATGTTCAGATGCTCGTATTTTTCCAGCACCTCTTCGGGGCTGATTTCCTCAACATCAACGCCAAAGGCACGGGCCATCGCCGCCTGGCGGTAAATTTCTTCGCGGCGCTCTTCGGTCAGGGCCACGGTGATCGACCCGCAGCGTTTGAAGCCAGTGGCCACACCTGTTTCGGTTTCCAGATTGCCGTAGAGTTCCTGCGAATACTTCGCCAGCTTGGTCATATTGGCGGTGGCCCGCAATTGCGCAATCAGACCGGCCGCATGCCAAGTGGTGCCAGAGGTCAGTTGTTTGCGCTCCAGCAGAACAACATCTTTCCACCCCAGCTTGGTCAGGTGGTAGGCAACGGAACAACCGATGACGCCGCCACCGATGATGACAACGCGGGCGTGTGAGGGGGGGATGGCCATGGATGAACCCTTCAAATGATGGTATAATCTGCCGCCAACAAGCGACGGTGAATTTCTTTGATATGCTTGGGGCCAACCTCGCAGCAGCCACCAACGATGGTGGCACCCTGATCCATCCAGCGCAAAACGAGCTCGGCATAGGCCGCAGGGGTCAAGTCGCGTCTGGAGGTCAGCGCATCAACCGTCGGCTTTGCCGTTAGAAAACCTTCGGCGATCTTTTCAAACCCATTGGCATAGGCTCCAAAAGGGCGGGCAGATGCGGCCAGAATAGGCAGCGCCGCAGGCACGGCCTCAGGAGCGGAGCAATTGACGAGCACGGCATCCGCATGATCGGCCACCGCCGCAACCGCCTCTGCCAGATGCTCTCCCGAGCGCAGGCGGGTGCCGTCTTGATCATCCACCGTCATCGCGATCCAGACAGGTTTGCCAGCACTCAGCGCCCCTGCCAGAACGGAGCGGGCATGGTCCACCGAGGCAACGGTTTCTGCCAGAATGAGATCGCATCCCGGCGCCAAGGCCTGGGCGATTTCGGCATAGGCCGGTGTCGCCGTGTCAGGGTCCGGATGCAAATCCGGCCTGTAAGAGGCAACCAGCGGCCCAATCGCCCCCGCGATGCGTGCAGAGCCGCTGTTCTGTGCCTCTTTGAGCGCAAGCGCCAACAGTTCGGCCAATTGATCTTCGAGAGGCGTCCCCAGCAGACGGTCCCGGTGAATTGCATAGCTGTTGGTGGTGGCCACCGAGGCCCCGGCATCTGCATAATCACCGTGGACTTCGGCCACCAATCCGGGGTGATCCACCATCACCTGTGTGGACCACAAAGGCGTTGGCCTGTCCCCGGCGCGGTGCACCAGTTCTTGGCCCATGCCGCCATCCAGAAGCGTGATCGCGCTCATGCCCGGATGCGTTCGTTTTGAGGATCCCAAAGCGGCTGATCGGGTTGCACCGTGGCTTTGCACATCTTGCCAAAGATATCGATCTCGACCTCTGTGCCGGGCACCGCCAGATCGGCCCGCAACATGCCCAGCGCAATTGAGCTGTTCACGCGGTAGCCCCAATCGCCTGATGTGGTCTCGCCCACAACCGCGCCATCATGCCAGACAGTCGACATATAGGGCGCGTCCTGATCACCTGCATCGACGGTCATGATGACAAAGCGTTTCTTGCTGCCAGACTGTTTTTCCAGCTGCATCGCGGCCTTGCCGGGGAAATCCTGCGGTTTGTCGAGTTTGACAAAGCGGTCGAGCCCCCCTTCCAACAAGGTGTAGTCGGTGGACAGATCCCCCTTCCAGGCGCGGTAGCCTTTTTCGATCCGCATGGAATTCAACGCGAACATCCCAAAGGGTTTCGCACCTGCGCCGATCACCGCATCATAAAGCGCGGGAATGTCGGCATTTGCGGCGTGAATTTCCCAACCCAATTCGCCAGCAAAGCTGACTCGCGCCAATGCGCATGGCGTGCCTGCCACTTCGGCCGCTTGATGGGTCAACCAACCCAAGGACAGGTCCGCCTTGGTCTCCAACGCTTCAAACAGCGCACGGCTTTGCGGGCCGGTGACGATCAGTGTTGAGTATTCGGTGGTGTGATCCGTCAGGGTCAACCCTGCATCCCGCGCCGGGCGCAGCACGTCAAAGTCATGCCATTGCGCTGTGGCAGCAGTGATCAGGGTAAAGTGATCCTCGCCGTGCCGCAGGATCGACATTTCGGTCAGGATGCGCCCGCGATTGTCGCCAAAATAGGCCAGGTTCATACGCCCCACTTTGGGCAATCCGCCGGTGATCCGCCCGCGCAGCCATTCGGCAGCGCCGTCACCCGACAAATTGAAACGGGAAAAACCCGGCAGATCCAGAACGCCCACACCATCGCGCACTGCCTCGACCTCTTCTTTGACGCGCAGCGCCCATGGGCCGTTGCGATCCCATGTCTGGGTGCTTTGCTCAGAGGTGTCATCACCCGGTTTGGCAAACCAGTTGGCGCGTTCCCAGCCGTTGAAAGTGCCCATCTGCCCACCTGCCGCGAGGATTTTGTCATGGACCGGAGACAGCTTGCGGTCACGTCCCGCAGGCCAGACATGATGCGGGAAGTGCATGGCGTATTCGTGACCATAGGTTTCCATCGCCTTCTGGTCGCAATAGTCCTGATCCGTGTAATCGGTGTAGCGGCGCGGATCGACTGCCCACATGTCCCACTCAGTCTGTCCTTCGGTGATCCATTCAGCGAGCACCTTGCCCGCGCCGCCACCCTGGGTGATCCCAAAGGTGAACACGCAAGCCTCAAACGCATTTGGCACGCCCGGCATTGGTCCGATCAGCGGCAAGCCGTCTGGAGCATAGGGGATCGGCCCGTTGATCACGCGCCCCACACCGGCGGTGCCCAGGATCGGCACCCGCGCCATGGCGTCTTCGATGTACCACTCCAGACGCTCCAGATCGTCGGGATAAAGTTGGAACGAGAAATCCTCGGGCATGGGGTCTTGCGGCGTGACCCAATGGGCCTTGCAGTTCCGTTCATAGGGGCCGAGGTTGAGACCATTCTTGTCCTGACGCAGGTAGTAGGAGGTGTCCACGTCCCGCAGCAGAGGCACCTTGCGGCCATTTTCCTTGGTCCAGGCAGCCAGTTCGGGGATCTCTTCGGTCAGGAAATACTGGTGGCTCATCACGGTCATCGGCAAGGTGCGCCCGCCATAGGGCTTGAACCACTCAGCCACCCGCTGTGCATAGTAGCCAGCGGCATTCACCACATATTCACAGCGGATATCGCCCTTGTCCGTGTGCACAATCCATTCGGATCCCTCGCGGGTCACGCCCGTTGCAGGGCAGAAGCGTTCGATCCGTGCGCCCATTTCCCGTGCCCCTTTGGCCAGGGCCTGAGTCAACTGCGCTGGATCAATGTCACCATCTGCCGGATCCCACAGCCCCCCTTCAAGATCATGAGTTTCAATGAAGGGATAGCGGTCTTTCATGTCTGACACGGCCATCATTTCAAGGTCGAGACCTTGGTAATTACCCATGGACCGAGCGCGTTCAAATTCCTGCATCCGCTCTTTGCTATGCGCCAGCCGGATGGAGCCGGTGACGTGATAATTCATCGGGTAATCCACCTCTTTTTCCAGCCCTGCATAAAGACCCAGCGAGTAGCGCTGCATGTTCATGATCGCCCAGGAGGTCGAGAAGTTGGGGCAATTGCCCGCCGCGTGCCAAGTGGAGCCTGCTGTCAGTTCGTTCTTTTCCAGCAGGACACAATCGGTCCAGCCGGCCTTGGCCAGATGGTACAGCGACGACACACCGACAACGCCGCCGCCGATGATGACCACGCGGGCCGTTGATGGAAAGTTGCTCATCTTTATTGCTCCCTTTGCGGCACGCCGTCCGCGATCTCGTAATAATCACCCTTGTCCGCGACGAAGATGTGTTTTTGCAGCGTCAGCCCGGTCGGACCGTCAATGGCACCCAATGAAAAGCTCATTCCGTCTTCATCGTGGGCTTTCCAGAACAGGAAACAGCCGCAAGCGGGGCAAAAGCCGCGGGTGGCGGTTTTGGTCAAATCGAACCAACGCACTTCGCCAGTGATGTCGAAGTTTGACCGGGGCGCATAGCCGGAGGCCCAGTAGTTGCCCGATTGCTTGCGGCATTGGCCGCAGTGACAGGCCGATACGCTTTGCCCGCCATCGCGTACGGTAAAGGTGACTGCGCCGCAGTTGCAGCTGCCCTTCAGAATGTTGCTTTGATCTGGCATCACGCCCTCCCCGGTGTAACGGCACTGCCCAGAAGGGTGCCGTAGATTATAAAACAGACCGCCATGACCCGGCGCACCCAAATGTTGAACACCGCCCCCATCGCCGCACGGCCCAGCCCAGCGCCAAGCGCGGTAAAGGTTGTGTAGCTGAGCGCGGTGAGCGTCAGCGCGGTAGGCATGATCACCACCATCTGGTCCCAGATCGGAACATCTGGTTGGACAAACTGGGAAAAGGCCGCGAGGTAGCCTGCCACGCTTTTGGGGTTGATGGTGGCGATCGCAAAGGCTCGCAAATAGATCGACCGTGCGGGCCGTGTGATCTCTGGCACCGGCTTGCTGGCATTCAGCCAGCCGCGCACGCCGAGATAAATCAGAAAGCCCGCGCCGATCAGCTTGGCCACCGTGAAGGCCAGCGGTGATGCCGTGATCAATGCGGTGACGCCCAAAGCGGACAAGATCAGGAAGAGCGTGGCCTGTGTGAGGATGGCGAGCACACCAATCAGGCTGCGGCGGAAACCCAGAGTCATGCCGTTGCTGATGCAGTTGACGGCATTTGGGCCCGGCGTGGTGACAAAGACCAACCAGAACAGCGCGAATACGATCCAGGCCTCAAAGCTCATACGTCAATACTCCGGCGGGGCGATGACCCAGATCGCCACGGCAGGTGCGTCAAAGGGATTGGACCAGCGAAATGGTTCGCCCCGGATGCGGAAACTGTCACCGGGGTGGATCAAATGGGTGGTGCCGCTGATTTCGATCTCCAATTTACCGGACAGCAAATAACCCACCTCTTGCGTCTGGCGGGTGACCTCTTCGGTGATGCGGCTGTGCGGCTGAAAGGTGGAATGCACCATCTCGAAATCATCAGTCAGATCGGGGGAGAGAAGTTCTTCAACCAATCCGGCGGTGTAGGCACCAATGGTCCGGCGGGCATCTTTGCGCACGACAAAGCCTGCCTCATGGGCAGGGGCGGCCTCGTGGCGGAACAGCATGGACACGGAAACATCCAGCGCCGCCGCGATATGACGTAGATCGGTGATGGAAGGCTCTGAGATGTCCCGTTCAACCTGGCTGAGCCAGCCGACGGACCGGCCCAGCGCATCGGCCATATCGGTCAGCGTCAAGCCCCGGCTTTTGCGCAGGGCACGCAGATCGGCGCCCAAAGTGTCTGGTCTGTCCGGGGTGCTGTGTTGCATGTCAGGTCCGTGAAAATTCTAACTCGAATTTCACGATGCCTGAGTCGTGTGAAAAAATCCAGATTTATTTCACGCGATTATTCTGCCCGCGCAAAAACTGCGCTGAGGATCCTTGTCAGGGCCTCTGCATCCCCGTCCGTAAACGCCGCAGGTTGGTCGCTGTCGATATCAAACACCGCGATCAGGCGGCCTTTGCCATCAAACACCGGCAAAACAAGTTCAGACCGGGTGGAAGAGGCACAGGCGATGTGGCCAGGGAAAGCATCCACATCCGCGACCAGTTGCACCGCCTGTTCCCGCGCCGCCGCGCCGCAGACCCCGCGCGAGAACGGGATCGTCAGGCATCCGTGGCCACCTTGGTACGGCCCGATCTTGAGCATTTCTGGACCTGTGACGCGGTAAAAGCCGGTCCAGTCAAAGCGATCATCCGCATGATGCACCTCGCAAGCCACGGTCGCCATCAAAGCAACAGTGTCCGTTTCCCCCTCTGTGAGGGCGGCAAGGGTTTTGGCGAGGGTTGGGTAATCGACAGTCATGATGTGTGCCCTTGAAACGGCGACCGGGGGCTGACTGCCCCCGGACCCCCGTGAGTATTTTAGGCCAAAAAGGGTTCAGACCCGTTCGATTGCAATGGCAGTTCCTTCGCCGCCACCGATGCAGATGGCCGCGATGCCCCGCTTGAGATTGCGTTTTTCGAGGGCGTTGAGCAGCGTTACCATGATCCGCGCACCAGAGGCGCCGATGGGGTGCCCCAGGGCACATGCGCCGCCGTTGACGTTCACGATGTCATGGCTGAGATCCATCTCATGCATGAAGGCCAGTGGCACAACGGCAAAGGCTTCGTTCACTTCCCACAGATCGACATCCTCTTTTGACCAGCCGATTCGGTCCAGCAGCTTTTGCGCGGCGGGCACCGGTGCGGTGGTAAACAAACCTGGCGCCTGGGCATGGCTGGCATGGCCCATAATGCGGGCGCGGATGGTCAGGCCTTGCGCCTTGGCGGCCTCTTCTGAGGCCAAGATCAGCGCGGCAGCGCCGTCAGAGATTGAGGAGGAATTGGCAGCTGTGACCGTGCCACCTTCGCGGAAGGCTGGTTTGAGCTGCGGGATCTTTTCGGGGCGCGCGCTGGCGGGTTGCTCATCGGCTGAAACGGTTGTGGTGCCTTTGCGCGAACGGACCTCAAGCGGGGCGATCTCGTGCTCGAACGCACCGCTGTTTTGCGCTTCGAGCGCCCGAGACAACGAGGCAAGCGCATATTCGTCCTGGGTTTCACGCGTGAACTGGAATGCCTCGGCGCAATCTTCGGCAAAGGTGCCCATCAGGCGGCCCTTGTCATAGGCATCTTCGAGCCCGTCGAGGAACATGTGGTCAATCACCTGGCCATGACCGAGCCGCGCACCACCGCGCATTTTAGGCAGAACGTAAGGCGCATTTGTCATGCTCTCCATGCCGCCTGCGACCATGACATCCGTATGGCCAAGGGCGACCTGATCAAATGCGATCATTGCGGCCTTCATGCCGGAGCCGCACATCTTGTTCAGGGTTGTGGCAGGCACCTCTTCGCCCAGACCAGCGGCAAAACCGGCCTGCCGCGCAGGCGCTTGCCCCTGACCGGCGGGCAGAACGCAGCCCATGAGCACCTCTTCAACCTGCGCGGGGCCCGCGCCGTCCAACGCGGCCTTGATGGCGTGACCGCCCAACTCGGCGGCTGTCATGCCTTCAAATGCACCCTGAAATCCGCCCATGGGCGTACGGGCCGCGCCCGCAATTACAACATTTCGCATCACGTTCTCCTTGCTTGGCGTCTGATCATCAGTTGGTAAGGATTTACCGCTATGCCTTGATGCAACGCTCGGGTCTCAGGGTTTTACTTATGAAAGTTTCCACGAAGATTGAAGGGGACAGATGTGTCGTGACGGTTCAGGAGGATCGCATTGATGCGGTTGTCGCGCTTGCCTTTAAAGACGCCATGCGGCGCAATACCGTTGGATCAGGCGCAATGGTGATCCTCAACCTGGCACAGGTGCAGTTCATTGACAGCAGCGGGCTGGGCGCAATTGTCGCAACCATGAAACACCTTGCGCCAGACCGACAGCTGGTTCTGGCCGGGCTGACCGCCCCGGTTGAGCGGGTCTTTACCCTGACCCGGATGGACAGTGTTTTCCAATTGTTTGCCACCCTTGATGATGCTCTGGCGGTTCACCATGCATAAGCAGGACATGCCGGTCGCTGACACAGGAGCTTTGACCTTGGGATATTTGCCGCCGTTTGAAGTGTCGCTCGACAGCCAACAATCCGACGTGCGTGGAGCGCTCAGTGCGTTGCTGGCGGGATTGGGGCCACTCGCTCTGGATGTAGAAGAGGCCGGTACGGTCGAGTTGGTGATGGCCGAGGCATTGAACAACATTGTTGAACATGCCTATGCAGACCGCAAGCGCAAAGAGGCCATTCATATCCGGTGCAAACAACTTCGTGATGGGCTCCACCTTCGGATTGTGGATCGCGGGATGGCCATGCCGGATGGCAAGACACCGATCGGGATGGCCCAAGATATCAACGTGGATACCCCTGACATGCCGGAGGGCGGTTTTGGGTGGTTCCTGATACAGGATCTGGCAAAGGACATCCGGTATCGGCGGGTTGGACACACCAACCAGCTTGACCTGCGATTGGCCGTGGCTTTGCACGCCGAGGTTTAACCTCCATTTCCTTCGTTTTTGAAAGCCCTGCCAGCGATCTCGCTTGCGGGGCATTTCGGTTGTGCAGTCCCTGCAAGCTCATACCGTTTACCATGCCTCAAAGCTGCCCTGATGTTTCCCACAAGTGCCGTGATCTGATCATAATTGCGCCGTTGTCTGGGGGCATATCTGGATTTGTAGCTTCACAAGGCTTCCCTCGGCGGCGCGCTTTATAGCCCCCACCCAATGCGCGGCGCCGAGGATCTTTTCCCTATATCATTGGCAGCCCTGCACTCGCGGGCTAGGTTCCGATCAAATCAAACTGACGGAGCCATCAATGCGTGACTTTCACTTTCCCGGACGGTCCCCTGTGTTTGCCAGCAATGGCATGTGCGCAACCTCGCACCCTTTGGCCGCAAAAACCGCTATCGACATTCTGGAACGTGGCGGCAATGCGATGGATGCAGCGATTGCCGGGGCGATCTTGTTGGGCATTTGTGAGCCGCAAATGACCGGGATCGGCGGGGATTGTTTTGTCCTCTATTCAGAAACCGGGTCGGATGAAGTGATTGCGCTGAACGGATCTGGCCGGGCGCCAGCGGCCCTTGATGCAGCGGCATTGCGGGCGCGGGGTGACACCGCCGTGCCACTTTACTCTGCCGATGCGGTGACAATTCCAACGGCGATGGATGCGTTTTGCGGGTTGTCCGAACGGATTGGGAAACTGGGGCTTGATACACTTCTGGCGCCAAGCATTCACTACGCGGATGAGGGTGTCCCCGTTGCGCCGCGCGTTGCGTTTGATTGGGCTTTAGAGACTGAAAAGCTAAAGGGCAGCGCCCGAAATCACTACCTCAAGAATGGCAGCGCCCTGAAAACCGGCGATATCTTCCGCGCGCCCGGTCAGGCAGAGGTGCTGCGCCGCGTCGCGAAATCGGGCCGCGATGCGTTTTACACCGGCGAGATTGCCGAAGATATGATTGCCGCGCTGACGGCCCAAGGCGGCGCTCACACCGCAGAGGATTTCGCCGCCGCGGCCAGCGACCAAGCGGTCCCGGTTGAAGCGTCCTACAAGGGCATTGATGTTATTGAACATCCGCCAAATGGACAGGGCGCAACGGCGCTGTTGCTGCTGAATATCCTCGCGCAGTTTGACATTGCGGCGATGGATCCGCTTGGCGCGCAGCGCGTTCATATTGAGGCGGAGGCGAGCAAGCTGGCCTATGACGCCCGCAACCGGTTTCTGGCCGATCCGGATCATACAACTCGGCTCGATCACATGCTGGCCCCGGAAACGGCGCAGCGGCTGGCGGCATTGATTGATCCCAAGAAGGCCATGCCAGCTGCAGCCCCACTGACAGAGCAGGTGCATAAAGATACCGTCTATATCACCGTGGTAGACCGCGATGGTATGGCCGTTTCGATGATTTATTCGATCTTTCACGGCTTTGGATCGGGTATTGCCTCTGACAAATTTGGTATTCTTCTGCAAAACCGGGGGGCCGGGTTTACCCTAGAAGAGGGCCACCCCAATGAGCTGAAAGGTGGCAAGCGCCCCATGCATACGATCATTCCGGGGATGATCCGTGAAAACGGCAAGGTGATCATGCCCTTTGGCGTGATGGGCGGGGCCTATCAGCCATGCGGCCACGCGCGATTTGTGTCCAACCTGCAGGACTTCGAAATGGATATGCAGTCTGCCATTGATGCGCCGCGGGCCTTTGCAGATGGTGGCGTGCTAAAGATTGAACGCGGCTATTCAGAGGCTGTGCGCCAGTCGCTGACCGATTTGGGGCATCAGGTAGCAATTACGGATACCGCTATTGGCGGGGCGCAATCGATCCGCCTGCGCCCGGATGGCGTGTTGGAAGGGGCCAGTGATCCGCGGAAAGACGGATGTGCACTGGGGTACTGAGGCACGCGGCCCGTTGCAAAAACCCAGGCGGCGAAAATCGACGTCTTTAGTTCAACTGGAAATGAAGCGGATAGGCCCCATCGGTAAACGGGCCAAACAGATCGGGGATGTCGGGGTGATCCACAGGTTCGCCCGAATAATCGGCAACCAGGTTCTGCTCCGATACATAAGCCACATAGTAGCTTTGATCGTTTTCGGCCAAAAGGTGATAGAACGGCTGGTCTTTGACCGGCCGGCTTTCTTCCGGGATGGCTTCGTACCATTCATCGGTATTGGCAAATTCCGGATCGACATCAAAAATCACCCCTCGGAAGGGATGTTTCTTGTGGCGGACGATTTGCCCAAGGTGATATTTAGCGCGTGTTCGAAGCATAACTGCAGGCCCTACCTCTCGTTAGGTAGCGTTTCAAGTGGCTTTTGTCCAATCACGCAGCGGCAATTGAAGGAAACAGACTGTTGAACCTCACCCTCACAGTGCTTGAGATCGTCGCACCGGTATTTTTACTGGCTGGGATTGGGTTTGTCTGGGTCAAGGTCGGGCTAGAATACCGCATTCAGTTTGTGACCCAAATGGCGATGACCTTGGCCGTGCCCTGCCTGATTTTTGTTTCGCTGATGAACACGAAGATTGATCCGGCGGCCCTGACCTCGCTTTCGCTGGCAACTGTGGTGGCCTACGGGGCAGTGTCAGCTGCGGCGGTGGTGCTTGTGCTGGCGTTGGGTTTGAACAGACGCACGTTTACCGCACCGCTGATTTTTGGGAATACCGGAAATCTGGGTCTGCCGCTGGCGTTGTTTGCCTTTGGTGAAACCGGTCTCAGCTATGCGGTGGTGGTTTTTGCGATCATGGCAATCTGGTCATTCACCTTTGGGATCTGGCTTGTTGCGGGGGCGGGATCATTTGGCAAAGTGCTGCGCGAGCCTTTGGTCTGGGCCACATTGCTGGGCGCGCTTTTCCTGTGGCAGGGGTGGCAAACACCGGTGTTTCTGACCAATACCCTGAGCCTTGTGGGGCAGATGGCGATCCCTTTGATGTTGATCACTTTGGGCGTGGCAGTCGCACGGCTCTCGCCCGCGGGGATGGGTCAGGCGATTGTGCTTTCGTTTGTGAAGCTGCTGCTGTGCGTGGGGATCGCCTGGATCGCCGGGCGGTGGTTTGCCTTGGACAAAACCGCCTTTGGCGTGCTGGTTTTGCAGGTCGCAACGCCGGTCGCAGTTACGTCCTATCTGCTGGCCGAGAAGTACGGGGCAGATTCGCAAGCCGTTGCGGGGCTGGTCGTTGCGTCCACCCTGATGTCGATCGGCGCATTGCCGCTACTCTTGGCGCTTTTGCTGTGAAAATTGTGATGTGACGCCCGCATAGAATCTGATAAACTGCGGCAAAATATAAAAACGAAAAAGCGAGAGGCAGATGAGCAAAACTCTTCGCGCGTTGATTATTGTGCTGTTGGTGGCATCCTGTGGCGGTGGGCAGTCTTCTGCCCCGCGGGATCTGGATAACGCCTGCACGATCCTCAAGCAGCGCCCCGAATACTACAAAGCCTTCCGCAAGGTTGAGCGGAAATGGGGCGTGCCGATCCACGTCCAGATGGCGACGATCTATCAGGAAAGCAAATTTGTCGCCGATGCGCGCACACCGTTCAAATATGTGCTTGGCGTGATTCCGATGGGTCGCCAGTCCAGCGCCTATGGCTATAGCCAGGCGTTGGATGCGACTTGGGATGAATATCGCCGTGCCGAAAACCGGCGTACGGCCAAGCGGGACCGCATTCGCGACGCCAGCGATTTTATGGGCTGGTACATGACCCAAAGCAAAGACCGGAATGGCATTCCCCTCACGGACGCTCGCAACCAATATCTGGCCTATCATGAAGGCCACACCGGGTTTTCCCGCCAGACCTACAACAGGAAAGCATGGCTGGTGGCCGTGGCAGGCAAGGTTGACGCCCGATCTGCCATGTACCGCGAACAAATCTCCAGCTGCCGGTTGCGCCGGTTCTGATTGTTATCCCTGCCCCGTGTGGGCAGGGGTTTCATTACCGTTTTGGCGCGGATTGTGCGGCGCCGACATCAAACAGATTGTTTGGCAGGCTCACGCCCTTTTGCAGATCGCCCAGCACAACGGTGGTCTGCCCGCCGCCGCTGTCATTGATCACCCATTGGCGCAACTCAATCGGATTGGAGGTAAACTTCAGCTCGATATTGCCATAGCCTGGGCTTTCAGGGTCTTGCGCCTTGACCACGGTGGCCGTGCCGTCAAACCGGTGTCCGGTGACCATCTTTGCCCGTCCCAGATCGACCTGACGTGCCAGGATGATCGACAAAGGTGTGCGGCTCAGAGGATAACTTTCCGCCGGTTGGTTGGATTTCTTATCGTAAATCACCACCGTGTTGCTGCCCGCGACCACCAAGGCCGATTCCGGCGGATTGTATTCAAAGCGCACCTTGCCGGGGCGTTTGATATAGATGGTGCCGGTGCTGATGGACCCATCGTCATTGATCTGCGTGAACTCGCCCTTGGCGGTCTGCAACTTGTTCAGATAGGCAGAGATTTCACCCAACGGCAACTTTTCCGCCAGGGCCGCAACCGGGGCCATCACAAGTGCTGCCGCTGTAACTGCAGCGGCCATCGTTAAAATACGCATAATGTCTTCCTGTCTGACTGCTTGGCCTTACACATAGGGCGCATTGTGCGGTTATGCGATATCAGCCCGCAAAAATCCGCGCAAACTTGGCCCATCAATGGAAAAACCGCCGGAACAGGGGCCGGCGGTTTTCAACAGTGCTGAGGCGGTGAAGAGGGATTTAGCCCTGCTCTGGCACCAGAATTTCGCGTTTTCCGACATGGTTGGCGGGGGACACAAGCCCCTGATCTTCCATTTGTTCCACCAGACGTGCGGCTTTGTTATAGCCAATCGCCAGTTTCCGCTGGATGTAGGAGGTCGAGCATTTCCGGTCTTTGATAACGATTTGCACCGCCGTGTCATACAGGGCGTCTTCGCCATCTGTATTGCCGCCCAGGCCCAACACCGCATCAATGTTGCTTTCGTTGTCTTCTGACGGGCCTTCAACCACACCAGAGATGTAGTCCGGTTCGCCATAAGCCTTAAGGTGATTGACGATTTCCTCCACCTCTTCGTCGCTCACAAAGGGACCGTGGCAGCGCGTGATCTTGGCACCGCCCGCCATGTAAAGCATGTCACCCATGCCCAGAAGCTGTTCGGCGCCCATTTCACCCAAAATGGTGCGGCTGTCGATCTTGGAGGTAACCTGAAACGAGATCCGCGTGGGGAAGTTCGCCTTGATCGTACCGGTGATCACGTCGACCGAGGGGCGCTGTGTTGCCATGATCAGGTGAATGCCAGAGGCCCGCGCCATCTGCGCCAGACGCTGGATGCAGGCTTCGATCTCTTTGCCCGCGACCATCATCAGATCCGCCATCTCGTCCACGATCACCACGATATAGGGCAGCGCCTCGGGTGTGTTCTCTTCGGTCTCGAAGATCGGCTCGCCGGTGTCCTCGTCAAATCCTGTTTGAACGGTGCGGCTGAACATTTCACCCTTGGCCAAGGCTTCACGGACGCGGCCGTTGTAACCTTCGATGTTGCGCACACCCATTTTGGACATCTTGCGATAGCGCTCTTCCATCTCGCCCACGGTCCATTTCAGGGCTACAACCGCCTTCTTCGGATCGGTTACAACCGGCGACAACAAATGCGGAATACCGTCATAAACCGACAGTTCCAGCATCTTGGGGTCGATCATGATCAACCGGCATTCTTCCGGCGTCAGCTTGTAAAGCAGGCTCAGGATCATGGTGTTGATCGCAACCGATTTACCGGAACCGGTGGTCCCTGCGATCAGCAGGTGGGGCATCTTGGCGAGATTCGCGACAACCGCGTCACCGCCGATATCTTTGCCCAATGCAAGCGGCAGGCGCATATTGCTGTCGCCGAAATCGCGTGCCGCGAGGATTTCGCGCAGAACCACCTTTTCGCGGTTTTCGTTGGGCAGTTCGATACCGATTACCGAACGTCCGGGCACGGTAGAAACACGCGCCGACAGGGCAGCCATGGACCGGGCGATGTCATCAGCCAAACCAATGACGCGAGAGGCCTTGAGGCCCGGCGCGGGTTCCAGCTCATACATGGTGACAACCGGGCCGGGGCGCACAGCGACGATTTCGCCTTTGACGCCGTAGTCATCCAACACGTTCTCCAGCATCCGCGCATTTTCTTCGAGCGCTTCATCCGACAGATGCAAGCGTTGAACCTGTTCGGGGTTTTCCAGCAGGCTCAGCGGCGGCAGTTCGAAACCGGGGTGGGTGTCTTCGAAGGTCAGCGTGGGCTGTGCTTCGGCTTTGGCTTGTTTGGACGGCTGCACCACTTTGCGTGCGGGCTGCTGCACCACTTTGCGCGGCTCTGCGACCGGAATGACCGGTGCGGGCGCAGGTGCTTCGACCAATGTAGAGCTTTCAAGCGGCAGCGGATCAGCGGCAACCTGAGCCACAAGAGGTTCGGGTGCAGGCGCCACAGTCGCGTGAACCTGCATCTGCGGCTGGGCTGCGGCCGTCAATGGCGGCTCGGCCCGCAAAGAAGCGGTCAGCGGCGGCTCTGGTGGCAGCTCGGCCACAGGCGCGGTGTTCAGCACAAGCGGATCAGGCCCCCTGCCCCGACCTTTGGTAAGAGGCGCGGTTGTTGGTGTGTGCAAAGCGGTGGTGCTACGCATGCGGTTCTTAATGACATCGGCAATCTTGGTTTTTATCCGATCTTCGCCCGGCACCTCGTCGATGACGGCTTCGCTGTAGGTCTCCACCAACTCTGGCTCGGGCATGGTTTCGGGACGTTTGATCAGGGTGGGCATACGCGCCATGATGCCGGACTTCTCCTCAGCCGGCGCTTGCGGCTGGCGCTGGGCTTGGGCGGTCATCTCCATATGCTCTTGGATCGCGGCATAGGCGGCGGCCTCATCCGCCTCTTTTCTCAGGCGTTCGCGGCGTGCGGCATGGCGGGCCTGCAACTGATGTGCGGCCTGAACAGCGCCGGTTGCGCCGCGACCCAAAAGGGTCATCAACATGGCATAGGCCATGATCACGCCAACCAACAAAAAGCGGCCAATGCGCAGCAATTCAGCCTTGGTAAAGCCCAGCACGAAGGCGCCCAGCGTCAGGATCGACACCCCCATCAACAACGACATCAGTTTCACGGTAAAACTGGACCCGATCGGCAGAACCGTCAGAACCGCGCCCATGACAGTGTCGCCAAACAGGCCACCAAGGCCAAAGCTGTGGGTTTGCAGCCATTCCTCGCCCGGTGCGAGGGTCGCGGCATAGATCGCACCCAGCGCCACGGCAATGGGCGCAAAAATCAGGCGGCTGACCGCACGTTCCTGCCCGATGTGCAGGGCAAAACGGATGCCCCAAACCAACAGAACAACGGCAAGACCCCAAGACCCCCAGCCCACAATCATGAACAAAGGCGCAGCAATAGACGCGCCCATACGGCCCATCCAGTTTTGCACCGGCGCATCGGTGGACACCATCCAGTTTGGATCATCCGGCGTGTAGCTGCCGATCATCAGAACAGCCATCATACCCAGAAGGATCAGGCCAAGGCCCAACAATTCCTTACCGCGTTTTTCAATCGCTTCAGCCATATTGCTGTCCAGCAGAGGATCGCGCCCGCGTGTCTGATATGCCATTGCTCTGTTCCCTCGAATTATGCCGAGTACAGGCAGTCGCGGATCAATTCCAATCCGCGTGCCGTCTCTTCTTTTGGGGCCACCAAGGCGACCCGAATATATGTCTTGCCCGGGTTTTCCCCGTTTACGTCTTGTGCCAGATAACCGCCTGGCAGCACCTTCACCCCGGTCTCGCGCCACAGCTTGAGCGCTGCTTTTTCGTCGTCCTCAACCGGAAGCCACAGGAAAAAACCAGCGTCCGGGCTGGCGTAGCCCGGCACATTGCCAAGAATGCGGTCGGCCAGTTGGTACTTTTCCTGATAGAGCCTGCGGTTCTCTTCGACATGCACTTCATCGCTCCAGACGGCGGCGGCGGCCTGTTGCAGCGGCAGCGGCAAGGGTGCGCCTGCATAGTTGCGCAACTGCTTGATCTCGCGGATCGTGTCTGGCCCGCTGGCCACAAATCCGGACCGCAAACCCGGCAGATTGGAGCGTTTGCTGAGCGAATGAAAAATCACGACGCGATTGCGGTCAGTGCCCAATGCCTGAACCATCTCCATCGCGCCCGTCGGCGGGGTATCGCGATAGATCTCGGAGTAGCATTCATCTGCTAGAATTTTGAAATCATAGGTCTCGGCCAGATCAATCAGCCGGGTCCAGTAGTCGCGATCCGCAACAGCGCCCTGTGGATTGGCGGGTGAGCAAATGTAGGCCGCCGTGGTCCGGCGCAGCACTTCTTCGGGCAATGCGTGATAGTCCGGCAGATGCCCCGTTTCCGCAGTTGCGGGCACCATGATCGGATCGGCACCACCAGAAATCGCACCGATCATATAGACCTGATAGAATGGGTTCGGCATCAAGATGGCAGTTTTCTCGCCATTCTTGGTTTCGGGGCAAACCGCCATGACCGCGTTGTAAAGCCCCTCACGCGTGCCGTTCAGGGCCATCACTTCGGTATCTGGGTCCATGACAACGCCATAGCGCCGGTCAATCCAGCCGGTGATGGCACCGCGCAACTCTGGCGATCCATCGTTGGGCGGATAGCGGTTAAACCCTGCAGCGTTTTGCGAAATGACATCTGTAACCCACGCCGGAAAGGCGTGTTTGGGTTCCCCGATGGTCATTTGAATAAGCGGCCCACCACCTTGATGCACGTCCAGAAGGGCGCGCAGGCGCGGCCACGCATGGGCCGGAAGGTTCGAAAACCGCTCAGGATACAACATCAAAACTGCCTCAGGTCGGGATCATTAACGCCCCGTTTTGTTCAAAGTACCCAAGGCCCACCATTACGTCCAGAACTACCGGAAATTACGGTGCTATTTGTGGCATTTGCGCCAATGTCATCCCAACGCCTCTTCGACCGCTGCACCAAGTCGCAGCAACCGTTCTTCGTGATTTGGCGGGGCCATCATCATCAGTCCGCACGACGGCGTGCCCGTTGGCAAGGTCAGGGCACAACCGCCCATCAGGTTGCCGATGCGGGTGTTGCGCAGTGCCATAAGGTTTTCCGAGACATAGTAATCGTGGTCCTGAGTGAGCCGCGCAAGATTGGGCGGCAAGATCGGCGCGGTTGGTAGAAGCACCGCGTCAAAACCGGCGGTGGCGGCATAGAACCCTTCGCGGGCCGCATGTAAGGTCGCCCAAGCGGCCACGTAATCGGGGCCGGAGAATCCTTTGCCCAAAAGGAACCGTTCAAGGATTTCGGAGAACATTTTTTCCGGATTGGCCTCAATCACATCCCGCCACAATCCATAAGCCTCAGCTGTGTAAAGGCAGCCAGAGAGCGGCATCACCTCGTTCACTTCCGGCACATCGATATCCTCGATAATGGCGCCTGCCGCTTCGAGCCGGGCAAGCGCATCCGCATAGGCGGCGGCGGGTGCCTCGCGCAGATCATCCATTGCAACGGTGGTCAGGCGGGCAAAGCGACGCCCCTCAATATCAGCGTGATGCAGATCAGCGGCTTTGGTCCCTTCCAGCGCGGCCAGCAAAAGGCTCGCGTCCTCGACCGAGCGGCAGAGCGGACCAATCGTGTCAAACCTTAGGGCGAGCGGCACCACCCCTTCGAGGGTCAGCCGGTCCGATGTGGTCTTGAGGCCAACAAGGTCATTCCACGCCGCAGGGATGCGCACCGAACCGCCCGTATCAGACCCGATGCCCGCCGCGGCCAGACCAAAAGCAACTGAGGCCGCTGCGCCGGAGGATGAGCCACCCGACACGCCGTCTGGATCATTCACGGATGGCGGCGTTGCCGTGCTGGGATTGTGCCCAAGCCCCGAGAAGGCTAGCTCGCTCATGTGGGTTTTGCCCAGACAAACCAAACCCGCAGCGGTGGCGTTTTGCAAGACGACCGCATCCCGGTCCGGCACCCGCCCTTCCAGCAGTTTGGATCCGGCCTCTGTTGCCACACCTGCGGTATCAAACAGATCCTTCCAAGAGACCGGGACACCATCCAGCGCAGACAGGCGATGCCCCGATTTGGCGCGTTCCGATGCGGCCTGCGCCTCGGCCAAGGCCCGGTCTGCCGTCACACGTGCATATATGCGATCCCGCAGGGGATGCGCATCAATGGCATCCAGATAGGTCTGGCACAGCGCCACCGGATCAATCTGCCCTTCCGCAATCCCGCGTCCCAAGTCTGCGGCGGTCATCATTAGCCAGTCCTGCATGGTCTTACCCTTCCGTGATTTTTGGTGACGGTAGCGGCGCTTGGGCACATGGACAATCCCCACCTGCCGCGCATATCTAAGGGCATGACATTTGATACCGATATCGCAATTGTGGGCGGTGGCCTGAACGGGCCAGCGCTTGCACTCGCTTTGGCGCAGATCGGCCTGAAGGTCACCGTGATAGATGCGCTGGATCTCAAGCTGCGCAAGAACGCAAAGTTTGACGGGCGGTCCTATTCCCTGGCCTTGGCGTCTATGCGGTTGATGCAGGGGCTTGGGATATGGCCCGTGATTGCCGATGAGGCGCAGCCGATGCTTGAGATCAAAGTTACCGATGGCCGCGCGGGCGAAGGCCCTTCGCCGTTCGTGATGCAGTTTGATCATGCCGAAATCGAAGAAGGCCCGATGGGGTACATGGTCGAGGATCGGCACCTGCGCCGCGCCCTTTTGGACGCGGTGAAATCGACGCCGGGCCTTACCCAGATCAACGGCACACGGGTGGTTGGGCAGGATGTCGATGCAAATGGTATCACGGTCACGTTGGACAGCGGCAAAACCTTGCGGGCGCGTCTGCTGATCGGCGCAGATGGCCGCAGCAGCGGCACCGGCGAAAGGGCCGGGATAAAACGGGTTGTCCAAAGCTACGGGCAAACCGCCTTGGTCTGCGCGATTGATCATGAATTGCCGCACGATGGCGTTGCACACCAGTTTTTCATGCCGCCCGGTCCGCTGGCGATCTTACCGCTCAAGGGCAACCGTTCGTCTATCGTCTGGAGTGAGACAACCCAGAACGCCGCCCGGATTCACGCCCTGCCGGACGACGATTATATCGACGTGTTGCGCCCGCGCTTCGGCAGTTTCCTTGGTCAAATCTCGCTTGCCGGGGCGCGGTTCACCTATCCGTTGGGCCTGTCACTGGCCCATGAAATGATTGCCCCTCGCGTCGCGCTCGTCGGGGATGCGGCCCACGGGATGCACCCGATTGCAGGGCAAGGACTGAACGCTGGTCTGCGCGATGTCGCTGCCTTGGCCGAGGTGATCGCAGAAGCGCAGCAGCGCGGTGAAGACATCGGATCAGACGCCGCATTGGCCCGCTACCAGGAATGGCGCCGCTTTGACAACACATCGCTGGCACTGGCGACGGACAGCTTTAACAAGCTGTTTTCGAACGACAATCCATTACTACGCGCAGCGCGGGATCTGGGGATGGCAGCGGTCAATGCCCTGCCGGGTTTGCGGCGTGGATTTATCCGTGAGGCCGCTGGTCTCAATGGGGAATTGCCGCGCCTGATGCAGGGCAAACCGCTTTGATCTGAAAGGATCAGTCGAGGATACGCGCCTCATCTTCAAGCATCACTGGAATGCCATTGCGGATCGGATAGGCCAGACCGGCCTCTTTCGACACCAGTTCCTGATTTTCCGCGTCATAGCGCAGCGTGGCTTGGGTCCGTGGGCAAATCAGCGCTTCAAGCATCCGGCGGTCGAACTGCACTTCGGTGTTGGTCATTGCATCAATCCTTCTTCCTGACCGCCGCGCATGGCGTATTCTATCAGCGTCACCAATGTTTCGCGCCGCGTTTCAAGCGATGGCGCTTCTAACAAGGCTTGTTTGTCCTCGGGGTCAAATTCCAACATCATCGAAAGGGAATTGATCAGCAACTCGTCCTCCGCATCTTTCAGCGTGTCCCAGTCGGCCGACAGGCCCAACGTGTCGAAATACCGGCCCAGCAATGTCAGGAACGGTTTGCGGCAAAATCCGCTGTCGCCTTCTTCTTTGCCCAGATCCCGGCCAAACCCATCCCAGCTGACATCGCAGCGACGATAGGGCGTGAACCCCTCAACCTCTTGTATCACGCGAAACCGCGAGACACCGCCGAGGGTGATCATGTACCGCCCGTCTTCGGTTTCGGAAAACTGTGTAATCCGACCCGCACAGCCGATGGTCTGCAAACCCGGCCCTTCCCGGCCGGGCACCTCGTTGGGTTGCACCATGCCAATGAGCCGGCCATCAGTCTTGAGCGCATCGGATATCATCTGAAGATACCGCGGTTCAAAGATGTGCAGCGGCAACCGCGACCGCGGCAAAAGCAACGCCCCCGCCAGCGGAAAAATCGCAATTGTGTCGGGCAATTCGGTTGGCTTTATCATGGACAACGATCTAGCCCGCCAAGCCAATCAGGCAAATATCATTGAGCTAAGCTTGCGCCGCCCGTTGAGAACCACCGGATCATTCGGTTTCAGCGCGTCGAAAATGGTGAACAGCTGTGTCTTGGCGGCGCTATCGTTCCATTCCCGATCCCGCTTGAAGATGTCGAGCAGATGATCCACCGCCCCTTCGGCATCGCCATTGGCATAAAGCGCCTGCGCCAGATCAAACCGTGCATGATTGTCCTCTGGATTGGCTTCGACAGCAGCAGTCAATTCGGCCACGGGACCGGCATCAGCGGCCTGCCGTGCCAATTCAAGCTGGGCATGGGCGGCTTCGAGTTCCGGCGCTTTGGAGATTTCGATCGGCGCACCATTCAGCAGGGCTTCGGCGTGATCAAGATCATCCAGCGCCAGATAGGACCGCACCATGCCGCCATAAGCGGCCGCGTGCAGCGGGTCTTCGCCAAGGATGGCGGCAAAGGTCTGCGCCGCATCCGAAGCTGCGCCTTCGGCCAGCATTTCCTCTGCGGCGGCGACCGCTTCGTCCAGTTGCTCGCCCGGCGCTTCGCCGCCCGCGGCTTTCACGACGCGGTCGATAAAGGCCTTGATCTCGGACTCGGGCTGGGCACCTTGAAAGCCATCAATCGGCTGACCTTTGTGAAAGGCATAAACGGTTGGAATGGATTGGATCTGCAACTGACCGGCGATCATCTGAGCTTCGTCAACGTTGACCTTGACCATCTTGACCGCGCCCTTTGCAGCTTTCACTGCCGCTTCAAGCTGTGGACCAAGGGTCTTGCAGGGGCCGCACCATGGCGCCCAGAAATCTACAACGATCGGGGTCGTCTGCGACGCCTCGACCACGTCTTGCATGAACGACGCTTCGTCGCTGTCTTTGATCAAATCGGCATCGGGCGCACCCGACAGGTTCAGTTCCATCATTTTCAATTCCTCGCGTTGCGCGTTTGGTGCCTATATGTAGGCAGTTGGCGCAGATTCAAAGGTCAAAGGTCGCAAAAACCGGGGCGTGGTCGCTGGGTTGTTGCCATCCGCGGACATCGCGCACAACATGACTGGAGTGACCGGCGTTCGAAATGTCTTGTGTCGCCCAGATATGATCGAGCCTGCGGCCCTTATCGGCGGCATCCCAATCGGGAGAGCGATAAGACCACCAGCTATACAGATTGCCTTGCGGAATATCCTGTCGTGTGATGTCCACCCATTTGCCTGCATCTTGGGTCTCGGCAAGTGCCTCAACCTCAACCGGAGTGTGGCTCACCACCTTGAGCAGTTTTTTGTGGTCCCAGACATCATCCTCACGCGGGGCAATGTTCAGATCGCCGACCATGATGGATTTTTCTGGATTTTCCGCATGGAACCAGTCGCGCATCTCGGACAGGTAATCCAGCTTTTGACCAAACTTTTCGTTGATCTCGCGGTCCGGCTTGTCACCGCCCGCAGGCACATAGAAGTTGTGGATGGTCGTGCCGTTCTCCAGCTTGGCCGCTACATGGCGGGCATGGCCAAGCGCGGCAAAATCGCGATCACCGACATCTTCCAACGGCAAGCGGGACAGGATTGCCACGCCGTTATAGCCCTTTTGCCCGCGCGCAACCATGTGGGTATAGCCCGCCGCGTGAAAAGCCTCAGTCGGGATCTTGTCCACCGGGCTTTTGCATTCCTGCAAGCACAATACATCTGGCCCGTGTTCTTTCAGCAAGCGCAGCACCAGAGGTTCGCGCAGGCGAACGGAGTTGATGTTCCAGGTGGCGAGGGAAAAAGACATGGGCGGCAGGCTCCGGTTTGGGGTGTTTGGGCCGCACCCTACTCCTTGCCGCCGCCCGCCGCCATGATGAAATCAGACGCCGTTTGGCGCGATCATCACCTTGCCGTTCCGCTCGCCCGCCCAGGAATATTTCGCCGCTTCGGCAATTTCATCGAGGGTGAAATGTTTGTCGATGGGCGCATAAAGCGTACCCTTGGCAATCTGGCCCGCCAGATCTGCATAAAGCGCCGCGCGTGTCGCCTTGTCCGCCGCGTTCATCCATGTGACCAACCAAAAGCCGCGCACTGTGATGTTGTTGAAAATAAGCGCCGCAGCTCCAATCGCGCTGTCCTCGTTGGACATGCCGCCGTAATTCACCAAGGTTCCGCCCGGCTCCAGCGTGTCTGCAAGGCGGCCAGCGGTTTTGCCCGCCACCGCATCCACCGCCAGCTTCATCTTGGCGCCTGTGGCGGCTTTGACGTCCCGCGCCAAATCAGGGCTGTCGACCAACACCACATCTGCGCCCAGATCTTTCAATCCTGCAATTGCGCTTTCGCGGCGCACCACGCAAACCACATTGATGCCTTTGGCTTTGGCCAGTTGGACCAGATAGCCACCCACGGCAGAGTTTGCGGCAGACTGGATCACCCAGTCGCCCTCTTTCAGATCGACGTAATCTGTCAAAAGCAGCGCCGCCGTGGCCGGATTGACCAGCAGCATTGAAAGCTGGTCCAGATCCCCCTCGGGCAGCGGCACCAGATGACGGGGATCGCAAACCGTTTCACTGACCCAAGTGCCCTGCCCGGCTGGCAGCAAAACCAATTGCCCCTCTCCCGGCCCTTCGACAATGCGGCCCAGCCCTTCGTTGCCCGCGATAGCAGGCAGCGGCGGTTTCACACCATAATTGCCCGACACCTGAATAAGGTCAGATGGGTTGATCGGCGCACGCAACACTTTCACCCGCACCTGGCCTTCGGCCAAGGGCATATCGGGCGTTTCAACAACTTTGAGCACGTCCGCCGGATTGCCAAAGGTTTCGTAGATCACTTGCTTCATGTGTTTACTCCTGTTCCCCACAACATGGGGCAGTAGCGCTGGCGGCGCCAGACCACGGGCCGCAACGTCACTTGGACAGCGCGGCCGCTTGGGGCAGAAAAAAAGGGCCAGACAAGATGTCCGGCCCGAGTCCAACAGGGAGGTATGTGTCATTGCCCGGACACATGCTTCGGGTTCAAACCGATTGGCAGGTCATGAAAACCCCGCCGCTCAGGGAAATAATTCGGTTTCGCGAAAATGGTTCCCGCGAATCAGGCCATGAGCCTGTACCCACCACTTTCCGTAACAAGAAGGCGCGCATTTGACGGATCTGGTTCAATTTTTTGTCGAAGCCGATAAATATGCGTCTCAAGCGTGTGGGTCGTGACCCCGGCATTGTAGCCCCAGACCTCATGCAGCAGAACGTCACGCGGCACCACGCCATCGTTTGAACGATAAAGAAACTTGAGGATATTGGTTTCCTTCTCGGTCAGGCGCACCTTGCGGTCTTCTTCGGTAATCAACATCTTCATCGAAGGTTTGAAGGTATATGGCCCAAGCTGGAACACCGCGTCTTCGGATTGTTCGTGCTGGCGCAACTGGGCGCGTATGCGTGCGAGCAGAACCGGGAATTTGAACGGTTTGCTGACGTAATCATTGGCGCCAGCATCCAGGCCCAGGATTGTGTCTGCGTCCGTGTCATGACCGGTCAGCATTACAATCGGGCTTTTCACACCCTGTTTGCGCATCAGGCGGCACAGCTCGCGACCATCGGTATCGGGCAGGCCCACATCAAGGATCACCAGATCATAGATTGCCTCTTTGGCACGGGACATTGCATCGGCCCCGTTTTCCGCTTCGAAGACATCAAAGTCTTCAGTCATGAACAATTGCTCGCTCAACGCTTCGCGCAGGTCGTCATCATCGTCCACAAGCAGGATCTTCTTGAGCTGGGCCATACATTTCTCCAATCAACTTGGAATATAGATGCGTCTTGCACCCCGCTGCGGCAAGGTTTGCTGCAATTCTTTCACGGCCTCGTGTTGCAAAGCACCTGAAATGTTTCAATCTGTGTCACGAAGGCGTAAGTAGACCCTGCCCAACAAAGAAGTTATATTATCACATGAGTTTTGGTCCCGACATTACCGAACAACTGGCCCGCGCAAGGGCCGATTTGCGCATGGGCGTGCCTGTGGTGCTGAACGGTGTGCAATCCGTGCTGGTTCTGGCCGCTGAGACATTGAACGCGCAGCGGCTTACCGATTTGTTGGCGTTGGGCGGCTCACCTGTTCTGACAATCACGGCGCGGCGTGCCGAAACGCTCAAGGCGCGGGTCTATGACAACGATCTGGCGCGGCTTCCGCTGCCCGATGATGCCACGCCGGCATGGGTGCAAAGCATCGCCAATCCGGCAGATGACCTGCGTTCGCCGATGAAAGGTCCGTTCAATTGCGTCCGTGGCGGCGCTGTGGACGCGCATCGCACTGCGTTGCAATTGGTGAAATCGGCCCGGCTTTTGCCTGCGGTTTTGGTTCTGGGTCTGCCTGACGGTCGCGGATTTGCCGCGCAACATGGGCTGACGGCACTGGATCTGGTGGCCGCGATGCCGATCCTGTCTTTGCGCAGCGATCTGCATCCGGTGGTCAATGCCCGCCTGCCGATGGAAGCCTCCGATGCGGGCCGTTTGCATATCTTCCGTCCCGAAGACGGCGGCGAAGAGCATTATGCCATCGAAGTAGGCCGCCCGGACCGCAACAAGCCCGTGCTGGCACGGCTGCATTCAGCCTGTTTCACCGGCGATGTCATGGGCAGCCTCAAATGCGATTGCGGCCCCCAATTGCGAGCGGCATTGGCGCAAATGGGGCAAGAGGGGCATGGCGTTCTGCTTTACCTCAATCAAGAGGGGCGCGGGATCGGGTTGGCCAACAAGATGCGGGCCTATTCGCTTCAGGATCAGGGGTTTGACACAGTTGAGGCCAATCATAGGCTTGGCTTTGAGGATGATGAACGTGATTTTCGGCTGGGCTCTGACATTCTGAAATCCATGGGGTTTTCTGCTGTGCGACTGCTGACCAACAATCCGCGCAAGGTAGAGATGATGCAGGCCAGCGGCATTGATGTGGCTGAACGGGTGCCGCTGATGGTGGGGGAAAACCACTACAACCGCGACTATCTGGCGACCAAGGCGGCCAAGTCCGGTCATCTTCTTTGATATGGCCGCAATGACGCCCGAAGATATGGTGCTGACGCCACTTGGCCTGCGGTTTCTCGGGCGGCGGTTCCCCTGCACCCTTGGCAAAGGTGGCATTACATCGGACAAGCGCGAAGGCGACGGTGCCACGCCGCGCGGTGTTCATCACATCGTCGGTATGTTGTACCGGCCCGACAGAATGGCTGCCCCCGCGCCTTGGGCAGTGCCGATCCGGCCCGGTGATCTTTGGTCAGATGCCTCGGGTGATGCCAATTATAACCAGATGGTTCGGGTGCCTTACGCCCATAGCGCAGAAAGCTTGCGGCGGGCGGACCCGCTTTATGATCTTGTTCTGCTCACCGATTGGAATTGGCCCGATGCCAAGGCGGGCCTTGGGTCTGCGATCTTTGTTCATCAACACAGACGTCCAGGGGTCCCGACCGAAGGGTGCATTGGGCTGCGCAGGGGTGACTTGCGATGGATTGCAGCCAGAACGGAGCGTGGAACGCGGCTCATCGTTCGTTGATCTAGGCCGGAACGCGATCCCCGAATATGGCAGAGCCGACACGCACATGGGTTGCGCCCAATGCGATGGCCCGCTCAAAGTCACTGCTCATGCCCATGGAGAGGCCGGTCAGATCATTGCGTTTGGCAATCTTGGCAAGCAAGGCAAAGTGCAAGGACGGTTCTTCATCCGCTGGCGGGATGCACATCAATCCCTTGATCGGCAAATCAAGCGCGCGGCATTCCGCGACAAAGGCATCCGTTTCTCCCGGCATGACACCGGCCTTTTGCGGCTCTTCGCCAGTGTTGACCTGGATGAACAGATCAGGGCAGCGCCCGATCTCTTGCGCAATCCGCGCGATGGCTTTGGCAAGCTTGGGCCGGTCAACCGAGTGGATTGTATCAAAAAGCTCCATCGCCTGCCGGGTTTTGTTGCTTTGTAGGGGTCCGATCAGGTGCAAATCAACGCCGTCAAAGCTGTCCTTGAAATCAGGCCATTTGCCTGCGGCCTCTTGCACCTTGTTTTCGCCGAAACAGCGGTGACCCTGAGACAATACATCCGCGACCCGTTCGTTCGGCTGCACCTTGCTGACCGCGATCAGCTTAACCGATCCGGGCTCACGCCCTGCGTCTTGTTCGGCTTGGGAAATACGGGTGGTGATGTCTTGCAGGCTCATGATCTTACGCTCTTGGGAGGTGGGAGCGGCAGAAAACACCAGACCCGCGCAAAAGAAAAGGGGCAGACCAAAGGCCTGCCCCCAATACCGTGGTTCAGATCAACTTAGAAGTTGAAGCGAACACCCAGGTCGGCACGTACTGTGTCGTTGCTCAGCGATGCGATACCGCCGCGCAGCGATGTACCGCCACCCAGATCGTGGTTGAAGTCAACACCGTAGGATGTGTTTGCGAAGTTGTCCGCATCAGCAACGTAGACTTCTACGTTTGTTGCTGCGCCAACGTCGAAACGACCGGCCAGAGTGATGTGGTCGCCAGCTGTGCCGTTGTCGGCATAGGCCAGAGTTACGTCAACTGGACCGAAGGAACCGGAAACCGAAGCGGCCAGTTCTGTGTCAGCTGCGTTGTTGGAGTCCTGAGCACCCAGAGCAAATGTCCAGCCGTTCCAGGAGTATGCTGCGTGTGCGGCGATACGGTCGTTGGTGTCGGAAGCGGACACGTGGAAGGACAGGTCGCCCATGGAGTACAGAACTTCAACGCCGTTGGAGCCTGCGGAACCGTTGCCACCGGAAGAATACGCGTCAGCGCGGAACTGGTATGCGGTGTACTCGTAACCCAGACCGGTCAGGCCGAGGTCGATTGGGTACATGCCTGGCATGAATTCGATCGCGCCGTAGATGTTACCAACGCCAACTTCCAGGCCGCCGGAACGTGCGAAGAAACGCGCGCCGTTGAAGCCTGTGCCTGCTGGGCTGTTGCCGTTGTCTGTGTTGTTCTGCTGCATGCGAACGCGTGCACCAAATGTTACGCCACCGTCAGATTCGGCTGTCGCGTCGATCTGCAGACGGAAACGGCTTGTGATGTTGGTTTCGTTGCCAACGTTTGCTTCGTTGTACAGGATACCAAAGCGGCCCCAGCCGCCGAATGTAACGTCTGCTGCTGCAACGCCGGCTGTCGCAACCAGAGCTGTTGTAGCGAAGAGAACTTTTTTCATGAGTTTTCCCTCGGTTTGAATTCACATGCCCAGACCGGGGAATCCGGAAAGGGTATGCAGGGTGTTTGCCTCCTTTGCCCCCATTTGCGCAAGATGCCTGAAACGCCAGACTGCAATGTCGTGCTCAATGGTGCAGCTTTGCCACAGTTTTTCCCCATTGCCTTCCAAGTCGGACACAATTGAACGCCGCAAACCCTGATTTTGCTGGGAATCGCACCAATACATATGCCTTGCCCAGATCGCACAGCTTGGATAGACCAGTGATCAAACAGGCAAAGGAATGCTCGAATGGCGCGTCAAACAGTTTGCAGAATCGGACTGGCCCTCTTGATTGCAGGGTCGATGACCGCTTGTGGCGCTATTGGCAAGTTGGGACGTCCGGCAACAGAACGGCCAGCCTACTATAACAATGCGAACAACCCCGCGAATATCGAAACCGATCCCGATAATACGGTCTGGTCGATTTTCCGCGCAAAAACAGCCGACAACAAGGTATCTGTGAACCGGTATCTGTGGTCTGCCACACTCGAAGTGCTCAACTTCCTGCCCGTGCAAACCGTTGATCCATATACAGGTGTCATCGTTACCGGCTACGGAACACCGCCCGGTGGTGGCCGCGCCTATCGCGCCACGGTGTTGATTGATGATCCCGCATTGGATGCACGGTCTTTGAATGTTGCCCTGCAAACGCGCGGCGGCCGATCAGTCAGCAAAGCAACCACACGCGCGGTTGAAGACGCGATTCTTTCCCGTGCCCGCGAACTACGTATCTCAGACAACAAGTTCTGAGCCCGAACAAAATAACTGTCTACACAAACGCCGGGCCCTGTGACACAAGCAGCCCGGCGTTTTCTATTTCCAAAGGTCCGCAATACGATGTCCCGATATACCCCTGCCGAGATCGAAGCCCGCTGGCAAAAAGCCTGGGAAAAAGATGAAGTCTTCAAGGCGGTCCGCGCCGCTGACAAGCCCAAGTATTATGTGCTTGAAATGTTCCCCTATCCATCTGGGCGCATCCACATGGGGCATGTGCGTAACTACACCATGGGGGATGTGATTGCGCGCTACAAGATCGCGACGGGCCACAATGTTTTGCACCCGATGGGCTGGGACGCGTTCGGGATGCCTGCTGAAAACGCGGCGATGGCCATTGGTGGCCATCCCAAGGATTGGACATACGGCAACATCGACGACATGCGCGGCCAGATGAAGCCGCTGGGCCTGTCTATCGACTGGTCACGCGAATTTGCCACCTGTGATCCGGAATATTATGGCCAGCAGCAGGCGCTGTTCCTCGATTTCCTTCATGAGGGCTTGGTTTACCGCAAGAACGCCGTGGTGAACTGGGATCCAGTCGATATGACGGTTCTGGCCAACGAACAGGTTGAGGCCGGTCGCGGATGGCGCTCTGGCGCATTGGTCGAACGGCGCGAACTCACACAATGGTTCTTCAAAATCTCGGACCACTCCGAAGAATTGCTTGCCGCGTTGGACACGCTCGACAACTGGCCTGCAAAGGTCAAGCTGATGCAAGCCAACTGGATCGGGAAATCGCGCGGACTTCAGTTTGCCTTCTCGACAATTGATGCCCCCGAAGGTCACGACCGGATCGAGGTTTATACAACACGCCCCGATACATTGTTGGGCGCCTCCTTTGTCGGGATTTCCCCGGATCATCCGCTTGCCAAAGTGCTTGAGCGCGAAAACGAAGATGTGGCGGCGTTCTGCGCCGAATGCCGCAAGGGCGGTACCACGGAAGAGGCGATTGAAACCGCCGAAAAGCTGGGCTTTGACACCGGCATCCGCGTGCGTCACCCTTTTGATACCGCGCATGAGTTGCCGGTCTATATCGCCAACTTCATTCTCATGGACTACGGCACCGGCGCGATCTTTGGATGCCCCGCGCATGACCAGCGCGATTTTGAATTTGCGACAAAGTACGAGTTGCCCATCATCTCGACCTATCTGCCGTCCGAAGACGCCAACGAGGTGTTGGAAGAGGCATATGTGCCCGCAAAATCGGACAAGGTCTTCTACAACCGCGGTTTTGCCGGCGACGCATGGCAAACCGGCGAAGAGGCGATCAACGCAGCCGTTGATTTTTGCGAACAGAACGGCGTTGGCCAAGGCGTGACCAAATACCGCCTGCGCGATTGGGGTTTGTCCCGTCAGCGTTATTGGGGTTGTCCGATCCCCGTTGTGCATTGCGATGCCTGCGGCGTGGTGCCGGAGAAAAAAGAGAATTTGCCGATTGAGCTGCCCTATGATGTGGACTTTGGCACGCCGGGCAATCCGCTGGACCGGCATCCGACATGGCGCGACTGTGCCTGCCCGTCCTGCGGTGCACCGGCGAAGCGTGAAACCGACACGATGGACACCTTTGTCGATTCGTCGTGGTATTTTGCGCGGTTCACCGCGCCGCGGGCCGAAACGCCGACCAATATGGAAGACGCCAAATACTGGATGAACGTCGACCAGTATATCGGCGGCATTGAACATGCGATTCTGCACCTTCTGTATTCGCGGTTCTTTGCCCGCGCGATGCAGATCACCGGCCATCTGCCGGAAACGGCAATTGAACCCTTTGATGCGCTCTTTACCCAAGGCATGGTGACACACGAAATTTATCAGACCCGTGATGCGAAGGGGCGCCCGGTCTATCACCTGCCCGAAGATGTGACCGATGGTAAACTTGCCGATGGTACCGAAGTGGAGATCATCCCCTCCGCCAAGATGTCCAAATCCAAGAAAAACGTGGTCGATCCGCTGCACATTATCTCGAACTATGGCGCGGATACCGCCCGCTGGTTTGTTTTGTCCGATTCGCCGCCCGAGCGGGACGTGGAATGGACAGCCTCCGGCGCGGATGCGGCGTTCAAGCACCTCACGCGGGTCTGGAACATCTGTGACCGCATTGGCCAGATGGACAGGGATGCAAAAGGCCAGGGCGATGAGGATCTGCTGCGGGCCATGCACAAGACCATCCATGACGTGACCATGGGCGTCGAAAGCTTTGGCTTTAACGCGGCCATCGCGAAACTCTATGCCTTCACCGCCATCTTGCAGAAATCCAAGGCCGGTTACGCCGCACAGCGCGAGGCAATCATGACACTGGCTCAACTCATGTCGCCCATGACCCCGCATCTGGCCGAGGATATCTGGGCGCATCAGGGCGGAACCGGCCTGATCGTGACGGCCCCTTGGCCCAAGGCGGACGAGGCGATGCTGGTGGATGACACAGTGACCCTGCCCATTCAGGTCAACGGCAAACGCCGCGCCGAGATTCAGGTGCCGGCTGATATGCCCAAAGAAGAGGTTGAAAAAATCGCACTGGCCCACGAAGCTGTTGTGCGAAGCCTTGATGGCGCTGCGCCGAAAAAGGTCATCGTTGTGCCGGGACGGATTGTGAATGTCGTTGCCTAAAGCCACCTATCGCCGCCGGTTCATGGTGCTGGCCCCACTGGCGCTTGCCGCCTGCGGGTTTCAGCCTGTCTATGGGCCGGGCGGCAACGGGCGGCTTTTGCAAGATCGGGTCGAGGTTGATCCACCAAACGCGCGCTACGGCTATTTCCTGACCCGCGAGATTGAACAGAAACTGGGGCGCGGCGCCTCTCCGGCCTATGGTCTGGCTGTCAACATCAGTACACGCGAAGAACGTCTTGCAATCAACCGGGCGGGTGAAACCACGCGGTTTGATCTGATTGGATCGGTCGATTATGCTCTGCGCGATCTGCAAACGGGGCAAATTCTGACATCTGGTCAGGTCGAGAACTTTACAGGCTATTCCGCCACGGGCACGACCGTGGCCACATTGGCCAGCAGACAAGACGCGGAAAAACGTCTGATGGTGATTCTGGCCGATCAACTGATCACACGCCTCTACGCCGCTGATCTGAGCTGATGAAGCTAAGCCCCCGCGACGCCAACGGCTATTTCTCCCGGCCTGATCCGGACAAAACCGGGCTGTTGATATATGGCAGCGATGCGATGCGTGTTGCGCTGAAGCGGCAAGAGTTTCTCAAGGCGTTGCTTGGGCCAAACGCCGAGGAGGAAATGCGCCTCACCCGGATGCCCGCCGCCGAGTTGCGGCGCGATCCGGCAATGCTTTTGGATGCGATCAAGGCGGTAGGGTTTTTCCCCGGCCCACGGGCCGCACTTGTGGAAGATGCAAATGACAACATCGCCAAGATCCTGATCGATACCCTTACCGATTGGCAACCCGGTGATGCACAGATTGTGGTGACAGGAGGCGATCTCAAGAAAACCTCCAAAGTGCTCAAGGCGTTTCAGGATCATCGCAATGCCTATGCTACTGCGATTTATGACACGCCGCCCGACCGCGCCGAGATTGAGCGTTTGTTGGCGGAGGCAAAACTGAAGCCAGAGCCGGATGCGATGGCGAATCTTACCGATCTGGCCCGTGCGCTGGACCCCGGTGATTTTCGTCAGACGCTGGAAAAGCTGGCTCTATACAAGCTGAAGGATCCCTCCGCGCTGACCGCCGATGATGTCGCCGCCTGCGCTCCGACCTCTACGGAGGCTGATGTGGATGACATCCTGCATGTGGTGGCTGAGGCGCGGTCAGGCGATATTGGTCCGGTGATGAGCAAGCTGCAGGGACAGGGCGTTAATCCTGTTACCCTGTGCATCATGGCCACCCGTCATTTTCGCACCCTTTACCGGATTTCCGCCAACCCCGGTGCGCCGGTCTATGGCGTGCGTGACCGCGAGCGCGTGTCGCGGCAGGCCCGCAACTGGGGCGCGGCACGCCTGGAGACCGCGTTGACCGTTTTGACGGACACAGACCTCAAATTGCGCTCTGCCGGACAAAATGCGCCTGCGATGGCATTGGTCGAACGGGCATTTATCCGCCTTGCAATGCTGGGCACACAGCGTTGAACAGGCTCGATTGAACGAAAGGAAAGCAGATGTACAAAGTGATCGGCGCAACCAAATCAAGGGCCTTCCGCGTGATGTGGATGCTCGAAGAACTGGGTCAGGACTATGTTCAGATTGCCGCCCCGCCACGATCTGAGGAGGCGCTCAAGCACAATCCGACGGGCAAGATCCCGGCCTTGGTCGATGGTGATGATGTGCTGACCGACAGCGTTGCGATCATGACCTACCTTGGGGACAAGCACGGGATGCTGACCGCGCCTGCCGGAACGCCCGCACGCGCCCGACAGGACGCCATGACCTTTTGGTTGATCGATGAATTTGATGCGATCCTTTGGGCAGCGGCAAAGCACAGCTTTGTCTTTCCCGAAGCATTGCGGATGCCGCAGATCAAAGACAGCCTGAAAGCCGAATTTGGCCGTGCGGCCAGCCTGTTGTCAGAGCGTCTGGAGGGGCCCTTCCTGATGGGTGATCAAATGACCCATGCGGATATTCTGGCCGTGCATTGCATCAACTGGTCTATCGGCGCGGGTTTTCCACGGGTCGATGACAAGCTGAACACCTGGGCCAAAGGTCTGCGCGATCGGGATGCATTCAAGGCAGCTCAAGCCAAGGAACCCGCCGCCGCTTAACCGGCCCAGCGGGCCGCGTGTTGCCCGGCCCATCGGCCTGTCGCAAGGCAGGCCGAAATGAGGTAACCCCCTGTCGGGGCTTCCCAATCCAGCATTTCACCAGCGGCGAACACCCCCGGCAGCGCTTTGATCATCAGTCCCTCGTCCAATGCCTCAAAAGGCAGTCCACCTGCCGTCGAGATTGCCTCATCCATCGGGCGTAGCCCCGCGTTTGTCACGGGCACCGCCTTGAGCAACCGCGCCGTCGCCCGCAAACCATCTGGCAAAGGCCGCGCCATCTCTTGCAACAATGCGATCTGGGCCTGGGTCAGTTTCACCGTTTTGCGCAGATGGTTGGCAAGGCTTGCCTTGCCGCGCGGTTTCGACAGTTTTGCGGTGATCTCAGCCACTGTCATATTCGGCAAAAGATCCAGCGCCAACGAATGCCCTTCGCGCACCCCGCGCGAGATGGAATAGATCCCGCCACCTTCGAGCCCCTGTGCAGAAAGCACGGCCTCCCCTTTTGAGGAATAAGGGCCAGACGTCCACTTCACCCCTTTGATCGCCGCGCCGAAATGTTTGGTCATATGCGCCGACCAATTGATCAAGACGCCCGCATTCGCCGGGGCGAAGGCCGCCAGCGGGACATCTTTGCCGCCAAGGATATCAGCCCAAGCACCGTCCGACCCCAGCCGCGCCCAGCTTGCCCCCCCCAGCGCCAGTAACGTCACATCAGCCTTCAGGGTTTGTGGCCCCACTGGCGTATCAAAGATCAGCTTGTCTTCGTCCCACCCCTGCCAGCGCCAGCGGGTGTTGGTCTGTACCCCCGCCGCCGCGAGGCGGGTCATCCATGCCCGCAACAATGGGGACGCCTTCATCGCGACCGGGAACACCCGCCCAGTGCTGCCGGTGAACACTTTTTGATCCAGACCCTTGGCCCAGGCCTGCACCGCATCCCCATCAAAGGCGTCGATCATGGGGGTAAGCGGCTTGCGAGCCTCGGAAAACGCGGCGCGAAAGCTGCTGCCGTCCTCGTCCTTGGTCAGGTTGAGGCCGGATTTCCCTGCCATCAAGAACTTGCGCCCGACCGAAGGTTTGGCCTCGCAAACCGTAACGGCCAAACCGGCCTCTGCCATCACCTCGGCCGCCATCAGGCCCGCTGGCCCTGCGCCGATCACCACCGCCTGTTTCATGATTTCAGCTCCGGCATCGGGCCTTTTATCTCAACCACGCGCTGTGGATAGGGGATCTCGACACCGGCCTCTTTCAGCGCATTCCAGATCAGGAACAAAACATCCGAGGTGTATTTGTTCGGCCCGTCATCCAGCCCGTTCACCCAGAATTCAACAGCGAAGTCGATACCGCTGTCACCAAAGCCGCGCAGTTCGCAATCGGGTGGATAGGGGGCATCCAAAACTTCGGGATGTTTGGATACCGCCGCCTCGATCAACGGCGGGATCAGGTTGATATCGGTGTCATAGCTGACGGAAAACGGCGCCTCATATCGGTTTGCCGATCCGCTGTCGGAAAAGTTGGTGACGCGGGTGGTGATGAAATCTTCGTTCGGAACCACGATCCAGCGGCCATCAAAGGTTTCCAGAATGGCGGCGCGGGCTGTCATCTTGACGATCTTGCCGCTTTCGCCGCCGTCCAGTTCGACATAATCCCCGACCGTGGCCTGCCCTTCGATCAGCAAGATGACACCTGAGATAAAGTTCGACGCAATCTTTTGCAGACCGAACCCAAGACCCACACCAATCGCACCGCCCAAGACCGCCAACGCGCCAAGGTTGATCCCCATGATATTCAGCAGCAGCAGGAAAGCTGCGGCGAATATGGCAAATTCAATGGCCTTGCCCACCAGTTGCCGCACGGACGGGCGCATCTGTTCCTGCGCGTCGATGAATTGCGAGGTTTGCCGGGTAGACCACCCGCCCAACCAAAACAGGATCGATCCGGCGATGATACCGCGGATCAGTGCCATGGCCGAAATGGAGATATTGCCAAAGGTGACGGTCAGTGCCGTGAGCGCCGCCAGAACATCATCCAGCACCCCAAACATATAAAGTGCGGCCACCGGCAGCAGCACGTAGCGACCCAACAACTTGAGGAATGGATCATGGATGATGTCCCGCACCAACCTGCGAGCCGCGAGAAACAGGAACACCCGTTTGCCAAAGGCGATCACCGCGCCACTGTCGAACAAGGACCGCACCAGCGTTTCGCCAATGGCGGTGAAGCCATAGGCCAAAAGTGGTAACAACAACGGCAGGAAGATCACAGCAAAGCGGCGGCTGTCTGCAACGACCCCTTCGGCGTCTTGGGCGGGCGTGATCTGGCGGGTCAATACCGGCCGCAATCGCCGCGCTACCAGCACCGCCATCAAATAGGCAAGGACCAGGAGCGCGAACTGCGACCAGGCCGCCGGGCTCAATAACCAACTGAGCGCCAGATCCCATCCTTGCTGGGCATAGCCGTAGGCCTGCTGCACAATTTCCGACTGGTCAGAAAGGTCGAGAGCCATGATTTTTCCTTGTCAAAAACGCGGATCGCGCCATCCTCTTGCCTGCCCGCCCCGAAAGGTTCAAGGATTTTGCACATGGACCACCCGCAATGCCCGCTGTGCCAACGGCCCATTCCACCCGACGTGCCGCAAAGCCAGCATCATCTGATCCCCAAACTGAAAGGGGGTAAAGGCGGGCCGGTTGTGCTGATGCACCACATTTGCCATCGCGAAATTCATGCAACCTTAACCGAAGCGGAGTTAGCTCAGATCTACAACACGCCGGAGGCGCTGCTTGGGCATCCGCGGCTTGCGAAATTCGCCAGATGGGTGGCCAAACGGCCGCCAGGGTTTCTGTCGAAAGTGCCCGGCGGCCGGCGCAAGCGGTAGGCTGGACAGCCCGCCCAAGGCGGGGCAAGCTGAGGTCAACAAAAAGGATATCACATGCGTTGGATGATTGTTTTGGCAGGCCTGATGGCTTTGGCGGCTTGTGATGTTCCGATTGTGCCACTGATCTAGGGTCAAAGCCCTAGCTGCGGCACATCTCCTTGATGCCTCGCGCGATGGCAGGGTCCGCCGCGACGGTGTCGGCGGTCAGATCCTTGGCGTGCGCCAACAGATCCTCTGGCGCGACGATCCGGTCGATCAGACCAAAGGACAACGCCTCTTGCGCCTCTATCTTTTGACCGCCCATCAAGATCAATTTGGTCCGGGACGGACCGATCAAGGCCGCCATGCGGGCCGGATCAGAGGGTTGCGGCAGAAAGCCGAGCTTCATAACCGGATAAAAGAATTTGGCCCCCGGCACCGCGATCCGTAAATCGCAGGCCAGCGCCATGCCCATTGCGCCGCCCGCCAAGGTGCCGTTGAGGGCGGCAATGGTCAGGCCGGGCAGCTTGGCGATGGCCCCGGACAGGCGTTCCCAGACATCGGATTTGGCCAATCCTGCGCGGGCCTCATCCAGATCAGCGCCTGCGCTGAATACCTTGCCCCGCCCGGTCAGGATCACCGCCCTCGCATCTTGGGCGGCCTCCATCACATCGGCCAGTTCGGACAGCATCGCGTGGGTCAGTGAATTGGCCTTGTCAGGGCGGTTGATCGTGACGATCAGGACATCGCCGTTTCGGTCCGTTTGGATCATATCAGACCAACCGCCTTGCGCACGCCCTCATCGCGCAGGGATATTTCGTCGCCTTTGAAACGATCCGCCTCAGCACTGCACATCCACAGCAGGGTGCGGGCGGGCCATTCGGCGGGGATGTGATCCTCCCAATTCAGTTTGCTGACCGGGTTGATGCCGCTTTGCTTGATCTCGCGCTGCATCTGCGTCGCCACTGTGCCCGGCGACAGGCCAATGGCACGGATGCCGGCTTCGGCTTCTTCGAGATGCAGACAGCGGTTCAACATGTTCACCGCCGCCTTGCCAGAGCAATAATGGCTCCAACCTTCGATGGCACCGTGCGCCGCGCCGGATGAAATGGTCAGCACCGAACCGCCGCCAGCGTCTTTCATCACCGGAAGCGCCGCGCGGATGCCGTTGAACACACCCTTGAGATTGACGTCGATGTTCATGCCCCAGCCGTCTGGATCCGCCTCAGCCAAGCGGGAGATCGGTTCAATCGCGCCCGCGTTATTGATCAGAACGTCCAGGCTGCCGAAGGCTTGCACCGTGGTTTCCACCGCCGATGACATCTCGCCGAACCGCGCCACGTTGCAGGGAATCGCGATGGCCTGTTTGCCAATTTCGCCTGCTATTTGTGCAATCGCTTCCTGCGAACGGGCCAAGAGCGCGACATTTGCGCCCGCATCGGCAAAGACCCGCGCAGCCGCTTCGCCAATGCCGCGGCTGGCGCCGGTGATCATTACGGTTTTTCCGGTCATGTCCATAACGTGTTCCTTTGTGTGGTGTCTGGGTTTTGCAACCTGATTGCCCCATGTGGTAGTCTTCCCCTAACCGAGGGTCCAGCCCCCTGCCCCTGCCGCGGCTTGACCCTGCCGGGGGTTTGCACGACCTTGACGCGAAATTTGCCACAAAGGATTTGTCTATGTCCCGCTTTTCGACCTCTTCGTTTTGCTTCGCCGTTCCATTGGTTTTCCTGTCCCAGGCCGCGTTGGCCGATCTCACACCGGCGCAGGTTTGGGGTGATTGGCAACAATACATGGAAGGGATGGGGTACAGCGTTCAGGGCCAGCAAAGCGCGAGCGGCAACAACCTGACCGTCAGTGACATTCAACTGGGTTTTGAGATGCCCGATCAGGCCGGGTCGATGACCATGTCGATGGGCACGATTGTTTTCGTTGGGCAAGGTGACGGGTCGGTTGCGGTGGTTATGCCCGAGACCCTGCCAATGGTCATGACCGGGACCGATGGCAGCTCCTCCTCGGCGTTCAAACTGTCGATGGATTACATCCAGACCGGCCATTCCATGATCGTCAGCGGCACCCCGGAAAAAATGAACTATGCCTATTCCGCCGACACCTTCGGCCTCAAGCTTCAGCAGTTGGAAGCAGACGGTGATGTGATCGGGCCGGAAACCGCGCGCTTTGATGTCACCGGCACCGGTCTGGTCAGCAACACCAGCATGACAATTGGTGATTTGAGGGATTATCAACAATCCGGCAGCGTGGCCGGGATTACCTATGATCTGTTTGTCGACAACCCCCAAGAGGGCAATCAAGTCAGCCTGAATGGCAATCTGCAAAATCTTGAGATGTCTGCGGAAGGGGCAATCCCGCTGTTGCTGGAAAAGGCCTCTGACACATCTGCGATGATCAAAGCCGGCTTTGAGATCACCGGCGCGTTCAACGCCGGATCCAGCGCAACCGCGATGCAGGTGACCGATCCGGTGAACGGCGATATGTCCCTGAACACCTCGTCACAGGGCAGCCGGTTGAGCGTTGATCTGGGCGCGGATGGGGTCAGCTATGGCGGCGGGCAAACCAATTTACAGGTCACGATGAACGTGGCCGACCTGCCCTTCCCGATTGAGCTGAGCATGGCGCAAAGCGCCTTTAACCTCGCCATCCCGGTCAGCAAATCCGACGATCCGCAGGATTTCGCCTTTGGCCTCACCATGGGTGACTTCCAGATGTCCGACCTGATCTGGGGCATCTTTGATCCGGCAGGCCAACTGCCCCGTGATCCGGCCACTTTGGTCATTGATCTGGCCGGCAAGGCCAAGCTTCTGGTTGATTACCTTGACCCCAAGGTCGCCGAAAACATGGGCGCGGATGTTCCGGGCGAGGTGGAAGCGGTCACGATCAATAAACTGCTGCTGGACGCTGTTGGCGCCAAGTTCGAAGCGGACGGTCAGGTGGCACTCGACAATGCCGACAAGACCACCCTACCCGGTTTCCCAAAGCCTGTGGGCAGCATTTCCTTTACTCTTGATGGGGCCAATGGTTTGATCGACAAGCTGGTATCCATGGGTCTGATCCCGGCGGATCAAGCGATGATGCCACGAATGATGATGGGGATGATCACTGTGCCAGCAGGCGGTCCTGATCAGTTGAAGTCCAAGATCGACTTTACCGAGGATGGCCAGATCCTCGCCAATGGGCAGCGGATAAAGTAACCTATTCCAAGCACGCGGTTGGTCCCTGACCGCCACTCTTTGCCCCTCCCCTTGTCCTGCCGGATGGGGAGGGTTACCTGTCTTTCCGACCCAAGCCGGAGTGAATTATGTCCCAGCCTCTTGATGCGCTGACCAAATCCCTGTTGCAGGCAGCAAGATCAGCCGGTGCAGACAGCGCCGATGCCAAGGCGATCCGGGCGACATCCGTTTCAGTTGATGTGCGGGCGGGAGTGCTGGAACAGGCAGAGCGATCCGAAGGCATTGATATCGGACTGCGGGTGTTTGTCGGGCAGAGGTCCGCAATTGTCTCCGCCTCTGACACCTCGTCGCGCACCATTGAAGAGATGGCCGAACGGGCCGTTGCCATGGCCAAGGAGGCGCCCGAAGATCCCTATTCCGGGCTGGCGGACGCCGATCAGCTTGCGACCCATTGGAACATTGACGCGTTGGAGCTGGTCGATCCCTCCGCGGAGCCATCACCGCAGGCCCTGCAAGATGATGCCGCAAGGGCCGAAGCCGCGGCACTGGCCGTCAAAGGTGTCAGCCAAGTGCAATCCGCCAGCGCCGGTTATGCCGCCCATGTCACACATTTTGCCACCAGCAATGGATTTGACGCCGGCTACAGCCGCACAGATCGCGGGTTATCCTGTGTCGCCATCGCCGGAAGCGGCACCTCCATGGAACGCGACTATGATGGTGATGGCCGGATCTTTCAGTCCGACATGCGCGCACCCGATGATATCGGCAAAACCGCAGGGGAACGGGCTGTGGCGCGGCTGGACGCCCGCAAACCACCCACAGGCGCCTTTCCGGTGCTGTTTGATGAACGGGTTTCCTCTGGTTTGATTGGCCATTTACTTGGCGCGATCAACGGCTCGTCCATTTCACGTGGCGCATCGTTCCTGCGTGACGCGATGGGAGAGGCCGTTTTGCCCGACCATCTGTCCCTGATCGAAGATCCACACCGCCCCCGCGCCAGTGGATCACGCCCCTTCGACGGTGAAGGCCTGCCAACAGCGCGGCGTATGATTGTGGAGAACGGGGTTTTGCAAGGCTGGACGCTGGATCTGGCCACGGCCCGCAAGCTGGGCCTCGCTCCAACCGGAAATGCCGCGCGCGGCACATCATCGGGGCCGTCGCCTTCCAACTGGAATATCGAGCTGACCCAAGGCACAGAAAGCCGCGATGATCTGATCCGCGAGATGGGCACAGGGCTCTTGGTGACCTCGATGATCGGCAGCACGATCAACCCCAACACGGGCGATTATTCGCGCGGGGCCGCTGGCCATTGGGTCGAGAACGGAGAGATCACCCATACGATCAATGAATGCACAATTGCGGGCAATCTGCGCGATATGCTGCGCAATATGCGGCCTGCCAATGACGCCCGCACGCATCTGAGCCGTGTCGTGCCATCGCTTTTGGTGCCGGGAATGACCCTTGCCGGCGCGTGATCTGCCCCTATTGATTGATGCGGCCCGCATGGCGGGGCGTGTCGCCACCAGCTTTGCCGGGAAAACTGCGCTGCGCTGGGACAAACCCGGCAATGCAGGCCCGGTGACAGAGGCCGATCTGGCGGTCAATGATCTGTTGCTGACCAATCTACGGCAGGCGCGACCCGACTATGGCTGGCTGTCCGAAGAAACCGAAGACAACACAGACCGTTTGACCCAAGACCGCGTTTTCATCGTCGATCCCATTGATGGCACCCGCAGTTTCATGGAGGGGTCCAGCACCTGGGCCCATGCCATTGCCGTGGCGGAGCAGGGCGTGGTGACTGCAGCCGTGGTCTACCTGCCACTGCGAAACAAGCTCTACTCTGCATCTCTGGGGGGAGGGGCATATCTCAATGGTCAGCCGATCCGCGCCACCAAACAATCCAGTCTGGAAAAATCCACAGTTCTGGCCGCCAAACCCGCGTTGCACAGCGGGTTTTGGCGCGGCGGGGCCACGCCGGAGTTTACCCGCAACTACCGCCCATCCCTGGCTTACCGGCTGGCGCTGGTGGCACAGGGGCGGTTTGATGCAATGCTCACGCTGCGGCGCAGTTGGGAATGGGACATTGCCGCAGGGGCGCTGATCGTGGCCGAAGCGGGTGGTGTCTGCTCTGACCAAACCGGCCAGCCGCTGCGCTTCAACAACCCTGATCCGCGGCTCAATGGCGTGGTGGCAGGCGGTGCGCCCTCTCAAATTGCTCTGATCGACGCCCTTGCGTGAGGCCCCGCATCTGATAGGCAGAGATCAATCTACATCCATCAAAGGAAGCATTATGGCACAGCGTCTGCATCTGGTTTTTGGCGGTGAACTGGTGAACCCCAGCGAAAACGTCTTTAAGAATGTCGATGACCTCCACATCGTTGGAATTTTCCCCGACTACGCCACCGCTTATGATGCTTGGAAAAACGAGGCACAGCGTACGGTGGACAATGCACATATGCGCTATTTCATCGCGCACCTGCACCGGCTGCGCGACGAAGAAGCGGCGGCCTCCTCCACCGAAGAACTGGGCTAATTACCGATGGCGCGGTCACTTGGGCTGACCGCCTATCGGGCCTTGGCCCGTCGGGCAGAGGCACAAACGAAAGAGCCGTTTGCCCCGCGGCCGAAGGGGGAACTGCTTTGGTTGCATGCCGCCGAACCGGGCAATGTTATCGCGCTTCAGGATTTGGCCTTGCGGATGTGCGGCGCACGGATTGGCCTGCAAGTTCTGATCACGCTTCCCGATGACGATGCTGCGCCGCCGCCCCTGCAACAGCGTCCTGATGTCACAATCATCCAAACGCCTGCACCCAGTGAACACCCCGCCGCAGTTGCCGCATTTCTGGATCATTGGCGGCCTGATGCCTGTGTTTGGGCCTGGGGCGCGTTGCGGCCAAATCTCATTCTGGAGGCAGCCGAACGGCATTGCCCGATGATCTTGGTCGATGCGGACACGCGCGGTTTTGACGGGCGACGGGACCGGTGGTTGCCGGATCTGACAGGGCAGCTTTTGTCGAAATTTGTCGCCGTGATGGCACGCACCGAACCGGCGCGGCGGCGTTTGGTGCAACTGGGCCAGCCGCGCGATCAAATTGACCTGACCGATCCGCTGCTCGCCGGCGGGCAGGCCTTGCCCCATGTGGAGTCCGATTTGTCGGAATTGTCAGCAGCCATTGGCGGACGCCCGGTTTGGTTCGCCGCGCAGGTTTTGCCAAAGGAAGTGCCGGTTGTTCTGTCAGCCCATCGCAAGGCGATGCGGCTGTCACACCGGCTGTTGCTGATCTTGCACCCCGCCACGCCGGAAGGTGCAGACCCCGCTGCGGCGCTGGCCGCCGAACGGGATTTTTCAGTGCTCAATTGGGGAAATGACGGTTTTCCCGATGAGTCCACGCAAGTATTGATTGCCGATGACACCCACGATTTGGGGCTGTTTTTCCGCATTGCCCCTGTCTCATTTCTTGGATCGTCTCTGATTGCGGGCGAAGGCGGTTGCGATCCATTTGATGCTGCGGCGCTTGGCTCTGCGGTGCTTTATGGGCCAAAGGTCCGCCACTTCATGCCATCCTACACGCGGCTGGCGGCGGCGGGTGCGGCGCGGATCGTGAATGATGCCGACGCTTTGGGCACAGCTGTGTCCCGGCTGATTGCCCCCGATCAGGCTGCCGCGATGGCCCATGCCGGTTGGGATGTGATCAGCAAAGGCGCGGCAGTGACGGACAAGATTACCGACCTGATCCAGGATATTCTGGACACAAGAGAGGCAGGCAAATGACCCGAGCACCGGATTTTTGGCACAAACCCAAACCGGATCTTCGGGCGCAGCTGCTGCGCCCCTTGGGTGCCCTTTATGCGATGGCGACGGCCCGCAGATTGGCACAGGGCGCGCGTGAGCGTTTGGACATTCCGGTAATCTGTATTGGAAATATCAATGCAGGCGGCACAGGCAAAACCCCGACAGTTATGGCCGTGGTGGAACACTTGCGCGGGTTGTTCCACGAACCGCATATCGTTTCGCGCGGGTATGGTGGCACGTTGGAAGGGCCCGTGCAGGTTGATCCCGCGCGGCACAGGGCGGTGGATGTCGGGGATGAACCGTTGCTCTTGTCCGCCTTTGCTGAAGTTTGGGTGGCCAAGGATCGCGCCGCCGGGGCGCGGGCGGCGCAGGAGGCAGGCGCGAGTGTTATTGTACTGGACGACGGCTTTCAAAATCCGGCGCTGCATTACGATCTGAGCGTGGTGGTGGTGGATGCGGCCAAGGGGTTTGGCAACGGCTTGTGCTTGCCTGCCGGGCCACTGCGCGAACCTGCGGCCGTTGGGTTGGCGCGGGCTGATCTGCTGTTGTCGATTGGGGATGCGGCCGCGCAGTCAGAGTTTGATACCGCCGCGTTGCCCAATGCACTGCCGCAAGTACAGGCCGCACTTGCACCTTTGCAAACCGGCATGGATTGGACGGACACCAAGGCGCTGGCCTTTGCCGGGATCGGCCATCCGGAGAAGTTTTTTGCCACCCTGCGGGGCCTTGGCGCACAGATCGTGCATGCCGAGGCGCTGGATGATCATCAGCCTTTGACGCCTGCGCTGATGACCCGGCTGGAGGCGGATGCAAAGGCCAGAGGCGCACAGCTGGTGACGACAGAGAAAGATGCGGTGCGCCTGCCCGCGAATTTTCGCAGCAAGGTGATTACATTGCCGGTGCGGTTGTCCCTTCCAGAGGGCAACGCCTTGTTCAAAGCGTTGGACCAACTGCCCAAGCCTGCGTAGTTCGGAAAATCTGACGTATCCGGATCAGTCGTCCTCGCCCAGTTTCGGCGCCGGACGGTGGAGCGCCAGATCTGCCCCTGAAAAGGTAAACGGGGATCGCAACCCCGGCACGCCGTCCAGTTCTATCTGCATACCCCGTGCCACCACTTGCGGATCGGCCATCACATCGGACAGATCATTGATCGGCCCGGCCGGCACATTATGCGCCTCGCAATCGGCCAGCAGATCATCGCGACTGCGCTTTGACGTGGCTTCATTCAAGCGCCGGATCATCTCTGGCCGGTTCGCCACGCGGTCGGCATTCTTGGTGTAATCCGGCGAGGTTGCCAGATCCTCAAGCCCCAGCAACCGGCAAAGACGTTGAAACTGACCGTCATTGCCCGTTGCGATGATCAGGTGGCCGTCACTGCTTTCAAAGACTTCATAGGGGGTCAGATTGGGATGGGCGTTGCCCATACGCCCCGGCGCATTGCCGGTCAGCATGTAGTTCATCGCCTGATTGCCCATGATCGCCACGGCACAATCAAGCAATGCCATGTCGATATGCTGGCCTTTGCCGGTCTGACTGCGCTGATGCACTGCCGCAAGGATCGCGGTCGTGGCATAGATCCCCGTGAAGATATCGGTGATCGCCATCCCGGATTTCTGCGGCTGGCGGTCCGGCTCTCCGGTGATCGACATCAGTCCGGACATGCCTTGTATGATAAAATCATAGCCTGCGCGGTGCGCATAGGGGCCGGTGTGGCCAAAGCCGGTGATGGAGCAATAGATCAGCCCCGGAAATTCATCCTTCAGGCTGTCATAGTCGAGGCCATATTTGGCCAATCCGCCGGTCTTGAAATTCTCGATCAGAATGTCCGCATCGCGCAGCAACTCCCTGACCTTCGCCTGCCCTTCCGCGGTGCGAAAATCTGCGGTGACAGAAGCCTTTCCGCGGTTGGCCGAATGGAAATACCCTGCGCTGACATCCTCATCACGGGTGACGAAGGGCGGGCCCCATTGGCGGGTGTCATCGCCAGCGGGGCTTTCGACCTTGATCACATCGCACCCAAGGTCAGACAGCGTCTGACCGGCCCAGGGGCCAGCCAGAACGCGGGCCAGTTCAACAACCTTCAGCCCTTGAAGCGGTGCGGTCATTAGCCGGCCAGCTCTGTTTCAATGATGTCTTTGAGCTTGTCATAGGCCATGTTGCTGTACTTGGTCCCATTTATGATAAAGCTGGGCGTGCTGTCGATATCATCGGCTTTGCCATTTTCCTGATACCACGCGTAGAGTGTCTCGGCCTGTTTGCCGTCCTGCAGGCAGGCTTCGATGGTGTCGCTGTCCAATCCGGCCAGGCGCCCGATTTTGCGCAGCTCTTCCACAATCGCGGCGGGATCACCCGCGCGGGCCCAGGTGGACTGGCTCTTGTAGATCAGATCGACAATGCCAAAGAACTTTTCCTCGCCGCCGCAACGGGCGATCAAAGACGCCCAGATACCCGGACGGTCAAAATAGACCTCGCGGTAGACAAATTTGATCTTGCCGGTGTCGATATAGTCTGCCTTGAGCTTCTTGAACGTACCTTCGTGGAAGGCCGCGCAATGCGGGCAGGTGAAGGAGGCATATTCCGTGATGGTCACAGCCGCATCCGGGTTGCCCAGCACCATGTCCGGCACGCTAGATGTGTCCACATCGCCACTGGTTTGCGCATTTGCGGCATTGGCCAGCGGGTTCACGGGGGTGGACCCACTGCGCGGATTGCTGGTCAGATACCAGCCGCCCACTCCCACAACGGCCAAGGCGCCAAGGATCATATTTCTGCGGTTCATGTCGTTTCCTTTGTCAGCTCTTCAGCGTTTGTTCTTGTTCAATATGTTCTCGCCCAGCCGCGCAAGGGCTTCGCGCAGACCATCGTCCGATACTGGGCCCACTGTCGCCGCCGCTTTTTGCCGCAGCGCGGGGTCAGGTTCGGGGGGCTGTGCCTTGGGTTTTTGATGGGAAAAATCCACCTTGCCTTCGGCAAAGCCGGTGGCGGCGGTTTGGGTGATCCGCACGCGGGCAATGGCGTTGTAGCCATAGATCGCGTTCACCTTCTGGCGCAGTTTTTCCTTCTGCATTTCCAGCATCGGCGCATTGGCCCCGGTTGTCAGCAGGGTCAATGTCGCACCCATTCCGCCCCGGCCATAGCCAACCTCTACCGGACGGGCGATGGCGGCAATATCTTCGCCCGCAATTTCGGCCCATTGGGTCAGCAGGCGTGATTGAGCAAAGCCACGGGTCTCGCTGGCACGGCGGATCTGGTCGGTCAGCAGGCTGTCCGTCCGTTTGAACCCTTTTGTACTGGCGCGCCGTGGCCGCATGACTATGTTTCCCTTTGGATCGGGTTCAACATAATGGTTTGCCCCCGTATCACCAGCCCAGAGCGACAGCGGAGCTATAAAGAATGCGTGAAACAGACCAGACAGGCGATCTGCCGCGCATCTTGCTGTATTGGTATGACATACATGCCCGCCAGATGCCGTGGCGTGTGGCCCCTGCAGATCGCAAGGCAGGACAAAGGCCCGATCCCTATCACGTCTGGATGAGCGAGATCATGTTGCAACAGACCACTGTTGCGGCGGTGCGGGACTATTTCACACGTTTTATCGACCGCTGGCCCACTGTTGCGGACCTGGCCGGTGCCGAGGATGCCGATGTGATGGGGGAATGGGCCGGGCTGGGGTATTATGCGCGGGCCCGTAACCTGTTGAAATGCGCAAGGGTGGTGGTTGCGGACCATGGCGGCGCATTTCCTGCAGATCATGATGCGTTGCTCAAATTGCCCGGCATCGGCCCCTATACGGCGGCGGCGGTGTCCTCCATCGCCTTTGATGCGCCGCGCACCGTTCTGGATGGCAATGTGGAGCGTGTGATGGCCCGCCTTCACGACGTCCACACACCGCTGCCCGCAGCCAAGCCTGAGCTGATGACGCTTGCCGAAGCACTGACACCGCAAAACCGTCCGGGCGATTATGCCCAAGCCGTGATGGACCTTGGCGCAACGATCTGTAGCCCCAAATCGCCCGCGTGCGGTATTTGCCCCTGGCGCGACCCCTGCCTGTCACGAGCACGGGGCACGGCGGCGGGACTGCCAAAGAAAACCCCGAAAAAGCCCAAACCTGTGCGGCACGGAACTGTCTATCTCGCACAAAGGGCCGATGGGGCGTGGCTGCTGGAAACCCGTCCGGACAAGGGGTTGCTGGGCGGGATGCTTGGCTGGCCAGGATCGGAATGGCTGGACGTGGACAAAGATCGACCATTGGGCGTGCCTCCCGTGCAGGGTGATTGGCGGCCCATTGACGGCGAAGTGCGCCATACCTTTACCCATTTCCACCTGATGTTGAGCGTTCAAGTCGGCGCTGTTGCCGCCGATGCCGAACCCAGCGTCGGCACCTTTGTCCCGCCTGCAAATTTCCGGCCTTCCGATCTGCCAACGGTCATGCGCAAGGCGTTCGATTTGTCGCGCAAATAGCGCGGCGTCAGTGTTTGAGAGGGCCGCCGTTTACGGTATATCAACCTCGAACACGCCACAAAGCCGGCAGGAGCCCCGATGCCAAACACCATTATCGCACCGCAAGACCTGGCGCGACTGTCCCGCGCCCTTCCGTTCTGGTTGTCCCTTGGCCTGATCCCGCTGACCTGGATCTGCGCAGTGGTGGGCGGCTGGTCGATTGCTCTTTTGCCGATTGTGACGTGGTTCTTGTTTTCGCTGCTGGATGCGGTGCTGGGTCTGGACCTCGACAATGCCGATCTTGAGGCGACCGATGATGATTTGTTCTGGTATCGCCTGATCACGCTGATCTGGGTGCCCGCGCAGACCGTGACGGTTTTTGGCCTGATCTATTATGTGCCGCAGGCCGAGCATCTGGGCACGGCAGAACGGGTGTTTCTGTTCATGGGGGTTGGGGTTGTAACCGGCACCATCGGGATCAACTACAGCCACGAATTGATGCACCAGAAAAACAATCTGGAACGTTGGTGGGCAGATATCCTGCTGGCGATGGTGCTCTATTCACATTTCCGTTCCGAACATCTTTTGGTGCATCACCGCTATGTCGCAACGCCCCGTGATCCGGTGACCGCGAGATACAATGAGGGGTTTCACAGGTTTTATCCGCGCGTCTTGCGGCAATCACTTGTTTCGGCCTTTCGGGCGGAGGCGCAGATGCTGGCGCGCAAAGACCTGCCTTGGACCGACCGCCGCAATCCGTTCTTTCGCTATTGGGCGTTGCAAGGCGGGTTCTTACTGTTGGCGCTGATCCTTGGCGGCATGACGGGTCTGCTGTTGTTTGTGGTTCAGGCGGGCGTCGCCATCTGGCAGCTTGAGCTGGTCAATTACATTGAACACTATGGGCTGACGCGCAAACATCTGGGTGATGGAAAATACGAACATGTGCAACCGCGCCATTCGTGGAATGCGGCGCACCGGGCGTCAAACTGGCTACTGATCAATCTACAGCGGCATTCCGATCACCACTACAAGCCTGACCGCCGCTTTCCGGTGTTGCAGACCTACGGCACCGATCAGGCACCGCAACTGCCCTATGGCTATCCGGTGATGACTATGGCCGCGATGGTGCCGCCCTTGTTCAAGCGGATCATGAACCCCCGCGTGCGCAATTGGCGCGAGATGTACTATCCTGAAATCACCGATTGGCACGACTACAACAAGCGCCGCACCCCGATGCCCCGCTGAGCTGTCCGAACGCTTTCTTAAGACTTGTCTGCCATCCCTGTGACATCAGCCGTCACCGGGGGGTGTCATGCAAACCAACATGCGATCTAGGTCCAAACCATCAGGCACCTGCCTGATTATTGAAGACAGCGAATTTGACCGGGAACGTTTGACCCGGATTATCGGAAAGTCCCACCATGATCTGCAGGTGGAAGTGGCCGCAACCCTGCGGTCTGCACGCGTTGCGCTCAGCCGGCAGCAGATCACACTGATCCTACTCGACAACAATCTACCTGACGGGCTGGGTGCGAATTTCGTTTTGGAACTGGCCGAAGACCCCATGCTTGCACAGATCCCCATCATAATGGTCAGTGACTGGCCCTCGCCCTTTATGTGGGAAAAGGCGCATTCGGCGGGCGTGGCCTATGTCCTGTCGAAAACAGAATTTGACGGCCGCTACATTCACGCGGTGATGTCACCCATCGGCACGGGATCAAGGATCAGGGCCCAACAGACCGCCAACTGATCCACCCCGCGTTTTGCGTTGCGGGTCGCGCCAGTGCGGATTGGGTTCGCATTTGCACGGCAAGGCCCGCCAAACAGACCTAATCTGCCAGAAAACCGCAGGAGGGGTCTATGCGCGGAAGTTGTCTTTGTGGTCTCGTTGAATACGAAATATCGGGGTCGCCCCGTCCGGTTGTCGGGTGCCATTGTACGCAGTGCCGGAAATCTTCGGGGCATTACGTTGCCGCCACCCAAACGGCCAAATCCAGTATCACCATCACCGGACAGGACCTCCTGACCTGGTTCAAATCGTCAGAAACCGCGCGTCGCGGGTTTTGTGGTACATGCGGCAGCCAGATGTTCTGGACCGAAGAGACCAGTGAAAACATTTCGGTCATGGCCGGGTCCATTGACGGGGCCAGCGGTTTGTCGATGGACCGTCAACTTTATCCCGATGACAAGGGCGACTATTATCCGCTGCCGGACGTGGCCGTCGTGGATCAATCCACGCTCAAATAAAAAAGCCCCGCCAAAAGGCGGGGCAAGGTGAGTGCCCTTCAGGGCGATCCTTCGGCAAGAAGGTCGCGGGCACCGGCGGTGTTCGATTGTTTGGGTGTTTAATTGGCCATCTCGGCGCGGATCTGTTGGCGCAGAAGGTCAATCGGCACACGTTTGCCGTCCTTCTTGAAGCACCAATACGTCCAGCCATTGCAGCTTGGCGCTTTTTCATACGCCGCGCCGACCTGATGAATAGAACCTTTCACGTCGCTTCCGATCAATGTGCCATCGGCACGGACCTTGGCCTTGTGGCGGCCGTTGAGGGAATAGAGTTCCTCTCCCGGACGCAACATGCCGCGTTCGACCAATTGGCCGAATGGCACGCGCGGTTCTGCGCGTTTTGATGTTGTTGTTTGCAGGGCTTCGCGGTCAAATTTGCGCACCTTGCTGATGCGTTTTGCCGCTACCTTGCGATAGCTTTCCTCGCGCTCCAGACCAATGAAATCACGGCCCAGCATCTTGGCCACAGCACCCGTGGTGCCAGTGCCAAAAAACGGATCAAGAATAACGTCACCGGGATTGGTGGAGCCCACCAGAATGCGGTGCAGCAGGCTTTCGGGCTTTTGTGTTGGATGGGCCTTGTCGCCGTTGTCATCCTTCAGCCGCTCGTGGCCTGTGCAGATCGGCAGCACCCAGTCACTGCGCATTTGAATGCCTTCGTTGAGCGCCTTCAGCGCTTCGTAGTTGAAGGTATATTTGCTGTTTTCGTCCTTACCGGCCCAAATCATCGTTTCATGGGCATTGGTAAAGCGTTTGCCGCGGAAGTTTGGCATCGGGTTGGACTTGCGCCACACCACATCGTTGAGAATCCAGAACCCCTGATCCTGAAGCGCCGCGCCAACACGGAAGATGTTGTGATAACTGCCAATGACCCAAATCGCGCCATTTGGTTTGAGCAAACGCCGCGCGGCCTTGAGCCATGCACGGGTGAATTCATCATAGGCTTTGAAGCTTGCGAACTGATCCCATTCATCGTCAACGGCATCGACCTTGGAGTTGTCGGGCCGGTGCAGATCGCCGCGCAATTGCAGGTTATAGGGCGGGTCAGCAAAAATCAGATCAACGCTGCATTCCGGCAATGCGTTCATCAGATCTATGCAGTCACCCGCAAGAATTTCGTTCAAGGGAAGCGCTGTTGCGCCCTTTGTCATTGTCTTCATCATACTGCCTCTGTCCGCGGTGCTTTTGCACTCTGTGGTTGGTGACAGGATGACCCCAAGGCGATTCGCGGTCAAATTCTTTTTTGAATCAATCAGTTAAGTTTTATTCTTGATACAAGATATTGTGGACCGGTTTGAACGAACGTCTATGGTGTGGGGTGACACCAAGTTTTTGCAGCGCATCCATGTGCTTTTTTGAGCCATATCCCATGTTGGTTTCCCATCCATAACCGGGATGCTGTTGCGCCAATGACAACATGACACAATCCCGACAAATTTTTGCCATAATTGAAGCCGCTGAAATCGACTGCGAGAGGCTGTCGCCTTTGACAATTGTCTGGGATGGAAGATTCAAACCGCGCGGGATCATATTGCCATCGATCAGGGCATAATCCGCAGGCGTCTTGAGCCCGTCCAGCGCCCGGATCATCGCGATGTGGCTGGCCCGCAGGATATTGTGTTCGTCAATCTCTTCGACAGTGGCATGGGCAATCGACACATCCGCCACCCGCAAGATCTCGTCATAAAGACGTGCGCGGGCTTTCTTCGACAATTTTTTTGAATCGTTCAGCCCATCGGGAATTTGCGCTGGGTCCAGTACCACAGCAGCGGCGGTCACAGGACCGGCAAGCGGTCCGCGCCCCACCTCGTCTACGCCTGCAATACGGCTGTATCCTTGTGCCAAGGCGGCACGCTCAAATGAAAAATCAGGTGTCATGGCACACCCAAACCGCAAGACAGCCCGAACCACAAGGGCCGGGCTGTCTGCAACAGTTTACTCGTTACTGTTTTGAAGGCGGAAGACTGCCCGAACACTCTCCCGCCTCCAACCGGCGGCACGGGGGCGCGCCACCGGCCCGGGCACGCAGTTACCTGCGGGCCAAGCGGTATCCCCGATCCCGCAGACAGCGGGCTTCATATCCGCGGCGGTTGCCGCGCGGGGTGTCAAACACGTAGAGACATTGACGGGGCAGGCGGTTCACGAAGTCATAGTTGTTCTTCAGGCACCGGCGGCCAAACATCCGCACTTTGCCTTGCCCTGTCCGGTAGCTGTGGAAACACTTTCCTGGCAGCAACTTGCGATCCACCCGGCGCGGCAGCGGGCGCGGCTTTGGCTGATAGCGCGGCGGCTTGTAGCTGGGTTGATTGTATTGCGGCACGTGGTTCTTCGTAACGTGGTTCTTCTCGTAGTGATGTGCTTTCTTGTCTTTTTTGTTGTCGTGAATGATCTTGCCCACAATCGCGATGCCCAACAGGGCGGCCAGGGCGCGGGCGGCGTCGTCATTGTCTGCGCGGGCAGGCATGGCCCCAAATGCGGTAATGGCAATCGACGCGGCGGCGATAGTGGCGATAAATCTGCGGTACATGGGTCTGATCCTTTCTTCAGGTCTGCGCGGGAACCCCGTGCAAGAGCGGGATGGAGGGATGCTCTGACCTCAGGGTGGGCCAGCCCCTTTGAGACAGGCAATAACAGCGGGGTGTTATCCGATATCATCGCAGCTCAATCGCCTTGGATATTGAATAACGCCCTGCAAAAGCGCAGGAAGGTGTCATGAAACACGCCATTATCTCTTTTGCCCTCGCCTTTGCGATTGGCCTTGCGCAGCCCGCCTCGGCTGCGGATTGCTATGCTGATTACAAGGCCAAACAGGACAATCCCCTGCGCCTGCATTACGGTGTCGCGCAGATCAACGGTGCATGTACTCCGGCAGGAGCTGCATCAGAATTGGCCACCAGATTGGCCCAGCAGGGTTGGACCTTGCTGAATGTTCTGGGGGTATTTGGCCCCGATGGATTGGCGGAAAGGAAAGACAGTGCCGGATCAAACTACCTCCGCTTCTGATATGCGCCGCTTTGGCGGGCGATTTGTAGGCGGCGGCATCGCGGCTATTGTTGCCCTCCTGTTGCTTGGCGCGGTTTTGCTGTTCTGGGCTTTGCCGGATGCAAACCAGTTCAATGCGCAGGTGGAACGGATCTTTGTTGAAAATGATGATCTGACCAGCGGTGCCGAGATCAAACTGCTGGAGATTCTCGCGCAATCCGGCACGGCTTTTTCCGACACGTTGAACAGCTACCGCGTGGTGATCTTTGTGCTGCTGGTCTTTGCCAGTGCGATGCTGATCGCGGCGCTGGTTTTTCTGGTTCTGCTCATCGGGTTCAACCGCCGCATGGCACAGATTGAGCGGGCGGGCATTCAGGTCAATTCCCTGCTGATCAGCCGTGAAGAGAACACCGTTTACCTCAACAACTTTGGCTTCAAACTGACCGGCGCGGCGATGGAAACCCTTTCCGTGCTGGCCGAGGCGCGAATGGATGATGAGGTCATGTCGGGCTCTGAAATCGAAGGCGTGATATCGGGCCGCAGCGCCGCAGATTGCGACGAGGCCGCAGGGGCAACCCGCATCAAACGGCTGCGCGATACCTTGGGCAATCAACTGGTGTCAGAGCTGTTGGTCAAGAACATCGCACGGCGCGGCTATATGTTGGCCATCGACAAAGACGTGATCAAGGTGATCTGAACGGTGTTCTGCAAACCTCCGAGCACATCAAAAATTGGTACATTGTTCCCTCTGGTCAATCCCGATTAACCTTGTCTAGGGTGCAGCACCCCTTGCCGAGGAAGTGATCATGCCCGCAAAAACCAATCCGTTCAAAAGCGCCCTCCGGAACGGGCAAGTGCAGTTTGGCTGCTGGCTGGGCCTTGGTGATACCTTTTCCACAGAGCTGATGGGGACCGCCGGATTTGACTGGATGGTCATCGACGGAGAGCACGGGCCAAATGATCTGCGGTCTGTTATCGCGCAGTTGCAGGTGCTTGAGGCATCAGACAGCCATGCGGTGGTGCGATTGCCTGTGGGTGAGACCTATCTGCTCAAACAGGTGTTGGATGCGGGTGCACAAACGGTGTTGGTGCCAATGGTCGAAAGCGCCGAACAAGCCCGCCAATTGGTGCGCGACGTGACCTATCCGCCGCATGGCGACCGGGGCGTTGGCTATGCCTTGACCCGCGCCTCGCGGTTTTCCCAGATTAAGGATTATGGCAAGACTGCGGATGAACAGATTTGCTTGCTGGTGCAGGTCGAGAACCGCAAGGGCATCGCCGCGCTGGATGAAATCCTCGCGGTCGAGGGGGTGGATGGTGTCTTTATCGGTCCGGCAGATCTGGCGGCGGATATGGGGCATATGGGCAATTCCCTGCATCCCGACGTTCAGACGGTGATCATGGACGCGTTGCGCCGTATTCGCGCGGCAGGCAAGGCGCCGGGGATCCTCTCCACGCACGATCCAATGACAAATGAGGCCATTGAGGCAGGTGCGCTTTTTGTGGCGGTTGGGGCGGATGTGCTGATCCTGAGCCATGGCGCGCAAGCCCTGACCGCAAAATGGAAAGCATCCCAGTCATGAACACCGGAATTTTCCTTCTGGGGCTCGGCTATGTGTTGAGCCAATTTTTCCGCGCCTTTCTTGCGGTCTTGTCCAGCATACTGGAGCAAGACATCGGGGCGACACCTGATGATCTGGCCTTTGCCTCCGGACTTTGGTTCCTGTCTTTTGCCGCCATGCAGATCCCCGTGGGCGCAGCGCTGGACAGTATCGGACCCAGAAGAACGACGGCATGGGCGCTTTTCATCGGCGGCAGTGGTGGTGCGGCGCTCTTTGCTTTGGCGACCACGCCTTTGCATATCAGCATTGCCATGACCCTGATCGGGATCGGATGTTCACCGGTGCTGATGGCCTCTTACTATATTTTTGCCCGCGATTACCCGCCGGCGCAGTTTGCTATCCTTGCTTCGATGATGGTCGGGCTGGGCAGTCTGGGCAATTTAGTCGCCTCCTACCCGATGGCACTGGCCGCCGAAACGCTGGGCTGGCGCAACGCGCTTTGGGCATTGGCGGCGGTGTCTGCACTGGTGGCCTTTGGTGCGTTTCTCTTTGTGCGTGATCCCCAAAAGGTCATCGGCGAATCAAAGGGATCACTGGCCGAGCTGTTCAAGCTGCAGGCGCTGTGGTTCATTTTCCCGATCATGGGCGTCAGCTATGCGATCTCCGGTGCGGTGCGCGGACTTTGGATCGGGCCTTATCTGGCGGATGTGTTTGACGCGGGGACCAGCACCGTAGGTCAGGCCAGCTTGCTGATGGGCATTGCGATGGTCATCGGCGCCTTGGCTTATGGTCCGGCAGACCGTCTTATGCCGTCGCGCAAATGGATGATCGTGGCGGGCACGGTGATCACCCTTGTCGCAAGTGCCGTGCTGATTGCACAGCCTGCGCAATCGCTCGCGCTGTCCGTAACAATGTTGTGCATTATCGGCTTTTTCAGCGCGACCTATCCGGTGATCATGGCCCATGGGCGGAGCTTTCTACCGCCGCATCTGATCGGGCGCGGTGTGACCATGCTCAATCTCTTTAGCATCGGCGGCGTGGGCGTCGCGCAATTCTTCTCCGGCAAGGTCTATAGTGCCGCCCTGCCCGGCGCGGCGACCACCGCCAGCCCCTATGTTGCGGTCTATGTCCTTTTTGCCGGAAGCCTCGCCTTTGGGCTTTTGGTGTACCTTTTCAGCCGCGATAATGCCGATTGAGGCGACAAAGGCACAGCCTGTATAGCTGAGCCCCTTTTACTTGCCCGTCAGGCAGGCTAAAGGGCTGCGACCATCACTATATATATTGGAGAAATCAGATGGGTTATCGCGTCGCCGTCGTGGGCGCCACAGGCAATGTGGGCCGCGAAATGCTGAATATTCTGGCCGAGCGCCAGTTCCCTACGGACGAGGTTGTGGCACTCGCCAGCCGTCGGTCTTTGGGCACGGAAGTCAGCTATGGGGACACGACGCTTAAGTGCAAGGACCTTGATACGTTTGATTTCACCGACTGGGATATGGCGCTGTTTGCGGTTGGCTCTGAGGCCACCAAGAAATACGCGCCAAGTGCCGCCAAGGCGGGCTGCGTCGTGATCGACAACTCTTCCCTCTATCGCTACGACCCGGATATCCCGTTGATCGTGCCCGAGGTGAACCCCGAAGCGATCCACGGCTATGCCAAAAAGAACATCATCGCCAACCCCAACTGCTCAACCGCGCAGATGGTTGTTGCGCTCAAGCCGTTGCACGACCGCGCCACGATCAAGCGCGTCGTCGTCAGCACCTATCAATCGGTGTCCGGCGCGGGCAAAGAGGGGATTGATGAGCTGTGGGATCAGACCAAGTCGATCTACAACCCCACGGACGACAAGCCACCGCGCAAATTCACCAAACAGATCGCGTTCAACGTGATCCCGCACATCGACGTTTTCATGGAAGATGGCTCCACCAAAGAAGAGTGGAAGATGGTGGCTGAGACCAAAAAGATCGTCGACCCCAAAATCAAGGTCACGGCAACCTGTGTGCGCGTGCCGGTCTTTGTGGGCCACTCCGAAGCGGTGAACATCGAGTTTGAAGATCACCTCGACGAGGACGAAGCCCGCGATATCCTGCGCGAGGCACCGGGCATCATGGTGATCGACAAGCGCGAAGACGGCGGCTACGTCAGCCCGGTTGAATGTGTCGGCGATTTCGCCACTTTCATCAGCCGTATCCGTCAGGACAGCACCATCGACAATGGTCTGAACCTTTGGTGCGTCTCTGACAATCTCCGCAAAGGTGCGGCCTTGAATGCGGTTCAAATCGCCGAACTGTTGGGTCGGGAAGTTCTGAAAAAGGGCTGATATCCGCTCAAAATGCATATTGGGGAAAGGGGGCCGTTTGGTCCCCTTTTCTTTTGGCCGTGAGGGTGCAGAGTAACGGCAATAGATATGGGAACTGAATTATGCGTGTCCTCTTTGCCTGCCTGACCCTGCTGCCAACCGCCGCGCTGGCGGATGTCTTTACCCTGCGATCCGAACCGCAGGCGGTCACGGTTTATCCTTATCTGGCAACGGTCCACCGTCAGGCCACTGTCACCCTGCCCCAAGGCAGCCATCAGATCGTCTTGCCGGACTTGCCGCACACAATGGATCGTAAATTTCTGCGGGTTTCGGTCACGGGGGCAACCCTTGGCACAACGCAATTCCGCAAAGAGGCTGTGCCGCCACAAGCAGACACAGACAGCGCCGAAATCCTTGCAGCCAAGGAGCAGATTAATGCGGCCGAGGCTGCATTGCGGGGTCTAGATGACCAGATCGAAGCGGTCTCTCTTGCTGGCCGCGCGGCACAGGCGCAGATCGGGTTTCTGGGGGATTTGGGCCGCAACGAAGGATTGCCAGCAGATGTCAGCACTTTGCAGGCGCTTGGCCAGATGATCGGTGCAGAAAGCCTTCAGGCGGAGCAAGAAGCCCTGCGCGCACGCCAGGCCGCCCGTGATCTTGACCTGGGGCGGAAAGATCTGGAAAACACGCTTAGGGATGCGCGGGCGGCGCTAGAGGCATTGACCCCACCGCCGGAGAAACACGCGCAGCTGACCCTCGATGTAATGGCCACGGCGGCGGGTGAGGTGATGATCGGTTTGGAATATCTGGTCGATGCGGATTGGCTGCCGACCTATGACATTCATCTGGACGGCAAAGACGCGCCGCAGCTTTCGATCAAACGGGGGGCGGTTGTCTCTCAACGCAGCGGCGAGAACTGGCAGGGGGTCGCCCTGACCCTTTCCACACTTGCACCCTCGGGCCAGACCCAACCGTCACAAGTGTACCCGCGACGATTGACCTTGGCAGACAAGGAACCTCCGCGTGCAAAGCTTTCGCGCCAGATGGCCGACAGCGCCGAAAGCTTTGCCGATCCGGTAATCGAAGCACCGGTTATCGTTGAGGAGGCCAAGGGCATGACCAATTTCGATGGCCCTGGCGTGCGCTATGATTTCGCCACACCCGTCAGCATCGCCAGCGGCGTGGATGATAGTCGCGTAGCGCTGGACACTTTGACCTTTCCCGCCCGCCGCTTTGCCCGCGCGGTGCCGCGCTCCGATCAGACCGCCTTTTTGATGGCGGAATTTACCAACACCACCCAAGAGCCACTGTTGCCTGCGGATGAGGTGGCGCTGTTTCTGGACAATACCCTGATTGGGCAAATGAACCTTGGGCTGATCCCTGCGGGAGACGAGGCAGAGCTGCCGTTTGGACCGATCGAGGACTTGCGCCTGACCTATACCGTTCTGGACCAGACCGAAGGGGATCGCGGGATCATCAGCCGATCCAATGCCAAAACGGATCGCACCCGGATGGATATCCAGAACATCGGATCAGAGGATTGGCAGGTCGAGGTGCGGGCAGCTGTGCCCTATACTGCACAGGAAGATCTGCAAATTGACTGGACCGCCAATCCTGTGCCTGATGAGACCAATCTGGATGACCGGCGCGGCATTTTGCAGTGGGATCTGAACGTGGCCGCTGGGGCCACAACATCGGTCACGATTGAGGAAAACCTGCGTTGGCCCGAGGACAAGATCCTGCGCTGATCAGAACCGTTCGGCGCGCAGCACATCGCAATCGGTTACGCTGACCACGCCGATATGTCGTTCAACCACGGCAAAGGCCCCTTCGAGCAACCCATCAAGCCGTTCAGGCCGGATGATGCACACCACCTGCACCATGCCAGAGGCGCGGCTGACCTGACCTGCGCGGCTCCATTCACCGGAACGGCCGGACCCGCCCAGCACCGGCAGCACGGTGTAGCCGGTCACGCCCGCCTTTTTCAAAGCATCGGTGAGGCGCGATTGCATGACCGCCTCGATGGTGATCTCAACACGTTTGGCTTTATGAGTTTGCATAGGTCAGCCTCCGGTCATGGCTTGGGCCACCGCCACATAAAGCGGGATACCCAGCGTCAGGTTGAAGGGGAATGTCACCCCAAGCGAGAGAGTCAGGTACAGTGACGGGTTTGCCTCGGGCAGCGCCACCCTCATGGCCGCTGGCACCGCGATGTAAGAGGCAGAAGCCGACAGGACCATCATCAACGTCACACCGCCCGGCGTCAGGCCAAGCGCCAGGGCGGTAACTAGACCGGCCGCCGCGCCGATCAGGGGCATTAACACCCCAAAGGCCAAGACTGATGGAGTGAGGATACCGCCACCTTGGCGCAGGCCGCGCCCGGCGACGAGGCCCATATCCAGCAGGAACAGGCACAAAACACCTTTGAACGGCGACACAATAAAGCTGGAGATTTCCGCCAGACCCTCCTCGCCCGTCGCCCAGCCGATCAGGAACGCTCCAACCAGCAAAACGATGGAGCCGTTCAACATGATCTCACGCAGCAATGTGCTGTCCATGCCTTTGCTATCGCCGCCTCCGCCACGGGCCACCAGCCACAGCGCGGACAGGATCGCAGGCGCTTCCATCGCGGCGGCAACGGCGACCATGTAACCCTCCGCGGCTATGCCGCGGCTTTCCAAGACCGACGTGGCCGCGACAAATGTCACGATCGAGATCGACCCGTAGTGCGCCGCCACGGCAGCCGCATCAAGGCGGCTCATCGCTGTCATCACCCGCAACAGGCCAAAAGCGACCAAAGGCAGGGCCGCCGACAGAATGATCCCCGCCAGCAAGGCCAGCCCAAGCCGCGCATCAATGCCATGCGCGGCAACACTTACCCCACCTTTGAAGCCGATGGCAAAAAGCAGATAAATCGACAGCGCCTTGGCGGCGGCCTCAGGAATGCTCAGATCAGACCGCGCAAGGGAGGCCGCAACCCCCAATACGAAGGACAGAATAATGGGCGAAACAAGATTGTCCGCCGCCAGAGAGAACAGATTTTCCATGCCTCAAATGCCCTGTTAAACTGGCTGGAATTTTCCCGTTTCCGGGCAGAAGTATTCCAACCCACCTTCGCCGATATCGGTCCACAGGCCATGTAGGCTCAATTCGCCGCTTGTCACCTTTTCATTGACCCAAGGAAAGGTCATGAGATTTTCGAGCGATGTCATCACCGCATGCTTCTCAAACTGGCGTTCCTGTTCCTGTTCGTCCTCAATGTCAGCAACTTCGCCATACTTGGGGCGCAGGATATCCACCCAGCGGCCAACAAAGCTGTCTTTGGCTTCCAGTTCCGGTGCGTTTCCCTTGCACATTTCAAGGCAGCCTTTCGCGCCACCACAACTGGAATGGCCCAGCACAATCAGATGCGCAACATTCAGAACCCGCACCGCGTATTCCACGGCGGCCGATGTCCCGTGATGCTGGCCGTCAGGCTCGCAAGGGGGGACGAGATTGGCGATATTTCGGTGAATGAAGAACTCGCCCTGATCGGCCCCGAAAATCGAGGTCACATGCACGCGGCTGTCACAACAGGAGATCACCATGGCGCGGGGCCGCTGCCCTTCGGTCGCCAGTCGTCGATACCACGACTTGTTGTCGGCATAACCGGTGGCTTTCCAGCCGTGGTAGCGCGTCAATAGATATGCCGGAAGTGGTTTTGCATGATCCATCATTGATAGTCTCCTGAAACATTTCCGCAGGGTTAACTTAATTCCGGAACAAATTCGAGCGAAAACACAGAAGCAGAGCAACCATTTACATACTTGTTTGGACAATATTCCGCTTTGGCCGTGGGGGCTGAACAAGGGGTGAGTTAATGCAGGTTCTGCAAATCCGACCAAGGGAACAAATCAGCGTGGATCAGGATCGGCTGGGCGCGCTTTATACGCAACTGGGCGAAGCGGGGGCCGAAGATGTGGTCTGCCGCGCCCTCGAAGATCTGGCGCGGCGTTTGACCCAATGCGAACAGAAATTTCGCGATGCCGCCTGGCCCGATCTACAGAAAAGTGCGCGGTCCTTGATCGCGGTCGCCGACCAGATCGGGATGGCGGATCTGGCCAAGGTGGCAGGGGATGTCGTGCAATGCGTGGCCAACAACGATGCAACCGCGCTTGCGGCAACGCTTTCGCGGCTGTTTCGCATTGGCGAGCGTTCATTGACCGCAATCTGGGATATTGACGACATGCCCGAATGATCCCGGCCTGAGATGGCTTGCGGGTGTCGCTGGAACGGGTAGGCTGGGCGCGAGAATTAACCAGTAAGAAAGCGCCCCATGCCACCTCGTTTTGCATCCGATACCACATCTGCCCTGCCGCTTCATGTGATTGCCGAGGATGGGCTTGGGGCGTGGACGGCGGACCAACCGGAGGCCGTGCAAAACTGGATCGCTGCGCAGGGGTTTACCGGGGGGCTGGGTCAAGCCTTGGCGATACCGGCGGCGGACGGATCTGTGATGATGGCGCTGGCCGGATACGGCACGGCGGCGTCCCGCAAGCGGGGACGGTTCCATTTGGCTGGCGCTGCAGCCAGGCTCCCCAAGGGGGTATACAAGATTGCGTCTGGCCTACCGGACGATCAACAGGCCGTCGAGGCACTGGGCTGGTTGTTGGCCAGCTACAGTTTTGACCGCTACAAAACCCAAATACCAATGGCGGCAGAATTGGTCGCGCCTAAAGCAGTGACTGCATCCGAGGTAGAGGCGCTGGCCGCGGGGGAATGCCTGACCCGGGATTTGATCAACACGCCAGCATCCGACATGGGCCCGCCCGATCTGGAACAAGCGGCGCGGGATCTGGCAGGGGCACATGGGGCAAAGATCAAAGTGATCACTGGCGACGCGTTGCTGGAACAGAACCTGCCGATGATCCATACCGTTGGCCGCGCGGCGGACCGCGCACCGCGTTTGATTGACATGCGCTGGGGGGATACCGGGCCCACGCTGACGCTGGTCGGCAAGGGCGTGTGCTTTGACACCGGCGGTTTGAACCTCAAGCCCGGCGCGTCAATGGGGCTGATGAAAAAGGACATGGGCGGGGCAGCCGCAGTGCTGGGTCTGGCGCATATGATCATGGCAACGGGCCGGAAACTACAGCTGCGGGTGTTGATCCCAGCGGTGGAAAACGCCGTATCCGGCAATGCCTTCCGTCCACAGGATATCCTGACCTCGCGCAAGGGTCTGACGGTTGAAATCAACAACACCGATGCCGAAGGGCGGCTGGTTCTGGCCGATGCATTGGCTTTGGCGGACGAAGAGAAACCCGATCAGATAATTTCCATGGCCACGCTGACTGGCGCGGCGCGTGTCGCGGTGGGGCCGGACCTCGCGCCCTATTTCTCGGACGATGCCGGATTCGTAACGGCGTTGGAAACAGCGGCGGCGGCGCAGGCCGACCCGGTCTGGCGTTTGCCGTTTCATGATCCTTACGAGGCGATGATCGAACCGGGCATTGCCGATCTGGACAATGCGCCGAAGGGCGGCTTTGCCGGATGTATCACTGCCGCATTGTTCCTGCGCCGGTTTGTCACGGACAGCCGTTATGCCCATTTTGATATCTATGGCTGGCAGCCAGCAGCAGCCCCCGCGCGGCCCAAGGGCGGCATTGGCCAGGCGACCCGCGCACTTTATGCCGCCCTGGACGGGATCTTGGCCCCATGACCGACAGACGCCTGACCCCAGATCCGGACAAATCCAACCGCGCCGATCCGGCACAGATCACCGCCAGCGTTGCCGATCTTTGCCGGAGTCCCGCTGGGCCGCGCGACAGACAGCTGATCTACGGCGATGTAGTGACTGTGCTGGGCGATGAAGGGGATTGGCGATATGTGCAATCGGCCAAGGATGGCTATTGCGGCTATGTTCGGAGCGTGACCTTAGGTCCGCAACTAGAGCCCAGTCACCAGGTCTGTACCCCGGCAACGCACGCCTATGAAAGGGCTGATTTCAAATCCCCCGATCTGATCTCGCTCAGCTTTGGCAGCCGGATCAAGGTCACGGATGTGGTGGGAAATTATGCCCAGACCTGCCTTGGCTATATCCCAATCAATCATCTGGAACCTGTGGACACCCGGTATTCCGATCCCGCAGAGGTCGCGGCCCGTTTTCTTGGCACGCCCTATCTTTGGGGTGGCAATAGCCGTTGGGGCATTGATTGTTCAGGCTTGGTTCAGGCCGCGCTTTTGGCCTGCGGGACGCCCTGCCCTGCCGACAGCGACCAGCAGGCGACATTGGGCCATGCCACCAATGAGGTTTACCAGCGGAATGATCTGCTGTTCTGGAAGGGGCACGTGGCGATTGTAAGTGATCCGCAAACCATTCTTCATGCCAATGCAGGCGCGATGAGCACAGTTTATGAACCGATTGAGGATGCAATCACACGGATTGAGGCGCAGGGCGATGGGCCAGTGACCGGCCATCGCCGCCTTTGAGGTCCATCAATCGACGGATCGGATCAGCTTGCGTTCCAACACCCGCAAGACCGCTTTGAGATCGTGGCCGCGACGCATGATCTGGCCGCCCGTGCCAACAATCGCATACATGCCTTGCTTGTTGCGCAGCTTTGGCCGTTTCTCGATACGGTAAAGCGGAATTTCAGCGGTCCGCCGGAATACCGAAAAGACGGCCACTTCCCTCAGGCAGGATATCCCGTAATCGCGCCATTCGCCGGCTGCGACCATGCGGCCATACAACGATAGGATCACGGATAGCTCTGTGCGATGAAAGGCAACTTGTTCGGGCGGGCGCTCAAACGGGGTGACCTGGGGAGGGGAATGCATCGTCATATGGATACAGTTGCGCTGTTGGCGCGACAAATCAAGCCCGGCAATGGATCAAAAGGATTGAAAGCGTTACAAAGTTGTGCAAATGTCCCGATTTATGAAACATATGTGCGACATGAAATGACCCCTCAAACCTGTGCCGAAAAATGTGCCGAGATCATGTATGCCAAAGATCCCGCCTCAAGCGGGCTGGGCATGCAAATCACCAAGATAGCGCCGGGTCAGGCAACTCTGACCATGCGGGTGCGTCCTGATATGCTGAACGGACACGGGATATGCCATGGCGGATTTACCTTTGCACTGGCCGACAGCGCCTTTGCTTTTGCCTGCAACACCTACAATCAACTGACCGTCGCCCAGCAGAACCAAATCACCTATCTTACCCCCGGTGCCGATGGTGAGTTGTTGACCGCCACGGCCGCCGAAGTGTCAAGAACGGGACGATCCGGCGTTTATGATGTCACGGTCACCGGAGAAGACGGCCGGACCATTGCCCTGTTTCGCGGATTGTCACGCACCGTCAAAGGTCAACATTTCCCCCAAGAGGTTCCATCCTGATGAAAGATCTGACGCCCGCGAAATCCACATTGGATCCGATTGAAATTGCCAGCCGCGACGAAATTGAGGCGCTACAGCTTGAGCGGATGAAGTGGTCACTGCGCCATGCGTATGACAACGTGCCTTTTTACAAGGACAGTTTTGATGCGGCGGGTGTGCATCCGGATGATCTGCACTCTCTGGCTGATCTGGCGAAATTTCCCTTTACGGTTAAGAACGACCTGCGCGACAACTATCCCTTTGGCCTCTTTGCCGTGCCCCGTGAACAGGTGGCGCGGCTGCATGCTTCGTCCGGTACGACAGGCAAGCCGACGGTTGTGGGTTATACCAAGAAAGATCTGGACAACTGGGGTTCCGTTGTGGCGCGGTCATTGCGGGCGGCCGGTCTTTGCCCCGGAGACATGCTGCACAACGCCTATGGCTACGGGTTGTTCACTGGCGGGATGGGCATCCATCTGGGGTCTGACTATCTGGGACTGACGACGGTGCCTGTCTCCGGCGGTATGACCCCCCGACAGGTGAGATTGATCGGTGATTTTCAACCCAAAGGGATCACCGTAACCCCGTCTTATGCCCTGTCCATTCTGGACGAATTCGCCGCGCAGGGGGTCGATCCGCGCGACTCTTCGTTGCAGGTCGGCATCTTCGGCGCCGAGCCATGGACCAACGCCATGCGGCTTGAGATCGAAGAGGCTTTCGATATGCATGCGGTGGATATCTACGGCCTGTCCGAAGTGATGGGGCCGGGTGTGTCAATGGAATGCGTGGAGACAAAGGACGGGCTGCACATCTGGGAAGACCATTTCTACCCGGAGATTATCAACCCTGACACCGGAGAACCCGTTGCCGATGGGGAACGGGGGGAGCTGGTTTTCACCTCCTTGACCAAAGAGGCCTTTCCGATCATCCGATACCGGACTCGCGATTTGACCCGGCTGCTGGCCGGGACGGCGCGGTCCATGCGGCGGATGGAAAAGGTCACCGGGCGCACCGATGACATGATCATCCTGCGCGGCGTGAATATCTTTCCAACCCAGATCGAAGAAGAGCTCATGGAGGTCAAATCATTGGCCCCGCACTTCCAGATCGAGTTGAGCCGTCCGGACCGGATGGACCAAATGCGCGTGATCTGCGAATGCGCGGATGCGTCCATGTCGGATGAGACCCGCGCCGCCGCCGCCAGACAATTGTCTGCCAAGGTCAAACAAACCGTAGGCGTCAGTATCAAAGTGGATGTGGCTGATGTTGGCGGTGTGCCGCGATCCGAAGGAAAGGCCGTTCGGATCGTCGATAACCGCCCCAAGGGTCAGTAACAGGCCAGTTTTGCAATCTTGCCCTGCGCGTCGATCTCAGCATTCAACCGTGCAGGGTTGAAATCCATCGTCACGGCATCACCAGGGTGAATAATGCGCAGTTCCTTGTTGATGACAGACAATGCGGCCTCGGGCTTGCCCAGCAAACTGCGCCACTGGTCCGCACCGCAGGCATTGATAGCAGGCTCTGCGCTGCATCCGGCCAGAACCAGCAGCGTCAATGCGATGCATCCCCTCATACTCCGTACCTCGCCAGAAAGGTATCGACAGCATTTTCCACGACATAGTGGATTTCTTCTTCGCTGACTGTTTGCACCACGCCAAAAATCAAACGGGTCCAGATGTCTGCCTTGCACAGATCGCCGAATTGATCCGCCGCCAGTAGCTTGTCCTTAATCCGCAGCTCGCCCCGCGCTTCGGCCATTTCGAAGTATTCGGCCATCTCGGCACGCATCACAGCGGGACCGGAATTGTAGAATTGTTGCCCCAGTTCGGGGAACCGGTCCTTCTCTGCAACGCACATGCAAAAGATTTGCTGTCCGAACTTGGAGGTGATGAACCTGACAAAATGGCAGCCGGTTTGCATCAACACCTCGCGCGGCGGCGCTTCGAGATCTATATTGTCCATCGCCTCGTCCGATTGCCGGCAACATTCGGCATTGGCCACTTCGAGGAAAAGCAGACGTTTGTCAGGGAAATAACTATAGAGGGTGGCTTTGGATACGGCAGCAACGCGGGCGATTTCATCCACGCTGGCCCCTTCAAAGCCGTCAGCCATAAACACCTCGCGGGCACCGGCAAGAACCTGATCGAACTTACGGCCTTTGCGAATCTGCTGTGCGAGTGCTGTCATGGAAACTCCAGAATGTTGAATATGAGAATATAAACCGTTTTGTTTAGTTCCAAGGAATAAATCCCTTTCCGTCACGCAAAGTCGGTTGTTCCTGTTGCCCGCAAGTATTAGAATCATTCTAAACCGCTAGAGGATACTGCCATGCGCTTCTCGCTCGCCCGTAAACGTTTCAAGGATTTGACTGAACAAGAGATTCTGGCGCTTGCCATTTCCTCTGAGGAAGATGATGCACGGATTTACCGTGGATATGCAGAAAATCTGCGTGAAGATTTTCCCGACACCGCCGCCGTGTTTGATGGCATGGCCAGCGAAGAAGACACGCACCGCAAACGGTTGATTGATCTTCACGAGGCGCGGTTTGGGTCCACCATTCCGCTGATCCGGCGCGAGCATGTGTCGGGCTACTACGCCCGCCGTCCGGTCTGGCTGGTCGAAAACCTCGGGCTTGAACGCATCCGCGAAGAAGCCGCCGCCATGGAACGGGACGCAGAGGCCTTTTACCTGGCAGCAGCCGCGCGGACATCTGACACAGCTACACGGAAACTCTTGGGCGATCTGGCCGCAGCTGAGGCTGGGCATCAATCGACGGCGGCAGAGCTTACCGAGACCCATTTGTCCGGCGATGCCCAGACAGAAGAGGACAGCCGTGCGCATCGGCAATTTATCCTGACATGGGTACAGCCGGGGTTGGCGGGGCTGATGGATGGGTCTGTCTCGACCCTTGCGCCCATTTTCGCCACCGCCTTTGCCACGCAAGACACATGGACAACCTTTCTGGTGGGATTGGCGGCCTCCGTCGGGGCCGGGATTTCCATGGGCTTTACCGAGGCGGCCTCTGATGACGGGGAGCTGTCGGGGCGGGGATCGCCGTGGAAGCGCGGCTTTGCCTCAGGGATTATGACCACGGTCGGGGGATTGGGCCATGCCCTGCCCTATCTGATCCCGGATTTCTGGACCGCCACGATCACTGCCTTTGTCGTCGTCTTTATCGAGCTATGGGCGATTGCCTGGATTCAGAACAAATACATGGAAACGCCGTTCTTCCGTGCCGCCATGCAGGTCGTGCTGGGCGGTGCGCTCGTCTTCGCTGCGGGTGTTCTGATCGGATCGGGCTGACGGGCCGCAGAGGCACCTTGCGCCCGACCCTCTGGCTGGTTACCCAAGGCTATGCTGGCGATCTTTTTCAAGACCTTGCCGTTCTTTTTGCTGATCGGTCTGGGATACTGGGCCGGGCGCACCCGCTTTTTCAGTGAAGAAGCGACCGCCTACCTCACCAAATTCGTATTCTACTTTGCCCTCTCGGCCATGTTGTTCCGGTTTTCGGCAAACCTGTCGCTGGCCGAGGTCTGGGACGGGCGTTTGATCGCGGCCTATCTGTGGGGTACGGCGTTTGTTTACGGGATCGCGACCATCGTCGGCTTTCTGCGCGGTTTGGACGTGCCGACCACCGCGATTGAGGCGCAATGCGCCGCCATCGGAAATACCGGGTTTCTGGGCGTTCCAATGTTGACCCTGCTGCTGGGTGCGGAGGCGATTGGTCCGGTTCTGTTGGCGCTGGCGGTAGATCTGATCGTGTTCTCCAGCCTTATTGTGATTTTGATCACCGGTGCGCGGGACGGCCAGATCAGCCTGCGCATGATCCGGTCTATTGCCCTGGGTCTGTTGCGCAATCCAATGATTGTGGCGATCTCGCTTGGGTTTGTCTGTGCCGGTTTCGCACTTCCGATCCCTGAGCCGATCAATGATTTTCTGGCCATCCTGGGCGGCGCCGCCACCCCCGGCGCCTTGTTTGCCATCGGCGCGTCGCTCGCCTTTAAATCGGCGGAACGGATCGAAGTGGCAGGCTGGCTCAGCTTTTGCAAACTGGTGTTGCATCCGTTGCTGGTTGGTATTGCCGCGCTTTATATATTCGATGTGGACCCGTTCAAGGCTGGCGTGATCATTGCAGTTTCCGCCCTGCCCGTGGCGGGCAATGTGTTTATCCTCGCCCAGCATTATGGCGTAGCCCCGGTACGCGTTTCCACCGCCATTCTATTTTCCACAGCCCTCAGCATTGTCACCGTCAGCCTTGTGATCGCGGGGGTGACAGGGGGCTGATCTTTCCAGTACTGACTGTTGCAAGGTCCGGCCCGGCGCGGCGGACATGACAAAAGGATCCGACGATGAAAACCATTTCTGAAAATGCCTGTTTTGGTGGCACGCAAGGTGTCTATTCCCACAGTTCAGAGGCATGTAATTGCGAAATGACCTTTGGGTTGTTCCTGCCAGAAGAGGCCCGCGATGGGCCGGTGCCAGTGCTGTGGTACTTGTCGGGCCTGACCTGCACACATGAAAACGCGATGACCAAGGCAGGTGCGCAATCATGGGCTGCCGAACACGGGATCGCGCTGGTGTTTCCTGATACTTCTCCGCGCGGTGACGATGTCGCCGACGACGAAGCCTATGATCTGGGAAAGGGGGCCGGGTTTTATGTCAACGCCACCCAAGGCCCCTGGCAGACACATTTTCAGATGTGGGATTATATCGCAGAAGAACTGCCCGCATTGATCGGCGCGAATTTTGCCATTGACCTGACGCGGCAGGGCATCACAGGCCATTCGATGGGTGGCCATGGGGCGCTGACATTGGCGATGAACCTGCCGGGGCGGTTTACGTCTGTCTCGGCCTTTGCGCCGATTGCCACCCCAACCGCAAGCGATTGGGGCCGCAAACAATTGACCGCCTATCTGGGCGAGGATGACGCGGCATGGGCCAAACACGACGCAACCTTGCTGATGCAGGAAAAGGGCTTTGACGGACCTATCCTGATTGACCAAGGCGCATCGGATCAGTTTCTGGACCTGCTCAAGCCCGAGGCACTGGCCGCCGCGATTGCCGCCAAGCGACAGCAAGCCACGTTCCGGATGCAGCCGGGCTATGACCACAGCTACTTCTTTGTCTCGACCTTCATAGAAGATCACATCGCCTTTCACGCCGATGCGCTTTATGGGGTTTGAGGCCATTGACCGCGCTCTATATTGACGCCGACGCCTGCCCCGTCAAAGCGGAGGCAGAACGGGTCGCAACCCGTCACAAGGTAAGGATGTTTGTGGTGTCCAACGGCGGATTGCGGCCCTCGCAAAATCCGCTGGTTAAAACCGTGATCGTACCTGATGGGCCGGATGTGGCGGATATGTGGATCGCGGACCGTGCAGGCACTGGCGATGTGGTTGTCACCGGCGACATCCCCCTTGCCGCCAAATGTGTGGAGGCGGGCGCCAAAGTGCTCAAACACAATGGCGAGGCATTGACGGCGGCCAATATCGGCAACGTTCTTGCAACCCGAGACTTGATGGCGGATCTGCGGGCCGCTGATCCATTCAGACAAGGCGGCGGCAAAGGGTTTACCAAGGCTGACCGGTCCCGTTTTCTGGACGCATTGGAGCGGGAGCTGCGTGCAGCAGCGCGGTTATGAGCGTTTTCTGTCAAGGTAAACGGATGGAGACATTGAAAGTTTCCAATGCCAGGAGGGCAGACAAATGACACCCCAAGCCGTGGTTTTTGACATCGGCAATGTTCTGATCGAATGGCTGCCAGAGCGGTTTTTTGACGCGCAGATAGGCGAAGCCCGCCGCCGCGCGATGTTTGCAGAGGTTGATCTGCACGGCATGAACGACCGTATTGATCGCGGCGAGACGTTCCGTGATGTGATCTATGACACCGCTGAGATCTATCCGCATTGGCGTGCAGAGATCCAGCTCTGGCACGACCGCTGGATCGACATCGCCGCCCCCGTGATCGACCATTCCGTGCGCCTGATGCAGGCTCTGCAACGCGCCAATGTTCCGGTGTTCTCCCTCACCAACTTCGGCATTCAGACCTATGATCTGGCGGCAGAACGCTACCCGTTTCTCCGGCAGTTCGACGGGGACTATATCTCGGGTCATTTGGGGGTCATCAAGCCGGATGCGGGCATCTATGCCGCGCTTGAGGATCGCAGCGGCGTTGATCCAAAGGCGCTTTTGTTCACCGATGACCGGATCGACAATATCAACGCTGCCGCAGCACGCGGCTGGCAAACCCACCATTTCACCGGACCGGAAGGCTGGGCCAATCGGCTGGTGATGGCGGGGCTTTTGACCGAAGAGGACGCAAAATGACTGACATTCCCTTTATCCCTTTTGACGCGGGCGAGGCGGTGCTGGACTGGATCGGCCTGACGGACGCATTGGCTGCCGGTCACACCCTGCCCAAGGCCGAGATCGGTGATACCTTTCTCTATCGGGGTGATGACACCTTGCTCAGCCGGGCTGCATGGATCGACGGTCTGGGGATTGCAGTCAAATCCGCCACGGTTTTTCCGGGCAATCCGGCCAAAGGCACCCCGATGATCAATGGCGGGCTGAACCTATACGCTGATGCGAACGGCATGCTTGAGGCAATTGTTGACTTTCATCTTGTGACCAAATGGAAAACCGCCGGTGATAGCTTGCTTGCCGCGCGGCGACTGGCCCGACCAGACAGCAAGAACATCCTGATCGTCGGTGCAGGCAATCAGGGCCGCGCCCTGCATGCCGCATATCGTGCGGTGTTTCCTGATGCGCAGTTTACCGTCTGGAACCGCAGCCCCGGCAACGCTGAAAAAATGGCTGCTGAAACTCCGGGCTTGCGCGTTGCCACGGATCTGCAAGCCGCGGTGGGGGTTGCGGACATCATCACCAGCGCCACCATGTCCACCGATCCGCTGATCAAGGGCGATTGGCTGCAACCGGGGCAGCATGTCGACCTGATTGGCGCCTACCGACCCGATATGCGTGAGGTGGATGATGGCGCGATCATCCGTGCGCGGGTTTTTGTGGACAGTTTTGACACCACGATAGGTCACATCGGAGAGATCAACATCCCGCTTGAATCAGGTGTGATTGCCCGCGAACATTTGATCGCTGATTACTACGATCCGGGTAACTTCAACCGTTCGTCGGATGACGAAATCACCCTGTTCAAGAACGGCGGCGGGGCGCATCTGGATTTGATGACCAGCCGCTATATTCTGGACCGTTGGCGCAGCCGTTAGGCTGTCACCAACCCTTCGAGGCGACGTTCACGGATCGGCAGATGCACAATGGCGCTGAATGCGCCGACGCCAACGCCGATCCACCAAACGGCAGTGTAACTGCCAAAGGCATCATACATCCGCCCGCCCAGCCAGACGCCAAGAAAACTGCCCAATTGGTGGCTGAAAAAGACGATGCCATAAAGTGTGCCCATGTAACGCAGCCCATAGATATGCGCGACCAGCCCCGAGGTCAGTGGCACCGTGGCCAGCCATAACGAACCCATCCCGACCGAAAACAGAATGACCGAAATCGGCGTGATCGGGAACATGATGAACAGCGCGGCGATGATGGTACGACCGACATAAATACCGGCCAGCAGATACTTCTTGGAATACCGCTTACCCGCCCAACCGGCGGTCAGCGTTCCGACGATATTGGCCAGTCCGATCAGGGAAATCGCCACCGCCCCCAATGCCGAGGTGGTGGTTATCCCAACGCTATGCAGAACCCCACCCGCAAGGATGGGACCGCACAGCTCAGTCACAAAGGCGGGGAAATGGGCCGTGATAAACCCAAGCTGGTAGCCGCAGGAAAAGAACCCCAGAAAAATCATTGTATAGGACGGATCTCGGGCCGCCTTGATCAGGATTTGTCCAAGGCTTTCTTCCAGCTCCGCCTTGGTCGCAAGCGCGGGTGCCCGCATCATCGGCAAGGTCAGGATCATCGCCATGACGGCCACCGCGAACACGACAAACACACCTTGCCAGCTCATGAAACCCAGCATCCATTCGGCAATCGGTGCCCCGAAAATCTGACCACCGCTGCCCGCCGCAGTAACAATGGCAAGAGACATTGACCGGTTTTCATCCGATGAGGCCCGACCAACAACCGCAAGAATTACACCAAAGCCGGTGCCTGCAATCCCGAATCCCACCAGCCAAGCGTAGGCTTGATGCTCAAGCGGAGTGACGGAGTTGGCCGAAAGCAAAAGACCGGCAGCATAGACAATCGCGCCGATAATGATGGCCCGCCGGTCACCGATCTTTTCCGCCAATGCACCAAAGATCGGCTGCCCAATGCCCCAAGCCAGGTTCTGGATCGCGATAGCCAGTGAGAATTCCGCCCTCAACCAGCCAAACTCTTCAGCAATCGGGATCTGAAAAACACCAAAGGAGGCCCGCACCGCGAAACTGACCATGATGATCACACAGCCCACGATCAGGACGGGCGTAAACAAAGGGGAACGTTCTTGCATGATGGCTCCGATGCGGGGGGCGTCCGGCCAGATTACGCACAGATCGCGCAGGGTCAAATCAAGCATTGTGATGGCGCGCGAAGGGGGATTGATGAATGCCAAAACCATGATCAACCAATGTGTCCTGTCGGCGACAATGCCTTGGCTTTCATCCAACAAGCTGACATCGAGCCGAATTTGACTTAGACTTTCGCAAGAGAGGAGACATCATGGCAGAGCGTGTGGTTGGCGGATGCAAATGTGGGCATGTCCGTTATGAGGGCACCCGGCACAGCGCGGCGACGTTTCGGTGCCATTGCCGCGATTGCCAGAAGCTGACTGGTTCCGGGCATTCTGAAATGCTGCCACTTGAAATTGACACCTTCTCGATCAGCGAGACCTGCAAAGTTTTTGAAATGCAGGGCGGGTCCGGGCAACCGACCTACAGCGGGTTTTGCCCCAATTGCGGATCGCAATTGACCCGGCGCAGCACGCGTATGAGTGACAGGGTCTACGTGCACGCATCCTCGCTGGATGATCCGGCCCATTACGCGCCGGAGAAATCCATCTATACTGATGCCGCGCAACCTTGGGACACAGATGGGATCATCAAGCCTTCGTAAGGTCAGGGCACTTTTCAATCTCCCACCGGGGCGATAAGCCTGTGGTATGACCAGCTTGCGCGAAACCTATGACCGGATGATTGCCGAAGGCAGCTTGCGGCCCGATCCGGCCCAGGAAGCCGTTTTGCCGGAGTTTGACCGCATCCGTGATGCGTTGATGCAACCTGTGAAAAAAGGTCTGTTCCGCAAAGCGCCAGAACCGCCCAAGGGGCTTTATCTTTGGGGCGGTGTAGGGCGCGGCAAATCCATGTTGATGGATATGTTTGTCGATCATCTGGATGATATTCCGGCCCGGCGAGTGCATTTTCACGCGTTCATGCAGGAGATTCACGCGGCCATGCATGAGGCCCGTAAAACCGGTGTGGACGATGCCATCGCGCCGGTGGCTGCGGATGTGGCCAGCTCTGTTCGGCTGCTGGCGTTTGACGAGATGCAGATCACCGATATCACCGATGCGATGATTGTCGGGCGGCTGTTTGAGGCGCTTTTTGCGGCGGGGGTTGTTGTGGTAACCACCTCGAACCGGCTGCCTGATGATCTGTACAAAGACGGATTGAACCGAAATCTGTTTGTACCCTTCATCGAACTGATCAAAGACCGAATGGTGGTGCATGAACTGATCAGTCCCACCGATTACCGGCAAGACCGCCTGGCGGGCAGTCAGATTTATTTCACCCCCGTGAACGCAGAAAGCCGGGCCGCCATGGATGCGGTTTGGGACGATCTTGCGGGCGGTGCCGGCACGCCCATGGTTTTGCACGTCAAGGGCCGAGAAGTGGAGATTCCGCAGTTCCGCAACGGGATGGCGCGGGCACGTTTCCATGAGCTCTGCGGCAGGCCGCTTGGCCCAGCGGATTATCTGGCGTTGGCGGAAGCCACGCGGGTGTTGCTTCTGGACAACATTCCACAGCTGGGCCGCTCAAACTTTAACGAGGCAAAGCGTTTTGTTACTCTGATTGATGCCCTCTACGAGGCGCATGTCCGATTGATTTGTTCTGCTGCCGCCTCTCCCGAAATGCTCTATGTTGAGGGGGAAGGCACATTCGAGTTTGAGCGCACAGCCTCACGGCTGCGCGAGATGCAATCCGAAGATTGGGCTGATCAGGATTCGATCGCCAAATAGGTTTCGCTGTCAGTCATCGGGACATCTGGATGATAGGGTGCATTGCCTTGATAAAGCAGCCAAAGTCCGCCCACCACAATCGCCAGACCAACCGCCACAAAGACCATTTGTGACACTGTGCGGTCATCCATTTCAGCGGACGGAGTCCGCCCGACATTTTCTTGATAACTCATCTTGCTCGCCCTCCACAGCATTCAGTTTTTTGTGGTCAAGCCACGCCTGAATTAGAGCCAGCATACACTAAAATTTCGTTTATGTGCAGAGATTAGTTACAAGGAGCCTACATCTAGTGGTTTTCGCGCAAGATCGCACCAGCCAGATAAAGCGACCCGCAGATCAAAACACGGGCGTGTGGATCTTTGGCAACGATGTCTGCGAGTGCCTGTGCAACACTTTCTGCCTCAAAGGCTACCATCCCCTCGGCCCGCGCCGCAGCGGCGGTTTCAGAGGCCGCAAGGGTTGCACTTTCGCCGGGAATGGAAACCGCATGCAGGCTTTTGGCGTGGGCCGCCAATGGCCGCAGATAGCCGCCGATGTCTTTTGTGTTCAACATCCCGCAAATCAGATGGGTGGACCGTGCGCCGCGCTCTGACAGGACCGATGCGATGGCCTCGCCTGCTGCGGGATTGTGCCCACCATCCAACCATAGCTCTGCATCACCGGCAATCTCGATCAGCGGGCCACCTTTGAGGCGTTGCATCCGCGCAGGCCAGAACGCTTTGGTCACTGCGGCCTCGCAGGCTGCCTCATCCGCGCCAAGATGGCGCAATGCGGCCAGTGCCGCGCCGGCGTTTTGCACCTGATGCGCGCCCGGCAGGTTTGGCAAGGGCAGATCCAGCAACCCGTTTTCATCCTGATAGACAAGGCGGCCTGCTTCGGTTCCGACGTGCCAATGCTGCCCATAGGCCAGCACCGGTGCCATGTTGCGGGCCGCGACTTGCTCCATCACCTCAAGCCCGGCATCGTCTTGCGGGCCAATGATGCAAGGCACGCGCCGCTTGATGATACCGGCCTTTTCGCCTGCGATCTCTGCCAGTGTTTCACCCAGAAACTGCTGATGATCCACCGAGACAGGCGTGATGATGGTGAGCGCCGGAGTGTCGATGACATTGGTGGCATCGAGCCGTCCGCCCAGCCCCACTTCAAGCAGGGTATAATCCGCCTTGGTCCGCGAAAACGCGAGCATCGCAGCAGCAGTCGTGATCTCGAAATAGGTGATATTCTCGCCGTTGTTGGCGGCGTAACATTCATCCAGCACCGCCGTGAGCGCTTCTTCTGAAATCAGCTCCCCCGCCAATCGAATACGTTCGTGAAACCGCGCCAAGTGGGGGGAAGTATAGGCGTGCACGGTCTTGCCCATCCCCTCAAGCCCGGCGCGGATCATCGCTTGGGTGGACCCCTTGCCATTGGTACCTGCAATGTGGATCACGGGCGGCAGATCGTTTTGCGGATTGCCCAGCGCATCCAACAACCGCCACAGCCGATCCAGCGTGAGGTCGATGATCTTGGGATGCAGCGCCATCATCCGGTCTAGGATGGCGTCAGATGTGGCCGCGCTCATTTCTTGGGATCAGCAGGTTTTGAGTCAGTTTTGGCCGTGTCGCCGCTTTTCCCGTCTTCCACAACTTCGGGTGCGGGCAGATCGCCGCGTACGGCAGGTGACAGGCCAAGCAACATCCGGGTAATCGTGATCAGCTCGTCGCGCATTTCGGTGCGGGGCGTCACACGGTCCAGCATCCCGTGATCCAGGAGGTATTCGGCCCGCTGGAAACCATCGGGCAATTTTTCACCGATGGTTTGTTCGATCACGCGCGGCCCGGCAAAGCAGATCAGCGCGTTGGGTTCGGCGATATGCACATCGCCCAGCATCGCATAGCTGGCCGTAACACCGCCCGTGGTGGGGTGGGTCAACACGACGATATAGGGCAGACCCGCCTCTTTGAGCATCTGAACCGCAACCGTGGTGCGCGGCATTTGCATCAACGACAAGATGCCCTCTTGCATCCGTGCGCCGCCCGCAGCGGAGAACAGGATCAGCGGGCGTTTGAGTTTCACGGCTTCTTCGGCAGCGGCAATAATTGCATTGCCGACATACATGCCCATAGACCCGCCCATAAAGCTAAAGTCCTGTGCGGCGGCAACAATCGGTGTGCGCCCCATCTCACCATGCGCGACCAGCATGGCTTCGGCTTCGCCTGTTTGCTTTTGCGCCGCTTTCATACGGTCGGGATATTTCTTTTGGTCTTTGAAATGCAGGGGGTCCGGCGTCGGCGCAGGTACCTTGATCTCTGAAAAGATACCGCCGTCAAACAAAGCCTTGAACCGCTCACGTGGCGAGATCGCCATGTGATGTCCGCAATTGGTACAGACATTCAGGTTATCAGACACCTCGCGATGAAACAGCATGGTGCCGCATTCATTGCACTTGGTCCACAGATTGTCCGGCGTTTCGCGGCGCGAGAAGATCGAGTTGATCCGTGGCCGGACGTAGTTCGTGATCCAGTTCATACATAGCCCCTGATGGCAAAACTGTTTTCCAAATAAGACCCTGCTGCACAAATTGCAATCAGCGGCGTATCGCAACCCTTGCTGCCAGCCATGAGACAAACATCAGCGCAAAATCCACAGGAAGCCATGCCCGCACTGCGTCAGCATCGGCCATCCCGAAGGGGGAATGATACAGCGCCAGCCCGGAAAGGTCATCGGGCAATGACACAATGAGGATTGCAGTGACGTTGTTCCACAAATGCACCGCGATGGCCGGACCCAATGATCCGGACCGTGCCGTCAGATCAGCCATCAACATCCCGAAAACCCCCGCCCAAAGGGCTATAAACAGGGCGTTGTCACCGGCAGAATCTGGCAGGTAGTGCCCCGCCGCAAACAGCAAGGATGGCAAAACCATCCAGATCCAGGGCGAGCGGAACCGCGCCGCCAATTGTTGCTGGATATAGCCGCGAAACACCAGTTCTTCGGCGCCGACCTGTACCAGCACTCCCAAAAGCGAGAAAGGCAGCAAAACCATCCAATGCCCAAAGGGCACATTTTCCGTAAGCGAGCCGCCCATATCCCACGGCGGCAAAATGGCGAGAAAAACGCCCAAGGCGATCATGGCTATGCTGACGGCGCGAAAATCGGACAGCGCCAAACCCAGCGGCCCAAACAGGGTCAACATGGACCGGCTGTGCAGCAGCCGGACGGAGATACCAACCGCCATGGCCATAAATCCAAAGCTGAAAAGCAGCAGCAGCATGGCCCGCGGTGAGGTGCCGTCTGCCAGCTCGTTATAAAGGGCATAAGCCCCGTCTCCGGCCAGCCCATAAACCAGTTGAAAGAACATCTGGTTCAGTGCGACATAGCCGACAACAGCCAGGGTCAGACCGGCCAGAAACCGCCAAAGCGCCGGTTTCTTGCGGGCGGGTGCAATGAATATTTCATGCAGAAGATAGGCGGGTTGCTGGTTCATTCCGCGGGCTTATCAGCTGTCTCGAGGCTTTCTTCAAGGCGCAGCATTCCTTGCGGCATCTGTACCCGCGCCTCGCGCAGGATATCGGCAAGTTCGGTCAAATGGCCCGCCACAGTTTCCAGAAGTTTGAGCAGCACGGTGCGATCACTTTCAACGACCGCGCGGAATTGTTCGGCCCCGATCCGCAGGAATTGCACAGCCTCCACTGCATCCAGATCAAGCTGGCGCGGCTCGTTTTGAATGATCGACAAATCCCCGATCAGTCGCCCCGGCTCCACGAAGGAGATGTGATGTGCCTGACCGTCGCCATCGGTCCAGCTCATCTCGGCTTTTCCGGACAGGCAAAGATAGGCCGCATCAGGGCGTTCGCCCTGACTGAAAATCCGCTCGCCCGGCTCAGCGCTGTACCATTGCGCGGCAAAGGCCAGCAAACGCCGATTGCGCGGGCTGAGGCTGCCGAACAATTCGTTACGCGAAATGATCCTGAGCTTGCGGCGCAGATCGTCGCTGACATCGGGGTCGTCTTCATCCTGACCTGCCCCATCCAACCGGCCATCACGGATCTCGACATAGACATCGAATTCTTCGGGATTTGGGAAACTGTCCTGAATAAAGATCAACGTCGTATTGGGCAGGAGATCATGCAATCGGTTGCGGATCTGGGCATGGTTGGCCTGTTCCTGTCCGCCCATGGTCTGGTTAAACACCATCACATCGGGACGTTTGATCGCCGCCCGACCAAAGGCGGCACGTTCTTGAAAGGCCGCAGGCAGGTTTGCACCGCCGATCGCCGTCGGAATATCAAACAGATTGACCGAAACCTGCCGTTTCAGATTGTGTTTCAGCAAAATGTCCGCGACGACCTCTTGCACCTTATCGGCCTGCAATCCCGCCATTGAGGAAAATCGTCCATAGATCAGATTTTCCAAGATGGTCAGACGCGGCAGATAGTTTTCAGGAGAAATCGGTACAAACATCCCCTTCGCCTGTTCCCGCAGGAACGGACCATTGGTTTTGCGGATGGTCAGGATTTCTTCCTTGAAGCTTTCAGGGAAAGACGGGCCAATTTGCTCTGCGGTCAACGCAAAAGGCACCGTTAGCAACAGCGCAAATTCTTCGCCGGTCAAGGCATTGTCACCCCTGTCACGGCGTCGGTTGGCGATGTCGACAAGCTGTTCGTAAAGGTCTTCTTCGATGCCCAGCGCGGTAAAAAGCGGATGATCCGTGCCGTCCATCCCAAAGGTCTGGTGCAGCGTTTCCACCAAGGTTTGCGAGATCGCGATGCCCTGCTCGGCCAAGCCCTGTTCCACAAACATCGACAAAAAGGATTTTTCGGCGACAAGGCCTTGCTGGCTGATGTCACGCACAGGCGCGGCAAAGATAAGGTTGCCGCCCAGCGGCACCGCCGGATTGAACTTTTCGGGGTCGAAGCGGTGAACGGCCTTGTCCAGTCCCTCCTCCTTAAGCCGCTGCGCAACCTCTTGGCGCAGATCGACAATCCGCCGTGCCAGGTCGGGATATTTTTCCGGATCCATGCGCGAGTTCAGCATGCGGTGAAAGATCAAATCGGCGGTGCCCAATGCCTCGGTGATTTCAAGCCAGAATTGGTTGATTTCATCTGCTGATCCCAGATCGGCCAGCTCGGGATCAAGCCAATCGGCCACTGTGCTATCGGGACTGTTGCCAGATCTGCGCGCCTCGATTCCGCGGCGATCCTTGTGCGCAGGATCCCACAACACCGTCTTGGGGCTGGTCCGCAGGGGCATCAACAGATTGTCCCCGATGTTCCCCTTAAAAATATAGGGCTGCGCGTGGGCGTAACCGATGCGCGCCGCAATAACCGCCTGATGAAGCCCGCTGAGGTCGTGCCCGGCCATGGTGATCTTGCCCCTAGTCGGGATCACTTCGCGGGTCAGAACCTCGGACAGGGCCGTCCGCTCTGCCTGGCTTTCCATCTGAATGGCAACCTGACTGCCCGGCGGCAATTTCAGCGAAATGTCCTGAAGGATCATATTGCCATCTGAGTTGCGCACCGAAACGTTGCGCAGTTCAATCTCGCCGCGCAGATGCGGGATTTCATTCGGGGTGCCTTCAAACAGCGCTTCGTCAATCACGCCTGACGGATTGAACCGCTCTGTCACGATGTCCCAGCGCAGCGACATGTCCTGCGTCTGGTTGTAGTAAGTCAGCAGCTCCTTCCAGGGGCTCGACAGATCCTTGTAGGCCGCCAGTGCGGCAACCAAGGCACCAACCGTGATCTGCCCCTTGATCGCCAGATAGCCGCCAACCGCGTAAAAGAAGAATGGTGTCAGCTGGGTGATGAAGTTGTTGAGGAACTTCATAAAGAATTTCTTTTGGTAGATGCGAAAGCGCACATCGAAAAGACGGCCCAAACGGTCGGTGAAATGCGCCAAGCGGAAGCGCCAACCGCCATTTGTCCGCAGATCCGTGATCCCTGCCGCCGTTTCACCGATCTCGGCGGCAAACTGGCGCACCTCGCCGATGCGTTCCTTGTTCAGCAAATTGATCTGTCGTTGCAACAGCGGGATCAGCCACGCTTGCAAGGGGATCAGGGCAACGCCCGCAAGCCCGAACCAGATGGATTGCATGAAAAGAAAGGTCACGATGATCAGCATCTGGCCCGCCTGAAACACCGGCTGTGCCACCGCGTCACCCATCAGCCCGCCCATCGGCTCGGCCTCAGATGTCACCATGCTGACCAATTCGCCCTGGCTGGTGTTCTGAAAATAGCTGCGGGGAAACCGCATCATGCGGCTGACCAACTGAAACCGGAAACGCCGCAAAAGCCGTTCGGCCAGAATCCCCTTCATCGTGTTAAGCCGCATTTTCAGCAAGCCATGCACCAAGACGGAGCCGAGATAGGCAAAGCACAGACCAAACAGAAACTGCACCTGCGTCATTTCGACATCGAACACGGTGACGACGCTACCGGTGGCCCCGATGGCATCGTTGATGATCCGTTTGGGCAGTTCCAGCGTGGCATAAAGAAACGGAAAGGTGAAAACCGTAAAGGCCAATAAGAACAATTGCTCGCGGCGGGAATACTTCCAAATAAAGGAAAATAGGCTGGGTTCCATGCACCGCTCTTTCACTGGGCCTGTGGGGCGTGGACATGCCCATTGTTGTGGTTTTGTAAATTTAAGGCCGCTTGGTGTGTATTACAACATAGCCGCTTGGCCTTGCAGCAGCGCGATTGCACGACTAGACCAAGAGCAAACCAGTATTTCAGGCCTATCTTCGGGAGCTTCGCCATGTCCACCAACCAACGTTTTGACAAATCCAAACTGCCCAGCCGCCATGTGACCGAAGGCCCGGCACGCGCGCCGCATCGGTCCTACTACTATGCGATGGGCATGACGGACGTGGAAATCCACCAGCCGCTGGTCGGCGTTGCGACCTGCTGGAACGAGGCCGCCCCCTGTAACATCGCATTGAACCGTCAGGCACAGGCCGTGAAGATTGGCGTGAAACAGGAGCAGGGTTCACCCCGCGAATTCACCACCATCACTGTGACGGACGGTATCGCAATGGGCCACGAAGGCATGCGGTCTTCGCTGGCCTCCCGCGAGGCGATTGCCGATACGGTTGAGCTCACGATGCGCGGCCACTGCTACGATGCCTTGGTGGGTCTCGCCGGTTGTGACAAATCCCTGCCCGGAATGATGATGGCAATGATCCGTCTGAACGTCCCTTCGGTGTTCATGTACGGCGGTTCGATCCTGCCCGGCAAGGCACCAGAGGGCGCGGATGTGCCTGCGGCGTTTGCGGATCGTGACCTGACCGTTCAGGATATGTTCGAAGCTGTCGGCAATTGGCAGGGCGGCACCATGACCGAGGCCGAGCTTGAAATCCTTGAGCGGGTCGCTTGCCCCTCTGCCGGTGCTTGCGGCGGCCAGTTCACCGCCAACACCATGGCCTGTGTCTCCGAGGCAATCGGCCTTGCGCTGCCAAACTCTTCCGGTGCGCCTGCCCCTTATAAGTCCCGCGACGAATATGCCGTGGCTTCCGGTGCGGCAGTGATGAACCTGATCGAGAAAAACATCCGCGCGCGTGACATCTGTACCCGTGAGGCGTTTGAAAACGCCGCGCGTATTGTGGCTTGCACGGGCGGCTCCACCAACGCAGGTTTGCACCTGCCCGCCATGGCGCATGAGGCAGGGATCGAGTTTTTCCTTGACGATGTTTGCGAGATTTTCCGCGACACGCCGCATTTCGTAGATATGAAACCGGGCGGCGCATACGTTGCAAAAGACCTCTTTGAAGCGGGCGGTGTTCCGGTTGTGATGAAGGAGCTGCGCAAGGCTGGCCTGATCCATGCCGACTGCATGACCGCCACAGGCTATTCCATGGGTGAAGAGCTGGACAAGATCGAGCGTGAAGCGGACGGCAAGGTGATCCACGCGGTTGAAAATCCGATCAGCACCACAGGCGGTGTTGTTGGCCTCAAGGGCAACCTGGCCCCCGAAGGCGCAATCGTGAAAATCGCTGGCATGTCCGACGAAGACATTGTGTTCACTGGCCCAGCCCTGGTGTTTGAATGCGAGCAGGACGCTTTCGAAGCGGTGCAGAACCGCACCTATTCGGAAGGCGACGTGTTCGTGATCCGCAACGAAGGACCACGCGGCGGCCCCGGCATGCGCGAAATGTTGGCAACCACAGCGGCTTTGTCCGGTCAGGGCATGGGCAAGAAGGTCGCCCTGATCACTGACGGTCGTTTCTCCGGCGCGACGCGCGGGTTCTGTGTGGGTCACGTAGGCCCAGAGGCGGCGCTTGGCGGGCCGATTGGACTGCTGAAGAACGGCGATATGATCACCCTCAACGCGGTTGAAGGGTCGATCACTGTTGATCTGACCGACGAAGAGCTGGCCAGGCGCAAGGCGGAATGGTCCGGCCCGCGTCCGACAAACTATGCCTCTGGCGCGCTGTGGAAATACGCACAGCTTGTTGGCCCAACCTATCTTGGCGCGGTCACACATCCTGGCGCAGCGGCGGAAACGCATGACTACATGGACCTGTAAAGGCCCAGCCGCAGCCATTGTTGCCCTGTCCCTCCTCGCGGGTTGCGAGGCAGGACAGGGTGCATCATTTCTTGACGGTCTGAACCTGCCGGCGGCCACACCGGGTCCAAGAGCGGCGCCCGTCACCGAGGCCCAGATGATGGGCAAAGGCTTTACGCTTGTCGCACCAAAGGGCTATTGCATCGATCCCAAGAACCTGACCGCGCGTTTTGCGATCATGGCCCGTTGCGATGTTTTGGGGCAGTCCAGCAGTTCGCGTGGTGCGCCACTTGGTATCATCACCGCAAGCATTTCGGCCACCACGCCCGGCACCACCTTGCCCACACCGGACCAAAGCGCCCGGGCCATGGGGCTCAGGGACGTTCACAACACAACCCGGCACAGCAAAAGCGTGGTATTCCGCGCCACTGGCACTGCCCCCACGCAAGATGTGGCAGACCAGCAATGGCGAGGCACAGCCCTTATTGGGGGTTATGTGATAGGTCTTGCAGTCTATGGGCCAAAGAACGGCGCCGCCGTATCGGGCGAAGGCGGGGCGCTTTTGTCAGCCTTGATTACCGGATCGCGGGCGCGAAACGCGGATTAATTGTTTCCAAACTGGAAACGTGCCCTGAAACAGCGCCAGATTGTCCCCAATTCATTTGAATGAAACCATTGGGCTGGATACACTGCGCAAAAATGCAGGGCGCTTACAGGTATGTCCAAACTCGGCTTCAACTTTCTGGACGGAAAGGTTTTCTCGCGCAGCATATTGCGATGGGCGCGGGCTGCACGGCGTGCGCGGAAAACCGACCTGCCTCAACTGCGGCGGCAACGGAACAAAGCAAGGCTGCTCAAGACCCATCTCGATCGGCTGATCCATATCGCGGATGACCGGCTGGCCTTGCCAATGATCGGCTCGACAAATTTTTTCAAACCGCACAACGCAGACTGGGCCTGGCGGCCTGAATTGTGGCGTGGTCCACTGCCGACACCGGGGTATTCCGCGATTGCCAACAAATCCATGTTGGGCCGCGAGGTGACGCTGTTCCATGATTGCGAATTCTCGGAGCTGACCCTGCGCCAGTTGCGCAATTTGCGCGAGGAAGATCTGGCGCCTTACGGGCTGCGTCTTGATGTTTTTCAGTTTGACGGGTCGTTTCTGTCGCTGGTCATCGACCTGCCCGATGACGGCGTGATCGGCCTCAAGCGGACCCATCTTTTGCGCATGGATGCCATTGTGGAAATGGAAAAACCGCTGGAGATCTTCACCCGGTTGAATATTCGCCACGGCCCCAACACCGAACAGATTGTGCGCGAATTGCCTCTGAGCGAAGAGAACATCCGCGTTGAGTTTGATCTGGCCTATTCCAATATCAACGAGAAACGGGTGGAACGGGCATGGGTGGATCTGATCTTTGAAGGACCGCAAATGAACCAGGTGGTGTTGCGCGATCTGACCTTCTCGCGCCGCCCCCGCGCCCAGCTTTGAGGACAAAGAATGTTGAAATTGACCAAAACCAAGATGCGGCAGGGGGTCTGGCAGGGGATTATCACCGGCGCAGGCGACACCCAGCCGCAGATTGTCGTGACCCATCAGGATGTCGAGATCCAGGATATTGTCTTGGCCCATGATGCAAAGGCGGATCACTGGATGCTGTCCATTCCGATCCCCAAGGAAATGATCGCAGACGGAGTTCATACCTTGCTGATCCGGGACGGCACGCAGGATCGCAAACTGGGCCATATGACACTGGTCGCCGGCGAAGTTCTGTCGGACGACATCCTTGCCGAGATGGACCTGCTGCGTGCAGAATTGGACATGCTCAAAAGCGCTTTCCGCCGCCATTGTGTTGAAACCGCCTAGAACAGCTTTCCGCCGCCGCTTTATTAAGTTTGAAAAAATGCCATTCCTGATTGTACTATCCGCAGCATGGCCCGCGCTTTGATGTCAAAGCCGCGCCGCTGATTTTGTAATTGCCAAAGAGGCGCCGCCATCCGCTGGTCCGTCAAGAAAAACAGTCAAAGTGTTGTGCGCGAGGGGCTTCCTGCCCTTTATCCGCGTTTGTGGCGGTTTGCACTGATGCTCAGCGGGAGCCGCGCAGCGGCGGATGATCTGGCACAAAAGGCCTGCACGCGAGCGTTGGAAAATGCAGGCAAGTTTGAGCCGGGCACGCATCTGGACAGGTGGATGTTCACATTGACCCGGCGGATCTGGCTGAATGAGTTGCGCAGCGAGGCCGTGCGACGCGGCAATGGGCTGGTCCCAGTGGAAGAGGTGGAGCTCACCTCCAATACAGCCAGCAGCGAAGCGAATATTTTCACCGGTGAAGTGTTTAACGCGATAAGGAACCTGCCAGAAAGCCAACGCGAGACGGTCTTGCTCGTCTACGTAGAGGGCTATGCGTACAAAGATGCGGCACAAATGTTGGAGATCCCGATCGGCACAGTGATGAGCCGTCTGGCCGCCGCCCGCAAATCCATCGCGCAGAAGTTTCCGGATGAAAGAGCCTGAGATGAGCGAGAACAGAACATCATTTTCAGACGAGGAACTGACCGCGTATCTGGATGGCGAGTTGGACAAACAAACGGCGGCGCAGATCAAATCCGCGGCCAAGGCTGACGCGCTGATTGCCGCGCGGTTGGACAATCTTGCGGTTCCGATGAAGCTGCTGAAGCTGTCGATGAACCCTGCAGTTCTGGATGCACCTGCGTTGCCAGCGCATCTGGCGGGCTCTGCCCCGTCACCATCGCGCGGCATTTGGGTGGCGTCGGCCATTGCCGCGTCTTTTGTGATTGGCGTTGCGGTTACCAATTTCATGCGTCCGGCCCCGAACACCGGATGGATTGCGACCATCGCCTCCTATCAGGCGCTTTATGTCACTGAAACGCTGGAGAACGCTGTTCAGCCGCCCGCCGAAACAGCGCAGGTTCTGGCCCGCGCCAAAGAGGCATTTGGCGTGGACCTGAGTGAGGCATTGTCTGTTTCGGGTTTGGATTTTAAACGCGCCCAGATGCTGGGGCTGAACGGATCTCCCCTGTTGCAGATGGCCTATCTGGCAGAGGACGGCACCCCGATGGCGCTCTGCCTGAAGTCGGTGAGCGGACCGGATCGCGGACCAAAAACAACCGTCATGTTCGACATGGCCGGGGTAAGCTGGGTTGAGAACGGCATCGGCTATTTGTTGATCGGTGGCGGAGATACGGCCAGGACAGAAGCGTTGTCGACGGGTCTTGCGGCCTTACTCTAGCTTTGCATCCAAAGCAAAAAAGCCCGCCATGATGGCGGGCTTTTGTTGTCGCGGGGGTCAGATCAGTTCTTCGGACCCAGCGCCGACAGACCTTTGAGAATGTCGATGGCATAGGCAAGTTGATAATCCTCTTCGCGCAGTTCGGCGGCTTTTTCCGCTTTGGCGCGATCTTCTTCGATCTGTTTGATCTGGTCGTCGGTCAGGCTGTCATTGTTCAGGCTGCCGCGCAGATCCGCTTCGGACCGGCGCTTGCGAGCCGGTGTATCCGCCTCATCCTCTTCGGGTTTGGCCGGAGGTTGCGCCACAACGATGTCAGGTGACACACCCAGCGCCTGAATAGACCGGCCCGAGGGGGTGTAATACCGCGCCGTGGTCAGGCGCATCGCGCCATTGCCGCGCAGGGGCATGACCGTCTGAACTGACCCTTTGCCGAAACTCTTGGTGCCGATGACAATCGCGCGGCGATGGTCTTGCAACGCACCTGCGACAATCTCGGAGGCCGAGGCAGAGCCGCCATTGATCAACACCACAATGGGTTTGCCCATCGACAGATCGCCCGGCGTCGCATTAACCCGGTCGCCGTCTTCCAATGTGCGGCCGCGGGTGCTGACGATTTCGCCCTTTTCGAGGAAAGCATCGCTCACCGCGATTGCCTGATTCAGCAGACCACCCGGATTGTTGCGCAGATCCAGCACAATGCCATTGATCCCGTCGATGCCGCCCGCCGCTTCGATCTGGTCCTCAAGCCCTTCTTTCATCTTGGGGTAGGTTTGTTCGTTGAATGTGGTCAAACGCAGCACCGCTGTGTTGCCCTCGGTGCGGGCCCGCACCGCCGTAAGCTGAATGGTGTCGCGGATGATGGATACGTCAAAGGGTTCTTGTTCCCCTTCGCGCACCACAGTGATCACAATCTCGGAGCCGACCGGCCCGCGCATCATCTCGACCGCATCATCCAGCACCAGACCCAAAAGACTTTCACCATTTACATGTGTAATAAAATCGCCTGCTTCGATGCCCGCTTCAAAGGCCGGCGTGCCATCCATCGGCGAGACCACTTTGACAAAGCCGTCTTCTTGCGTGACCTCGATGCCCAGCCCGCCAAATTCGCCGCGGGTCTGTTCGCGCATCTTAGCCGCGTCCTTGGGCGACAGATAGCTGGAGTGCGGATCAAGCGAGGTCAGCATTCCGTTGATCGCCGCTTCGATCAGCTCGCTGCTGTCCACGTCTTCCACATATTGGGCGCGAATGCGTTCGAAAATGTCACCAAACAGATCAAGCTGCTCATAGACGTTTTCGGTCTTGGCGCTTTCTTGCGCCAGCAGAGGCGCGGCGATCTGGGTGGTTGCAATTACACCTGCCACTGTGCCGCCAAGGGCTGCCATCACAAACTTCTTCATTCTTATCCATCCTTGTCGGTTCGGAACCAATCGCTGGGGTCCTGTGGAATGTTGTCTTGTCTTACTTCTATATAGAGCGTTTCTGAGCGGTCAGTGCCAGTGCCTTCACGAAGGGGTGAGGATGACGTGCCTTGGGCCGCCTGACCACCCCCCATGAGACCAAGAGGGGTGCCTGCCGCGATCACCTCGCCGGTTTTGGCATAAACGACGTCCAGACCGGCCAGCACAAACAGCACATCGGCCTGTGGTTCAAGGATCACGACATTGCCCAGCTCCAGCAGTGGCCCCGTATAACGGACAGTGGCGGCTGTTGGCGTCGTCACAATCGCCTGTGGCCGAGTGGCCAGGATGATACCGGGGCGTTTGACCCCCGCCGCATCCACATCACCGGCGCCATGCAGCACCAGGCCCTGCACAGGCAAGGGCAGATCGCCTGCCATTCCGTCCAGTTTTGCCGGGGCTGGCGCGACCTCATTGGTGACGATCTCGGACAGGCCGCTGGCAAACCCGTCCAGCGTCTCGGTGGACGCGATCAGGATCGCAGTGCGCACGGGATCTTCGGTAAAGCGCAAAGGCAGGTCGGTGCGGTTTGCCATCGCTTCGTTCAAGGCGGTGCGGGCGGCTTGGACTTCGGTCAGGCCATCCTGCAACCGCTTTGCCGCATCGGTTTGTAGCGCACGCAGGGTTTGCACATCCTCCAGATCGCGGCGCAGCCCGTCCGCCCGGCGGTTCAATGCCGGCGTGAGTTCGGCCAGCAACATGCCGGCCCGCGCGGTTCCGGTTGGTCCACCAGGATGCAGCAAGGTGACGGGGGAGGGATTGCCGCCAATGCTTTGCAATACCCCCAAAAGCTGCGCCACCTCGCCATCACGCGCGTTGAGCTTGGTCGAAAGCTCCGCCTCTTTGATCGCGACACGGCGCAGTCCTTCGCGCATCGCACCGAGACCGGTTTCAAACGCCTGTATCGTTTCGGTCAACGCCTTGACCCGGTCGCGGGCGCCATCGGCATCGTCAAGCAGGCCAGATGCCTCTTCCAAGGCGGCAGAGGCCGCCCGCGCCTGATCTGCCGCTTCGGTTTGCGCCAGACCGGCCATGGGCCAGAGCATCAGTGAAAGGAGTGCTGCGCGGATCATGAGATCAGGCATGCCCCTGTCATTTCTTCGGGCTGTTTTAGCCCCATCAGGTGCAACAGCGTCGGCGCAAGATCGGCCAATCGCCCCTCTGCAAGCTGCGCCCCGTCCGGCCCGCCCATCAGGGCCACCGGGACAGGGTTGAGGGTATGCGCGGTGTGCGCCCCACCGGTTTCGGGGTCGATCATCATTTCGCAATTGCCGTGATCCGCCGTCAGCACCATTGCACCGCCCACCTTTTCCAGCGCGGCGCAGACCCGCGCCAGACCAGCATCCACCGCTTCGCAAGCCGCAATCGCCGCATCGAGATCGCCTGTGTGGCCCACCATGTCGGGGTTGGCGTAGTTCACGACGATCAAATCATATCCATCCTCAATCGCTGCGACGAAACGATCAGTGACCTCTGCCGATGACATTTCCGGCATCAGGTCGTAGGTCGCCACGTCAGGCGATTTTGGCATAAAACGATCCTCGCCCGTTGATGGCGTCTCCTCACCACCGTTCAGGAAGAAAGTCACATGGGGATATTTTTCCGTCTCGGCCAGTCGGAATTGGCGCAAGCCTTGCTTCGCCACCCAAGCGCCCAAAGTGTTGATGAGCTCCGGCTTGGGATAGACCGTTGTCATATAGGTTGTGTGTTGGTCCGAATAGGCCGCCATGCCCATCAAACCCGCCCAATCGGGGCGTTGGCCTGCATCAAACCCATCAAATGCCGGATCACCCAGTGCTGCCATAATCTCGCGCGCGCGATCGGCGCGGAAGTTGAGGCAGAAAAATCCGTCGCCGTCTTGCGCCCCTTTGTAGCCGTCAATCACCGTGGCCTGCACAAATTCGTCATTCTCATCTCGTGCATAGGCGGCATCGACCGCGCTTTGTGCATCATCAGCCGCCAATCCCTGTCCACGGGCAATGGCATCAAACGCCTTCTCAACACGGTCCCAACGGTTGTCACGGTCCATCGCGTAATAGCGGCCTGTCACAGTCACAACCTTGACCGCCTTCGGCAATGCCGCCTCAAGCGTTTCGAAAAACCCTTTGGCAGAGCGCGGCGCGACATCGCGGCCATCGGTCAAGGCGTGGATCACAACTGGCACGCCCGCGTCATCCAGCACCTTTGCTGCCGCGATCATATGCGCCAGATGACCATGCACCCCACCATCAGACACCAAGCCCATCAGATGCGCCGTGCCGCCGCTGGCCGTCATCGCGGCGATGAAGTCCACAAGCCGCTGGTTCTGTTCAAAGGTGCCTTCCTCGATGGCCAGATCAATCTGCCCCAGATCCATGGCCACTACGCGGCCCGCCCCAATATTGGTGTGCCCCACTTCGGAGTTGCCCATTTGCCCGCGCGGCAGGCCAACATCTGGCCCATGGGTGATCAAGGTCGCATTGGGACAATCGCGCATGATCCGGTCTACGGTGGGTGTTTTGGCCAAAAACGGCGCATTGCCGTCCTTCATATCGCTGAGCCCCCATCCGTCAAGGATGCACAATACCACGGGTTTTGGGGTTCTCATGCTGGGACTGCTCCGATTGCGCCTTGTTTTGTGGCCTTTTACCCCTTGGACGCGCCGGGGTGAACCATTTTCCTGCATGCGCTGTCAGATGCGCGGATTTTCAGCGGCGCTGCATCCATCCCGAGGCTTTTTGCCGCTGCCGGTTTGCCTGACAGCGGGTCTTGTTCTGACGCCCGGCATTGGGCATAAGAGATCAGCATTCAGCCCTGAGCCAAGGACCGCAAGACATGAGCCAGCAAGCGCCCGAAACCCGGATCGTGAACACCTACCGCGTTGCCTGTGACGGCGGCGAAGGGGGGCTTGGCCATCCGCGTGTCTGGCTGCAAATCCCGCGCGACACCGGCTATGTCGAATGTGGCTATTGCGACTGCAAATTCGTGCACAGCGATTTTGAAGGCAAAGTCTGAATCCGGCCGACGCACGCTTGCGGCGGGGGCCGCACGGCGTATTCTAGACATGATCAGACGACAGTGACGCGTGCCCAAAGGCAGCGCCCGATGCGTCATGTCACACATAAACCTGCGAGAGGAAGCCATTCATGTCCGGCACATTTGGCAAAGGCCACCACCTGCATCTGATTGACGGCTCTGCCTTTATCTTTCGCGCCTATCACGCCCTGCCGCCACTGACGCGCAAGTCTGACGGGTTGCCCATCGGTGCGGTTGCGGGATTTTGCAACATGCTGCACCGCTATGTCGAAGGGAACACCGGCCCCGATGCACCGACCCATGCCGCAGTGATTTTTGACAAGGGCAGTCATACCTTCCGCAACGAGATGTATGATCTTTACAAGGCCAACCGCGAGGCCATGCCAGAAGACCTGCGCCCGCAAATTCCGCTGACCCGGACTGCGACCGAAGCCTTCAACATCGCCTGTAAAGAAAAGGAAGGATTCGAAGCGGACGACATCATTGCCACCCTCGCCGTTCAGGCCCGCGCGGCGGGTGGGCGCTGCACCATCATCAGTTCTGACAAGGATCTGATGCAGCTTGTCGGGGACGGCGTTGAGATGCTCGACGCGATGAAAAACAAAACCATCGACCGCGATGGGGTATTTGAGAAATTTGGCGTCTTTCCCGAAAGAGTTGTCGATGTGCAGGCTTTGGCGGGCGATTCGGTTGACAATGTGCCCGGCGCGCCGGGGATCGGGATCAAAACCGCTGCACTGTTGATCAACGAATATGGCGACCTTGAAACCCTTCTTGCCCGCGCCGAAGAGATCAAACAACCCAAGCGCCGCCAGACCTTGATTGATCACGCCGAGCAGATCCGCCTGTCCCGCCGGCTGGTGTTGCTGGACGAAAACACGCCGCTGGATTTCACCTTGGATGATCTCGAAGTGCGCGAACCGGACGCAGATCTCCTGCTTGGGTTCCTTGCCGAGATGGAGTTCCGCACCTTGTCCAAGCGTGTGGCAGAGGTTCTGGGCCGAGAAGCGCCCGTAATCGCCGAAACCTCTCCAACCTTGCCCGATGCGCCGCAAGCCGATGATTTGCCGTTTGATGCGGAAAAATACGAGCATGTTGCCGATGCGGATACGTTGCAAAAGTGGATCGATGCAATCTACGAGGTCGGCTATGTCGCGGTTGATACGGAAACCACCGGCCTGAATGAGATGACCGCCGAACTGGTCGGAATCTCGCTGTCAACGGAACCGGGGAAGGCCTGCTATATCCCGTTGATCCATAAGGCCCATGGCGGTGATGATCTGTTCGGTTCAGACGATCTGGCCGAAGGGCAAATGCCGGTTGAACAGGCTTTGCAGATGTTGACCCCGATGTTGGAGGATCCGAGCATCCTCAAAATCGGGCAAAACATGAAATATGACGCCAAGATCTTTGCCCAGATCGGCATCACTGTTGCGCCTTTCGATGACACGATGTTGATGTCCTACGCGCAGCACGCGGGTCTGCACAATCATGGGATGGACACCCTTTCAGAGCGGTATCTGAGCCATACGCCGATCCCAATCAAACCATTGCTTGGCTCTGGTAAATCCGCCATCACCTTTGACAAGGTTCCATTGGAAGAAGCCGTAAAATACGCCGCAGAGGATGCAGATATCACCCTGCGTTTGTGGCAGTTCCTCAAACCGCAGTTGCACCGCGCCGAAGTGACCAAAGTCTATGAGACGCTCGAACGGCCATTGGTGCCGGTTCTGGCCGCGATGGAGCGGTCCGGGATCAAGGTGGACCGCGATACGCTAAGCCGGATGTCCAACGCCTTTGCACAGAAAATGGCAGGGCTGGAAGACGAAATTTACCAGATTGTCGGCCGTAAGTTCAACGTTGGCTCCCCCGCGCAGCTTGGCGAGATCCTGTTTGATGAAATGGGCATTGAGGGCGGCAAGAAGGGCAAGAACGGCAAGTATTCCACCGGCGTTGATGTCCTCGAAGATCTCGCCACCGAGCATGACTTGCCTGCGCGGGTTCTGGACTGGCGACAACTCAGCAAGTTGAAGTCCACATATACCGACGCGCTACAAACCCACATCAACCCGGACACGGGCCGCGTGCACACGTCTTATTCCATCGCGGGGGCATCGACAGGGCGTTTGGCCTCCACCGATCCGAACCTACAGAACATTCCAATCCGCACGGAGGAAGGCCGCCGCATCCGCGAGGCCTTTGTCGCCGAAGAAGGCAAGACGTTGGTCGCGCTGGATTATTCCCAGATCGAGCTGCGCATTCTGGCCCATATCGCGGATATCCCCGCCCTGAAGGAAGCTTTTGCCCGTGGTGACGACATTCACGCGATGACGGCCTCCGAGATGTTTGACGTGCCGATGGACGAGATGACACCAGAGGTGCGCCGCCGCGCCAAGGCGATCAACTTTGGTGTGATTTATGGTATTTCCGGCTTTGGTCTGGCCCGCAATCTGCGCATTCCCCGGTCCGAGGCGCAGGGGTTCATCGACCGCTATTTCGAACGCTTCCCCGGCATTCGCACCTATATGGATGACACCAAGGCGTTTGCCAAAGAACACGGCTATGTCCAAACCCTGTTTGGCCGCAAGATCCACACACCCAACATCGGTGCCAAGGGTCCGCATGCCGGTTTTGCCGCCCGCGCCGCGATCAATGCGCCGATCCAAGGCACCGCCGCCGATGTGATCCGCCGCGCGATGATCCGGATGCCGGACGCCATCGCCGATCTGCCCGCAACGATGCTGTTGCAGGTGCATGACGAACTGCTGTTTGAGGTGGAGCAAGGGGCCGAGGACACCCTGATCGCCGCCGCCCGTGAGGTGATGGAAAACGCCAATGATCCGGTGGTGAAACTGGATGTGAAGCTGACCGTGGATGCAGGTACGGGCGCGAACTGGGCAGAGGCGCATTAGGGAGGCGCCGCCCGCCCGTGCTCTGCACTTGACATCGGACCTGCCGCCATGGCCTCCCCTCCAATTTTCCGCTAACCCATAGTCATGACTCCGATCCTCTATTCCTTTCGACGTTGTCCCTATGCCATGCGGGCGCGTCTGGCGTTGGCCGTCAGCGGCACCACCACGGAACTGCGCGAGATTGTCCTGCGGGACAAGGCGCCTGCCTTTCTTGATGCGTCACCCAGCGGAACGGTGCCCTGTTTGGTCACCGAAGGGGGCGTGATTGACGAAAGCCTCGATATCATGTTCTGGGCGTTGCGCCGCCGTGATCCGGAAGGATGGCTCAATATGTCCAACGCGGGGCATGAGTGGATCGCACGGGCGGACGGGCCGTTCAAACATGCGCTGGATCGCACAAAATACGCGACCCGCTACCCTGATGAAGATCCCTCGGCGCATCGCGATCAGGCGGCCGCGTTCCTCACGGAACTGGATGCCGTGATAGATCAGTGGATCTTTGATCACCCCACGCTGGCAGATTTCGCGATCCTGCCCTTCGTTCGGCAGTTCGCATTCATCGACAAGCAATGGTTCGACGCCCAGCCATGGCCAAACCTTCAAGCATGGCTGGAGCGTTTTCTCAGGTCAGACCGTTTTGCCGCGATCATGGGCAAATATCCCAGATGGGCCGAAGGCGATGCGCCGACCTTTTTCCCTTAGGCTTGGTGCTTGCAGACCAGTGCCGCCACCAATCGCCGGGTGACGGGCGCCACGATCAGCACTGCGGGAAAGGCCACCAACCAGCTTGTCCCCCAAGCGCCCATCCATGAGGGCACAAAGGCCTCGGAAAAACCAAATGCCCGATAAGTCGCTATGCCTGACACCATCAAGGACATGAGGCCGGACAGGATAAATCCAAACAGGACAGGGGCAAATCGCGCGGGGATCATAGGGCAGTCATCCAGTCTAGTGTTTTTTCTGTGGGACGACCCGGATGATACTCACCACTGATCCAACCCTTATAGCCAGCCACCCGCAACGCATTGAAGAGCGATGCGAAATCGACAAGACCCGTGCCCGGCCCACTGCGCTCTGGCGCATCGCCGATCTGCACATGGGCAATCAGATCACGGTAGGTTTCAAACACCCGGACCGCGTCACCGTGGATCATCTGAGCATGAAAGCTGTCGTATTGCAGTGCGACATTGGGACGCTCGACCGCGTCCAGAATATCGGCAGCCAAGGCGTAGTCATTCAGGAAGTATCCCGGCATCGATACCCGGTTCAACGGCTCAATCGTCAGGGTGATCCCGTCGGGTGCTGCATCTGCCGCCCAGCGCAGGTTGTTGATCAACGTGGCTTTCGCCGCGTCACCTGCGGCCTCACCGGTCATGACATGAATAAACGACGCGCCAAGAGAGGTGGCGCAGTCAAAGGCCGTCTGCATATCGGCGCGAAACGCCGCCGCGTCACCCACCTGCGCTGCAAACCCGCGTGGGTCTGACAGCGGCGACGGGGCATTGAGCAAGATGAGTTCCAGCCTCTGCTCCTTCAACGCAGCCTTGGTGATGGCAGTGTCCGGCCCATAAGGAAACAAAACCTCCACCGCTCTGAACCCAGCAGCAGCGGCGGCGGCAAACCGGTCTTGATAGGGCAATTCCGGCCACAGGAGGCTCAGGTTCGCGGCTGACTTCATGACGCCTTACGACCCGTCCGGCAATTCATCCGACGGGATAATCCCAAAAAATTCCCCGCCTGTCCAAAGGCCGAACCAGCCATCATGATGAGCGCCAATATCGACAAGCCGATAAAAACTTTTGCGATCAATCAGCGCCTCCAGGTTCCGGCGGATCAACACATAAGGGGACGGCTCCCCCGTTTCGGGGTCGCGCACGACGCGGATCGGATGGTCCGGCCCGGCCAATGCTTCGTCTTCCAGATTGGTAACAAACCGCAGCTGTTGATCCTTGCCTGTCCCCTCAACCTCAAAATCGACGGCAACAAAAGGCGCGTCTTCGACTGTGATCCCGACCTTTTCCACCGGTGTGACGAGGTAATACTTGTCCTCTTCCCGCCAGAGAATCGTTGAGAACAATTTGACCAATTCGGGCCGCCCAATCGGTGTCCCTTGGTAAAACCACGTCCCATCACGCCGGATGTGCATATCCAGATCCCCGCAAAACGGGGGGTTCCATTTCTCAAGCGGCGGCAATCCGCGTGTTTTGGCGGCTTTTGCAGAGGCAAGGATGCCTTCTGCGGAGGGGGTAACGGTTTTTTGTCCGCTCATTGCTTTTGCCATTTCCTGTCAGAGAGATACACTTACACTAACCGATATAAACCAGAGAGAGAATTTGTCATGGCCGAAGCGGAAGATATGGTGGCGCAAATTGAAGCGTTGAGCGGCAAGCTGGCCGAGGCCAAAGCGTCTATCACCAACCGTTTCATCGGGCAGGACCGGGTTGTGGATCTGACCCTCACCGCACTGCTATGCGGAGGGCACGGGCTGCTGATCGGTTTGCCCGGCTTGGGTAAGACCCGCCTTGTTGAGACCCTCAGCACCGTGATGGGCCTGCATGGCAATCGCGTACAGTTCACTCCCGACTTGATGCCCGCAGATATTCTTGGCTCCGAAGTATTGGACACCGCCGAAGATGGCACACGAGCGTTCCGGTTCATCGAAGGGCCGGTGTTTTGCCAGCTTTTGATGGCCGACGAGATCAACCGCGCCTCGCCGCGGACGCAGTCGGCGTTATTGCAGGCGATGCAAGAAAAGACCGTGACTGTGGCCGGGCAGAACCGTTCCTTGGGCAACCCTTTTCACGTTTTGGCAACGCAGAACCCGATCGAACAAGAAGGCACCTACCCCCTGCCCGAGGCGCAGCTTGACCGTTTCCTGGTGCAGATTGATGTGGCCTACCCCGACCGCGATACCGAACGCGATATCCTGATTGCCACTACGGGCGAGACAGAGGCGCAATCGACGCAAGTTTTCACTGCGGACGAGTTGATCGAGGCACAGCGGTTGCTCCGCCGGATGCCCGTGGGCGATTCTGTGGTTGAGATGATCCTTGATCTGGTCCGTGCCTTCCGCCCCGAAGAAAGCAGTGCAAGCGCCCAGGTGCGGGAAACCGTCGCTTGGGGTCCAGGTCCACGGGCCGCCCAAGCCCTTATGCTGGCCGTGCGGGCAAGGGCACTGTTGGAAGGTCGTTTGGCCCCGTCAGCCGAAGACGTGACCGCAATGGCCCGTCCGGTGCTGAGCCACCGGATGGCCCTGAATTTTGCTGCGCGGGCGCGGGGTGACAGTTTGCAGGCGTTGATTGACGACACGGCCGCAGCCCTTGGCGGGACAAAGGCCGCCGCGTGACACCGCAAACCACCCTCCGCGCCAAGGCCGAAGAACAGGCCGCCCGGCTTCCGGCGCTTTTGGCGCGGGCGGAGCATTTGGCGGGCGCGGTTCTGCTGGGCGCACATGGTCGCAGGCGCGCGGGCCTGGGTGACGATTTCTGGCAGTACAGACCCGCGCAACACGGCGACAGTCGCCGGATGATTGACCACCGCAGATCGGCCATGGGCGATCAGGAATATGTACGCGAACGCGAGTGGCAGATTGCCCAATCGGTGATGCTGTGGGTCGATCAGGGCGCCTCGATGCGCTTTGCCTCGAACAAGGATTTGCCGGACAAGGCAGATCGGGCCCGGCTTTTGGGTCTGGCGCTCTGTATTCTGCTGATCCGAGGCGGTGAACGCGTGGGCCTGACCGGCACCGCCCTGCCGCCGCGCCGGGGCAACCCGCAGGTGCTGCGCCTTGCCGAGATGCTGACGCAAGACGACCCTGCCGATTACAGCCCACCTGAACACCGCGCGATGATACCCCATGCGCGGGCCGTGTTCATTTCTGATTTCATGGGCGATCTCGAAGCGGTCAAGCTGGCGCTGACCAAAGCGGCAGATCGCGGTGTGCGCGGGGTTTTGTATCATGTGCTCGATCCCTCCGAAGAGGCATTCCCCTTCACGGGCCGCACTATTTTCGAAAGCATGGGCGGCACATTGAGCCATGAAACTCTCAAGGCAAATGACCTTAAATCCCGCTATCTGGAGCGGCTCGCCGCCCGCAAGCAGGAGTTGTCGGAGCTTTGCGCCCTGACCGGATGGCAATACGGGCTGCACCATACGGATGCTTCTGCACAATCGGCATTGCTTTGGCTCTACGGGGCGCTTGATGCGCGGCGGGGTGTGGCGACATGACCATTCTGGGCGGCATTGGATTTACCTCTCCATGGATTTTAACGGCGCTGTTGGCCTTGCCGATCTTGTGGTTGCTTCTTCGGGCCGTGCCGCCGGCACCGATCCGGCGCCGCTTTCCGGGTGTCGCACTGCTGCTGGGGTTGAAAGACGACGAAACCGTATCTGATCGCACCCCGTGGTGGCTTTTGCTGCTGCGGATGTTGGCTGTGGCGGCGATCATTTTAGGGTTGGCCGGACCGGTCCTGAACCCCGAAGAGGATCAGGACGCCGGGACCGGCCCATTGCTGATTGTACTCGACGGATCATGGGCTGGCGCAGCACGTTGGCAGCAACAGACCCAAGCCATCGAAGCGCAACTTGTTCGTGCGGGCCGGGCCGAACGCACCGTGGGGATTCTGACCCTGACCCGCCCCGATCAACCGTCCTTTCAATCAGCAGATGTCTGGCGCAACCGGCTTGCCGGATTTGCACCTGCCGCATGGCAACCTGCCCCCACGGTCATAGGCAAAGCCCGCGCAATCATCACAGAACTGCCCGCTTTTGACACGATCTGGTTCAGTGATGCGCTCGATTATCCGGGCCGGGCTGATCTTCTGTCAGATTTGCAGTCAAAGGGGGCTGTCGAGGTATTCCAGACCGCCGCGAACGTCCTGGCCATCGCCCCTGCCACCTATCAAGACAGCGTGGTCAAACTGAATGTTCAACGCGCCTTGGCCGGCCCAGACAGAACCGTGGTGTTGCAGGCCGAAGGACGCGATCCGGCAGGCAATGCCCGTATCCTGGCCACGGCGGAGGCGACATTTGACAGCGGCGCGACCACCGCCGAAGCAGAGCTTTCCTTGCCCGCGGAATTGCGTGCCCGCATCACCGGTTTTGCCATCGCCGGACAGCGATCCGCAGGCGCGATCACATTGGTCGATGACGCCCTGCGCCGCCGCGAGGTAGCCTTGATCGGGGGGCGGAATGATCAAGAGGGGCTGCAACTGCTGTCGCCGCTGCATTACATCGAACAGGCGCTGCAGCCGACAGCTGATTTGATTGATGGGACGCTGACCGATGTTCTGCCCGCCAACCCCGATGTGATTGTGCTGGCCGACATTGCGACCATCTCGGATGCCGAAAACCAGCCTTTGCAGGAATGGATCAACAAGGGGGGTATGTTGGTCCGCTTTGCAGGGCCGCGCATCGCCGCCAGCGACATCAGCCGCATTGACGAAGATCCGCTTATGCCGGTGCGACTGCGGGCTGGCGGGCGCAGCGTCGGCGGCGCGATGAGTTGGGGAGAACCCAAAGCACTGGCCCCGTTCCGCGAGACCTCGCCGTTTTTTGGACTGCGCATTCCGGATGATGTTGTTGTCACCGCTCAGGTCGTGGCGCAACCCGATCCATCCTTGGCCAATCGGGTGATTGCCGCGCTCAGCGATGGTACACCTTTGGTCACGCGCAAGACCGTGGGCCAGGGCCAGATCGTCCTATTCCACGTCACCGCCACGGCGGAATGGTCCACCTTGCCTTTGTCCGGTCTCTTTGTCGAAATGATGGAACGGCTGGCGGTGTCGTCAGCTTCTGCAGCACCCAAGGCCAAGGATTTGGCCGGTACCACATGGACACCGCTGCGGGTGATGGATGGATATGGTGCGTTGTTTGATGCGGGCAATCTGCCCGGTGTAGACGGCGCGGACCTGGTCGCGGCCCCCGCTGGCCCAACACTGCGGCCGGGCGTTTACGGCAGCGGCGACAGCCGCTTGGCCCGCAATGTGTTCACTCAAGACAGTGCTTTGACCCCAGCCAGCTGGCCTGTCAGCGTTCCCGTGCGCGGCTTTGCCGTTGCACCGGAACAGCCGATCGCGGGCCTGCTATTGAGCCTTTCGATCTTGCTGTTATTGGTCGATGTGGTGGCAACCCTGTCCCTGTCCGGCCGCCTCTTGCGCCGAAACGCACCGGCGATGGCGCTGGCCCTTCTGCTTCCGGCATTTGGCTGGACCACCCCGGCCGAGGCGCAGGACAATGGCGACGATTTTGCCCTTGCTGCAACGGTGGACGTATCGCTGGCCCATATAATCACCGGGAACAGGCAACTGGACGACATTGCTTTTGCCGGTTTGCAGGGGTTGTCGGATATCCTGTTTTTCCGCACCTCAGTTGAGCCTGCGCCGCCCACATCCGTCGATCTGGAAGTAGACGAGCTGGCATTTTTCCCAATCCTATATTGGCCGATCACCCCCGATCAGCCGCGCCCGTCCAGCGAAGCCTACGGCAAGCTGAACGCATATCTGCGGTCTGGCGGCTTGATCCTCTTCGACACGCGGGATGCAGATATTTCCCGTTATGGCGCCGCCAGCCCGAATGGCCGGAAACTGCGGGAATTGGCCGCGCCGCTGGATATTCCACCGCTGGAGCCGCTGCCCGTGGATCACGTTCTGACCCGGACCTTTTATCTGCTGCAGGATTTCCCCGGCCGACATTCCAGCCGTGATGTGTGGGTCGAGGCCGCGCCGCCCGATGCCGAACGCATCGAAGGGATGCCATTTAGAAACCTCAATGACGGGGTGACGCCGGTGGTGATCGGCGGGAATGACTGGGCGGCGGCATGGGCTGTGCGCGGTGATGGTGCGCCCTTGTTGCCAGTCGGGCGCGGCTACGCGGGGGAGCGCCAGCGTGAGCTTGCCCATCGCTTCGGCGTTAATCTGGTCATGCATGTGCTGACCGGGAATTATAAATCGGATCAGGTGCATGTGCCTGCCTTGCTGGATCGGTTGGGCCAATGACCGCAACACTTGTTTTTGACCCGTTGATCCCGCTGCCACTGTTGCTGATGGTGATTATGGTGGCCCTCGTGGGGATCATCCTTGCGGTCCTGCGGGGGTTGAACGGCTGGCCATTGCGGGCATTGGCGGCTTTGGTTGTGTTGGGCGCGCTGGCGGGTCCGTCCTATCAACAAGAGGACCGCGCGCCGCTGAATGACATTGTGCTGTTGGTTTCGGATGAAAGCGCCAGCCAAAAACTCGGCACCCGTGCAGGCCAAACCCAAAGGGCGGAAGAAACATTGGCCGCCGCTGTGGCGGCCCGCCCGAACACGGAGTTGCGCCGCATCACTGTGGGCGATGGCGAGGGCGATACCGGAACCGAATTGATGACCGCATTGGCGGAGGCCCTGGCCGAGGAACCTTCTGCGCGGGTGGCGGGTATTCTCGCATTGAGCGACGGGCGCATTCATGACGCGGATTTGCCGGTGGACCTGCCCGCGCCGATGCATCTGATCCTGTCTGGCCAATCCACTGATTGGGACCGCCGGTTAACCGTGCGCAATGCGCCTGCCTTTGCGATTATTGGTGAGCCCGTGACACTCACCTTGCGCATTGACGATCTGGGTGCGGCACCCGCGGGACAGGAATTGGCAGTGTTGGACATCTCAATAGATGGCGAGCCGGCCCAGAGTTTCCGGGTGCCGATCGGTCAGGATCTGGACCTGCCTGTGACCTTGCCCCATGGCGGGCGCAACGTGATCCGGTTTTCGCTACCGCAAGCAGAGGGTGAGCTGACCGACCGCAACAATGCCGCCCTGATCCAGATAAACGGTGTGCGCGACCGGTTGCGGGTTCTGCTGGTCAGCGGCGAGCCGCATCCCGGCGGGCGCACATGGCGCAACCTGCTAAAGTCTGACAGCTCCGTCGATCTGGTGCATTTCACCATCCTGCGCCCACCAGAAAAACAAGACGGGGTGCCGGTGAATGAACTTTCTCTGATCGCCTTTCCCACCCGCGAATTGTTCATGGACAAGATCGACGATTTTGATCTGATCATCTTTGACCGTTATAAGCGGCGCGGCATACTGCCGGCGCTTTATCTGGACAACGTCGCCAATTACATCCGCCAAGGCGGGGCAGTTCTGGTGGCCGCTGGACCTGATTTTGCCAGTGCTGATAGCATTTTCCGATCGCCACTGGGATCGGTATTGCCGGCGACACCGACGGCCCGCGTGCTCGAAGATCCTTATCTGCCGCAAGTCACAGATCTGGGCAAACGCCATCCTGTCACCGTGGACCTGCCCGGCAATGGTGATTGGGGCCGCTGGCTGCGCCAGATTGATGTGGCCGATCCGCAGGGGCATGTGGTTATGGAAGGCATCGACGGGCGGCCCTTGCTGGTGCTGGATCGAGTTGAGGAAGGGCGCGTTGCGCTGCTTGCCTCGGATCACGCATGGCTATGGAGCCGTGGCTACGAGGGCGGCGGGCCGCAACTGGAACTGCTGCGCCGCTTGGCCCACTGGATGATGAAAGAACCCGAGCTTGAAGAAGAAGCCCTCACCGCAACCGCCGAGGGGCAAAACATGCGCATCCTGCGCCGCACCTTGGGCGAAACCGTAGCGCCCGTGACGGTCACCGATCCTGCAGGCAACAGCAGCGAGGTCACAATGACCCAGATAGCCCCCGGCACCTTTGAAGGTAATTTCCAGGGGCCGGAAATTGGCCTCTACCGGTTGGCGAACGGGGAACAAGGTGCGGTGATCGGGCTTGGCCCTGCCGCCCCGCGCGAGTTTGTCGAGACCATTGCGAGTGAAGAAGCGCTACAGCCGGTTGTCTCGGCGCTGCGTGGCGGTGTTGCCCGGATTGAAGATGGCGTGCCGCGCCTGCGCAATGTGCGGGCGGGCCGTCCGGCGGCCGGGCGCGGCTGGGTCGGACTGACACCGCGCGGCGCTTACGAGACCTTGGATGTGCGACAAACCCCGATTCTGCCGCCATGGTTGGTGCTGATTTTGGCAACCGCGCTGATCACCACTGGCTGGCTGAGGGAAGGGCGGAGGTGACAGGCCTTTGCCGCCCTTTGACGATTGCCGATTACGCCGACGCACGGCAGCTTTACGCGGCGCTTTCGACAGGTCACAGTCTGATCAACTTTGAAGACGGCCTCGGCGCATTTGCCGCGTTGCTGAGCTATCCCGGTACAACCGTCATGGGTGCGGCGCATGACGGACGGATCGTGAGCATGGCAACCCTGCATTTGATGCCGAACATGACCTATCATGGACGCCCTTTTGGATTGATCGAAAATGTCGTGACCCTCCCAGACGCGCGTGGGCAAGGATTTGCCCGTGCGGTGATGATGGCACTTGCCGACACCGCGCAAGACGCCAAAGCCTCCAAGATCATGCTATTGACCGGACGGGACAATGACGCCAAGGGATTTTATGAGCGCCTTGGATACAACGCCGATGAAAAGCACGGGATGATCCTACGGCTTGATCGCCCATCCTGATCACAATGACATGGCGGTGTTAAATCGCCCGCAAAAGCAGCGTGAGCGCAATGGCGAAGACCACCGCTCCGGCAAGGGTTTCAACAACCGATGCGACCTGGGCCAGACGGGTGGAACCGGCAAGGCCCGCCAGCAAACCGCCGCGCAGGCCAGAGGCGGCCAAGCCCACTGAGATGGTGATCAACGCCGTTCCAACGGCCATCGCAAAAGCACCCGCAATGCCCAGCGACCCGATGCCCATTTGCCATGTGATGATCAAAACAAAAAGCGCGCCGGTGCAAGGTCGCACCGCGATACCCGCAATCAATGCCAAGGCGGTCCGCAGATCGCCGGCTTGCCCGACCTGGTCCAGTGTTGGGCCATGGGCATGGCCGCAGTGCCCGCACACTTCTGCGCCATGGTCGTGGGCATGATCCTGAGTATGGGTTTCACCGCGCCCAGACATCCGGCGCAAACCGCGCCACAATAGCCAAAGACCGATCAGGGCAATCGCGCCATAGCTGACCGGAGCCATAATCTGTTCTGTAAACCCGATCATGCTGTCCCGGCCAAGGTTCAGGATCAGCACACCGGCATAGACCAAGGCCACCGCTGTCACGGCCTGCCCCAGAGATGCCAGCAGTGCAATCACTGACAGACGCAGCATCGGCACAGCACGGCCAAATCCATACCCGCCGATCAAAACCTTCCCGTGCCCCGGACCCGCCGCATGGGCCAGACCATAGGCAAAACAAGCGCCAAGCAACGCAACAACAGCGCCGCTCTCGCCTGCACGTGCTGCCCTCAAGGCAAGGGCGATGGTGTTTTGAAAACTGCGTTGCTGCGCGGCGGCCCATTGGCCAATGGCATCCACGCCGCCTCCTGCCCACAGCACCAGCAAAAGCAAGATCACCGCAGCGGCGGCCAAACTCAGGATGATGCGCATGTCACGATCACCTTGGTGGCAAACTTTGCGCCGATATCCGGCAGGCCTGCGTCCTCAGGTTGGGTCTGCCTGTCGAGAGCAAACAATTCCTGACGCAATGCATCAAGATCGGCGGTGATGTCGGGCATCGCGATCCGGCTGCGGCATTGATCCGCGCCAGAAAGCTGCACCGGTTGGGTGACTTCATAGGCAGTATAATAGCTGGCATCATAGGGCGTGATTTCATAGTTGCCGCTGCCAGGCTGATCCTGGGTCACATCGCGCCAGTGAGTGGTGATGATCTGACCGTTCTCGAAAGTGGCCCCCACATCCTGCGGCCCTGACAAAGCGAGTTCCTGCCCGGCTTGGGTGATCACCAGATCACCGTTGAACCCCTCCACCCATTGCATGTCAAAGCCAATGAGCTCTGACTGTTCAGCCGGGCTCAGGATCCCATCGCCGTCCGGATCAAGTTCCATGTCCTGGGTGATGAGCAGGGAATAGAACGCATCATAGATCCATGTCACTTTTACCCGTTGCAACCGGCCCTCGGGACCAAAGTCGAGGGCAAGCCCCGTGTCGATAAAGACATGCGGATGTGCACCAAGTGGCTGTGCGATCACCAGCGCCATCAACAATGGGAAAATGCGTTTCATACCTGTGTTCTATCCAGCGCGGCAAAGCGGGGCAATATCTGCAGTCCGCCCTGTCTCGACATGGGCAAGACTCAGCCCAGTATGTATCCAGCCCAAAGCGGGAGAACCGCCAGCGACAAAACGGTTTGCCAAGTCAGGACATCTGCATAAAGGTCAGCATCACCGCCCATCTGCTTGGCCACGATATAGCCATTGGAGGCGGCAGGTGCGGCAAAGACCAATACGCCGGCCAATGTTTGTTCCGGGCTGAGGGACAGCGCTGCGGCGATGGTCGCGAACACCGCGGGAGCCAGCAGAGGCCGCAACACCACCGCTGTGCCCAGCCTCCAATCCCACCGGCCCAGCCGCCGCAAGCTGACGCCGGCACCGACGGCGAGTAAGCCGACGGCCAGGGCCCCTCTGCCGACCATATCGAGGGCTTCGATCACCGGCATTGGCAGGGTGATGCCGCTGAAATAGATGATCAATCCTGCCGCGCAGGCCTGCACCAACGGGTTTTTGGCGACGGTTTTGATCACCTGCGCTGTGCTTGCCGATTGCGGGCCAAATGCCGTGAGAACAATGATGCAGGTGACATTGATCGTCGGGATCAAAAGCGCAATCGCGATGGCGATGACACCAAGTCCGGAGGCGCCCAGGAACTGCTCTGCCGCAGCGAGGGCAACAAAGGCATTCCAGCGGGTGCCTGTCTGAAAGATCGTGGTGAAACCTGGGTTGGCAAGCCGCGCTTGCGGCAACACGCGTAGCATGAGTGCCAGAATGGCAATCACCGCCCAGGTCAGCAAGAACCCCTGCATGACACCGCCGTAAAGGGCAAAGGACAAATCTGTGCGCGACAGGGTCAGGATCAGTACAGCAGGGATCAGCACCCGAAAGCTCAGCGTTTCGATGCCTTTCCAATCCGCTTTTGGCAGCACCTCGCTTTTGGCCAGCAGATACCCCAGGGCGATGATCAGGATCAGCGGAAGAACAGACAGGGCGAGGGACATACAAAGGCTCTTGGTTAGGGGCAGCGTGCCACTGGTGACAGCTGCGCAAAGGTCAGTCCAGCCTGATTTGCACCTGCACGGCCTGCCCCATGGCGTCAATCACCGAAATGCGTGAAAACCCCGGCGATGTCAGCGGCAGAACCACATCGCGGCGGTGCAATCCGGTGACAATCGGTGCCCCGTCTACCAGTATGGTCAAAGGCAATACCCCGGCCCGCAGTTTCAATGAAACCCCATCAAGGCCACGCTGCAAAACCGCGCCATCCGGCGGAAAGGCCACAACGGGGTAGTTTGCGGCCCCGGCAAACACCGCGTCGCGGGGTCGGAACCTTTGCAGGGGCGCGGGCAAGGACGCGGTGCTGACGATCAGGGTTTCGGGCGGCGGTCCAGGCAAGGGATCGGGGGCGGTTTTCAGACGGCCAAAGGCCTCGAACAGGATCGGGGCGGCCAGATCACCGCCAAAGACCCCCGGCACCGGCGTGCCATCCGGCCGGCCAAGCCAGACGCCAATCACATGTGCCCCGTCAAACCCGATCGCCCATGCATCCCGGTGCCCGTAGGAGGTGCCTGTCTTATAGGCGATCTGCCTGGCACGTGCGGCCGCGCCGTTTGGCGGCGTGATGCTGGCCAAGATATGGGAAACCTGCCATGCGGCAGCGCGGGTCATCATGCGCCGCTGGGACTGTTGCGCACCGCCTTGCAATGCATAAAGCTGCGCAGCCCGACCGCCCTGCGGCAGCGCCCCGTAGAGTTGCACCAAATCCGTCAGCGTGAGGCCCACACCGCCCAGCGCCACGGCCAACCCCGGCTTGCCCTGCAAATGCGGCACCGCACCGCCCGCCCGTAGGCCCGCCATCAACCGCGCCGCGCCCAGCTCTTGAGTGAGCAGGACAGGCGGGATGTTGAGAGACAATTGCAGCGCCTCGCGCACCGTCAACTCGCCGCGAAACTGACCGTCGAAATTCTGGGGCGCGTAGCGGCCAAAAGCCACGGGAGCGTCGTTGATCAGCGTGTCGGGATGTGCCAGACCCTGATCAAAGGCCAATCCATAGACAAAAGGTTTGAGGGTCGATCCCGGTGAACGGATCGCGCGGGTCATATCGACAAACCCCGCGGCGCCGCCCCCTGCAGAATATCGCGGCGATCCCACCGAGGCCAGTATCGCGCCGGTGCGGTGATCGGCCACCAATATCGCCGCTGATACGCCGCGTGGCTGGCCCCGGACCGCATGGCCGGCCAGCGCTTCGAGTTGGGTTTGCAACCGGGCATCCAGCGTCAGGTCGAACCGTTGCCGCAAAGGGTCTTCCGCCGCGATCCGATCTGTCAGATGCGGCGCTAATCGGACAAAGGGCACCATCTTGCTTGGCAGTTTTAACAGATGGACACCAGCGGCGGGCTGGGTGCGCTGCAGCACGCGGGTGCGGGCCGCAGCGGCGCGGGCCGGGTGGCGGTCGGGGCGGCGGGCCTCAGGCGCTTGTGGTAGGGCCACCAACAAGGCCGCCTCTGCCATGGTCAAACGCGCCGGTTCCTTGCCAAACCAAGCCAGCGATCCGGCACGGACCCCTTCAACCGCACCGCCATAGGGCGCATGCAGGAGATACAGAGACAGGATCTGGTCCTTGTCCAACTGCCGTTCCAGCGCCAGTGCCAGCCGAATTTGCCGCAGTTTGCCCTGCCAACGCCCGGTGCCGGAATTTTCCAACAACCGTGCCACCTGCATTGTCAGGGTCGACCCGCCGGATACGATCTCGCCTTGCCATAAGGCCTGGCTTGCCGCGCGCAGCATTGCCAGGGGATCAACCCCGCTATGCCGATAAAACCGCTTGTCCTCATAGCGCAGCAACATGGAAATAAACTCTGGATCCACCTGATCCAGAGCCACCGCCAGCCGCACCCGGCCATCCTCAACAGGAAATACCCGCATCAATGCGCCGTGTCGGTCCCGTACTTCGGCGGAAGTCTCGACCAAGACCGGCGGCACAGCCGTCCCGTCAACCCAAGCGTCAAATCCGTCACGCAGACCCGCACCAAGGCCCAATAACCCAACAAGGGCAAAAAGGCCAAAGCGGCGGATCATGGCAGAACGGTCAACGTGCCGCTGGCGGTCGTCGCGCGGTATTCGGGGCGGTACATGTCTTCGACCAAAGCCGCCGGGTGATGGTATTGCCCCGGTGTCACCGCCCGCACGATATAGGCCAGTTGGAACGGCTCTGCTTTGCGGTGATTAACGGCGGCAATGAACCGGTCACTGCGGAACTCGGCGTTTTCGGCAGGTTTGGTGCTCAGCCAGCTTAACGCGCCGATCTCGCCGCTGCGCAGCAGGTTGGGGTTGTCTATCTCAAGCCCGGCGGGCAAGGGATCGTCAACGATCAGGCGTGCACCGATATCCTCAAACGGGGTCACTTCGATCACGACGACCATCCGTTCTCCGGTCTGCACTGCCCCCTCGACCAGATTGCCGTCCATAGTGAAATAGCGCCGCGTCATGCTATAGCCATAACCGCCCGCCTCTGGCGCGACCTCGGGGACGCCAAAGGCGGTCAGGGTCACATCCATTGCCACATCACTGGCATTGCGGATCTTGGAGGATATCGGTGCAGCGTCGATCAATCGCTTTACCAACGGGCCAGCAACCGCTGCGCCATCCACCTCCAGCCCCGAAACTGCTTGCGGGCCGGTCAGGGCATGGGCCGCCAGCACAACCTGAGCCGCTTCTTGTGTGGACAAGCGGCCCGTCTCACGGCGGGTCCAACTGATCAAGGTTGCCGGATCAATAGCAGCGCTTCCGGCTTCGGCGCTGAGCTTGAGCACCGCCGCCGTGTCCCGCAGGTTGGTGCCATAATCATCGCGCCAGCCTTGGCGCCTGTCACGATCCCGCAACAACAGCAATCCTGCCTTGCGGAACATCATATCAGCCCGCACCGGATCACCATAGGCGGCCAGCGCCGCACCCAATTGCGCCGCAGCCAGCGGCGTTCCGAAGTCATCGGCCTTGGTGTCCGCATAGTAGCGCAGATCGCCCATCTGCGCCGCGCCCTCACGGGCCAACACCAACAGGGCGTAAGCCACGTCTTCGCCGCCCGCATCGAAATCGGGGGCATAATTGATCCGGTTGCGCAGGTTGTCCATCGCCAGCGAGAAGGCCAGATCCGGCACTGCATGCCCCTCATGCCGCGCCCGCGACAGGAAATCGGTGACATAGGCATCCAGCCAGAAGTCACCCGATTGCGCACGCCACAATCCAAAGGCACCGTTACTGGCCTGCCGGTTCAGCACCCGTTCAATGGCTTTGCCGATCTTGTCATTGATCCGCGCGGGTTCCCCCAAACCTGCCGATTGCGCGACCGAGCTGAGATACAGCAGTGGCATCGCGCTTGAGGTGACCTGTTCGGTGCATCCGTAAGGGTAGCGGTCAAGCTGGCGGAGCAAGCCGGGCACATCAAACCGCGCCAAGGGTCCAGCCGTCAGCGTGGCCGACGCGGTGCCCGGGCGCAGGCCCGCGAACACATTGCCATCAAAGGTGAAGGTTTCACCTTGGCCCAGCGAGAACTGACGCGTGACTGCCACTTCCGGATCATTGATGCGCACCGGCACAGTCAGCACTTTGCGCAATTCCTTACCGTCCGGCGTGGTGAGCGAAACGGTAATCAGGTGATCGCCAATCTCGCGCCCGGTGACCGGCACATTGATGCGCAGGCTGCCTTTTTCAGGCAGGGTCACATTCGCAGGTAAGTCACCCAAGGAGAGACCTGCGTCTGCAAAGGCTTGCAGTGACATCTGCCCTGCTGACCCTTCGGCATGGACCAACTCCAACAACATCCGGCTTTGATCGCCCGGGGCAAGGAACCGCGGCAGGGAGGCCGTGACCACAACCGGATCGCGGGCGACCACATCGGCAGAGGCTTCCCCAACCCCGCTGGGAGACCATGCCACCGCCATTAACTTGATTGTGCCGTTAAAGGCAGGGCGAATGATCTCAACCTCGGCGCGGCCATCGGGGCCAACCGTGATCGGACCTGTGAAAAACGCCATCAGCTCTTCGGTCGGGGGCGGCGATTGTACCTGGGCGCTGGCGGCGGCATCCCCGCCGGATCTGACCGTGCCAAGCGCCCCGTTCATCCCATCAATCAAGCGGCCATAGATGTCGCGCATTTCGACACCCAAGCGGCGCTGGCCAAAATAGTGATCGCTTGCATCCGGGGCTCTGAACCCAGTGAGATTCAAAATGCCCACGTCCACTGCGGCCAGCGTCACATAGGCGGTCTCGCCCGGTTGCACGCCCTCGACCTGCACAGCGGCGCGCAGGGTGCCGGCCTGCCCATCTACCACCTTTGGCGCGTCCAGACTGACGGACAGTGCCCGCTTTCCGGGGCGCACCGAGGCATGGGCGAGACCAAGACTGCGGGCGGGGTTCAGGCCGGCGGCTTCGTCCATGCCGCGCAGCAAGGACACGGTGACATAAGCGCCGCTGCCCCAAGCATCCGTCACAGTGAGCGGGATCATGTTCTCCCCCGCGTTCACCATCACCGCCTTGCGTTCGATCACCCGGTTGGACAGCACAGATACAAGCGCAACACCCCCGGTTTTTGCAGCAACGCGCAGGCGCACCGGATCACCGACAGCGTAGCTTTCGGCATCAAGCGACATCTCAAGCCGGTCTGGCGTGTCGGTTGATCCATCTCCGCCATACCAGCCGGAATAGAACGCAACCGAGGCGGCGGCGTAATCACTGCCGATCCGCTCCACGACCAGCTCATATTCGCCCCATTCAGTTGGCGCGGATACTGATACAGGCTCTGCACCCAGCGTGACCTCACCAGTAGCGGCACGGGTGCGACGGGTTGTCGGCTCCCATTCCCAGTTGCCGTAAAGCTGATACCACTGATAACGGGTCTCGACCTTGTTCAGGGTCCAGCGCACCTGCATTGGCATCGCTTGTGCTTGCGAACCCAGGGCGATCAGGTCAAACGCCGCTTCGCTGCCTTCTGCCAGAACATCCTCAAACAATGGCTTGATGCCAATCATCGGCATGTCGCTGACCACCGCATTGGTCAGGCGGCGTTCGACCGGACGGCCTGATCCTTCGGCGACCCGAAGGATTATCTCGGCCTCCATCGGCAGTCCTGGATCTTGTTCCAGCTTCGGCAGTGTCAGCGGCAGAACCGCCTTGCCTGCCGCATCAGTGACGGCATTGCCGATAAAACGGGTTTGGGTACGGAACGCGCTGTCATGGCGGCCAAAGCGATAGCCCGGCCAACCGTCAATCCCGCGCTTGGCCCGCAGGCGCACGTCCCCTTCAACGTCCAGATTGGCCCCCGGCGCGCCAAAGAGATAGTCCACCTGAACATTGAGCGACGGCGATGATGTCAGGCGCAATGGACTGTCCGGCAGGGACAGGTCGAAATCAATCCGCTCTGGCAAGAAGTCTTCGACCAGCACGGTCTGGCTGGCCAATGCGGGCTCTGTTGTATCGGTCAGTATGTCAATCCGCCAAGCGCCGCGCGGCACATCCGCCCCTAAGGGCAATGCAAAAACATGACCGCCCGCCTTCGCATCACTGCTGAGGCTGCGGCTGTATTCCACACCGTCGGGTCGTTTGAGGATCGCGGTCACTGGCAGCTCATCAATCGCCTGCGCCTGTGCATCACGGGTCAGGACGGTGGCATAGATCGTCTCGCCCACGCGGTAGGCGCCGCGATCTGTGGTCATGAACACATCAATGGGCGGAGCGGGTGGATGCCCCTCGACACCCCGGTCGGACAGGTCAAAGGCGGGATCGGTCAAAGGCAGGAATGCAACATCATGCGAGCCGTCTTCCGCCATCAACAATGCCGGGGCAGATCCACCATTGCCGCGACTGAGCCCGGCAGGAAACTGGGCGAACCCGCTTGAATCGGTGGTGGCCTTTCCAAGCACGGCATTGGCGCGGGAAATCAGGCTCAGCTCGATACCGGCGCGGGGCTCTGCGTCGGTCAGGCGGCGCACGGCGACATGCAGGCCGTCCACACCCGACAGGGTGGAAATGCCAAGATCGGACAAGACAAACCATTGGGTCGCGGCGGGATTGTCATAGGGATCCTGCCCCGGCACCGAGGCGCTGAGCGTGTATATCCCAGCAGGCTGTTGGCCAAGGATATCGCCCAAAGGCAGACGGGTGGTCATGTCCACGTTGAGGTTGTTCTGGACCGTGCCGGTGCCTTCCCAGATATCCTGCGCCAATGTCTGAGAGAACTGGTCGTCTTCATATTTGCTGAGCGGCCGTCCAAAATAGCTTTCGCGGATCGCCCGCACCAGGTTGCGGTCGCTGACCCGGCGCAACTTGAGGTCCAATGTGTCTACGTTCACTGTCTCGACCGGAATGCCCGCCTTTTCGGATCGCGGCAACACATAGGCCCGCCCGCCAAACCTGACTTGCGGGGACCGGTCCCGCACGTAAAGCCGCAACCGTACATCTCGGTGCAGGGCTTCACCGCTGGCGGAGGGCAGGCCTTCGCGCAGGGTCACGTCATATCGGGCACCATGTTCCACCCCGTCGATGCATAGCTGGTTCCCATCTGACTGCACCGCCAGCCCGCGCCCTTCAACGCGCACAAAGGGGTCGTAATCGACACCGACCTGGACGAGTTTCTCTGAAAACTCCGTACAGATCCGCGGCGCAGCGGCGTTATTGTCAACGCGGTGTTCAACAACGCGAAACCCGTACTTCCCGATGGCATCTTCAAGGGCCGCCTCAAGATCGTCCCGCGGCGCGATGGAGAGCGCAAGGCGCAATGCCGGGATCATGTCCCGGCCACGGCGGCTTACTTCCAAGGCGCGAGACATGGCTTCAAGGGCATTCACCTGAATGGCCGGGGTTTGTGCCCGCAAATAGGCGTTCACGGCGGCTTTCAGTGCTTCACGGCGAAACTGCCGTTTCTTGCCGCTGGCCTGCGTGGCGTCTGCCTGTTTCAGCGACAGGTCCGCAACCCGAACCCAGATATCGCCCCGATCTGTCAACGCGGCGGCCCGGCTGGCCCAAAGCAGCGCCGAGTTTGTATTCCCACCCTGCTCTGCCAGCGTCATCGCACCGATCAGCTCCTCTGCGGTTTCATCCGAAAAGGTGAACCGCCGGGCATTGTCCAAGACTTGCAGCCGGGCGTTGCCAAAATCATTCTGCCGCAAGAAATCCAACGCGCCTGTGCGGGCCGATTGCATGGCCAACGCAGCGGGATCGGTCGCCACTTTTCGGGCAGACATGGCCCCGACATAGGGTTGCCGGTCAGACAGGGCAGACTTGGGGAAACATGCGTGGGAGCGGGTGTTGAACGTGAAAGCGACGCATGTGTCTTGGGCGCTGCACGCCCGTTCGCAAGCCGCTTGCGTGGTATCAAAGAGATTGGTCAGATCGGCACCATAAAAATCCACATCCCGCGTGAAGAGGTAACGATGATCAGGCAGCGCATCTTGCCCCCGTGCCGGTGCGGCAAGGGCCGCAATGCAAACGATCAAACTCTTCAACAGGCGCAAACGCAGCATCACAATCTCCTTCAGAAATGCCGCAAAGGTGCCACGGGCCATGAAATCAGACAAGTCTGCCGCAAACCTTAAGCGGATGTTCACCCTGATTGCGCAGTCTGCGCCCGAACACGGAAACATGGCGGAGCGGCGGATGAGCCTTGCCAGCAAACTGACCGAAGAGCGGCGCAGCAGGCTCGCGGCGGAGCGGATGCTTGAGCTTAAGAAAGCCGAGCTTTTTGCCGCCAATCGCAAGTTGGGCCGACATGCCCAGCAGCTGAGCGAGGAGATCGTCGAAACCCGCGCCGAGGTGGAAAGCATCCGGGGCGAGAACCAGCGGGTCAAGTCCGACCTGAGTGCCGCCAATCAACGCATCGCCATCACCGAAAGGCGACTGTGGTATTCCATTGAAACGATCAAGGACGGCTTTGCCTTTTTCAATGGCGACAACGAGATGATCATGGCAAACCGCGCCTATCTGAACGTGTTTGACGGGCTTGAGGTGGTCAAACCGGGCGTCAACTACATCACCATCCTGCAAGTGCTCACCGATGAGGGTATCGTGAACACCGGCGATCTGCCCGCCCGTGCCTGGCGCAAGATGATGACGGATCGATTGCATTCGACAGACCCGGATCCGGTGATCATCAAGTTGTGGAACGGGGCGTCGATCAAGCTGCATGACCAACGCGGACCGGGGGGCGATATGGTCTCGCTTGGCCTCGATATCACGGCCACGGTTGCCTATGAGAAAAAGCTCAAAGAGGCCCGCGCCATTGCCGAAAGTGCGAACCGCGCCAAATCGGCGTTTCTGGCCAATATGAGCCATGAGATACGCACGCCGATGAACGGTGTGGTTGGCATGGCCGAGGTGCTGGCCGATACCGAACTGGACGCCGAACAACAGCTTTATGTTCAGACGATCAAGAACTCGGGCGAAGCACTCCTGGTGATTATCAATGACGTGTTGGACTATTCCAAGATCGAAGCCAAAAGGCTGGATCTGCACCCTGAGCCCTTTGATCTGGAACGCGCCATTCAAGAGGTGTTGATGTTGTTGCAACCTTCGGTGCGGGACAAGGGGCTGCGAACGGCACTGGACTATGATCTGTTCTTGCCAAGCCAATTGATCGGCGATCCGGGGCGCATTCGGCAGGTGTTGACCAACCTGATTGGCAATGCTGTGAAATTCACCGCACAGGGGCATATTCTGGTCCGTGTGACCGGTGTCGTCGATGAGGATGCAAAAACCGCGCAGGTGCACATCGTGATCGAAGACACCGGGATCGGCATTCCCGCCGATATGGTCGATCACATCTTTGGGGAATTCAATCAGGTTGAAAACGAACGCAACCGGCAGTTTGACGGGACAGGGCTGGGCCTCGCGATCTCGCAACGGTTGGTGGAAATGATGGGCGGCGACATATGGGTGACGTCCGAGGAAGGCAATGGTTCGTGCTTTGGCGTGAAACTGCCAATGGTCCCGCAGGCCGCATCCATGGCGGCTGGCTTTGCCCGCCCTGCGGATCTGCGCAACGTCCTGATTGTCGATGACGTCGACATTCACCGCACCATTCTGGAACGGCAACTGACACAACTGGGTTTGACTGTCACATCCTGCGCCAGCGGCAAGGAGGCTTTGGCCTGTTTTGGACCGGAGATTGATCTGCTGATCACCGATCACAACATGCCGAATATGGACGGTTTTGAACTATGCGCGGCCCTGCGGGAACAGGGCCTCCCCGTGCCGATCCTTTTGTGTTCCGATCACCCTGCCGATGCCCTTATCGATCCGTCGGCACCGCTGGTCCAAGGGATTTTGCCCAAACCGCTGCCGCGTGCGGCGTTGCTCGATCAATTGACAAAATTGCATTCCGAACCGGATCACGGACCGCCAGCGATTTCTATCCTCCCACGCGTGATGCGCATTCTGGCGGCTGAAGACAACAAGACCAACCAATTGGTGTTTCGCAAAATGATCAAGGATCTGAACATCGACCTGACATTTGCCAGCAACGGTGAAGAAGCTGTGGAGTTGTTCCAGAGCATTGTGCCGGATCTGGTGTTTATGGATATTTCCATGCCCAAAATGGACGGAAAGGAAGCCACCGCCGCAATCCGCCAATTGGAATCCGGAACCGGGCAGCGTGTGCCGATCATCTCAATGACCGCCCATGCCATGGCCGGAGATGACAGGGTTTTGATTGAGGCGGGCATGGATCATTATCTGACCAAGCCCTTGCGAAAGCCGCAAATTCTTGAGCAAATCGAAGCGGTCTGGACGGCAGATCTTGCCCCGCTCCACCCCCCTCAGGATGATGGGTAAGGCCGCACGAACACCGGTTTATCGGGCGTCGATGCGGCCTCTTGCCAGGCATAGCCACCGATATCAAAGTCGCGGATTGCGTCGGCCTCGGTGAGCCGGTTCTGCACAATGAATCGCGCCATGGCACCACGTGCCTTTTTGGCAAAAAAGCTGACGATCTTGGGCCCTTTGCCGTCGCCCTTGTCCTCCATGAATTGCGGTGTGATCACCCGCAGTTTCAGGGCCTTTGGGGCCACCGCGCCAAAATATTCCTGACTGGCGCAATTGATCAGCACATCCGTTCCAACCTGTTCAGCCTGCGCATTCAGCGCCTTTGACAGCCCGTCACGCCAATAGTCATAGAGGTTCGCACCCCGCCGGGTTTTGAGCCGACTGCCCATTTCCAGACGGTAAGGTTGGATCGCATCCAAGGGGCGCAATACACCATAAAGGCCCGACAGAATACGCAGATGCTCCTGCGCCCATGCCATTTCATCGGCGTCCAGACTCGCAGCCTCCAGCCCCTGATAGGTATCACCGGCAAAGGCCAGCGCTGCAGGCCGGGTGGTCTTGTCAGATGGTTCCGATTCAAAGGCATTGAACCGGTCACGGTTAAGCCGAGCCAGATCATCGCTGAGATCCATCAAACCTTTGAGTTTGCCCAAAGTCAGGTTGCGGGCGGTCTTGGCCAGCCGCACGGCATCATCCTGAAAATCGGGCTGCGTTGTTGTCACGTCCCGCTCTGCCCAATCCAGCCTTTTGGCCGGAGAAATCACCACCAACATAGAACTCTCCCCTTCGGTCTGACTGATCTAGCCCGCGTCCCGCAGGACGTCCAGAAAGGCCGGCCCAAAACGATCTGCCCGGCGTTCCCCCAACAGTCGCTCCAATGCGGTTTCATCGGCATTGCGCAGTTGTGCCACCTTGGCAAGCTGGGATGCAGAACAGCTCAGCGGTTTGTCTGTGCCCGCTAAACCCCGCGCCAGATCGGCCTGCACCTGCAACAGCTGGTCATAGACATTGCCCGCCTCACGTCCGGCCAGTTTGCGGCGGGTGGGATGCATCTGTTCAGCCTCTCCATTGATCACTTCAAGGAAAGCCGCGCCATAGGTTTCCAGCTTTTTCGCGCCCACCCCGCCAATGCGCGCCATGCCATCCAGATCACGGGGGCGCGTTTCGGCCATTTCGATCAAGGTGCGGTCTGTAAAGATGATATAGGCTGGCACCTTGGCCACCTCGGCCAGCGCCCGTCGCTTGGCCTTGAGCGCGGAGAGCAGCGGCGCATCTTCTTCGCTGACCATCGCTTTGACGGCAGGTCTGCGGGTTGCACCCGCCGCTTTGATCGTGTCGCGGCGCAGGTTTATCTTGGCCTCGTCGCGCAAGATCGGCAGGGCCGCATCGGTCATGCGCAAAGCGCCGTGGCGTTCAGGATCTGGTCGGATCAGATCATGGCCCATCATCTGCCGGAACACCGCCTGCCATTGGCGACGGTCGTATTCACCGCCCACACCAAAGGTTGGCAGGCTGGCATGACCACGCGCCTTGACCTTGTCGGTTTCCACACCGAGTAAAATATCGATCAGATGACCCGCGCCAAACCATTCTTCGGTGCGCAAAATGGCAGACAATGCCTTGCGCACAGCGGTGGTGCCATCGAAGACCTCGGCGGGGGTGTCACACAGATCGCAACGGCCGCAAGTCACATCGGTTTCGTCAAAATAGCTGAGCAGGGTCTTGCGGCGGCATTCAAGCGCCTCGGCCAGCCCCAGCAATGCATTCAACCGACCATGATCCGCCGCGCGGCGTTCCGGCGGCGCAAGGCCTTCGTCAATCTGCGACCGGCGCAACCGGATGTCATCAGGGCCAAACAACGTCAGCGTTTCGGCAGGCGCACCATCGCGCCCCGCGCGGCCAATCTCCTGATAATAGGCCTCGATGCTTTTGGGCAGATCCGCATGGGCAACCCAACGGATGTCAGGTTTGTCGACCCCCATACCAAAGGCCACGGTGGCGCAGACGATCAGCCCATCTTCTTGCTGAAACTGGCGTTCAGCGATCCGGCGATCTTCGGCCTCCATCCCGCCATGATAGTGGATCGCCTTTTGCCCCGCGTCGCGCAGCGCCTTGGCAATCCCTTCGGTCTTGGCGCGGGTGCCGCAATAGACAATGCCGGATTGCCCTTTGCGAGCGGCAGCGAAAGTGAGGATCTGATCGCGCGGCTTGTTCTTGGCGGCAAAGGCCAGATGGATGTTCGGCCGGTCAAATCCGTGCAGAAAGCTCTTGGGTGGGGAGCCGTCAAACAGCTTTTGCACAATCTCGGCGCGGGTTTCGATGTCCGCCGTTGCGGTAAAGGCAGCCAGCGGCACGTCCAATGCACGGCGCAATTCGCCGATGCGCAGGTAATCGGGGCGAAAGTCATGGCCCCATTGGCTGACGCAATGGGCCTCATCAACCGCAATCAGGCTGACGCCCACACGTTTGAGCATTCCGGTGACGGAACCCGCCGCCAAACGTTCCGGTGCCATATAAAGCAGCTTGAGTGTGCCTGCCTCCAGCCCTTCCCAGACAGCATCGGTTTCTTCGGGGGTGTTTCCAGAAGTCAGCGCCCCCGCGCCCACACCGGCCTCTTGCAAGGACCGGACCTGATCGCGCATCAGGGCAATCAACGGAGAGATAACCACCGTCACACCATCACGCATCATCGCAGGCAATTGAAAACAAAGGGATTTGCCGCCACCTGTTGGCATAATGGCAAGCACATTTTCGCCATCCGTCACCGCCTCGACAATCTCTTGTTGGCCGGGGCGGAAGGCGTCAAAGCCAAATACATCACGAAGCAGCGTGGCAGCGCCTGTCATGGGAGTCCTTAAAACTGTCTGCTCTTTTTATGCAGACTCCCACACTAATAATGGGTGAACAAGTCCCTGCGCACGAATGGTCGATCAATTCGTGCCTCTGGGCTGAACCAGCTCAGGTCAATAGAACAGCGCCGCGTTGTTCATGAGCACGATCCGTGCGATCGCCACACCGATCAGCACCACCAGCGGCGCCAGATCAAGCCCACCCATTTGCGGAATAATGGCCCGGACGCGGCTATAGATCGGTTCAAGCAAACGATTCAGCCCGTACCAGATCTGTGCCACCAATTGCTGCCGCAGGTTCAAAACCTGAAAATTGATCAGCCATGACATGATCACATGGGCGATCACGATAAAATACAAGATGTCGAGCAACAGCATCAGAATTTGGAACAGCGATGTCATCAAGAGCCCTTTCAAAGACGTGCCTTTCAGTTAAGCGCCGCGGCCAAAAACCGCAAGGGTGCCGCGAGGTTCATGGTTGACGTCCACGTCAAGTGGTGGCGGTTATCACGTGAAAGGAGAGACCGATGTTTCCATTTGTCCGCATGATCAAAGACACCTGGCTGGCGAGCCGCCAACCGCCCTTCAAATCATTGACCGACACCCATGTAAGCCATCACATCTGCTGGCCGCATGACCTGGATTTCTGGCTTGAGCTGAACAATGGTCGCGCCATGTCGCTTTATGATCTGGGGCGCATGGGCATGGCGCAACGTGGCGGATTGATCCGCATTTTGCGGCGTGAAGGCTGGGGCATGACAATGGCCGGTGTCAGCACCCGCTTCCGCCGCCGGATCCACGGGTTTGAACGGTTCGAGATGCGCAGCCGAACCCTGTGTTGGGATGACAAATTCATCTATCTTGAGCAAAGCATGTGGAAGAAGAACGGTGAATGCGCCAGTCATGTGCTGTTCCGCTCTGCGGTGACTGACAAAAACGGGCTGGTGACGCCGGACCGCGTGTTGGCCGCGTTGGGTCAGACAGTCACCTCACCGCCGATGCCCGAGTGGGTTGCCGCATGGTGCGCATCAGACGCCCAACGTCCATGGCCACCGATGCAAGATGCGTGACGTTCAGGGGCCAGCGGGGACCTGCGCCCTACCGTCATGAAACCTTTGCTTGCGCGGCCTCTCATTGCCTGTTCTACTTTTGGTTTAGAACAAACGGGGTGGGACAATGGCAAACATAAGCGCGCGCAAGCGGATCTGGGGTTGGTATTTCTTTGACTGGGCCAGTCAGCCCTACAACACCCTGATGCTGACCTTTATTTTTGGACCCTATTTTGCCCAAACGGCCACCGCTGCCTTGGTTGAAGGCGGCATGACCCTTGACGCGGCCAAAGCACAATCGCAGGCCTATTGGGGTTACGGGCTAACCCTGACCGGCATTCTGATTGCGGTGCTTGCCCCGATTTTGGGCGCGATTGCAGACAGCTCTGGCCGAAAACTGCCTTGGATCTGGCTGTTTTCCATTCTCTATGTCGTCGGGGCCGCCGGCACATGGTGGACCGCGCCGCAGGATTTCTCGGTGATCTGGGCATTGTTCTTTTTCGGGATCGGCCTGATCGGCATGGAATTTGCGACAATCTTTACCAACTCCTATTTGCCCGAGCTGCACGAGGACAGCGCCGAACTGGGCCGCATTTCCGGGTCTGGCTGGGCCTTTGGTTATGTTGGCGGTGTGGTCGCATTGATCGCGATGCTGATGCTGTTTCAGGCGGGCGACAGCGGCAAGACGATGCTTGGTATTTCGCCGCTCTTCGGGCTCGACCCGGAAACCAAGGCAGACACCCGCATCGTTGGTCCGCTGACCGCGATCTGGTTTGCCGTCTTTATGATACCGTTTTTCCTCTACATCCGGGACACGCTGACCCCGCAAGCCGACCGCTATAAGCTTGGCAAAGGGCTGCGCGATCTTGGGCATACCCTTGCCAGCCTGCCGCGGCATCCGTCGCTTTTGGCTTATCTCGGCTCGTCAATGTTTTACCGCGACGCGCTGAACGGCATGTACACATTCGGCGGCATATACGCGTTGGGTGTGCTGAATTGGTCAATCATCGAAATTGGTGTCTTTGGCATTCTGGCCGCGATTTCCGGCGCGGTGTTCTGCTGGATCGGTGGCCGTGTGGACCGGGCCGTCGGGCCAATGCCTGTCATTGTCACTTGCTGCATCATCCTGATCCTGACCGCTTGTCTGATCATCTCGCTTACTCCGACCTCCGCCATGGGGATCAGTTTGGCCGAAGGGTCTGCCTTGCCGGATATCCTGTTTTATGTGGCAGGCGCCTTGATCGGCGCGGCTGGTGGGGCGCTACAAGCCTCGTCCCGCAACATGTTGACCCGCCAAGGCAACCCCGAGCGGATGACAGAGGCATTTGGCCTTTATGCCCTGTCCGGCAAGGCCACGTCTTTTCTTGCCCCGGCCCTGATCGCCATCGCCAGTGATGTAACAGGCAGCCAGCGTTTGGGAATTACACCGGTTGTGGGGCTGTTCATCATAGGGTTGATCTTGTTAGCATGGGTCAAACCACAAGGAGATTTTTCAAAATGATCCTGTCTCGCCTTTTGTCTTGCGCGGCTCTTTCTTTGCTGCTCGCCTCCTGCGGCGGGTCACGTGATATCAGCGGTGAACGCGAAGTCCTGCCAACGGTTGGCTCCTCCGGCGGCGCTCAAAGCAATGTGCAGGCGAAAAAGCTGTTCGGCGCCCAAAGCCTTGCCTCACGCCAGAGCCCTGCCGCCTATGGCAGCTACGCCAAAGGTTGCCTTGCCGGGGCACAGCAATTGCCCGAATCCGGCCCGACCTGGCAGGCCATGCGCCTGTCACGCAACCGCAACTGGGCACATCCTGAAACCATTGACATGGTCAAGAAACTGTCCAGCTTTGCCGCCACTCAACCGGGGTGGAAAGGTCTTTATGTCGGTGATCTCAGCCAACCCCGCGGTGGACCGATGCTCACCGGGCACCGCAGTCATCAGGTTGGTCTGGATGCCGATATCTGGATGCTGCCGCCGCAATCGTTATCTCTGACGGCCAAGCAACGCGAGAATATCTCGTCCATTTCCACCCGCCGGGCCAAGGGTGCATATGTGAACGAAAACTGGACCCGCGCCCATCACAACATCCTGAAGGCCGCCGCCAAAGACCCGCGCGTGGCCCGCATCTTTGTTTTCCCCGGCGCCAAGGTGCAAATGTGTGCCGACGAGAAAGGCGACCGCAGCTATCTGCGCAAAATCCGCCCCTGGTACGGCCATCATTACCACTTCCACGTCCGGCTGAATTGCCCCAAGGGGCTGCGTGGCTGCGTCGACCAAAAGGCACCACCAGCGGGTGATGGCTGCGCAGATGCACGGCAATGGCAGCGCAACATCCTGAATCCGCCACCGCCTGATCCAAACGCACCCAAACGCAAACCGCGCCGCGAATTGCTTTTGGCTGATCTGCCCGCACAATGCGTCTCGGTTCTGGGCAACTGACCCTGCGCCTTTGTCTGGCTGTACTCTGCCTGTCCTGCGCTGCACTTTCGGCGCAGGCAGAGCCAACGCTGCGGCTGGTATCCAAGCTTAACTGGGCCGAGGACGCGCCATGGTTTGGCGGGTTTTCAGGGGCAGAGGTTTCTAAGGACGGACAGACGGTCACCCTGATCAGCGACCGTGGATCACTGGCAATCGCCCGCATTGTTCGCGGACCAGAGGGCCAAATCGACCGGCTGCAACTCCAGTCCCGCCAGATCCTTTGGAACGGAACTGATACCCCCGGCGACCACGACGCAGAAGGCTTGGCCCGCAGGCCTGACGGGGTGCTATATCTGTCTGCAGAACATGATCACCACGTGGCCCATCTGGACGCGGACACCGGCAAGATCACTTCGCTGCCCCGCGCCAAAGAGTTTGCCGCGTTTCAACTCAACTCCGGGATCGAAGCCCTCGCCGCCGGACCGGACGGGGCGCTCTACGCCATCCCCGAACGCTCAGGCAAAGTGGACCGGCCCTTTCCGGTTTTCCGCTTCAAGGACGGTGCTTGGTCCATCACGCATCACATCCCCCGCCACGGGCCATTCCTGCCTGTAGGCGCGGATTTCGGCCCGGACGGTTTGTTCTACCTGCTCGAACGTGCTGCCACACCGCTTGGCTTTCGTAGCCGCATCCGCCGCATGGACCTTGCACAAATGCCCCTGCGACCGAAGACCCTGCTGAGCACTGGACCCGCCCGCTTTGACAACCTCGAAGCCATCACCATCTGGCGCGATCCTGCTGGTGCAATCCGGCTGATCCTCGTGTCAGACGACAATTTCCTGTCGATCCAACACACCCAGATCATCGAATATGCCCTGACGGAATAACTTGCAGGGCCGCCCACAACACCGTAAAGCCCGCCCTGTCTGCGAATCCCCGCAGGCCAAGTCGCCGCACCCTTGCAAAAAACGGTTTTACAAATGACACGCACATATCTTCCGGGCATCCTTGCCATGGCCATCATCGTCGTGGCCTCCAATATCCTTGTTCAGTTTCTCTATGGTGACTGGCTCACCTGGGGGGCATTCACCTATCCGCTGGCCTTCCTCGTCACCGATGTGATGAATCGTGTCTATGGCGCATCTGCGGCCCGGCGAGTCGTGCTTGTCGGTTTTGTGGTTGGGCTGATCTGTTCTTTGATCGGTACGCAGATCATGGGCGAATTTGGCCCGCTGGTTACACTGCGCATCGCCGTGGCATCGGGCATCGCCTTTCTTGTTGCCCAACTTCTGGATGTTGCAATCTTTGCCGCCCTGCGCGGCGGCACATGGTGGCGTGCGCCGCTGGCCAGCACGCTGATCGGGAGCACGGTCGATACAGTCCTGTTTTTCTCTATCGCCTTCTCCGGCGGCCTCTCCTTCATCCATCCCGCCACGGATGTCAGCTGGGCGGCCGAAACTCTGCCTCTGCTGGGCAGCGGCCCCATTGCCCCGCTTTGGGTCTCACTGGCCGTGGCCGACTGGGCCGTGAAACTCAGCCTTGCGCTGATCGCGTTGATCCCGTTCCGACTGATCACAGCCAAGCTGACCAGCGCCACCTGATCCTCTTCATTTGGCGTATAAACTCGGGGCGTTTGAGGGGCCACGCCCCTCATTCCAAAATAAAATCAACTGCGGTGCAGCCGCGCCTTTTGACATCGCCGCCAAAAAAACACTTTGCGAATTGAAAAACCTGTGCGACGATTCAGGTGAGTTCAACAAATGTAAAGGAGGTGATCCAGTGTCAAGAAAGGTATTGGAGAGAGGTGTCGGAACAGCTTGGGAGGTCGCCCGCTAAGGCAGCCCTTGGCGGTTGAAACAACCCAGGTGGACAGGCGTCTAACCGACCCACCTCCGCAAACCATTCGATTGGGCCGCTCCGCAACAGGGGCGGCCCATTTCGTTTGCGCCCCTTCACCTTGGCGCGGCCGGATGCGACTATGGGCTCATGTTACGTATCAATAACGATATCGCCCTGCAGGATTGGGAAATCACTGAAAACTTCGTGCGCGCCTCCGGGCCGGGCGGGCAGAACGTGAACAAGGTCGCAACAGCGGTGGAACTGCGTTTCGAAGCGGCAACTTCGCCTTCGCTGACCGATCCAGTGAAAACCCGGTTGCGGCGGCTGGCCGGGCGGCGCTGGACCAATGAGGGTGCGTTGATCCTGCAATGTGACGAAACCCGCAGCCAGGCCCGCAACCGCGACATTGCCCGCGAGCGGCTTGCCGAGTTGATCCGCAAAGCCCTCGTGGCTCCCAAGCGCCGCATCGCGACCCGGCCAACGCTGGGCTCCAAGAAACGCCGATTGAAAGCAAAGAAGGTGCGCGGCGAAGTCAAATCACTGCGCGGTAAGGTCGATCCCGACAGCTGATCAAACCGTTTGGCCGCGAGGCCACTCTTGAGTTTTTCTTGCCAAATGAAGAAGGGAACAGCGCTTAAACACCCGCTTTGCGCAGGATGTAGATGTCCATGATCCAGCCGTGTTCGGCACGGGCCGCAGCCCGCATTTCGATGATCTGTTCGGCCACTTCTGCCAGTGGTCCAGCGCAGAGAATTTGCTCTTTCATACCCACATATCCGCCCCACCAGATGTGGATGTCCTGCGGCGGCAGGGATTGAAACGCGCAGGTGCCGTCCAGCATGATCGCCAATGTGTCGATGCCTTGGGGCCAGCCTTCGTCGCGCAGGCGGCGGCCGGTTGTGACCACGAAAGGCGCGCCGATCTCGTTGACCGGGATGGCGTGGGCGGCGGTCAGGGCTTGCAGCGATGTGATGCCCGCGATCACTTCGATTTGCGGAACCGGAGACAGGCGCGTAGCGATGCGAAGGGTGCTATCGTAAAGCGATGGATCGCCCCATACCAGCAGGGCCACATTCTTGGCCGTCGGATATCTGGCAATGGCGTCTTGCCAGCACAGCGCAATGGCATCGTGCCAATCATCGACCCGTTGTCGGTAATCGCGGGTTGCCTCGTCCCTAACGGGCAGGTCAAAGCCAGCGATTTGGGTTTTTGGGTTGCTCAGCACCTCATCACAGATTGCACGGCGCAGTTCTGCAAGATCGGCTTTTCCTTCGCCCTTGTGCGGGATCAGGATCAGATCCTGCGCATTGATCGCGCGGATCGCCTGCAAGGTCAGGTGTTCGGGATTGCCTGTGCCAATGCCGATGAGGGTGAGTTTTTGCATCGTTGTTATCCCGGAATACGCGCGATAGCACGGGTCCGCAGCTCGCCCAGCACACGGGCGTCGGCAAATGTGCCGTCGTCCGAAGCGTCATAGAGCCGCGCAAAGCTGCGCAATTCTTCAATGTTGGCTTCGGTTACTTCACCAAAGAGATAGGCCACCTTTCCGGGGCTGCGAAAGGCCACCGTTTGGGCGCGGGTACAACCGGACATGCAATCGACGCCGCGCACCTCAAGTTCTGGCAGCGCCCGTCGCGCCACATCGACAAAGCTGCCATCGGGGCTACAGGTCCGGCATACAAGAAGTTGCACAGGCGTGCTCATCCGTTCAGTTCCGCCAGAGGGCCGTAGAAGATCAGCGCAGGTGTGGTGCTGCTGGTGCTATCGAGATGTTCCGCCAGTGTTGCGATGGTAAAGCGGTGCAGCTTTTCATCGGGGGTTGAGACAGCCTCGGCCAACATCGCAGGCGTGTCGCCGGGCAGGCCATGTTCGATCAAACGTGCGGCGAGGCCCGGAAAGGTGCGTTTGCCCATGTATATCACGGTTGTGGCCAGCGGATCGGCCAGTGCCGCCATGTTCACATCAGGGGGCAAAGCGCCGGTGACATCAGCGCCGGTGATAAACTGCACACGCCTTGCACTCAGCCGTCGGGTGAGCGGGATGCCTGCCGTGGCGGCGGCGGCAGAAGCGGAGGTTACGCCGGGGATGATCTCGAACGGGATGCCCGCCGCTTGCAGGGCGGTGATCTCTTCTTCGAGGCGGCCAAACATGCCGCTGTCGCCGGATTTGAGGCGTACAACGCGCAGCCCCGCTTCGGCATGGTCAACCAGAACGCGGCTGACGTGGTCTTGTTTGGGGGAGGCCCGCCCGGCACGTTTTCCGACACCGATCAGATCCGCATCGGGTTGTGCATGTTCAAGGATCGGTCCGGCGCTGAGGTCATCAAACAGGATCACCTCGGCCTTTTGCAGACGATCCACCGCCTTGACCGTCAGCAGATCAGGATCACCGGGGCCAGAGGACACAAAGGAGACAAAACCGGTCATGTGGCCTCCGCGATCATGTGAAAGAACGTGCCTGTGGCAACGCCGCCGCCCTCAAAGGGGCGGACCGATCCGGTTTCTGGCACGGCCAGATCATTGCTGTCGCTGATCGCGGCGAGGGGTGCGTCAGGTTCGTCCAGAATGGTAGCATAGTGAAACTCATGCCCGCGCAACTGGCTTCGGGCGCTATGGCCGGGGATCGCCGCGTTCAGATCCGCCTTGCGATACCCGAGGTGGAACTTGCGTTTCTCAAAAGATGTCTCCAGACCCAAAAGTCCGGTCATCTGGTGGCGATTGCCCTCTTTATCCACCAGTCCCGCGCCCATGGCCATATAGCCACCGCATTCGCCATGCACGGGTTTGGTTTGGACAAAAGCTTGCAGACCGGTGCGGAAAGTCTCCGCCGCTGCCAGCTTTCCAGCGTGCAATTCGGGATAACCGCCGGGCAACCAGCAAATATCTGCACTGGCGTCCGGTGCCTCATCGCCAAGCGGCGAGAATGGCAGAACCTCGGCCCCTGCCGCCCGCCAACCGGCCAGCAGATGCGGATAGACAAAGGCAAAGGCATCATCGCGGGCCAGTGCAATGCGCTGACCAGGAGGCGTGATTCTTGTTGGTAGCGGCGCCTCCTTCATTGTGCCTGCCGCGGCTGCACGCAGGGCGGCCAGATCAACATGTTCGGCAACAAAGGTCGCAGCTTCGGCCAGAAGTTCAGGCAGGTTTTCCTGTTCACCCGCCTGTACCAGACCAAGGTGGCGTTCGGGCATTTCGATCTCTTTGCGGCGCGGCAGGGATCCCAGAACACGTACGCCCACCTGATCCATGCCGACCCGCACCAATGTTTCGTGGCGCGGGGATGCAACACGGTTCAGCACCACTCCGGCCAAGGTCACATCAGGGCGCATCTGTTTGAAGCCAAGCGCCGTGGCCGCCACCGATTGCGCAGCGCCGGAGACATCCAGAACCAGAATAACAGGCCATCCCATCAAGGCCGCGGTATCCGCGCTGGCCCCGTTGCCGCAGGCACCGGGCACAGCCACGCCATCGAACAGACCCATGGACCCTTCAGCAAGGATAAGATCGGCACCATCGGCGTTGCCAACCAAACCGTCGATCATGGCACGGTCCATGGACCAGCTGTCGAGGTTAAAGGACGCGCGGCCAGAGGCAGCCGTGTGGAAAGCCGGATCAATGTAATCCGGGCCGCTCTTGAAGGGCTGTACATTCACGCCCTGCCCGCGCAATGCGGCCAGGAGACCCAGCATCAGGGTGGTTTTGCCAGTGCCGGAGGACGGCGCAGATATCAGCAGGCCGGGGGGGATCATTCGGCAGTCTCCGGAAAGCGGGGATCGGTGCCGACAGGGCGGAAGCGGCGGTCATAATCGCCTGCGTAAAGGCGGCTTTCGCCAAAGTCTTCTGCGCCGATGGCATGGCCGACGAGGATCAGCGCCGTGCGCTCCATCTCGGCGCCGATGGCGGTTTTCAGACTGGCGAGGGTGGCCTTGACGATGCGCTGATCCGGCCAGCTGGCCCGCCAGACAACGGCGACCGGGCAATCGCCGCCATAGTGGGGTGTCAAATCTGCCACGACCTTGTCGAGCACATGGACAGAGAGGTGGATGGCCAAGGTCGCGCCGGTCTTGGCAAAGTTCTCCAATGCTTCGGTTTCGGGCATCGCAGTGGCACGGCCAGAGGTGCGGGTCAGGACAACCGATTGTACCACGCCCGGCAAGGTCAGTTCCGCATTGAGCGCGGCAGCGGCGGCGGCAAACGATGGCACGCCTGGTGTCACGTCATAGGGTATGTCCAGCGCCCGCAGGCGGCGCAGCTGTTCACCCATCGCGGACCAGACGGACAGATCGCCCGAATGCAGCCGCGCAATATCATGACCCTCTGCATGGGCGGCGGCGATTTCTTCCATGATTTCATCCAGCGACATGCGAGCCGTGTTCACGATCTTCGCCCCCTCCGGACAATGGCCCAGCAGCGCCTCAGGCACCAGCGAACCGGCATAGAGGCAGACCGGGCAAGCCGCGATCAGGTCGCGCCCGCGAAGGGTGATAAGATCCGGCGCGCCGGGGCCTGCACCAATGAAATGAACGGTCATGGGAAGTGGTTCCTTTAGCTTTCCGCGATGGCGGCAGTCGCCATACCATCGCCCGAGATAACACGCTGTACAACCAACTGCGCCTGTGGGCCAGCGGCGGCAAGCGCGGCGGCTTCGGCCAGAGAGCCGGTGCCGAAACGATCCTGAATGCGCTCAGACTGCGTGGGCGTTATCATCTGCTCCAGATCGGTTTGAGTGACCCCCAAGCCGGGCAGTTGCATCAGTTGCGCCAATTCGCGAAACGCAGGTTCGCGGGATTTGGCCGCCTCGCTGACCAGTGCGTCAAGCGTGCCGCCACCCGCCGCATCCAATGCGCGCTGCAGGGCGTCTTGCAGGCTGGCCAAGCCCGCCGCGCCGCGAAATCCGATACCGGCCACTCTCATAGAACCACGCTCCATTGCAGGACGGGACGGGCGGCATGCCATCCGCGCATCCGGCCCAGAGGTTCGGGGCGCGATAGATCAACGCGCAGCAGATCACCGCCTTTGGCTGTGTGCAGGCCCATCAACAGTGTCTCGGTTTCCAGCGTTACACCGTTTGCGATAAGCCGCGTGCCCTTGGGCAGAATCTCAAACAAGCGATCAAAAAGCGCCGCGGAACCACCGCCACCCACGAACACCGCATCGGGGGTCGGTTGACCTGCAATCTGGTCAAGTGACGCGCCTTCAATCACCCGCATCCGGTGATCAATGCCAAAATCGCTGATGTTTTGGCGGATATTCTGAACGCGGGCGGGCTTGATCTCAAAGGCGGTGGCGCGGCCCCCCGCGAGGCACCATTCAACCGAGATCGACCCTGATCCCGCACCGATGTCCCAAAGGGTTTCACCGGGCCGGGGCGCCAAGGCAGAAAGGGTCAAGGCCCGCACGGGCCGTTTGGTGATCTGGCCGTCATGGGCAAAGCTGTCATCGGGCAGACCCGAGGCGCGGGGCAAACCGGCATTTGTGGGCAAAGCCACCGCCACCGCGACGGGAGCCGCTACATCCTTGAGGTCAAAGCCCTGCGCTGTGGTCTGGCGAACCCGCTGATCCGGGCCCCCCATCCGTTCACAGACCCAGAGCCTGGCCTCTCCGGCACCCTGATCTACCAACCATTTGGCCAGCAGCGCGGGGGCATCCCCATCCCGCAGCAAACAAATCATGCGGCCATTGGGGGAAAGGACAGACCGCAACTGTGCCAAAGGCGCGGCATGCAACCCATGGCAGGTGATCTCTTCCATGCGCCACCCCAGATGGCCCGCAATCAGGGCAAAGGTGGAGGGCGCGGGCAGCACCCGCCATTCACCCGGCTTCAGATGGGCCGACAGGCTGCCCCCCGCACCGAACCAGAATGGATCACCCGAGGCCAGCACCACCACTTTTTGCCCGCGCAGGGCCAGCACCGGATCTATGGAAAATGGCACAGGCCAGGGCTGTCCGCGATCTCCGGCCCCAACCCGCTCCAGATGGCGCGGCCCGCCAATGATCACTTCCGCCGCATCAATCGCAGCACGGCTTGCAGAGGGCAGCGCCGCCGCGCTATCGTCTGTCATTCCGATGATATCAAGCCAGGGATCACCCATCATGCGCGTCCTTTTGTTGGGTGGCACAAGTGAAGCCAGCCAGATGGCCAAAGCCCTGTCCCAAGCCGCCGTAAACAGCGTCTTTTCCTATGCCGGGCGCACAAATGCACCGGTGCCGCAACCCTTGCCCACACGGATCGGCGGCTTTGGCGGCGTGGTAGGGTTGGTGGCCTATTTGCGCCGCGAGGCTATCACACATGTGATCGACGCCACACATCCTTTTGCGGCGGGCATGAGCCGCAATGCTTTTGCGGCCTGCACTCAAACCGACACGCCTTTGATCCGTTTGGAACGCCCGGCGTGGCAGGCGCAGTCCGGTGACAATTGGACCCATGTTCCGACCTTGGAAGCCGCCGCCACGGCCCTGCCGGACGCCGACGCGCGGGTGTTTCTGGCGATTGGAAAACAACAGATTGGTCTTTTCGCCGCCAAGCCGCAGCATCATTACCTGCTGCGACTGGTGGATCCGCCTGAACGTGATCTGCCTTTGCCAAAAACATCTGTCGTGTTGGCGCGGGGCCCGTTTGATATCGCGCAGGATCTGGCACTTCTCCGCGATCATGACATCACGCATATCGTTGCCAAAAACGCAGGCGGGCGCGGTGCGGAGGCCAAGCTGACCGCCGCACGGCAGCTCGGCCTGCCTGTCATCCTCGCGGATCGCCCCGCTTTGCCGGGGCAGAATATCGCCGCCGACATTGGCGCGGTAATGACGTGGCTGGACCATGATCAGGTGGCACTGCGCGGGGTGTAGACATAGCGGCCAATGCGTTTGGTCGCGGAATTGCCGACCAGAACAACCGTGCGCATATCGGCCATCTGAGGTGTCGCCTCGCCCAGAGGCACCGTTCTGATCACCTCGTCCTTGGTGCTGACCGCGCGGGCAAAGATAATCAGGCGCTCTGGCCCGCATTCCTCAAGCAATATCTCAAGGGTGCGTTCAAATTGATGCGGTCGGGACTTGGAGCGGGGGTTGTAGAACGCCATCGCAAAGTCGCCCCGCGCGGCCATGCGCAGGCGGTGTTCGACCATATCCCAAGGCTTGAGGTTATCACTGAGGTTGATCGCGCAGAAATCGTGCCCCAAGGGCGCACCGGCATGCGCGGCGGCGGCAAGCATCGCCGTTATGCCCGGCAAGACACGAATATCCGTGTCTTGATATTCAGGGTGCTTTTCAAGCGCCTCGAAAACGGCGGAGGCCATCGCGAACACACCCGGATCACCGGAGGAGACCACAACAACACGCGCCCCATCTGCGGCCAGTTGCAAGGCGTGCAGGGCGCGGTCCAGTTCCACCCGATTGTCAGTCGGGTGCAGGTTCAACCCCTCTCTGGGTGCCACACGGGCAACATAGGGGATATATCCGATCACATCGGTGGCCTGACCCAATACATCGGTCACTTCCGGTGTGACCAGTGCCTCATCTCCCGGTCCCAAACCGGCAATGGCGATCCAGCCGCTCATGTGTCTGCCTCCGGCCGGCGACCTTGGCCATGGACCAGAACAATCGCGAAATAGGGGCAATCGTCCACATCCACATCAGCCAGTTTGGCAACGCGTTGTCCGGGCATGGTGCCTTTCTCGACCAGCCATGCATCATCCAGACGGCCAACCTGTTCCAGCGCGGCGCGAACGCGGGGCATGTTGCGCCCGGTTTTCATCACAACCAGCGCATCAGCGCGATCCATATGCGCCACCAATTCGTCATCCGGCAAGGTCGCCATCAACACGGTCATAACGTCATCGCCCCATGTGAAGGGCGTGTCCAATGCGTTCCAGCAGCCGACCATGCCTGGGATTGCGGGCAGAACCTCCACCTCGGCGCGGCCCTGCAGACGGGTGTGCAAATGCATGAAAGATCCATAGAAGAACGGATCACCCTCGCAGAGCACGACAACTTCGTGATCTTTTGCCAGTTCGGCCAGCCGGTCCGCCCATTCGGCATAAAAATCGACCATCAGCTGGCGGTATTCATCGCTGTCAAATCGCAGCTCGGTGGTGACCGGATATTCCATTGGATATTCGATCACATCCTCGCGCAGCATGTCTTTGACAATGGTCCGGGCCTGTCCGGCGCGGCCTTTCTTGCGAAAGAACGCAAGATGCTTTGCCCCGCGAATGGTGCGGTCAGATTTGACACTCATCAGGTCCGGGTCGCCGGGGCCGAGGCCCGCGCAGATCACTTTTCCCATGGTCTACTCCACCCGGCTGGCGAGGGCGTTGACCGCCGCCACCGTGATGGCCGATCCGCCCAGCCGCCCTTTGACAATCATCGATGGCACCGGCAAATCCTGCATCAAGGCGTCCTTGCTTTCTGCCGCGCCGATAAAGCCGACCGGGCAGCCAATGATTGCCGCGGGGCGCGGGCAATCCGGATCTTCGAGCATGTTGAGAAGGTGAAACAACGCTGTCGGCGCATTGCCAATCGCCACAACCGCCCCGGCCAGATTTGGGCGCCACAATTCAAGCGCGGCAGCAGAGCGGGTGTTCGCCATTTCTCTGGCCATGCCCGGCACACGTTCGTCACGCAGGGTGCAAATCACCTCGTTCTCGCGCGGCAGGCGTTTGCGTGTGATGCCCTCGCTGACCATATAGGCGTCACACAGAATTGGCGCGCCGTCTTCCAGCGCCGCGCGGGCCGCAATGGCCATATCTGGGGAAAACTGCACATGCTGCTCCAACCCGACCATGCCTGCGGCGTGGATCATGCGCACGGTCACGATCTCTTCTTCGGGTGTGAAACGGGCCAGATCCGCCTCGGCACGGATCGTGGCAAAGGACTGGCGGTAAATTTCCGCGCCGTCGGTGATGTAGGTATGGGGCATCAGATCGCCTTGAGGATGGAGTGCGGGGAATGGCCGGTTTGCGCCGGATCGTCAGAGGCGCGGCCATTGTGAATAAGGCTCAGACCCTGGGCAGTGCCCGTGATGGTCAAAGCGGCGGGGTTGGGATGGGCGCAGCCCTTGGCACAACCAGACACGTGCAAGGTTTGCCCGACTGGCAAGTGTGGTGCGAGGGCACGGGCCAGGGCGCGTGTTTCAATCAGGGCTTGCGGGCAACCGGGCGCACCGGTGCAGGCGGCGATCCGCAACAGCGGGTCATCTTGCGCTGCGATCAAACCGGGCAACTGCGGCATGTCTTGTGCGCCTTCGATCAATACCATCCGCCACGGCGTCATGCGCAATGCGCCATGTTTGGCAAGACCAGCTAGGGTTTGTGCGGTCAGCTGCCCAAAGGCGAGGCCAGCCAGAACACCCTGTTCAGATAGGCCCGGCGTGGGCGTATAGGTCTGTTCCTGCATTGAGCGGGTGAACCCAGTCGGAAGTGACTGGCCCGTGGCCAGCAACTTTGCCATGCGTTTGTGCGTGCCGCGATTTGCTGCAAACCAGTGTGCCAGTTGCATCGCTTCGCCTATCGCGGTGTTCACATCCACCTGTTTGCCCAGCGCCGCACCATCCGGGCGCAGGATCAAACCACCCTGCGCCTCGCGTTCCAGCCGGATGTCGGCAGATGCCCTTTGCAAGACAGGCTGATCCCCCGTGTCGACGGCAAAGCCAAACTTCGCTGGGAGGTTCGGCGCATCTTCTTTTGCCAGAGCATCGGTCAGAGCCGCAGTGAGGTATTCTGTTTCATCGCCAACGGACCAAAACGGTGTGGTCAGAATATTGCGGCGACCTTCAACTTCGGCATTGGCGTCCAGAAGCCTCAGCCCGTGCAATCCTTCGATCAGCGCCTCAAAGCTGTCCTCACGCACGCCGCGCAATTGCAGGTTGCCCCGGCTGGACAGATCAATCAGCCCGTTGCCATGTGCCGCCGCGAGCGAGGCCAGCCCATCCGCCTGTGCACGGCGCAGGCGACCGCCAAAAGGGCGCACCCGCACCACCAGACCGTCACCCGACAACATCGGGCGCAGCGCACCAGGGCACCAGCCCTTGATCAGGGGATCATCAGGGCGGGCGGCGTCTGTCATTGCACACCGTCCATTTCAGCGTTGATCGAATTGCGGCGGGTCACCCAAAGACCGGCATCACGCAGGGCGGCAAACCGGTTGCGCATCTCTTCGAGTGCCAGCGGATTCTCCTCCTGCATAAAGGCGACAAGATCATCGCGGCCCAGCGTAGCGTCGTAGTAAAGATCAAACAGATGCCCCGGCACATCGCGGGTCAAATGTGCAAAGGCCGCCAGATTGTCGAGGGTTGCCGCGACCTCTGCCGCGCCTCTGAACCCGTGACTCATCATACCGCTGGCCCACGCGGGATTGGCGGCGCGGGCACGGACCACGCGGGCGATCTCTTCGGGCATGGTCCGGGCCTTGGGGGCATTCAGACGGGTGCTGTCGACATGGTACATCGCAGGCTTGGCCGCGCCCAGATGGGCCATCGCGGCGGCAAATCCGCCCTCGTGGCTGGCATAGTCAGAGGCCAGCAAAACATCGCTTTCAAGAAGATCCTGCACATGCGCAAAACCGTCGGCCTTGTGCAAACGCCGCTCCAGCGCGGCGCGGTCCTGATGGGCCTCGCCCTTGGCGTTGATCGCCCATTCCGAACCCTTCAGCCACGCCTGCCCCGCGGCAGTGCGCCCATCGTCCGAATAGTCCTGCAGTGCCGTTTCCATGTTCATCCCGTAAAGCCCCGGCTTGGGGCCAAAGACACGTGGGCTGCGCTCAAGATAGGGGTTCATATCCGCCGCTTCTTCGCGGTCCGCAAGGGCGGCGGCACCGGATTCGAACAATTGCGACAGTCCGGGAAAGATATCGCGAAACAAGCCGGACACCCGCAATGTCACATCGATACGCGGACGGTTCAACAACGCGAGCGGGAGGATTTCAAAGCCACTGACCCGTTCACTGCCCGCGTCCCATTTCGGCGACAGCCCGGCAAGATGCAGCGCCATGGCAACCTCTTCACCAGCCGTGCGCATGGTGGCGGAGCCCCATAGATCGATGACCAATCCCTTGGGGTAATCCCCTTCGTCCTGCAGATGGCGGCGGATCAGCTCTTCGGCCAGTTTGACCCCTTGGGCATGAGCGGCGCGGCTGGGCACGCTGCGCGGGTCCACGGCATAAAGGTTGCGCCCGGTTGGCAGAACATCGGACCGCCCGCGATAAGGGGAGCCGGACGGGCCAGAGGTGACCCGCTTGCCATCCAGCGCGGTCAGAAGCCCATCAAACTCGCCCTGCCCCGCGCCAAAGATATGCAGCCCATCGCCATATTGGCTTTCCTTGATGTCACAGACAAAACGGTCAATGCGGGTGATCGCCTCGGCGGCGCTGGCATCATCGTCCAGCCCCAGATCCTTTTCCACACCGGCGGCCTGGGCCTCGGACCGGATCGTATCAATCAGACGGTCCCGGCGGGCCGGATCAAGGCCATCGGCGGTCGAATATTCGTCCAGCAGCCGTTCCAGTTGCAAAAGGCCATCAGGTGTTTCGCTGTCTTTCATTGGCGGTGGAAGATGCCCAAGCGTCACCGCGCCAATGCGGCGTTTGGCCTGCGCGGCCTCCCCAGGGTCATTGACGATAAACGGATAGATCACCGGCAAATCGCCCGTCAGCGCCTCGGGCCAGCAATTATCTGACAGAGCCACGGCCTTGCCCGGCAGCCATTCGAGGGTGCCATGCGCGCCGATATGGATCAGCGCGTGATGGCCTTGCGTCCGCAGCCAGAGGTAAAACGCAACATAGGAATGGCGCGGCACCCGTTCGAGATCGTGATAATCGCTGTCACGGGCATCTATGCTGCCACGTTCGGGTTGCAGCGCCACCAATGCATTTCCGCAAGCCCGCGCGGGGAAATGGAAAGCCCCGTCGCGGAACAGTGGATCGTCCTGTGGATCACCCCATGCTGTTGCGAGATCATCGCGCAAAGTTTGCGGCAACGAAGCGAGCGCCGCGGTGTAATCGGCGATATCCCAAGCGATGGTTTCTCGAGTCAGGATCTCACCAAAACCGCTGGCTTGGGCGGTGTTGTAGCCGGCCTCGCCAAGCGCGGTGAGCATCGCCTCTGTCGAGGCGAGCGCATCCAGGCCAACGGCATGGGCAATTTGGTCGGCGCGTCCGGGATAGGTGGACAGGACCAGCGCAAGTTTTCGGTCTTGCACCGGCGTGCGGGCCAGCCGGTGCCAGCCCTCAAGGCGGTCTACAACAGCATTGATCCGGTCCATCTCTGCCCTATGGGCAAAACGGGAATATTGCAGGTGTGGGTCTTTCTTGTCCGGCGCTTTGAAGCTGACAACACCGGTGAAAATGCGCCCGTCCACTTCGGGCAACACAACATGCATGGCCAGATCAGCAGGGGAAAGGCCGCGTTCGGATGTGTCCCAATCCTTGCGCCGCGCGGTCGAGAGGGCGACCTGAAACACCGGACATCCGGTGCCATCGAGGGGCGACGTGCCATCACTGCCGCGCCCGGAAAATGCGGTGGCGTTGATGATTGCGGCGGGCCTCAAGTGGGCCAGGGCATCGTCTAAGAATGCGCGGCCTGTCTCGTCCTTCAGGGAGGGTGCAAAAAGCCCCACTGCGGCAAAGCCCCGGTCGCGGAGTGTTTGCATCAACTGATCAATTGGCGCGGTATCAGCGGCCGTGAGATAGCTGCGGTAAAAGGTGACGGCGACGACGTTTGCCGCGGCTTCCGGCAAGGGGATCACGCCCAATTCGGGATCGTAGGCACCGCAGGGCGGCACCGTCTTCGTGCCTTTGACCGGACCAGCATAGAAACCCGCCGCGAGTGCCAGCTGTGCCAATGCCGCTTGCGCGGCCACGGTCCCGCCGGTGTCACACAGGTGCTGCAACCGCCGCAGGGTGGACACAGGCAAGGTCGAATGGGCGTCAAGCGCCGGGTCTTCGCGGCCATCAGCAGGCAAGACCGCCAAGGCGATGTCATTGCGGCGGGCAAAATCCTGTACTTGCATGATGCCATAGGGCCAATAGTTTTCCCCGCCAATCAGACGGATCAAGATACCCTTGGCCGCTGTTAGGGTCTGTTCCACGTAGTTGTCGACAGAGGCCGGATGGCGCAATGCCACAAGATTGCACAGGCGCAACGTCGGCAATTTGCCCTCAACGCCGCCGCCCCGATGCCAGCCTGCCGCGAAAGCGCCAAGGTCGCTGTCGGAAAACGAAAGCACCACCAGATCCGCAGGGGTTTGCCCCGGATCAAACGGAGTTTCAGTATCCTCCAGCCCATGGCTTTCGCGGAAGACCACATGCATGGATCAGGCCCCCAAAACGCCGCGAATGGCTGCGGTGTCGATGTGATCGTGTTCAGCGATCACCACCAGATGGCCCTGCCGCGCATCGCTGCCCCATGGGCGGTCAAACTGTTGACGCACCCGTGCACCCACGGCCTGCACCAACAAACGCATCGGTTTGCCGGTGACAGCGACGTAGCCTTTGACGCGCAGAATATGCTGTTCGTTGGCCAGCTTTTCGATGGCGGCCACCAGGGCATCCACATCATCGACTTCGGGCATTGGCACGACGATGGTTTCGAAATCGTCATGTTCGTGATCGTCGTGACCGTCGTGGTGCGAGGGGCGTGCAGCCAGATCGTCTTCGGCCTTGGCGTTGAGGCCCAGTACGATGTTTGGATCAATCACGCCTTCGCTCATCGGCAAGATCGGGATCTGGCGCGGGCTTTCGGCTTCGATCACGGCGCGGGCTTTGGACAAGCCATCCTCACCTGCCAGATCGGCCTTGGACATCAGGATAATGTCGGCACAGGAAATCTGATCTTCGAACACCTCGGATAGCGGCGTTTCGTGGTCCAGTGAGTCGTCCGCCTTGCGTTGTTCATCCACCGCATGTTCGTCAGCGGCAAAACGGCCAGCAGCGACAGCTTCGGCATCTGCAAGGGCAATGACCCCATCCACCGTGATCTTGGACCGGATCGCGGGCCAGTCAAACGCCTTCAGCAGCGGTTTGGGCAGGGCCAGACCGGAGGTTTCAATCAGGATGTGATCGGGGCGCGTCGGCAATTCCATCAGTGCCTCGATGGTCGGGATAAAATCGTCAGCCACGGTGCAGCAGATACAGCCATTTGCCAGCTCTACGATGTTCTCTTCGGGGCAATCTGGGATCGCGCAGGATTTGAGAATATCGCCATCGACGCCAACGGTGCCAAACTCGTTGACCAACACCGCAAGGCGGCGACCACCCGCATTGGTCATCAAGTGGCGGATCAGCGTGGTTTTGCCGGACCCGAGAAAGCCGGTGATCACAGTGACGGGGATTTTGGACAGGTCGTTCATGTTTTTGGCTCCTCGGGGAGGGTCAGAGAGGGAATACGCGCAAGGCTTTGCTTGCGGAAAATAACGGGGCGTTCGCGCCACGGCACCAGGCCATCATGGGTTGCGGCATAGGCGGCTGCACCGGCAAGGATGTCATCCACATCCGCCTTGGTCAGACGGCCATAGACGTAGCTCCATTTACCGGGTTCGGACAGGGCAATCGCCGCGCCTTGGGAACAGGCCGACAGACATTCAACGCCGATGATCTGTACGCCGTCAGGTGCGCCTTTTTCGATGAGCGCTGCATAGAGCTGCGCGCCGGGGCGCGGGGCGTCTTCTTCGAGCACTTCACCAGCGCGGCAGGTGGTGCAAACATGCAGTGTCGTGGTCATGGGACTGACCTTTCAAATTTCGGCGGCTGGCGAACGGCCTAGCCCACCGATGTGATCGGGGCAAGCGGCCCCTAGTCCACCGTCAGCGTCGTGCTGGCGGAAATGGCGGTGCCGTTCACCGACAGGGGCCGGTGATCGTTGCTGTTCAATGTGACCTCGACCGTGACTTCGCCCTTGGGCAGGCTGGCGATGTGCAGCCAAGGGCCATAAACGCGGCCCAATTTCTCACCGTTGATATAAACATGCGCGTGCCCCTCACCCGGTACATGGCCAAGGCTGGCTTGCTGCGGGGCATAGGCAAAATTGCTGGTGATGATGTGCAGATTGTGGCCGGCCATCGGATCAGCGGTCAATTCCATCGCAACCGTTGGCGCATTTGCGGCAGGCAGGTCGATGGGCGTGTCATGCATCATTTCGTGGTCACTGCCGCTGCCGTGCCCCATAGCTGCATGATCCATCGCGCCGCCATGGGCGGACGGGTCAGCATGGTCATGGCCGTCAAATGTGACGCCGTTTCCGGCGGCAATCGAGAAACCCAGACCGCCACCGAAAACGAGACCTATGACAAAAAGAGAAAGCGTGCGGCTCATGTCACTGTTGCCCTTCGCGCTGCCAGAAATACGCCGCAAAAGCACCCAGCATGACCCACGCCGCCAAGCCAACGCCCAATGCACGGGCGGCAAACAAGGCACCGATTTCGGTTGGAACCGGTCCGGAGAAGCTGTCAGGTTCCGGTGCACCGACCAGGTGAGGCGCGGCCAACAGGGCTGCAGCGATCAAGATCATGACCGGCGAGCGCCCGAATGCGATCAACCAAAGAGCAACCGCCGCGGCGCCCACGGTCGCGAACCACCAGATTTGACGCGCGGTCACGTCAGCGGCAGCAACCCCCGGCACCTCGGGGGCAAGCGAAAAGCCAGGGGCAAGATGGAAAGCGACAAAACCGGCGACCCCCCAGAGGATTCCCCAACGGGCCGTGATGGGCGTGCCGCGCTCTTCGGCAAAGCTCATCGCGCCGATCAAGATCAGCGCGTAGCCGGTATAGGTGAGCATCGTGAAGATCACGCTGAGGCCATCGCGCATCAGGTCAAATCCCGGCAGTTCCGGATGGGCGCTGACGGCTTCGGCACCAAAGTGAACGAGATCGCCGCCTTCATAGAGTTCGGCATGCAAAAGAACAGGCTGTACAAAAACAAGCTGTAGAAGACCGGTCAAAAGACCGGCCGCGGCACCGGCAAAAACGGCGCTGATGATAAAGCGGGACAACATAGGAACCTAAATCCTTGTGGTAGAGCGCCTGTGGCGCGAGATGCGGGATATAAAAAAGCGGTTGCCATAACGCAAAGAAAGCAGCCGCTGAACGGCCGCCACTCCAAGCAATCAGAATACGGAAACGCCAAAAACCCCGCGAAGGGAAGACTATCTCAACGGCTCACCCAACAAGGTGAGGCCGCAGAAAACCTGAACGCAATCGCGTTTAGTGGCAGGGAAAGCCTGTGGCGTGGCGGACATCATGTGCCGCATCGTGCAGGGCAGCTGCCTGAACGTGGCCGGTCAGGGTGATCAGTGCCACACCCAGTGCCACTGCGAAAACCGCAGGAACAAAACGGGATGTGCTGATTGCGCGTGTCTTGGTTGTTGTTGTCATCTTCTTTTTCTCCTTACCGTCACACCCGACGGCATATTGCGTTTCATTTGCTTGGCAGGTCTCCTGGCTCGCGGGTCGTGGCCTTTGCCCGCCTTCCCCGTCCGAGGACGAGTGGCATGTTGGGCGCAGGCTCACCGCTTACAGTCGCGGGGGCGGCTTCGGCTTCGGATCGCGGAGGATCCTTACTGAATTCCCTGTTCGGTTCCACGCCCAGATTGGACGCGCTTCGGAACACCAAGCCCGGCGAATGTCGCATTTGACCAGATCGTTGGCAAGGTAGATTTGCGACAAGCCAACAGCCTAAAACGCATCTTTGCTGGCCTTATCGGTGGAATGTGCAGATAAATCTCTCCACGGGCACTGCGCCACGCGAATCGTGCCCGCCAGAACGGAGCCCTATGCACCTCAGCCGAACGACCCTCGCGATATGTTATTCGTTGATCGCGCTTGTCCTTTTCGATTCCATGGGATTGATCATCAAATACCTGTCCGGCCCCTATGGTGCGGCGGAACTTTCGGCATATCGCAACCTCTTTGGCCTGATCCCCGCCGCGATTGCGCTATGGTCCTCAAGAGCATGGCATCAAGCCGGGCGGCGTTGGCATCTGCGGCAATGGAAACTGGCCTTGTTTCGCGGGTTTGTTCTGACCTTTGCGCAGTATTTCTTCTATCTTTCCCTCGGGTTGCTCAGCTTTGCCACCGCATCGACCATCACTTACGCCAATGCGTTGTTCATGGTCGCACTCGCGGCCGTTTTGTTGGGTGAGAAGGTTGGGCCGGTGCGGTGGGCGGCCGTTCTGGTGGGTTTTGTCGGTGTGATTTTGGTGGTCGGCCCAGGGCGCGATACCTTTACCCCAGCCGCACTTTTGCCCTTGGCGGCGGCGGTCTGTTATGCGCTCACCGGCGTCACAGCACGGATGATGGACGCAGATGTGCCAACGGGTTTGATCAACCTTTATTCATCGGCATTGGCGGCAATCGGGGCGCTTTTGCTTGCGGTGCTGACAACGGGTTTTTCGCCGCTCAGAGACACCGGTGACCTGATCTGGATCGGCGGGATGGGCGCCTTTGGCGGTACCGCCGTTTTGTTGCTGATCGCCGCCTACCGCATGGCCGAACAAAGCGATCTGGCCCCGTTCAGCTATTTCGGTATCCCCATCGCTTTTGTCTTTGGCTGGGCGTTCTTTGATGAGACCCCATGGGGCGAACTTTTCCCCGGGGCGTTGTTGATCATCGTCGGCGGGTTGCTGATCATCTGGCGCGAACGGCGGTTGAGGCAGGCGGAAGGGGATTAAACCACCACATCCTCTGCCGCCTGATCGCCAACGCCAAAAACGCGCTTGTATCGGTCGATCTGGTCTTGCGGTCCCATGGCCTTGTTCGGGTTGTCCGACAGTTTGACCGTGGGATGCCCATTGGCCGACACCGCCTTGCAGACCAGCGAGAACGGCGCAAGCGCGTCATTGGGCACCAGGCCCCGAAAATCATTGGTCAACAGCGTACCCCAGCCGAATGATACTTTCACCTTGTCCGCAAATTGCGCGTGCAGGGTGCGGATCTTGTCCACGTCCAATCCGTCCGAAAAGATCACCCGTTTCTCCAAGGGGTCTTCACCGCGTGACTTCCACCAATCAATCGCCGTTTGCGCGCCGGTTGCCGGATCGCCGCTGTCGATGCGGATGCCGGTCCAGCCCGCAAGCCAATCTGGCGCATTGTCGAGAAAACCCTTGGTGCCGTAGGTATCAGGCAAGATAATCCGCAGGTTGCCTTCATGCTCATCATGCCAATCGGACAGAACGTCATACGGTGCTTGGGCCAGCGCGGCGTCATCTTTGGCCAAGGCCGCGTAGACCATAGGCAGCTCATGGGCATTGGTGCCGATCGCCTCAACTTCGCGGCTTTTGGCAATCTTGCAGTTTGACGTGCCGGTGAACGCATCTCCAAGACCTTCGTGCATGGCCTGCACACACCAGTCCTGCCATAGATAGGAATGCCGGCGCCGCGTGCCAAAATCGGCAATCGACAGATCAGGAATATCGCGCAGAACCTCGATCTTTTCCCAAACGCGGGTCATGGAACGGGCATAAAGCACCTGCAGTTCAAACCGGCCCATTTCATCGAGCACGGCACGGCCGCGCAGTTCCATCAAGATAGCAAGGGCGGGAATTTCCCACAGCATGACCTCGTGCCATTTCCCCTCAAAAGTCAGCTCATATTGATCGCCGCGCCGCTCAAGCTGATAGGGCGGCAGGCGCAACCCCTCGAACCATTCCATAAACTCGGGGCTGAACATCTGGCGCTTGCCATAAAAGGTGTTGCCGCGCAGCCAGGTGCTTTCCCCCCGGCTCAGCGACAGAGTGCGCACATGATCCAGTTGCTCGCGCAGCTCCGCCTCGTCAATCAGTTTGGCCAGTGGCACATGTTTGGACCGGTTGATCAGACTGAAAGTGACCTGCGTGTCTGGCTTGTTGCGAAAAATCGACTGACACATCAACAGCTTGTAAAAGTCGGTGTCGATCAGGGACCGGACAATCGGGTCGATCTTCCATTTGTGGTTCCAGACGCGGGTTGCGATATCGACCATGAGAGGCTCCGGCAATTAGGTTTGTCGGTTAAAGCAAAGCCGGGCGGCACTGGCAAGCAGGCTCAGCGCGGTTCATGGAACCTGCTCGGCGTCGATGCAAGACAGGTTCCCGCGCAGGGGGCATTGCATTTTTTCAACTCACGGTGATAGGGCTGCCACATTATTCCCCTATTGATCCGACAGAGTGCGGATACCCCAATGCCAGAGCGGCGTTCTGAAAGGCAGGTTTATGGATCAGTTCGATGTTATCCGGCTTGGCACTGTTGTACTGGCGTTTGTCGGCTATTTCGCCTGTCTTGCCCGCTTTGGTCTGATCACCTTGATCCTCACGGCGCTGTTCGGTGCCTATTTGTCCCAGTTTTATCCGCTCACCGGGGTCTATCAGCCCTATTGGATCGGCGCGACGTTGTTTGTGTTGATCCTCGCCCTTGGCGCGCGGCTGGGCAAAACCCGTACTTCGGCCCAGGACCGGTCTGCACCACAAGGTCCGCAACCTGACAGCAAGGAAATCGTCATTGACGGCACCAACGTCCTGTATTGGGACGGGGAGCAGGCCGAGCTGTCCACGTTGTGTATGGTCGTGGATGATCTGCGCCGACGCAGCTATGCACCGTTTGTCTTTTTGGATGCCTCCTCCCGGCACCATCTGAACGACACATCCATGACCGAAAAAAGCTTTGCCAAGGCGCTAGGCCTTCCGCAAAGCCGTGTGCGGGTGTGCCCGGCCAAAACCGAAGCGGATGCCTTCATTCTGAAATTCGCCCGAGAACAATCCCTGCCTGTTGTGTCCAATGACCGTTTTGGCGATCGGCATGAACAGACCCGCGGACTGAAGCTGGTCAAAGGGATCATCGCACGGGGCAAGCCGATTTTTGAGGGACTTTAGGTTCAGGCTCCTAGGCCAGCGTCACACCGGCGTTTTCCATACCCTCAATCGCAGCGGCCAATGATCCATCCAGATCAATCGCGCGGCACAGATCGCGGCGCACGGTCACGTCAAAGCCAAGGGTCGCGGCATCCACTGCCGAGAAGTTCACACAAAAGTCCAACGCCAGCCCGACCATGGTCAGCTCGGAGATGCCCCGCGTGCGCAGATATCCTTCAAGACCAGTGGCTGTCCTGTGATCATTCTCAAAGAACGCGGAATAGCTGTCGATGGCCGGGTTATACCCTTTGCGAATGATCAGATCAGCACGGTCTTGCTGTAATTCCATATGAAACTTCGCACCCATGCTGCCCTGAATGCAATGGTCCGGCCAGAGCACCTGCGGCCCATATGGCATCTCGATCATGTCATAAGGGGTCTTGCTATCGTGGCTGGAGGCAAAGGATGAATGCCCCGCCGGATGCCAATCCTGCGTGAGAATCACCGCATCGAAATCCGCCATTAAGGCGTTGATCCCCTGCACGATCAGATCCCCCTCTGGCACGGCGAGGGCACCACCGGGGCAAAAATCGTTTTGCTGGTCGATCACGATCAGGGCTTTCATGGCGGATTCCTTCGTTTTTAGGGCGTGCTAGGGGGAAACTAGCCCAGCCCCCTCTTGCAGAACAGCCCCCCAAAGCCGTAATTGCAGGCCATGTATATTATCGCTGCTCTTTACCATTTCACCCGGTTCGATGATCCGGCTGCGTTGAAACCTGCCTTGCTTGAGCTTTGTCTCGCACAGGATGTATCGGGATCATTGTTGTTGGCCCGCGAAGGGGTGAACGGCACCATTGCCGGCCCTCGGGCAGGTATTGATGCAGTGATCGCCCATCTGAAGGCTCTGCCGGGGTGCAAGGATCTGGAGTGGAAAGAAGCCACCAGTGATCGTGCGCCATTTGGCAAGATGAAAGTGCGCCTGAAGAAAGAGATCGTGACAATGGGTCAGCCCGATGTCGATCCGCGTGCAAGTGTCGGGCACTATGTCGATCCGCAAGACTGGAATGAGCTTATCCAAAGCCCCGATGTGGCAGTGATCGACACCCGCAACGACTATGAGGTGGCGATTGGCACCTTTGACGGTGCGGTTGATCCCCAGACCAAGACCTTTGGCGAATTTCCGGCCTGGTGGGAGGAGAACAAGCACCGGTTCCACAATAAGAAAGTCGCGATGTTCTGCACGGGCGGCATTCGCTGTGAAAAATCAACCAATTACCTGCTCGGCCAGGGTGTTGAGGAGGTTTATCACCTCAAGGGCGGTATCCTGAAATATCTCGAAGAGGTGCCTCAGGATGAGAGTACCTGGAACGGCGAATGCTTTGTTTTTGACAACCGGGTGAGCGTTGGACATGGGCTGGCTGAAGGGCCGCATGTTCTGTGCCACGGATGCCGCCAGCCTATTCTGCCGGAAGATATGAAACGGCCGGAATATGAGATGGGCGTGAGTTGCCACAAATGTCATGACAAGACATCGGACTGGGACAAGAAACGCTTCCGAGAGCGGCAGAAACAGATCCGGCTGGCCCAGGAACGCGGCGAACTGGCCTGATCGTCGGCACCGTCACCTGATTTCCGGCGGGAAATGGGGGCCAGCCCCCATCGCCGCTGCGCGTCGATTCCCCCGGAGGTTTTTCTGGCCAAATGAAGACAAAGCGCCTTTTTCTTCATTTGGCCCTTAAACCTCTGGGGTCCGGGGCAAAGCCCCGGGTGTCTGCTGCAGGCTCAATGGGTTGGATATCTAGGCCGTTACTGCGCCGCGCGGCGCACGTGGCTTGCTGCGCAGCAAGAGCCATAGCATGATTGCAATGTTCAGGCCGTTCCACAGAATGCCATTGATAAAGGCCAGATGGTAAGATCCACTCAGGTCGTAGATCTGGCCCGACAGCCATCCGCCCAGCGCCATGCCCATGATGGTCGCCATCATCACAAAGCCGACGCGCGCGCCAGCCTCCCGCGCGGGCATATATTCGCGAACGATCAAAGCATAGCTCGGCACGATGCCGCCTTGTGACAGGCCAAAGACCAGACTGACCACATAAAGCGAGACCAGTCCGCCCGCAGGCAGGTAGAGGAACAATGCAAGGCATTGCAACGTGGACCCGATCAACAGCGTCCGCACTCCGCCAAGCCGATCCGCCAGCAACCCTGAGACCACACGTGAGCCAACCCCGCCGAGCAACATCAGCGACAGCATCTCGGCCCCAACAACCGGGCCGAACCCCAGATCAACGCAGTAAGACACGATGTGAACCTGCGGCATGGACATCGCCACGCAACAGCCGATCCCGGCCAGCCCGAGAAGGTACTGCAACGCACGCGGGCTGAGCCCGGATGATTGTGCGTTCAGGGATGAGGCCAATTGCGCGGCCTCATGGGCGGCCTCTGAAACTTGACGCCGCAGGGCCAGGGCCAGCGGGATCACCCCAATCAGGGTGGCAACCGCCATCACTTGATAGACCGCACGCCAGCCGCTGTCTTGCAACACGCCCGCCAGCAGCATCGGCCAGATTGCACCGCTGAGATAATTGCCGCTTGCGACCAGCGCCACCGCAATCCCGCGCCGGCGTACAAACCAGTGGGATATGTCGGCGATGAGCGGCCCAAATCCGATGGCTGATGCAAAACCGATGATCAACTGCGCTGCGGACAGCAGGACAATGGAATGAGACAGGACCGCCAAGATTAAGCCAAGCACCACAGTCATGGCGGCAACGATCAGGGAAAGAGACACCCCAAACCGATCCACCGCGCGGCCCAGATAATAGTTGCCGAGGGCAAAGCCGATCATGGTGAGTGTATAGGGCAAGGACGCTTCGGCCCGTGTTGTGCCAAATTCGGCCTCAACCGCCGGCATGATCACAATAATTGCCCACATGCCTGCGTTTGCGATGGTCGCCACAAGCAGCGTCAGGACCAGCCTGAACCAGGAATATCCGCTGTCAGTTTCAATGCTTTGCATGGCCGTTCTCCGTTCGTGCCATCTGGCGTCAGGGAGGGGCAAAGCGCAAGGGCCGCAGGCAAATCGTGACAATTGAAGTTGTTAAGCGGGCAGTAAGCCCTCCTGTCTTAAACCTGTCGTCGGGTGAAAAGAGGTGGTGGAGATGAGTGCGCAAGCAAACGCGGCGCCGGTCATCATCAAGAAGAAAAAGGTCATCGCAGGTGGCGGGCATCATGGTGGTGCTTGGAAAGTTGCCATAAGCATAGTCCTTCAGTCATTGACGCTTTGCGTCCGTGAGGTCCCACCCCCCTGGGGCTGGACGAAATGTCGTTCTGACCTGTGCAAACGCCTAATGAAGAGGCTGCGCCATCCGACCTCGGATGCAGGGACAACTTGCCGTCCGGAGCGTTAATACCTTCTGAATGCGCTGCGACGGAGTACCCCGATTTTTATTTAAACGCCCAAATCCGCCCCTCAGGCGCGTTTTTCCACTGAGGCTTCTGCATCCATCTCGATGCGGTGCTTGCGACCATCTGCGCCATAGGTTTCAAGCGATCCCCTGGTTTCGCGTAGAGCTGCCATGCGGCGCGCGACCTCGCGAATGCCCTCAAGTGCCCCGTCGAGCAAAAGCTGGTTTCGGCGCACTTTTCTGTCCAGTGCTTCGAGAGTTCTCAGATCATGTTTCTCCGGATGTTCATTCACCGATCCGATAAGGGCTTCTTTGGCTGAATACATGTCAGCAAGGCGTTCAAGATCACCGCCAAGAAGCGCCTCACGTTCTGCGTCCAACAGGGTGCTCAGATCTTCCAGCGCAAGGTCAGTCAATTGGGGTTGCATCGTTTCTCTCCTTTAGGGATTCAAAAATCGTTTCGCTTAGTCCGATACCTCCGCTGCGCACCATTGCGGCGGCCTGTTCACGTAGCAAAAAAGACGCGAACTGATCCTCTCCCGCACCGCCGCCAAAGGCGCCGCGCGTTTGCCCCAAGCCAGCAGATTTGAGCATTTCAGCCAAAAACGTCGTTTCAAGATCATGTGCTGCGGCACGCAATTTCTGGTCTCGTTCGACCGCAGTCTGGGGTTGATGGGATGGCAGGATTTGCATCGCGTGATCCTTAAATTGCTGCGTATATTTCTCGGTTATCCGCTGTTTCGGTAAACAACAGGTAAGGAGGATCGCGCATACCAGCAGCCACGGGCAGAAACTTCCGGAGGATGCGATGCAATCGTTGATGGGTATACTTACAGGCACAGGCACGGTTGAATCCGCCAAGCAGGGTCCACTTACCCACCTTGCCCCTGTTGACGTTCCGGCAGACGGGGCCGGGGCCACGTTTGGTGATCTGTTCAGGACGCTAATGCCTACTGAGGAGCCAACAGTCCCAGAAAGCATCGAAATGGCTCTGACCGAGAATGATACAGACGTAATCACCTCTCAGTCTGATTCCGCTGATGATCCAGAGGCGCCTCCAATCGCCGGAGAAGGGACATTCACCCAAGAAGCCGAAAATGAGGACCAGGCCAAGTTAAAACACGATCCTGCTTCACTCTCTCCACAAGATGAAATTGCTGCAAAAGTGATGAAAGCTTCGCAGCCCAATATCGAAGAAGGGGCTGCGGTTCATCAGACCAAACCGCTCGCTCCTTCGGCGCGGACCGGCACCGAATTGCGGGCACCTATTCTAGCTCCAGCCCGCACGACGGTGGTCCAACCGAAAAACCCATCCGCCGCCGTGACGCGCGGTGATGCACAACCAGAAACGCTGAATACTCCCGGCGCGATAAGGCCCGTCCATCAACCGGCACCGCCAGCGCAGATGCTGCCTGCAACGGTCCAGACGATCAGGCACCCTTGGCCGGGATTGCAGACCCCGCCTGCAATGGCTGAAACAGAAATTCCGCTGGCGAACCCTGCCACCGTCAATGTAAACCAACCTTCAGCCGCGCATCAAAAAGAGGCGGTTCCGCTTGCACATCTAGCAAACGTCAAAGTTAAGCTTGAACAACCAAACGCAGCCCATACTGCCGAAACTGTTCAGCCCAAGCACGCTGCCCTCACGCCAAATCGGGCACCGATTGTGCCTGCGGCGGCGCAGTTACGTGAGCCTTCGACACCTGCCTATCACGAAATCCGAGCGCAAGGCATCGCTGCAGCCATGCCCAAGTCCAATGCAGAAAAAGCCGTCGCGCAAACCCCAATCCCTGACAGGGATATGCCGCTTGCCACACATCCCAAGACCCATACTCCAATTCGGCCAGTACCAGAGAGAAGCGACTTTTCTATCCATCCCAAAACCAACCCCACTGCGCCGACAGGTGCACGACCGGCTTCGGCTTTGACCGCAAGTTCTACGCATATCACCGCCAACATGGGGGTACCAATTGCGACGCCAGCTCAGAACATCACGGTTGCAGGACTTGTTCCTGATCATCGCCGCACGACAACAACAAAGACGGCCGAAACCGAACCGGCCAACAGCGCGCCCCTCAAACAAATGTTGCGCGGGTATCAAGCACCCCTCAATCCAATGCCACATGTTTCAAGAGCTGTGGAGAGTCACCGGACAATCGAAAGCCAGCCAACGGCACCGATGCAACAACAGGCGAAGATCGCCGTCCGGCCCACGGCACAGGTCAGCGTTCCGCCCCTGACCGAGCCCTCGGCGACGTTTCTCACTGACCAACGATCAGCCCATGGTCATATGGCATCCTCAAGCGTGGAGTTTGGGATGGCAGCGCGAACGGATGTGACAGCCGCGCCAAACCCGGCTACACCCGCGGCAGCCAAACCAGAGCTTGCAAACCACGTCGCACAGCAGATTGTAGATGTGGCGAAGACCCTTCCCAATCGACCAGTCGAGATCAGCTTGAACCCTGAAGAGTTAGGACGTCTCAAGTTGCATCTGGTCACGTCCGAGGCGGGTATCGCTGTGCATGTCTCCGCAGAGAGGCCGGAAACAATGGACCTGTTGCGCCGCCACATTGGCATTTTGGATCAAGAGTTTCTGAAGCTTGGGTTTGAGGATGTGGCATTCTCGTTTGCCGGGGGACAAGGGCCACAGGATCAAGCAGACCCGTCCAACGGCCAGTCACCCGAACATCAGGGCGAGATTGCGGATCCGCTTGCGCCCGCTGAGACACCACCCGCGCCCGCCACGCTGCCGCGCGAAGGTGGTCTTGATTTGCGCCTATAGAAAGGTCCGACATGGAAATCACCTCTGCCACATCCCCAGCCACAGGCGGGACCGCCGCATCGCCACAGGCCAATGCTGTCCTGTCCTCGGACTTTGAGACATTTTTGCAAATGCTCACCGCGCAAGCCAAATACCAAGACCCGCTAGAGCCCATTGATTCCTCGGAATATGCCGCCCAACTTGCGCAGTTCTCCATGGTGGAACAACAGGTGAAATCCAATGATCTGCTTTCCGCATTGACCGCGCAATTGGGGGCCAGCAACATGGCGCAGATGTCAGGGTGGATCGGCATGGAAGCCCGGACAACGGCGCCAGTGCATTTTGACGGTGCGCCGCTGACTGTCGCGCCAAACCCGGCGGCGGTTGCCGACAATGTGCAGCTTGTCGTCTATGACTCTGTCGGGGCCGAGGTTCAGCGGTTGACGATCCCGACCTCAGCCGAACCGGTTCATTGGGCTGGCGTCACCTCAGGCGGCGCACCCTTTCCGCCCGGCCTTTATCGGTTCGAAGTGGAAAGCCGTGCGCAGGGCGAACTTGTCTTGTCAGAGCCTGCGGAAACATACGGCACAATCACAGAAGCACAGATACATGCAGGCCAGACGCTCTTGGTGCTGGAGGGGGGATCAATTGTGGCGGCGGATGCGGTGACGGGCTTGCGCAGCCCGCCGTTGCTCTGATTAAAGATCCGTCAAAGCAAATCCGGCATAGGCGAAGGGCATGACGGCCCTGCGATATCGGCCCAATTCAAATTTTGCCAAGGGGCGTTGTACGGCCTCGGGATAAATATGGTGCGGCGGTTTTCCCTGCACCAGATCGGCCAGCAGGGCACCTGAATAACTTGCCATGGCGACACCATTGCCGTGGTAACACAGGCTCGCGAACATCCCCGGCTCACCGGGGACTTCGCCAATAAATGGCATCATCTTGCGGGCGATACAGACCATCCCTGACCAGGCATGCGGCGTTTCCACGTGACGCCATGCCGGGAACATACGGTCAAAATCAGCACGGGCGCGCTTCATCGCGCGGGCCTCAGAACCGGCTGTTGCCATCAAGCCGCCGCGCACCCCAAACAGCATACGGTTGTCGGGCATAAGCCGAAAGTAATGGAGCAGACTACGGGTATCATAGCTGGCTTGCCGACTGGTCCAGTTTTGCGCAGTCAGCTCTTCTTGGATCAATGGCCGCGTCACGATGATGCTGGACTGCGTCGGCATATAGCGACCGGCGAACCAGGGTGGCAGGTTTTCGGAGGAATACCCGTTGGTTGCAACAATCACCCTGTCTGCCGTCACTTTGCCAGCTGGCGTCACCACAGAGAACCCTTTCGCTGTGCGGCGTACCGAGGCCACTGGGCTGTCGTGACAAATCATTGCGCCTGCTTTTTCAGCCTCCGCTGCCAATCCGGTGATGTATTTTCGCGGGTTCAATCCAAATCCAATCGGGACGGTCAACGCCCCCTGATACCCTGCGTTCATCCCCGCATCCTGCAGATCCTGCGGACCGGCAAGATCAACCTTAACGCCGAAATTTTCAGCGTAGTAATCTGCAGCGCCCTTCATGGCTTCGAAATGGCGGGCGCGGTGGGCAAACATGGTTTCGCCCTTGGAATGGCGATCCACCTCCAAGCCAAAACGCGCAATCAGGTCTTCGACAAGTTTGACCGCCGCCAGTTCTGCCCCGCGCCAATCCGCTCTGCCTTGCCGGCCAAATGCCTTATCGAGCGCCGCATCTTCCAACATACCTCCGCCCAGACAGCAGAACCCGCCATTCCGACCGGATGCACCCCATCCCACATAATGGCTTTCAAGGACTGTCGCAGAAACGCCTGCTTGCGCCAGATGCAGCGCCGCGGAAATGCCGGTGAACCCGCCACCGATGATGGCAACGTCGCATCGATGCTCTCCAGTCAATGAAGACCTGTCCGGGGCGGCGCAGGTTTCATTCCACCAACAGCCCGCACGGGGACCGTCGCCATAAGCAAAGTCAGGATAGATGCGTGTCATCCGTTGGCGCGTTCCGCGGCTTGCGCATCCTTTTGGGCACGGAGCGAGTTGCGCTTGCTGACCAAAGAGGCGCTGATCACACCCACTGTCACGATGGCAATCATGATCGTGGAAAGTGCGTTGATCTCTGGCGAGACACCTAAACGCACCGCGCTGAAGATCTTGATCGGCAGCGTTGTCGCGGAGGGGCCAGATGTGAAGGACGCAATCACCAGATCGTCCAGGCTGAGCGTAAAGGCCAAAAGCCATCCGGAGATAACAGCGGGTGCAATAATCGGCAGGGTCACAAGGCGAAACGCCTCCCAGGGGGATGATCCCAGATCGAGCGCGGCCTCTTCCAAGGATCGGTCAAAGGAGACCAGCCGCGATGAAACAACGACAGAGACGTAGCACATCGAAAATGTCGTATGCGCCAGAACAATGGTCAAAACACCGCGATCCAGCCCAATCCCGATAAACAGCAGCAGCAGCGACAGGCCGGTGATCACTTCGGGCATCACAAGCGGTGCGTAAATCATACCGGAAAACAAGGTGCGCCCCAAAAACCGCCCGCCTCGCACCAAAACGTAGGCCGCCATCGTGCCCAGAACGGTCGCAAAGGTCGAGGAAATCACTGCAACTTTCAGCGTGACCCACGCGGCATCCAAAAACGCCTCATTCTGGATCAACTCGCCATACCATTTGGTCGAGAAACCGGCCCAAACCGTGACCAGTTTGGATGCGTTGAAACTGTAGATCACGAGAATGACCATCGGCAAATACAGAAAGGCAAACCCGAGGGTCAGCGACGTGACGTTGAACCAGCTTAAGCGCCTCATTGCTCTGCCTCCGCCTGTTTCTGCTGGTTGCGCTGGAACAGCACAATCGGGATCACAAGGATCAGCAACAAGATAACCGCAACGGCGCTGGCGACCGGCCAATCGCGGTTGTTAAAGAATTCCTCCCACAGAACCTTGCCGATCATCAGTGTCCCTGATCCGCCCAAAAGCGATGGGATCACAAATTCACCCAGCGCCGGAATGAACACAAGGAACGATCCTGCAATGATGCCGTTTTTGGACAGTGGAATGGTCACAAGCCAAAATGCCTGCATCCGGGAACAGCCTAAATCCTCGGCCGCTTCGTTCAATGAATCATCGAGCCGGTCCAATGCGGCATAAATCGGCAGGATCATGAACGGCAGATAGGTATAGACGATGCCGATATAGACGGCGGTGGTCGTGTTCAGAATCGTCAGCGGATCATTGATCAGACCCAGCCATTGTAAGAACTGGTTCAATAGACCCTCATTGCTCAGAATGCCCATCCACGCATAAACGCGGATCAGGAATGAGGTCCAGAACGGCAGAATCACCAACATCATCAAGGTTGGCCGCCATTCTTCGGGCGCGCGGGCCATGCCGTAGGCAATGGGATAGCCCACGACCAGTGTCAAAACGGTAGAGATAACCGCGATCTTGAGAGAGCTGAGATAGGCTTTCCAGTAAAGATCATCTTCGGTCAGGAAGACAAAATTCTCAAAATCCAACTCGGCCAGAAGGGCAAATAATCCATCCCGCATGGTTGGTGAATAGGGCGGGATCGCAAGGGCGGTGTCCGACAGCGAGATCTTGAATACAATCAGGAACGGCACCAGAAACAGCAGCAAGAGCCACAGATAAGGAACTGCGATCAGGGCGGCGCGGCGCATCATTGGTCCAGCAAAACGCCGGCGGTGGCGCTCCATGAGATCCACACCGGATCTTCCCAAGTGATGTCGCGGCGGGCCAGGCGGCGCGTGTTGGCCGTTTGGGCTTTGATGATCTGACCGCCGGGCAATTCGACGTGATAGGTGCTGAGATTCCCGAGATAGGCGATATCAAGTACCTTGCCTTGCATCGCGTTTGGCGCATCTTCCGGCTTTTCGGTCGAAATACGGATTTTCTCGGGGCGAATGGCCAAATGGGCCTGCTGCCCTTCGGTAAATGGTTTGGCCGAGGTGGCCTTGATCGGGGACTGACCATCGGCCCAGTTGAGATCATACATCTCTTCACCAGAGGCCTTTGCCGTCGCCTGAATGATGTTCACATCGCCAATGAAATCCGCCACATAAACGGAGTTGGGGTATTCGTAAATTGCGGCGGGCGTGGACACCTGAATGATGCGGCCTTCGTCCATGACCGCCACGCGGGAGGCAACTGTCATGGCCTCTTCCTGATCGTGGGTCACAATCACAAAGGTCGTGCCGGTGGTCTCTTGAATATCCATCAGCTCAAATTGCGTATCTTGCCGCAGCTTTTTGTCCAGTGCGCCCAAAGGTTCATCCAGCAGCAACAGTTTTGGTGCCTTGGCCAAAGACCGGGCCAGTGCCACACGCTGCCGCTGGCCACCAGAAATCTGGTGCGGCTTGCGCTGTGCAAATTTTTCGAGCCGGGTGAGTTTGAGCATTTCCTCAACACGGGCACTGATCTCTTCTTTTGATTTGCGATCGCGGCGGAGGCCAAATGCAATGTTTTCCCAGATCGAAAGGTGCGGAAACAGTGCATAGGATTGAAACATCATATTCACGGCCCGCTTGTTTGGCGGCACCGGGCCGATGTCCTGACCGGCCAGTTCGATCCGGCCATCGCTTGGCGTTTCAAACCCGGCCAACATCCGCATCATGGTGGTCTTGCCGCAGCCAGATGGACCAAGCAGGGCAAAAAATTCCTGTTCAAAGATATCCAGCGTCAAATCATCAATCGCGACGAATTCACCGAACTTCTTGGTGACATTCTGAAAGCGGATGAGAGGCTTTTCATTGGGATCATCCCAAGGCGCAAAAACGGTTTGGCTCACGGCTGGCAATCCTTCGTTCGGCCCATTTGATCGGGCATGTAAAAAGGGCAAGGCATTGCTGCCTTGCCCCGTTTAGATTTTAGGTACCGGACTTGATCTTGGTCCACATCCGGGTCACCAGACGCTGGGTCTTGGGGCCGTAAGGCGATGTGGTGTAGAGATTTTCAAGTGTCGCGGCATCAGGGTAAATCGCGGTATCCCCGATCACGTCTTCCTCAAGAAATTCCTGAGACGCCAGATTGCCATTGGCGTAGTAAACGTAGTTGGAGGCCGCAGCCATGTTTTGCGCGTCCAAGATAAAGTTCAGGAACTTATGCGCGGCATCAGGGTTCGGCGCATCCACCGGAATTGCCATGTTATCAAACCACATCAGCGCACCTTCGGATGGCGCGTAATATTCGATCTCAACGCCATTCTCCGCTTCGGCCGCACGATCGCGCGCCTGAAGAATATCACCGGACCAGCCGAATGCGACGCAGATGTCACCATTGGCCAGAGCATTGATGTATTCAGAGCTGTGGAATTTTTGCACAAAGGGCGCGACCGGGGTCAGAACATCCTCGGCCTTTGCAATCACGTCTTTGTCCTGGCTATCGGGGTCTTCACCGATGTAGGCCAGCGCCGCAGGGATCATCTCCGCTGGGGCATCAAGGAAATGCACACCGCAACCCGCCAGTTTTTCCATATTGGCGGGATCAAAAATCAGTGAAAGCGAACCGACCGGCGCATCCTCACCCAATACTTCTTTGACCTTGCCGATGTTCACACCGATACCTGTGGTGCCCCACATGTAGTTGATCGCATATTCGTTGCTTGGGTCATATTTCTTGAGACGGTCTTCGATGACGTCCCAAAGATTGTCTTTGTTCGGCAGCTTGGACATATCCAGCTTCTGAAACGCACCTGCGCTGATCTGGCGCTGCAAGAAGGTGCCGGAGGGCACAACAACGTCATAACCGGATCCACCGGCCAGCATTTTGGTTTCCAGCACTTCGTTGCTGTCAAACACGTCATAGATCAATTCGATGCCGGTTTCGGTCTCGAACTTTTCCAACAGACTTTCGTCGATATAATCGGACCAGTTGTACACGCGTACTTCTTCGGCCATGGCACTGACCGCCGTCAAAGCCGTCACGGCAAGGCCGCCAAGAATTCGGTTTTTCATAGTAAGCTCCCATCAAGTGACCGGGTTGACCCCGGCCTTACGTTAATTTGATCAAGTTTTGCGTCTTCGAGCAAGATGATTTATGGTTTCACGCACGACGCATTGGTGCAAGGTGCCGTTACAGCGTAGAAATTGGGCAACAGAAAATGACGAAAGACGTGATCTCGGCCAGTGGCGAAAACGGTGCGGACACTTCCGTAAAAACACCGGCGCATCAACATGTCTATGAAGAGCTGCGCCAAATGATTCTCTTTGGTGACCTGGCCCCCGGCCAGGCGGTAACAATTCAGGGATTGACCAAACAATTGGGCGCAGGGATGACCCCAGTGCGCGAAGCGTTGCGCAGATTGATCTCCGAAGGGGCGCTTACCCATCAGGGCAACCGCCGCGTTAGCGTACCAGAGTTATCGGAAAGCTGCGCCGATGAGCTTTATTTTATGAGAAAAACGCTTGAATCGGAACTGACCCGTCGCGCGGCGGAACGCATGACGCCAGAACGGCTTGCGGCACTTCGATCCTGCGACAGAGACCTCAACCAAGCCATCGCTTTGGGCGATGTGGGGGGGTATCTGACGCATAACTATCGGTTTCACAGTATGATCTACGACGGTGCAGATGCCCCGATCATGAGTGCCACCGTGGATCGGCTTTGGCTGCGCTTTGGGCCTTCTTTGCGGGTCATCTGCGGGCGGTTCGGAACCAGCAACCTACCGGACAAACACAAAGACCTGCTTGAAGCACTCGCACAGAACAACACAGAGGCGGCGGTGGCGGCCATGGCAGAAGACGTCGAACAGGGGATGCTTCAGGTTCAGGCTGCTTTTGAAGAAGGTCAGCAGGCCAACTGATTCGATTGACTTCGGATAATTTGATCATATTCTGCGCTCAATCCGTTAGGCCATTATTGAAAGGCGCAGAATCATGTCTATCATCTCCAATCACCTCCCGACTGATGAATTGCAGGCGTTGGATGCCGCGCATCACCTGCATCCATTTTCGGAGAACGAGGCGCTGGGCAAAAAGGGCGCGCGCGTCATCACCCGTGCCGATGGCGTCTATCTGACCGACAGCGAAGGCCACGAGATACTGGATGCAATGGCGGGCCTGTGGTGCGTCAACATCGGATACGGGCGCGAAGAAATGAGCCAGGTCGCAGCCCGGCAGATGCTTGAACTGCCGTTCTACAACACTTTCTTTCAGACAACCCACGTGCCGGTCATCGCATTGGCTGCAAAACTGGCAGAGATCGCCCCCGGTGATCTGAACCATGTGTTTTTTGCCGGTTCCGGCTCTGAGGCGAATGACACCAACCTGCGGATGGTGCGGACCTATTGGGCGCAGAAGGGCCAGCCGGAAAAAAGCCATGTGATCAGCCGTAAAAACGCCTATCACGGCTCGTCCGTCGGGTCCGGATCATTGGGTGGCATGACCTACATGCACGAACAGGGCGGTATGCCCATTCCCGGCATTCACCACATCGCACAACCCGATTGGTGGGCCGAAGGCGGCGATCAGACGCCCGAAGACTTTGGTCTTGCCTGTGCCCAAGAACTTGAAGCGAAAATTCTTGAGCTTGGCGCAGACAAGGTCGCGGCCTTTATCGGCGAACCTGTGCAAGGCGCGGGCGGCGTGGTTGTGCCACCCAGCACCTATTGGCCCGAGATTCAGCGGATTTGTAAGAAATATGATGTTCTGCTGATTGCCGATGAGGTGATCTGCGGCTTTGGGCGGACCGGGAACATGTTTGGGTCCGAAACTTTTGGTATCAAGCCCGATATCATGACTGTCGCCAAGGGTCTCAGCTCTGGCTATGCGCCCATCGGCGGGTCCATCGTCAGTGACGAAGTGGCCGCAGTGATCAGCGCTTGTGAGTTTAACCATGGTTATACTTATTCGGGACATCCCGTGTGCGCCGCTGTCGCGCTTGAGAACCTGCGCATCATCGAGGAAGAGAAGATTCTCGACCACGTCCGCAATGTTGCAGCGCCGGCGCTCAAGGCTGCTTTTGACAAACTGGCGGAGCATCCGCTGGTGGGCACCATCAATATGTCCGGCCTAATGGCATCCATTCAACTGGCACCCATCAAGGGCAGCCGCGCCCCCTTTGCAGGCGAGCAAGGGGCAGTGGGCTATATCTGCCGCGAGAACTGTTTTGCGCAAAATCTCGTGATGCGCCACGTGGGTGACCGGATGATTGTCTCCCCGCCCTTGGTCATCACCCCTGAAGAGATCGAGGTTTTGGCCACCCGCGCCAAGGCAGCATTGGATGCGACCTATGCTGAGCTTCAGGAAAAAGACATGCTTAAGGCAGCATCATAAGAAGCATCCCTGTAGGCCGGGCATTTCTCGGCCTACAGCGCCCTCAAACGCTCAAGCAGGCGCAAGGAGGGATAGCCATCTGGCAAAAAACCTTTGGCCTTTTGAAAATTGCGCACCGCATTGATGGTCAGCGGCCCCATTTTCGCGTCAATTTTGATGGTGTCAAATCCGGCCGCCGTTAGCCGTTTTTGGAGCTCAATCCGTTCATCATAAGTCAGGGCGCGGTCGCCACGAGGCCAATCATGGCGGATCGGTCCCGCACCCTTTATCCGGTCACTGAGATGTCCGACACCAATCACATAGGCATCCGCCGTGTTGTACCTTTCCAGAACTTCAAAATTATCGAACACCAGGAATGCCGCACCCTGTGCACCGCCGGGCAACAACACCGATGCAATGCCGTAATCGGCCACCGGTCCGTTTGCTCCCGCGATACCCAGCGCGGCCCATTCGCTTGGCAGTTTGGCAAGATCACGCCGGGCCAGCGTGTAATCAAAGCCATTGGGCAATGACACTTCAACACCCCAAGGCTGCCCTTTGGCCCATCCGAAATGTTTGAGATATGCGGCGGTAGAGGCCAACGCATCCTTCGGGTCATCCTCCCAGATGTTCCGCTTTCCGTCGCCATCGTAATCCACCGCATGGGCCAGAAATGATGAAGGCATAAATTGCGTATGCCCCATCGCCCCCGCCCAACTGCCACGCAACCGCGATTTGTCTGTGTCACCCGATTGCAAAATGGTCAGCGCATGGATCAGTTCCGCCTCAAAGAAAGCGGCGCGGCGGGCATCGTAGGCCAAAGTCGCCAGCGAATTGATGACATTATCACTGCCGCGAAAGGTGCCATAGGCGCTTTCCAATCCCCAGATCGCGGTGACCACTTCTTTTTCAACACCGTAACGCGCTTCGATTTGTGTCAGTGTCTCCTGCCATTCGGCCATGGCCTTGCGCCCGTTTGCAATGCGCAGATCCGACACGGCGGTATCCAGATAATCCCAGATCGTCTTGGTAAACTCCGATTGGTTCCGATCGCGTTTGATCACCTGTGCATCATAGCGCAGCCCGGTCATCGCGCTGTCGAAGGTCTGGGCAGAAATACCTTGCGCCATCGCGCGCGGGCGAAAATCCGCAATCCAATCTTGCAGCCCTGCAGGCTCTTGCGCGGACACTCCTGCAACGGCAACCATGGCACTGCGTTGACCCGGTGGCCGAGACGACGTTTCAGGCCCCGCCGCCAGCGCCAGAACCGGCGCCATGACCAATGACATCGCACAAATAATACTGCTGATCCGCATCAATTTTTCCTGCTGCCTAAATGGCCATCTTATCAGCTTTTGTCATCCGCAGAAGTGTCGGTTCCGCTTGGGCGGCATCTTGCCCGCTCCTCCGCTTCAGCTCGCAGTTGTTGCATATATTCACGCAACATCGGCACCCTGCGTGGCCGGAAACTTTGCCCTGTGCGCCGCAGATCATCCATCCGGTCAAGGCGAAACACCCTGAAATCCCGGCGCAGATGACACCACGCCATCAGCATATTGGTGTCCTGCATATAGACGATCCCCAATGGATCGACCTCGCGTATCGACGGGGCACCTTTCGCATCCACATATGAAAACGCCACAGTTTCTTCGGCCCATGTCGCCGCCCGCAGATCCGCCACGTCGATACGCGGCGGTTCGGGACGAAAGAAACGGCGGGCATCCAGAATTGCGTGTTGCAGGCGATGGGCCTGCCGGGGCGGCACCCGCGCGGTCAGCTTGGCAAGCGCTGATTCGGCAGCGCGTGACAGGGCCGGGTCACCGATCACCGCAACATCGCGTAGGCCCAGCACCAGCGCCTCAAGCTCATCATCCTCAAAACCAAGCGGTGGCAAGGCGGCATCTTCGATCAGGGTGTAGCCAAACCCAGCCTCACCATCGATCACCGCACCCAACCCGCGCAACGCATCAATGTCACGGTAAACCGTGCGCAACGATACATCCATTTCATTCGCCAACTGCACCGCCCGAACGGGCGCCGGCAGGCGGCGCAAAGTCGTCATCATCTGGAAAAGGCGATGGGTGCGGGTCATTTCCGAAACATATCCTATCCTGTCAGAAATTGACAGTATCGAATGTTACTCCAGCATCAGAAACAGGAGACTGCGATGATCACCCTCTACACCTACAAACCCGCATTTGGCGAACCTGCTGCCAGCCCGTTCTGTACCAAAGCCATTTGGCTTTTGAATATGTCCGGGCAGGAATGGCAGCGCAAAGACCTCGCCGATCCACGTAAAATGCCCAACCAGAAGCTGCCGGCGATCAAGGCCGATGACCGGTTGATCCATGACAGCGACAACATAAGACGCCATCTGGAGGGTCTTGGCGCCGACTTCGATGCCGGATTATCCGATATGGAAAAGGCAACCTCGCGGGCGTTCATACGCATGGCGGAAGAGCATATGTATTTCCACATTGTCGCGGATAGGTGGTGCAACGATGCGGTTTGGCCGGCGATCCGGGAAACGTATTTTGACAGCATTCCCAAAATCTTGCGCGGCCTGATCACCAACAAATTGCGAAAGTCAGTCATTCAGGGCATGCAATTTCAGGGCCTTGGACGCTGGTCCGAGGACGACCGCCTCGCAAGGCTTGAGCCGGATCTACAAGCCATCTCAACCCGCCTGTGGCTCGGGGCCTGTCTGTTTGGCGACAGGCCCACGGCAGCGGATGCATCGGTTGCGGCGATGCTCGCCAATATGAGAGCCACGCCGGGCAAGACCCCGCTCAAGACCCGTGTCGCCGAGGATGAAGTGCTTTGCCGTTACATTGATCGGGTCAGCACTGCATTGGGAAAGCCTTGGATCACCGACGGCTCCGCGTCACTTTGCGCTTGATCTTGTCTTTCTTGCGCTTGGCTTTATGCGCTTTGCCGCGTGGGCTGCGGCCCGCGGGGTTGCGCGAGCCTTGTTTGACCTTCTGATCCTCGATCTCAAGCAGCTCCAGTGCGATCCCGCCCGTGACCGGCACCGCTTCGGAAAGCCGTACTTTGACCCGCTGACCCAAGCCAATAGTCATTCCGGTGTCAGACCCCATCAGGGTCTGACTATCCGCATCATGATGGAAATATTCGCGCCCCAGATTGCGCATCGGAATAAGCCCATCCGCGCCGGTTTCGTCCAGTTTCACAAACACGCCAAACCGGGCGATCCCGCTGGTCCTGCCAGTCATCTCGCTGCCTACACGTTCGGACAGATATGACGCGAGATAGCGATCTGTCGTATCCCGCTCCGCCATCATCGAGCGGCGCTCGGTGTCCGAAATATGCGCCGCTGTTTGCTCCAGTCGCTCAATCTCTTCGGGGCTCAACCCGTCTTTACCCCAACCATGCGCCGTGATCAAAGCACGGTGAACGATCAAATCGGCATAGCGGCGAATGGGCGAGGTGAAATGTGCATAAGACCGCAATGCCAGCCCAAAATGGCCAAGATGCTGCGGCGCGTAATAGGCCTGCGTCATCGAGCGTAGCGTCGAGATGTTGATCAGCTCCGCCTCGTCACTACCCGCCGCATCGTTCAACAACCTGTTCAAGTGCGCGGTCTGCAGCACCTGCCCCTTGGCCAGTTTGAATCCGGCCGCCTGCGCGGTTTCCCGGAGGCTTTCAAGTTTTTCGGGTGAGGGTTCCTCATGGACCCGGAACAGCAGATCCACCTTCTTTGCCAGCAAGGTTTCCGCCGCGGACACATTGGCCAGCACCATGAATTCTTCGATCAACCGATGCGCGTCCAGCCGATCCTTGAAATTCACGGATCTGACCGTCCCGTCTGCATCAAGTTCGATTCGTCGTTCCGGCAAATCGAGATCGAGCGGCTGGCGCTCTGCGCGGGCCTGCTTCAACGCCTCGTAGGCGGCGTATAGCGGTTTGAGCACCGGCTCCAACAATGCTTCGGTGCGATCATTCGGCTGGCCGTCCACGGCGTCCTGCACCTCTTGATAGTGCAGCGATGCCGGAGATTTCATCAACCCCCGGTGAAAGCTGTGCCGCAACTTGTTGCCCTTTGGGTCAAGCACCATGCGCACGGCAATACAGGCCCGCGGCACGCCTTCATGCAGGCTGCATAGATCCCCCGAAAGGCGATCCGGCAGCATCGGCACCACCCGGTCTGGGAAGTAGGTGGAATTGCCCCGCCGACGCGCCTCTTGGTCCAGTGGCGATCCGGGTGTGACATAGGCCGCCACATCCGCAATCGCGACCCAGACGACATGACCACCTTCGTTCTTGGGGTCATCATCCGCATGGGCGTAACAGGCATCATCGTGGTCCCGCGCATCAGATGGGTCGATGGTGATCAGCGGCATCTCCCGCAGATCCTCGCGCCCTTTCAGGCCCATAGGTTTGGCCGCATCGGCCTGCGCGATCACGTCATCGGGAAACTGGTCTGGAATGCCGTGTTGATGAATTGCGATCAGTGACACAGCTTTGGGCGCGGACGGGTCACCCAGACGGTCAACAATCCGTGCCCGTGGCAGGCCCATTCGGCCCTTTGGACCGGCCAGTTCACCCTCGACCAACTCACCGTCCTTGGCGCCGTAAGTGGCGTCATCAGCCACGATCCATTCCTTGTCAGACCCTTTGTCGATGGGAATGATACGTCCGCCTTCGGTGCGCTTGCGGAAAATGCCCAACACCTTCTTGGGATTGGTCCCGATGCGCCGGATCAGCCGCGCCTCATAGTGATGTTCTTCGTTCTTGATCAGCGTAAGCCGCGCCAGAATACGATCCCCTTCGCCCAGCGCCGGATCAGAGGCACGCGGCAAGACCAGAACACGCGGTTCCTGCCCTTCGCCCTGCCATTCCATCGGCTTGGCATAAAGATCGCCGTCACGGTCCGGACCAGTGACCACCAAAACGGAGACCGGTGGCAGACGGTCGGGGTCTTGATAGCTGCGATTGCGTTTTTCCAGATGGCCTTCGGCTTCCAGCTCTTTCAGCACGCGCTTGAGGTCGATACGCGCGGCCCCTTTGATCCCGAACGCCTTGGCGATGTCACGCTTGGCGGTCAGGGTCGGGTTCTGGGTGATCCATTCGAGAATTTCGGGTTTGGAGGGGATTTTGCTCATATCCCTCAGGTAGCACGCGACCTGCGGCGCGTCATCGCAAATCGTCGGCGGTGTCTATGTCACGCAGCGGCGTAATTTCCGCAATCCGGTGGCCCGAAAGCGTTGCCCGGCTGTCCGAAAGCGCATGAGGGCTGGACCAACGCACACCGGCAAAAAACCCCGCAGGCTGACGTGCGGGATGTTTCAGCCCGACGAGCCAATATCCACCATCGGGCGCAGGTCCAAATACCGCATCATGATCGCCCAGCGCTGCAAAGGCTTCGGCAATATGGTGGCGTGTGATGCCGGGAATATCCGCCCCAATCACGCAAGCGGGACCGGGCGCAGACAGGCGCAGCATCCGCGCCATACGTTCGCCCAGGTCACCGCGCCCTTGCGGCAATCGCGGGAAGTGTGCCGGCCAATTGCGGCTTTTGAGCCCCTCCACATCCGGGGCAACGGCCAGAACGACCTGCCAACGTGGATCTTCGATCCGCCGCAGCAGACGGCGGGTCTGATGGCGAAACCACCAGGCCGCTGCGGTCATTCCGATGTCGCGCCCGAGCCGCGTTTTGACACGCCCGGGGCGCGGTTCCTTCACCATTACGATGAGGGTGGCGTTTTTCACGCAAAATAGTCCTGAAGGATGCGGCCATAAATCGCCTTGAGCTGATGGATATGATCCACCTTCACATGTTCATCGACCTTATGCATCGATTGACCGACCAAACCAAATTCAACCACTGGGCAATGATGTTTGACAAATCGGGCGTCTGACGTGCCGCCGGACGTGGACAACACCGGCTGAACGCCGGTTTCTGCTTTCACGGCCTTGCCGATCAAGTCCGACAGGGGTCCGGGTGGGGTGATAAAGCTCTCGCCGGAAATCTTGACGCTCATCTCGATCTCAACGCCAAATTCGTCACGGATGAGGGAAGTTTCCTGCTCCAACCATTTGGTCAGGCTGGCGCCTGAGTGCAGATCGTTGAACCGGATATTCAGACCCGCAGAACAGCTTGCCGGGATAACATTCGTCGCCGGATTTCCGGTATCGACAGTAACTACGGCAAGGGTGGATGCATCAAAGTGATCGGTGCCCTGGTCCAGCTCATGGGAGGCCAGCTTGTCCATAAGCCGCACCATCGCATTCAGCGGATTATTGGCGCGGTGCGGATAGGCCGAATGGCCCTGCACTCCGGTCACGGTGATCTTTGCGTTCATCGAACCACGACGTCCGATCTTCATCATTTCGCCCATGGTTTCCGGGCAGGTTGGCTCCCCGACCAAGCACACATCCATGCGCTCGCCATGATTTTCCATGTATTCAAGCAACGCCGTGGTGCCATCCAGCGCGTCGCCCTCTTCGTCACCCGTGATGGTCAGAATGATCGATCCATCGGGCGGCGTGTCCTTCACAAAATCTACGGCAGCAGCAGCAAAGGCAGCAACGCCAGATTTCATGTCCGTGGTGCCACGCCCATACATGATCCCGTCTTTCACCTCCGCGCCAAAGGGGGGCATGGACCAATCCTGGGGATTGCCAATCGGCACTACATCGGTGTGACCATTGAACCCAAAGGATCGTGTGTTGCCCTTTTTGCCCCAACGGGCGAACAGGTTGCGAATGCCGCCCCGATCCGCCCAGGCACATTCGAATCCGGCCTCGCACAGCAGATCATGCAGGATCTCCAACGCCCCTTCATTGGCAGGGGTGACAGAGGCACAGCGCACAAGCTGCGCGGTCAATTCGGCGGGATCAACACCGGGCATGGCGGTTCCTTTTGGCTAGGTCAGTGAAATTTACCCTGTTTTGTGGCGAAAAACACGCGATGCCAAGGGGGATGGCCGAGAAAAGGTTAACAGTTCCTAAATCCTCGTGTTAAGTTTGTGTCAATAATATGACCCGAGGCAGGGCGCAGCAGCATACCGCAGATGACAAAACCGGAAAAATCCGGCCGCGTTTGCATCCAAGATCATTCGCATGGGAAAACCATGCAGGCTGCCACGTTCTGTCCGAACCAGAGGTTTGAGGCACAATGGTAGCAGCGTCGGAACTTCCTATCGAAACGGTGCGCGAGGGCACAACCGCGCTTGATATGGCGCAGGCGATCTTTGGCAATGGCGTCACGGTCACTGGCGCAACTTACTACGGTGATCGCGACAGCGCGGGTATTTACTCAAACGGCGACAGCGTTGCGCCGGGGGTCACGCCATCTGATACCGGCGTGATCATGTCCACGGGTGAGGCTGAGGATTTCACCAACTCCAGCGGTCAATCCAACCAAAGCACAAACACCGGCACCAATACCTCTGGCAGCAACAACGTCAGCATGTACAACAACCACGCCGGCGCGCGCACCTATGATGCCGCGACGCTGGATGTGGATTTCATCCCCGATGCGGCCACAATGACAATGCAGTTTGTGTTCTCATCCGAGGAATACCCCGAATTTCAAAACTCGATCTATCAGGATTTTGTGGGTGTCTGGGTCAATGGCGATCTGGTGCCGATGGATGTTGGCAACGGCGATACCGATCCGGGTAACGTCAACACCACGAATAACATCAACATGTACGTCAACAACCAGTCTGACGATTACAACACCGAGATGGATGGTTTTACCATCACGATGACCCTGACGATGGCTGTCACACCGAATGTGGTCAACTCCATGCGGATCGCCATCGCGGATGTGTCGGACAACCAGTTCGATTCAAATCTGTTGATTGCAGGCAACTCTGTTCAGACCAGCCTTGTTGCGGTGTCCGATAACATTGACCTTTATCCAGACGGCGACAAAGACATCGATGTTCTGGCCAACGACATCAACAACACACCCGGCAGCACCCTGACAATCACCCAGATCAACGGACAGGATGTCGTTGCCGGTGACACGATCACGCTGCCCACAGGGCAAACGGTCAAGCTGAACCCGAATGGCACCTTTACGGTGACGGGTGATGGCGATGTCGAGAACTTCAACTTTACCTATACCGTCGACAACGGCAGTGACGTTGATGTCGGCTTTGTCAACGCAACGGGTGTGCCTTGCTTTGTCGCAGGGACAATGATCGCAACGCCTGACGGCGAACGCCCTGCCGAGACCTTGATGCCGGGTGATCTGGTGCTGACCCAGGATGACGGGCCACAGCCACTGCGCTGGATCGGAACCCGCACGGTAAAGGCGGAAGGCGAGTTTGCACCGATTCACATTCGCGCCAATACCTTTGGCGATCACCGCGACCTGTTGGTGTCTCCGCTGCACCGGGTCTTGATCCGTGACAATCTGGCAGAGCTTTTGTTTGGTGAGGCAGAGGTGCTGGTCGCCGCGCGTGATCTGGTCAATGATCGCTCCGTTCGGCGCAAGCCAGGCGGCGATGTGACCTATGTTCACCTGCTGTTTGACCGCCATCAGGTGGTGTTCTCCGAAGGTTTGGAAACAGAAAGCTATCTGCCGGGCCCTCAAACCAACAAGAGTTTTGAAACTGAAGTCGTGGCAGAGATTTGCGCATTGTTCCCTGAGATTGATCCCGAAACGGGCATTGGCTATCCGCCCGCTGCACGGCGAACCTTGAAACGGTTTGAGGCAGATTTGCTGCGCTCTGGACAGGTGGCCTAAGATGACATGGCTTGCCCTCAGTGATCACGACGACCGGCGGCTTTCCCTGCGTGGACTGGGCGCTGACAAGAAAGACAGACCGCTGCTGCCTGATCACCCACGCAGTTTGCTCAACCGCGGCACGATCATGTTCGAGACCCGGCTGTCACCGGATGGCAAGCCGCAGGTATTGTTCGGTTACAAGACAACCTATCCTGAATTGCGCAGCTTGACCTTTCAGGCGATCCCCGGTGGCGGCATCGCGATGGTACAGGTGCAGGATCAGGACATCTGCCATGCTGCAATCCAGAGGTCCGAGACCGGTCGCACAGATGTTGTCCGTATCACCTATTCATGGGACTGCGCCGCCAATTGGGCACGGATGACACTGGAGCGGCCAGAGGATGCACAAATCTCGCATGCCTATATCGAAGTGCCCAAACCGCTGCCGCTTGATGACATCCGCGACCTGATGTTGGGGCGCAATGATCACAGCTTTTCAGCCGATATGATCTTTGCTGCGCTTTCGAACGAGATTGAGCCGATTGGCCCCATGCCGAGCCTGTTGCCGAGCACACCTGTCGCGACGCCGCGCGGATACAAAGAAGTGGGGCAGTTGCAGCGCGGCGATACCGTCTTGACGGGGAACGCAGGTACGGTTCCGGTTCTGCACAGTCTTGACCGGATGGTCCCGGCGCGCGGAAGTTATCGCCCTGTGCGGTTGCGGGCGCCCTATTTTGGCTTGCAACAGGACATCATCGTGTCTCCCGATCAAAGATTGATCATCGATGGGCCAGAGGTGGAATACCTGTTCAACCAAGAGGCGGTTCTGGTGCCCGCCCGCCATCTGGTTAATGGCTTTGCCGCGCTGGAGGAACCCTGCGGACCGGTCATTCGCTATGCCCAGTTGTTGTTGCCGTCCCATGAGACATTGCTCGCCGCTGGCACCACGCTGGAAAGCCTTTATATCGGGCGTATCCGGCGCAATGGCCAACATCTGGCCAACAGTCTGTTGCGTTCTTTCGACCGGGGCTCCCTGCCCGAACATGGACGCCCCGCGCACCATGTCTTGCGCTGGTATGATGCCATCCACCTGGCGCGTCAGCGGGCGGCCTGATTTCGGAACGGCAAACCAAGGAAAGCGCGGCGCGGCGATCCTTGCCTCATTCCGGTGAGGGCAGTTCCTTGTCAAAGAACGGGGTCATCTGTGCCACGATAACGGCGTTTTCCTCTAATGCACGCTGCATCAAGGCGCGTTCTTCGTCGCCGATCTCTTGTCCGTCGGCCTCACGTTCCTCCATGGTGCCGTAGCCGGTGACATCCAATGGATTTGTGTCCGCCTGTTTGAGAATGGCAACGGTTTCGCGCACGGCTTCGGCCTCATCTATGCCGGAGGCAAAACACATAAGGGCCGCACCGGTTGCCTTGTCCGGCAAGCCATCGCCCTCTTTGCGGCCAATCTGAACCAGCAGGGTAAACACCTGTTGGCGTGATTTCTTTTTGGCTTTCTTAGGATCAGACATGACAAGGGCCACCTTTTCTGTGTGAAAGGCAGCCCTAGCGTGATCTGTAGGAAATGAAAAGCCTCGGCTCAGGACCGGCTGCGAAAGGCGTTGATCGCCGCGATCAGGATGCAGGCCCCAACAACACCGGCAAACAATTGTCCAATCCAGCCACCCAGCGACGAGCCGAAGATAAACCCAAGGATCGCATTGAACAGCATCGCACCAACGATGCCCATGAAGACATTCAGCAGCAGACCATGGTCACGCTTCATTATCTTTTCAGCAATCCAGCCGGCAAGCGCCCCGACGATCAGCGCCGCAAACCATCCAAGTCCCGTCATGTCGTTCTCCTTCACCTTGTTGGAAGGAGAACGCACCACCGCTATGTTTGGTTCCCGCGAGGCAGATCAGTCGCGCAGCAGCTCGTTGATGGATGTCTTGGAACGGGTCTTTTCGTCAACGCGTTTGACGATCACGGCGCAGTAAAGGTTCACGCCATTTTTAGACGGCATGGAGCCTGCCACCACAACGGAACCAGACGGCACTTCGCCATACATGACTTCGCCGGTTTCGCGGTCCACGATCTTGGTCGATTGGCCAATGAACACGCCCATGCCCAGAACCGAACCCTCACGCACGATACACCCCTCAACAACCTCGGACCGCGCCCCGATAAAGCAGTTGTCTTCGATGATGGTTGGACCTGCCTGCATCGGCTCCAGCACGCCGCCAATGCCGACACCGCCGGACAGGTGCACGTTTTTGCCGATCTGGGCGCAAGAGCCAACGGTCGCCCATGTGTCAACCATCGTGCCGCTGTCGACATAGGCGCCGATGTTCACGAAAGAAGGCATCAACACCACGCCGGGCGCAATGAACGCTGATTTGCGTACCACACAGTTTGGCACCGCACGGAAACCGGCAGCTTTCCATTGGTTGTCGCCCCAGCCTTTGAACTTGCTGTCAACTTTGTCCCACCAGCCTGCGCCTTGTGGACCCCCCTCTTGGTGTTCCATGTCCTTGATACGGAAGCCAAGCAGAACCGCCTTTTTGGCCCATTGGTTCACATGCCAAGATCCGTCCGCCTGTTTTTCGGCGACCCGCAGTTTGCCGCTGTCCAGCGCGTTCAGGGTGTCTTCGATGGCCTCGCGCACTTCGCCCGTGGTGGCCGAGGTGATCTGATCGCGGGTGTCCCATGCTGCCTCAATGGCGGTTTCCAGCTGCGCGTTCGACATATCCGTATCTCCAATTTCAATTCTCAGGCTTGTCGCGGGCTATAGCCGCTCCCCCCCCTTGGATCAATCGGGCATTCCGACCGCCACATCACCTTCAAAACCGCCGCCCGCCCACGCAAAAGCGCCAAAGATGTCACGGATCAGCGGCCATGCCCCGTTTGGGGAACGGCCTGTATTGAGTTTTTCTTGCCAAATGAGGATGGGATTCGGCCAAATTGCGAGGGCGCTGGTTCATGAAATCGGATCGGGGGCCGGGTTTGCCCCGCAGAGCAGAACAGCGACCTTTTCGCCCGGCTCTGGCTGGTAGGCGCCGCTCATCAAGGCGGCGAGCGCGGCAGCGCCAGCCGGTTCGACCAGAATGCGCCATTCACGCCAAAGTGCCACCTGCGCAGCGATGATCGCATCATCATCCACCAAAACGGAAGCACCCAGATGGGCCTGCGCCAAACCAAAACAAATATCGCCAATGCGCCGTGCACCAAGGGCATTGGCTGCGACACCCGACACCGGCACATCGCAAGGTTCCCCGTATTCCAGCGCCTTATGCAACGCACAGCAATGGCGCGGTTCAACGCCCACCACCTTGCGGCGGCCCTGAAGCCAGCCAAGCGCACCTCCGATCAAACCTCCGCCTCCCACAGCGATCAGCACGGTGTCGGCATCAAGGCCCTGGGCCTCCCATTCCGCCATCATGGTGCCTTGGCCTGCGACTGTGCCCGGCGCGTCATAGGCATGGATCTGCATCGCACCGGTTTTGGCCTCATGGGCCTGTGCGGCGGCAAGCGCATTTGCATATTCACCGGAGACAACAGTCAGTTCCGCGCCTGTGCGGCGGATCAGATCAATTTTTGCAGGACCGGCCAGTTCAGGCACAAAAATATGGGCGTCATGGCCCAGCGCCTTGGCCGCATGGGCCACAGCCGCACCATGATTGCCGCCGCTGGCCGCAACAACGCCGCCATCTGGCACATCGGTGGACAACAAGGTGCTGAACGCTCCGCGTGCCTTGAACGTGCCGGTGTGCTGCATATGCTCAAGTTTCATGGTGACCGGATAGGACAAACCAAAGCTGCGGGTGGTGATCACCGGCGTTTCGCGAACATAGGGCGCAACCCGTGCTTTTGCCGCCTCAATCTCAGCTTTCCAATCCATGATCACGCTCCTGTTGCTGGTGCTCAAAGCGCAAACCCTATAGCTCTGGACCAAACGCGCAAGCAGGAAGTGACCCTCATGAAAGACGATCGTACCAGCCCGTTCAGAGACGCCCATACAGACCGCGATTCTGCCGAACATGTCCCCGACACACCACAAAGCCGCGCGCCAGCCTATCGGTTGGCTTTTGCGGATGAGGATTTCCTGTGCCGGGATGAGTTGCGCCCAGTTCGCCTGCAACTTGAGCTGCTGAAACCGCAGCTGATGCTGGATGAGCAAGGCATCGAAAGCACGATTGTACTGTTTGGTGGCGCGCGCATACCCGCCCCGGCGGACAAGGACAAAGCCCGCACACAGACACTGTCGGATTTGTCACGCTTTTACGATGAGACACGCGAATTTGCGCGGCTGATGACGTTGAAATCCATGGAAGGTGGCGGTCATGAGAATGTGATTGTGACCGGCGGCGGGCCGGGTGTGATGGAGGCTGGCAACCGCGGCGCGGTTGACGCGGGCGGGCATTCCATTGGCCTCAACATCGTGTTGCCGTTTGAGCAGGCGCCAAACGAATACGTAACGCCCGAGTTGTGCTTTAACTTCCACTACTTTGCGATCCGCAAGATGCACTTCCTGATGCGGGCAAAGGCAATTTGTGTGTTCCCTGGTGGCTTTGGCACCATGGATGAGTTGTTCGAAGCGCTGACGTTGATTCAGACGGGCCGAATGCAACGGGTCCCATTCCTGCTGTTTGGCGAGGAATTCTGGAAAAAGATCATCAACTGGGATGCACTGGCGGATGCCGGCACAATTTCGGCCGAGGATCTGGATCTCTTCCGCTTTGTCGAAACGGCGCAAGAGGCAATGGATTTGATCGAGAACTGGGAAACGGCCCCGGCGCGGGATGCCATTCCAGGCAGATAACGATCCGTATCGAATGGTTTTGCCTGCGGATTACGCAGGCAAAACACCCACTTCAACGTGGTGCGGAAGGGTTTCAACGACCTGGCCGTGCAGCGTTTCCTTGATCGCATAGCCATAGCCGGCCAGCCGGTGCTTCCATTCACGCACAGAAAGGGCGCAGGCGCGTTCGCTCAGGATAAAGTCGAACACCTTGCTGGTGTCGAATTGGTCTTTCTTAGAGATAAAGGACATTGGTCCGCTCCTTGATTGGTTTCAATCTGGAAACAACCCTTGCGCGTGACCATGGCAGCATTTGAACCGAATTGCGGCAGAATAAAGGTATTTCCCAAACCCCTTTCAGCCATGAAAATAACGGCGAAAGCCAAATCTGCGGCGTTAAGGTACAAAACCTAGTATAAATTGCCGCTGTTCGATTGTGTCGGGAATGGAAACGCCGCGGGCAATGCTGACCTTTTCGATGGCCTGGTCCGGCGCGTACCCCAGACGGATCAACACGGCGGATGCCACCATGCCAGATCGCCCGATACCGGCGCGGCAGTGGATGGCGACATGTGCGCCGTTTTGCAGATGATCCGTGATATGGGCCACCAACCTGCGGAAGGCGGGTTGGTCAGGCAATCCAAAATCAACAATTGGATGGTTCTCAAAGGCGATGCCCGCATCGGCGCATAATCTGTTTTCTGAAGCGACGCCCAGCAAACCCGCCTCATCAGGGGCCAGCATAGAGATGATGCGCGTGATCCCGGCCTGCGCAAGGGATGCAAACTGATCTTCCAGATCACTCCCTGTCGGACAAGGCATGATCGTCAGCCGTCCGGGCAGGTCTGCCGCAACCAAGAAATGCGCTGGCAATGTCAGCTTCCTGCCAGGCCCGCCTCTTGGGCGATCTGCTTGCGGGATTTGCGTTCGCGTTCGGTGGCCGATTTGAGCTGTCCGCAGGCGGCCATGATATCTTCGCCGCGTGGTGTCCGGACGGGGCTGGCATAGCCGGCTTTATAGACGATCTCAGAAAACGCACGGATGCGGTTGTTTGACGACCTTTTGTAGGGTGCGCCGGGCCATTCATTGAAGGGGATCAGATTGATCTTGGCCGGGATACCGTCGATCAGTTTTACCAATCGGCGGGCATCTTCGTCACTGTCGTTGATCCCATGCAGCATCACATATTCAAATGTAATCCGTTCAGAGTTGGACACTTTGGGATAGACCCGCAGGGCGTCCAGCAAGGTTTCAATGTTCCAACGTTTGTTGATGGGAACCAGCTTGTCGCGCACTTCGTCTGTGGTGGCATGGAACGAAACGGCAAGCTGGCACCCGATTTCTTCGGCAGTTCGGGCAATCTCCGGCACCACACCGGATGTGGACAGGGTGATGCGCCGGCGCGACAGTTGAATGCCCTCGGCATCCATCGCGATCTTCATCGCATCGCGCACATTTTCGAAATTATAAAGAGGTTCGCCCATGCCCATCAGAACGATGTTCGATAACAGCCGCCCTTCGACGTTTTTCGCGCCGATCTCCGGCCATTCGCCCAGATCGTCACGTACCACCATCACCTGACCGATGATTTCGGCCGCGGTCAGGTTGCGGACCAGTTTTTGCGTGCCCGTATGACAGAACGAACAGGTCAGCGTGCAACCCACCTGAGAGGAAATGCACAGCGTGCCGCGTGAATCCTCGGGGATATAGACAATCTCGACCTCGTGACCGCCGGCAATCTTGACCAGATATTTCCGCGTGCCGTCTGTGGAGATTTGCCGCGTGACCACCTCGGGGATTTCGATGACGAATTGTTCGGTCAATTCGGCGCGATAGGCCTTGGACAGATTGGTCATCTCGGCAAAGTCGCGCACGCCCCACAGATAGATCCACTGCCAGATCTGGCCAACGCGCATCTTGGCCTGTTTTTCAGGGGTGCCGCTGGCAATCAGAACGTCGCGCAGTTTCTCCCGCGTCAGCCCGACAAGGTTCATTGGTCCATCCGGCAATTTGCGCGGGATGGTCATGACGTCCTGTGTGATCGGTGCAGTGCCGGACATGGCGAATCTCCAATGAGGGGTGATGCGCCTCTATATAGAGGATCGCGCCCGGATCAAAAGAAAACAGCCCCGCAGGTGCAGGGCCGTTTTAGCAAACCACAACAGGTTTTACCCGCCGCAGCGTTTTCCCGCATCTTCCACAGCCGCGGTAAAGCCGAGCAGAGAAAACGTATCTTTGGTGTTGGTGCCACGCCCGGAGCGCCCTGAAAGGATCGCCGTCGCGCCACGTTTCATTGCAGTGATGATCTTGGCATCGTCATCGGTGGTCGCAGGCCAAGCCCATTCACCCTCGGTGAACAGCTCAAACGTGGTGCCGGAAATATCCATGTTGACCGTGGATCCAGCCGCAAAAGGATAGCCGCCTGTAAAGGCAACCTGACCCTTGGCACCGGCTGAGGGACGGTAAAAGACCATAAGCAGGGTTTGACCCCGGTTCACCGCCACAACGCGCCCGTCGCGGGTGTTTACAGATTCCTTGGGTGTTGAGACGCCCCAGCATTCGGTTGGATTGTCTTCGACAAAAACGCTCCAATCGGTTTTTGCGGCAACCCGGTTTGTGCTTTGTTCCTGCGCGGCAGCGGGGAATGCGGCAAGAGCCATAAGCCCAAACGCATATCCAAGTGTTCTTCCAGTTCGCATCTGTGCAGCCTCCAGCTGACTTCTACCTCAATTTATCCAGAGCCCTCGGCCATCCTTTAAATGGATCGCTCTTCTACAGGGTCTGTTATATTCTCGACAACAAGCATATTAACGCCAAACACGCGACCGACGAAAGCCTGATTGGCAGGTTTTCGCCCACGAAAAGGACGAAATCATGACCAATCCGGCCCCCTTTGCAGAAATTTGGCGCGGTCCCTTCCTCGAAAGCGTGCATTCGGGCCATGCGGTGATTTGCGACAGCACCGGCCAGATCGTGGATGCCTGGGGCAATCCGGAGGCCGTGATCCTGCCGCGCAGTTCTTCCAAGATGATTCAGGCGCTGCCTTTGATCACCTCTGGCGCGGCGGACAAAGCCGGTCTGACAACCGAACAACTGGCGCTGTCTTGCGCCTCCCATCAGGGCGCGGCGATCCACACGGATCGGGTTGCGGTCTGGCTTGAGACGCTGGGCCTAAGCGACGATGATTTCCGTTGCGGCCCGCAAGAACCCAATGATACTCCCGCCCGTGAGGCGCTGATCCGCGCCCATGAAAAGCCCTGCCAGATCCACAACAATTGCTCTGGCAAGCATTCGGGTTTTTTGACCCTGAACCAGCATTTGGGCGGCAATGCCGAATACGTTGACCCCGATCACCCGATCCAACGCGCCTGTCTCGAGGCGTTTGAGACCGTTACGCAGGAAACTTCGCCCGGTTTTGGCATTGATGGATGCTCCGCCCCGAACTACGCCTGCACCCTGCATGGTATGGCCCGTGCCATGGCGCATTTTGCCAATGCCGCGGAAGGCAGCGCCGAGGCACGGTTGCATCAGGCGATGCGCCTGCACCCCGAGTTGGTCGCAGGCGAAGGGCGGGCCTGCACCGAATTGATGCGAGCAATGGATGGAAAAGTGGCGCTTAAGACCGGCGCCGAGGGGTTCTTTATCGCGATCCTCCCGGAGCAGAAACTGGGTATCGCGCTCAAGGCAGCTTGCGGCACCACCCGTGCCGCGGAATGCGCAATTGCGGCCTTGCTGGTGCGTTTGGGGGTATTGGATGCAAGCCACCCTGCCACGTTGAAGCGGCTAAATGCGCCGATCAAGAACTGGCGGGGGATTGAAACAGGTGTTCTGAAACCAGCGGCGGGCCTGATCTGACCCGCCGAACAGGTCTTACATTTCGACGATAGGCGCGACTTCGGCGGTGCCGCTGCCATCAGCCACCATCGGGCACGCCGCCGCCATTTTGCAGGCCGCCTCAATGCTGTCCGCTTTGACGATGGTAAAGCCCGACAACGGGTTCGATCCGCCATCATCGGCGATCCCGCCGGCGCTGACCGTCTTGGACATGCCGACAGGGTTGCCGGGATGGACGACACTCTCACCGAGATCCTTGTACCACGCCTCCCAGGCCGCCATGGCCTTGGCGCCCTCTTCGGGTGTTTCCGGCATTTTCCCGCCGTGATAGGCAAACATAAACTCTGGCATAATTTCCTCCTCTTAATCCTTGGTTTCTTTGCTCAATAGACGTTCAAGCCGCGACAGTGGGCCGCCCCAACCTCTTTCGTGTTGTGCTGCAATATCGTCCGAGACCAATTCGCGGTGATCCACCACCAACCGCGCCCCTTTGGCGGTTTCGGCAATGGTAAAGGTGACATGGCTTTCGGGCCCGCGCTGGTCTTCTTCGTCGTGCCAACCCCAAGTGAAGCCGATGACCTCATGGGGCGAAACCCGCGTGACCTGACCGGACAGCTTGAACCGGTTGCCCTCTTCACTGCGCATATCGGCAAACCACGGGCCTGTGCGCGAAAAATCAAGCTGTTCTTCCATCATGGTCCAGCCGTCATGCCCCCACCATTGCACGATGCTAGACTGGGTGGTCAGCACCTCGAACAGCCGTTTTTGTGTGACGGGGAATTCCCGCTCCAATCTGATGTCACTCATCGTGCGCACCCCCCTCCTCAGCCAAAATCGCATCCAACCGGTCAAGGCTGGCTTCCCAAAAGCTACGGTGCGCAATTGTCCAATCCACAATTGCGCGCATCGATTCCGGGGCAACACGGTAATATCGTTTGGTTCCATCGGCCCGTTGCGTCACCACGCCAGCCTCACGCAGCACCTTGAGATGCCGCGAGACCGCAGGCGGCGACATGCCGACATGTGAAACAAGATCGCCCGCAGGCATTTCACCGCGCTGCATCAACTCCTCCACCACCGTCAGGCGGGTCGGATCTGCAAGGGCAGCAAAGGTGCGGGTCATGTTGTTCATGACCTTAATTTAACAGATTTGTTAATTAAGTAAACCGTTAAATATTAATATCAGGTTAAACGGCAAAGTCTTCGCGGCCATACCCCTGCACAAACAACAGCGCCGTCAGATCACCATGGTTGATCCGCACGTCACATTGCGCCGCAACAGTCGGCTTGGCATGTAAGGCAACGCCAAGCCCTGCGCGGGTCAACATGCCCAGATCATTGGCCCCGTCACCCACCGCCAGCACGTCCTGATCTGTCAGGCCAAGCCGCGTGGTGATCTGCTCCAGCGCATCTACCTTGGCCTGTTTGCCAAGGATCGGCATAGCGACCTCGCCGGTCAGTTTGCCATCTTTGATCAGAAGTGTATTGGCGCGGTTTTCGTCAAATCCAAGCGCGCCTGCGACCCTGGCCGTAAAAGCCGTGAACCCGCCAGACACCAATGCCGCATAGGCACCGTTTGCCTTCATCGTGCCGAGAAGGGCCGCGCCGCCCGGCATCAAGGTGATACGTTCATCCAACACTTTGTCGATTACGGCGGCGTCCAGCCCGGCCATCAGGCCAACCCGTTCCTTCAGCGCCCCGTCAAAATCAAGCTCACCGTTCATCGCACGCGCAGTGATGTCTTTGACCCGGTCGCCCACGCCCGCCTCATCTGCCAGCTCATCAATGCATTCCTGCTCGATCATCGTGCTGTCCATATCGGCGAGCAGCATCTTTTTGCGCCGCCCTGCGGTGGGCACCATCACCAGATCAACCCCCATGCCCTGACAGGTTTCCCAGACCTCCCAAAGATTCGGAGGGGCGGCCTGCACGTCAAATTCCGCCGCTTCATCCGGTGACAACCAGACCGCATCACCGCCGCCCCAGGCGTTGCGCAGGCTTTCAACCAAGGCAGGCTCAAGCCCCTTTGTCTCCGGTGAAGTAAGCAAAACAACTGTAAACATGGGGAAGTTTCCGATCCGCGCCAATCATGTCGCAAAAAGCGACCCAAGCGGCGTTCTAGCCCCGTTTTGCAGCTTGTGCCAGAGGCCACCTGCCCGTATTTCGGTTCGTGGGACACCCTTCCCCAACGAAGGGCGCTTATCTGAGAGGGTAGCATTCATGGCTATTGAACAACCGGCAACGCGGCCGGCCAATCCGCGTTTTTCTTCTGGCCCCTGTGCCAAAATCCCCACATTCGATTTGAACAATCTGTCGGACGCGCCTTTGGGCCGGTCGCATCGTGCCGCTGTCGGCAAGGCAAAACTGCTCGAAGCGATCGAGACAACCCGCGAGATTCTTGGCGTGCCTGCAGATTACCGGATCGGGATTGTACCCGCCTCAGACACCGGCGCGTTTGAGATGGCCATGTGGTCCATGCTGGGCGAACGGCCCGTACAAATGGTCGCATGGGAAAGTTTTGGCGCGGGCTGGGTCACGGATGTGGTCAAACAGCTCAAGATCGAGGCGACAACCCACACCGCAGAGTATGGCGAGATCGTCGATATGACGGCGCTGAACTATGACAACGACGTGTGTTTCACTTGGAACGGCACCACCTCAGGCGTGCGCATGGCCAATGGCGATGCGATCCCGGAAAACCGTGCAGGATTGACCCTGTGCGACGCGACATCCGCCGCCTTTGCGATGGATCTGCCCTGGGACAAGCTGGATGTGACAACCTTCTCTTGGCAAAAGGTTCTTGGCGGTGAAGCCGCGCATGGGATGCTGATCCTGAGCCCCCGCGCAGTAGAACGTCTGGAGAGCTATACGCCCGCATGGCCCCTGCCCAAGATTTTCCGCATGACCAAGGGCGGCAAGCTGAACGAAGGTATTTTCCGTGGTGAAACGATCAATACGCCATCGATGCTATGTGTTGAGGATTATTTGCAGGCGCTGACATGGGCCAAATCCGTCGGCGGCTTGCAGGGCATGATCGCCCGTGCGGATGCCAACGCGCAGGCCGTGGCCGATTTTGTCAAAGCTCATGACTGGATTGATTTTCTGGCGGCTGATCCTGCCATCCGCTCCAACACCTCGGTTTGCCTTAAATTCACGGATGCCCGGATCACCGATGGCGCAGCCTTTGCCAAGGCGGTGGCCAAGCGGCTGGCGGATGCGGATGTGGCACTGGATATCGGCGCTTACCGCGATGCCCCTCCCGGTCTGCGCATCTGGTGCGGCGGCACAGTGGAAACATCCGATGTGGCGGCCATGTTGCCATGGCTCGCATGGGCATTTGAGACCGAAATCAACGCCTGAGCATTGGCGGGATCAATCCCGCCCTACCCCATTCCTGCGGCGGGCACTGCCCCGCCACACCTCCCCATTCTATGAAGGACCGAAACGATGGCTCCCAAAGTACTGATCAGCGACAAACTCAGCGATGCAGCTGTACAAATCTTCAAAGACCGCGGCATTGACGTGGATTTTCAGCCCGACGTGGGCAAGGACAAGAAAAAACTGGCCGAGATCATCGGCAATTACGACGGCCTTGCGATCCGGTCCGCCACCAAGGTGACGGAAAAGATCCTTGCGGCGGCAGACAACCTCAAGGTCATCGGGCGCGCCGGGATCGGCACCGACAATATCGACAAGGAAGCCGCCTCCAAGAAAGGCGTGATCGTGATGAACACGCCCTTCGGTAACATGATCACCACCGCCGAACACGCCATTGCGATGATGTTCGCCGTGGCCCGCCAGATCCCCGAGGCCAGCGCCTCGACCCATGCGGGCAAATGGGAGAAATCCAAGTTCATGGGGGTCGAGCTGACCGGCAAGACGCTGGGCGTCATCGGCGCGGGCAACATTGGCGGCATTGTTTGTGACCGGGCGCGTGGTCTGAAAATGAAAGTGGTGGCCTATGACCCCTTCCTTGGTGAAGAAAAGGCCGAGAAGATGGGTGTTGAGAAGGTCGAGCTGGACGAGCTGCTGGCGCGGGCCGATTTCATCACGCTGCATGTACCGTTCACCGAGGCGACCGCCAATATTCTGAGCCGTGAAAATCTTGAAAAAACCAAGAAAGGTGTGCGGATCATCAACTGTGCTCGCGGCGGTCTGGTGGACGAAGAAGCGCTGGCCGATCTGCTTAAATCCGGTCATATCGCTGGCGCGGCCTTTGATGTGTTTGCCAAGGAACCGGCAACAGAGAACCCGTTGTTCAACCTGCCCAACGTGGTTTGCACGCCGCATCTGGGCGCGGCAACAACCGAGGCGCAGGAAAATGTAGCCCTTCAGGTGGCGGAGCAGATGTCCGACTATTTGCTGACCGGTGCTGTATCCAACGCACTCAACATGCCGTCGGTTACTGCCGAAGAGGCCAAAGTGATGGGGCCATGGGTCAAACTAGCCGGCCATCTGGGCGCCTTCATCGGCCAGATGACGGATGAGCCGATCAAGGCGATCAATATTCTCTATGATGGCACCGTGGCCGGAATGAACCTCGATGCGCTTAACTGCGGCGTGGTTGCCGGGATCATGAAACGCGCCAACCCGGATGTGAACATGGTCAGCGCCCCCGTGGTAGCCCGCGAAAAAGGCATCCAGATCAGCACAACCAATCAGGACAAATCAGGGGTGTTCGACGGTTATGTGAAAGTCACCGTTGTGACGGAGAAACGCGAACGGTCTGTGGCTGGCACCGTGTTCTCGGATGGCAAACCCCGGTTTATCCAGATCAAGGGCATCAATATCGACGCAGAGGTCGGTGCGCATATGGTCTATACCACCAACGAAGACGTGCCAGGCATCATCGGTGCCCTGGGTCAGACGATGGGCGAGAACGGCGTGAACATCGCCAACTTTACCCTCGGCCGGTCCGAGGCCAAGGGTGAGGCGATTGCCTTGCTTTACGTGGATGATGTCGTGCCTGCCAATGTCATCGACAAGCTGCAAAGCACGGGCCTGTTCACACAGGTCAAACCGCTTGAATTTGAAGTGGCCTAATATCCATCGTTGGCGCGGCAATTTGCTGCGCCAACGCCCCTTGATGGTTCAGTTTTGCCGGCTGCGAAGCGCCACCGCCAGGAAGATCAGCATACTGGCAAGGGCAACAACAGATCCGGCTTTGGCCAGCAGATCTGTGCCGCCTGACAACACCACCGCGATACCCGGAACGATCAGGACCAATCCTGTCAGTGAGACAATCAGATGGATTCGCGCCAGACCGTTTTGCGCCGCCGCGGGCACAACATGATAGAACATCGCAAACAGCGTCATCCCGACCCAGCCAATCAGGTTAAGATGCCCGTGCGCGGGTGACAGATCGTGGTTTTGCGTGGCTGACATTTGAATGCCCCAGACCATGCCGCAAATCCCCGACACGATGCCGGCCAACAGAAAATAAAGTGCAATACCTTTCATAACGTCCCCCGTTTTGGCTTGCCGATGGATCACGCCGAAGTTGCGGGATCGCATTATGGATTAAATTCGCACACCATAGACCATATCGAAAATTTATTATTTGTATTATCATCATCCATAGTATGGATTTACGAAGCTTTGATCTTAACTTCTTCGGGTTCTGCGGGCCTTGATGGAAACCCATTCCACCACCCGCGCCGGACAGCTTATCGGCCTGTCGCAGCCTGCGGTTTCTGCGGCGCTCGGGCGGCTTAGGGAACATTTGAAAGACCCGCTGTTTGTGCGCATCGGCCCCCGGTTGGAGCCAACCGATTACGCGCTTTCGCTGGCAGAGCCGCTTCGCAATATTCTGGATGAGACACAGGCGCTGTTGTCAGGGCCGCCTGCGTTTGACCCCAAGGTGGCGCAAGACAGCTTCCGCCTGTCGGGCAGTGATTTCTTTTCCGAATTGTTAATGCCGGGTCTGGCCGCATTTCTCAGCCGGAATGCACCCGGTGTGCGGGTGCAGCTGGTCGATCTTATGCCGGGTCAACATGGCGGCAAGCTGGAAAGCCACGAGATCGATCTGGCGCTGGCACCGCATTTCGAGATCCCGAGCTGGATGGACTGGCAGCCGATATTCGAATCTCCAATGGTGATGGTCGCACGCGGCGATCATCCATGCCTCGACGGCCTGCCGGAAACATCCGCGCTGGATCTTGAGACATATTGCGCCCTTGGCCATATCCTGTTTTCACCAGAGGGAAAGTACACCGGAACCGGCGATGCTGCGCTGTCCCGTATCGGCAAAACCCGCCATGTCGTGATGAGTTTACCCGTTATGCACGGGGTGTGCAGCGCGGTGGCCAATACCGATCATCTGGCGCTTATACCGCTGCAAATGGCGGTGAAAATGGCGGCCACCCACGGCCTGGCGGTTCGTCCCGCGCCGATGCCGATCGAGGTTCCGCTCGTCGGGATGAGCTGGCACCGACGGCACTCCACAACGCCTGCCCATCAATGGCTGCGCAATAGCATTGCCGATCTGATGGCCGCGCTGGACCAGCCCCGCGGTGCTTTGTCAGCATAGGGTCGGTCTTTTCATTTCGGGAAGGGTCCGCTACCAGCTATTTCATGAAAGAGCAGATCTATGCCATCGGCGACATTCACGGCCAATTGCACGAATTGCAACGGGTGCTTGCCCTGATCGAACAGGATGGAGGACCGGCTGCCAGGGTCGTTTTTCTGGGGGATTACACCGACAGAGGGCCGGACAGCAAAGCGGTACTGGATCTTCTGATCGATGGTCAAACGCAAGGCCGGGATTGGCATTTCATCCTTGGCAATCATGACCGGATGTTCGCCCATTTCATGCAAGACACCCCGCGCCACGATGCGCATTTGCCGATCAACCTTTACTGGCTGCATCAACGGCTTGGCGGTGACACCACACTGGCCTCCTACGGGGTGGAATTTGTGGAAACCGATCGCAAGTCAGCGGTGCATGAACAGGCCCGTGCCGCCGTGCCGCAGGCGCATGTCGATTTTCTCACAAGCCTGGATCTGTCCTATCAGAACGATGATCTGTTTCTGTGCCATGCGGGGATCAGACCGGGTGTTCCACTTGCCAAACAAACAGAACACGATCTGATATGGATCCGACAGGAATTTCACAATGATCCGCGCCTGCACCCGAAACTGATTGTCCATGGCCACACACCGGTTGCCGAGGCCACGCACTATGGCAATCGGATCAACCTCGACAGTGGCGCGGGTTATGGCAAACCTTTGAGTGTCGCGGTGTTTGAGGGCGCTGCCTGCTGGCTATTGACCGATCAGGGCCGTATGCCCTTGGACCCGTCTGCCTGAGGCGTGTTTGCAATCGCATCGATTGAAGATGCGACGCCGGCAAAATCGACCGCGCTGAACACCGGAACACCTGCGCCGCGGATTTCATCCATTGCGGCGCGACTTTGGGCATCCGGTCCCGGCCCCGGTTTGCGCAGCACCACTGCCAATACACGCCCAGGATGGCGCAGCACAGCATCCCGATAGACCATCGCATCATGTTGGCCTGTGTCCCCCATCAGAACATATCCCAGCTGCGGATTGGCCGCCATCAACACGTCAATGGCGCCACCTTTGTGATCACCATGGGTGCCGGTGACAAATTGGGTCTGGCTCAAGCCAAGATCGCGCAGGAACTTCGGACCCTTCACCAGACCCGCCAGATCAAAAATCCGGTTCAGGAAATGATGCAGGTTCCAAGGGCTGGAGCTGACATAGTAAACCGGGTTGCGGCCACATTCCGACAGCGATTGGAGACACGTAACTGCATCCGGAAAAATGCGTCGCGTCAGGGCATTGCCGGTCAAAGAATTCCACAGATTGCGGATCAGGGAATAGGCACCGGTCTTGAGGACTGTGTCGTCGATATCTGAAATCACACCAAACCGTGCGGCGTTGTCTGGCACCAAAACCGGACATTGGGTTTGTCCGGCCTGCCCTTCGATTTGGACCGGGATGTTGATCCACCCGCATGGCTGATCGCGCGGCAGCAACAGGGTAAAGTAGCCTTCTTCGTCGCTGATCGCTTTGACCATGCCAGATTGCACGGTCACATTTGCAACCTCATCCGTAAGAAACAGTGAGAACATCTGTTTGAAATTGACCCAGCGCGATTGCATGGGTGTAGGTGCATTCCGGCGCAGGGAGGTCAGCACCCTGCCCCGCACCACAAGATGGTCGGGATTGGCGTAACCGATGTAGGGCTCGATGATCCGGCGGGGATCACGCTGGCCTTTGATCCGATCCAACAAGCGTTCTGCCCGCCAGGCGATTGCATGGAGAGATTTCTTGATCATGACTGTTAACGCCGCAGCAGAAGAATGGATCCCTTCCGCTGCGACAATACCTCAGGTCCAGTCGAGAACAACCTTGCCAGACTGGCCTGATTTCATAGCTGCAAAACCCTGTTCAAAGTCATCGACCCCAAACCGATGGGTGATGATTGCCGAGATGTCCAAGCCGTTTTCCAGCATCGCAATCATCTTGTACCAAGTCTCAAAAATCTCGCGGCCATAGACACCTTTGATGGTGATCGCCTTGAACACGATGCGCGACCAGTCCACAGGGCTTTTGCCCGGTGGTATACCCAGCATTGCAATGCGTCCGCCCATCGTCATCGCCTCGACCATCTGATCCAAGGCGATCTGGTTGCCGGACATTTCGAGACCTACGTCAAACCCCTGTTTCATCTTCAGGCGCGGAATCACGTCGCGCAGGTCTTCTTTGGTGACGTTGACAGGCACAACACCCGTGACCTTTTGCGCCAGTGTCAGGCGATCCTCGTTGATGTCGGTGATCACCACATGCCGCGCGCCCACATGCCGCGCAACGGCAGCGGCCATGATGCCGATAGGGCCCGCACCCGTGATCAAGACATCCTCGCCCACCAGATCAAAGCTGAGGGCGGTGTGCACAGCATTGCCCAAGGGATCAAGGATCGCACCGATGTCATCGGAAATTTCATCCGGCAGCGGTACCACGTTGAACGCGGGCAGACGCAGGTACTGCGCAAATGCCCCCTGTTCGTTCACCCCTATGCCGCGGGTTGCCGGATCAAGGTGAAACTTGCCCGCGCGGCTTTGCCGGGAGTTTTTGCCGATCAAATGCCCTTCGCCTGAACAGCGCTGTCCGATCTCAAGTCCCTCGACATTGCGGCCCAGTTCGACAATCTCTCCGGCAAATTCATGCCCTGTGATCATCGGCACAGGCACGGTTTTCTGCGCCCATTCATCCCAGTTCCAGATGTGAATATCGGTACCGCAGATGCCGGTCTTGTTGATACGGATCAACACGTCGTCGGGGCCGATCTCCGGCACGGGCGCGTGAGTCATCCAAAGCCCTTCGCGGGCGTGCAGCTTGGACAGGGCTTTCATTTCATTGGTGGTCATTTGAATCCTCCCACAGATCCGTGGACAAGTATTTCAGCCCACTGTCACAGACGATCATCGCGACGGTTCCGCCGCGCTCCGGCCCGCGCAGCAGAGCGATCGCGGCGGCCAGATTGGCGCCTGCGGAATAGCCACCAAACACCCCCTCAAGCTGCGCCAGCATTCGCGCGGCATCACGGGCCTCAGATCCGGTGACGGCCAGCGTTCCGGCGATATCGGATGCCTCAAGATGGGTAAGGTCAGCCATGGCATAGCCGCCACCCTGAATGGGATGGTTCGGGTCTGACACGGGATGGCCCGCGATCACCTCGGCACCAGCAGGTTCAACCGCATAGCAGCGCACACCCTTTGGTCCCAAGGCCTGCGCCACGCCGGCCAGTGTTCCGCCCGATCCGGCAAAATCGCAGAACGCCGTGACTGTGCCGCCAGATTGTGCCCATAGCTCTGGCCCGGTTCCGTTTTCATGCCCTGCGGGGTTGCCGGGGTCTTCGAATTGATCGGCGCGAAATGCGCCAGTTTGGTCAGTGATCCGTCGCACCTCTGCATCAACCTGTTTGAGATCCGCCGCTGTCACCTGTCCGGGGATGCCGCCGGTGGCCTGCGGCACGATCACCACCTCTGCCCCCAACCCGCGCATCATCCGGGCGCGTTCGGTGGAATTGCCCGCGCTCATCACCGCTGTGAAAGGATGGCCTAGAACACCGCAGACAATCGCAAGACCCGTGCCCATGTTGCCGGAGGTCAGTTCCACGACTCGTTGACCGGGTTTGAGCCGCCCATCGGCACGGGCCGCTTCGATGATCTGCCGGGCGGCGCGGTCTTTCTTGGAATATCCGGGCAAGAGGTTGTCGAGCTTGGCCAGAATACGGCCCTCCAACCCCAGATACGCGGTGATAAGGCTCAGATCGACAAGCGGTGTATTCCCGATCACCTCGATCACAGAGGCTTTGATGTCTGTCATTTCAACACGCCGCAGGCTTTGCCTGCTGTCTCAAACGCGATCAAGGCACGGTCCAGATCATTCCGCGACAGGGCGGCGTTCATTTGGGTTCTGATCCGGGCCTGTCCGCGTGGCACCACCGGAAAAAAGAAACCGGAGACATAGACGCCCTCTTCGAACAAACGCGCCGCCATATCCTGCGCCAGCTGCGCCTCGCCCAGCATCACCGGCACAATCGGATGTTCCCCCGGAAGCAGATCAAAGCCAAGCCGTTCCAGACCGGCGCGCCAATAGGCGGTGTTTTCAAACAGCTTGGTCCGTAGATCATCGCCCTGCATCACCAGATCCAACGCCTTGATCCCCGCCGCCACGATGGACGGGGGCAGTGAATTGGAAAACAGATAAGGCCGCGCGCGTTGGCGCAGCAGATCAATCACCGGCTGCGGCCCCGCGATATAACCGCCGATGGCCCCGCCCAGCGCCTTGCCCAACGTGCCGGTCAACACATCCACATCGACACCAAAATGCGCAGGCGTACCCGCACCTTGCGGCCCCATAAAGCCGGTGGAGTGGCAATCATCAACCATCACCAGCGCCTCGTACTTTTGCGCGAGCTCGGTAATCTGGGGCAGTTTTGCCAGATATCCGTCCATTGAAAACACACCATCGGTGGCGATCATAATGAACCGTGCGCCATCTTCGCGGGCCTGTTTCAGCTGGCCTTCGAGATCATCCATATCGCTATTGGCATAGCGATAGCGTTTCGCCTTGCACAGCCGGATGCCGTCAATGATCGAAGCATGGTTCAACGCATCTGATACGATTGCATCTTCTGGACCAAGAAGAGGCTCAAAAAGACCGCCATTCGCATCAAAACAGGCGGCAAAGAGGATCGAATCGTCCTTATTCAGAAATGCAGCAAGTTTTTGTTCCAACTCGCGGTGAATGTCCTGCGTGCCGCAGATAAACCGCACGGAGGCCATGCCGAATCCTTTGGGATCCATCGCAGCTTCGGCGGCTTGGATGAGGTCGGGGTGATCGGCCAAGCCGAGGTAATTATTGGCACAGAGATTGATCACCTTGCGATCGCCAACGGTGATCTCTCCACCCTGAGGCGAGGTGATCAAACGTTCGCGTTTCATCATGCCCTCGGCGTCAATCTGGGCGAGCGTTTCGGTGATATGGTCAAGATAGGCTTGGGTCATGATGAGGCTCCTTTGCGGTTCCTCTACCATACCGGACGCGTTTCCGAAATAGTAGAAATCTACTATCACGGATTTTTTCCGTCATTCTGGAATACTAAGCATCCTGCACCACAAGAAAAGCACGTGCGGCACCGCCCTGTGCGGTCACCCGATGCCGCACATCAGCTGCATATCGGGCCGTATCGCCTTGTTCCAACCGGATTGTCGCATCGCCGCTGATCACTTCGACAACGCCGGTGATCACCGTCAGATGTTCGCGCGCGCCGCGGGTGTGAGGCTGGCTGTCCAAAACGCCGCCCTCATCCATCAACAACTCATAAACCTCATGTTTCCCGGCCTCTTCGGGAGGAGAAAGGATACGAATGCGGCAGCCACTGCCCAGATTATTGATCGTCGGAACATCTGCGGCCCGCAACACTTCGATCAGATCTTTGGCAGGTGCACCGTCGAGCAGTCCGGCAAAATCCACCTGCAAGGCCCGTGTAAGGTTCCACAACGTGGCAATCGTCGGGCTGGATTCGCCGCGTTCGATCTGGCTGACCATGGAGCGGGACACTCCAGAAAGCTTGGCCACAGCATCCAGTGACAAACCCTGACTTTGCCGCGCTTCTTTTAGGCGGGCGGGCAAATGGGTTAAGATAGCGTCATCGTTTTCCGTCATGACGGACAGATGCGCTTTGCCCGCTGACAAAGTCAAGAGAGCGGGCGCCTGCCTGTGACGGTACGTCCCTCCTGACAATGATCCTTCGCCGCCCCATAATCGCGGCAACCGGGATAGGAGAGACCCATGACCAATGAGATCGTGATACTGGGCGGTGCACGGACCGCCATCGGGACATTTGGCGGCGCATTGGCCGCAACACCTCCCACAGAGTTGGGCCGGATTGTTGCCGCCGAGGCAATGCAGCGGGCAGGCGTCGCACCGGAGCAGATCGGGCATGTGGTGTTCGGCAATGTGATCAACACCGAACCGCGCGATATGTATCTGTCACGCGTTGCAGCACGGGAGGCCGGTGTGCCTGATGAGGTGCCTGCGATGAACGTGAACCGTCTTTGCGGGTCCGGGGTGCAGGCGATTGTGTCCGCGGCACAGAACCTGATGCTGGGTGATGCGGATTTTGCCCTCGCGGGCGGCTCTGAAAGCATGTCACGGTCGCCCTATATCATGCAGAACGCCCGCTGGGGCCAGAAGATGGGCGATGTGCGGACACTGGATATGATGCTTGGCACGCTCAATTGCCCGTTTGGCACGGGCCACATGGGTGTCACAGCCGAAAATGTAGCAGCAGAGCATGGCATCAGCCGCGCCGATCAGGACGGTTTTGCGCTGTCCAGTCAGGAACGGGCTGCGGCGGCCATCGCTGCCGGATACTTCAAAGACCAGATCGTGCCGGTCGACGTAAAGGTGAAGCGTGACACGGTGGCCTTTGATACGGACGAGCATCCCAAGGCCACATCAGCAGAAGCCCTGGCCGGATTGCGCCCGGCCTTCCAAAAAGACGGCAGCGTGACAGCGGGCAATGCCAGCGGCATCAACGACGGCGCCGCCGCGATGGTTCTGGCCACAGCGTCGGCCGCCGAACGCGCAGGGCTCACCCCGCGGGCACGGATCTTGGGATATGCCCATGCAGGCGTGCGCCCAGAAGTGATGGGCATCGGACCGGTGCCTGCCGTGCAGAACCTGCTGGAGCGGACCGGATTGAAAGCCGGTGACTTTGACGTGATTGAAAGCAACGAGGCTTTTGCCTCGCAGGCTCTGGCCGTGACCAAGAACCTTGGCTTTGATCCTGCCATCGTAAATCCCAATGGAGGTGCGATTGCCTTGGGTCATCCGGTCGGAGCAACCGGAGCGATCATCACGGTGAAAGCGATGTATGAGCTGGAGCGTATTCAGGGCAAGCGGGCCTTGATTACTATGTGCATTGGCGGTGGTCAGGGTATCGCCATGGCCATTGAACGGATCGCTTGAGGTAAGCGCCGGGGGCTGTCTGCCCCGGACCCCCGAGAGTATTTAGAGCCAAAAAGGGCTGGTTCAGGTCAGTGCGACCATTAGGGCGATCACACCAGAGGCAAGCGCTGCACCGCCCAGCGCAGAGAGCAGCATCCAACCGATGCGGGAGTTGCGCACTTCAGGCTGCGGGTTGCTTTGTCGTAGCAAGGCGGCCTCGACCAGACCGGGCAGGCGCGGACCAAAACGGGCGAGGACCATCGCGGTGTTGGCCAGATCATTGAGCGCGGCGCGGGGGCCGATGGATTTGGTGATGTAATCGGTGACGATGGGACTGGCGACTTCCCAGATGTTGATATGCGGATTGAGCGAGCGTGCAACCCCTTCGACGACGACCATGGTGCGTTGCAGCAAGATCAATTCGGTTCGGGTTTCCATGCCAAACCGCTCTGTCACTTCAAAGAGATAAGACAAAAGCCGCGCCATTGAGATATGGGTGGCATCCATGCCAAAGATCGGCTCCCCAACCGCGCGGAGGGCGCGGGCAAATTCGTCCACATCCTTGTCAGCAGGCACATAGCCCGCCTCGAAATGCACCTTGGCCACCCGCATGTAGTCTCGGCGGATGAATCCGTAGAGAATCTCGGCATAGACCCGGCGGGTGTATTCATCGATGTGGCCCATGATGCCAAAGTCGTAGGCGATGATATCGCCATTTGGCGCAACCTTGAGATTGCCCTGATGCATGTCGGCGTGAAAGAAGCCGTCGCGCAGCGCATGATTGAGGAACAGTTGCAGCACCCGGTCCCCCAGCACGACGCGGTCATGCCCGGCGGCATCAATCGCCGCATTGTCCCCCAGCGGCACACCATCGGCCCAACCAAGTGTCATCACCCGGCGGGCAGACAGGTTCCATTTGATGGCGGGCAGTTGGAAGCCCTGGTCTTCGGATGTATTGGCAGCAAATTCAGAGGCTGAGGCGCTTTCGAGGCGCAGATCCAGCTCGCCGCGGACAACACCGTCAAAGTGTTCGATCACATCCATCGGGCGCAAGCGTCGCGAACCGGGCGAGAACAGCTCAACCATGCGGGCGGCCAGATAGAAAGCATCAACATCCTTACGGAAGGCGCGTTCGATATTGGGACGCAGCACTTTGACCGCGACCTCTTCACCTGTGTCCGCGATGCGCGCCTTGTGGACCTGCGCGATGGAGGCCGCGGCGACAGGCTCGCTGAACTCGGAAAACATCTGATCCAGAGGCAGGCCCAGTTCACGCTCGACCTCTGCCTTGGCCTCTTCAATAGAGAACGGCGGCAGCTTGTCCTGCAACACCCGCAACTGCACGGCCAGATCATCCCCCACTACATCCGGACGCGTCGACAACACCTGACCAAACTTGATGTAAGCCGGGCCAAGCGCCGTGAGGGCGCGGGTCGCCGGGGGCATGGACGGATCGCCTTTGTACCCCAGAAACTTGAATGGCAGGCCCAGCGCCCGCGCCACAAAGCGCAGGGCGGGCGTCGCCTCGAATGCGTCGAGCACCACGTTCATCGCGCCGGTGCGTTCAAGCGTTGCGCCCGTGCGAATTAACCGCCAGATGTTGTGAGGGCCGCGCATCTCAGAGCTTCCAACCAGAATGCAGTGCCGCAATGCCCATGCTCAGGTTGCGGTACTTGGCTTGGGCAAATCCAGCGTCGCGGATCATGCCCAGAAACGTTTCCTGATCGGGGAAATTGCGGATCGATTCGACAAGATACTGATAACTGTCACGGTCATTTGCGATCACCTGCCCCATGCGCGGGATTATATTGAAGCTGTAGAGATCATAGGCCTTTTGCATCGCGGGGTTGGGCAATTGGCTGAACTCAAGCACCATCAAACGGCCACCGGGGCGCAAAACGCGGTAAGCCTCGTTCAACGCCTCTTGCGGACGGGTCACGTTTCGGATGCCAAAGCTTATGGTGTAGACGTCAAAGGTGTTGTCCTCAAAGGGCAAGGCCATTGCATCGCCAACCACCCAATCTAGGCTATCGGCCATCTGATCGGCTTCGGCGCGTTTGCGGCCCTCGACCAGCATCCCTTCTGTCAGATCGCAGACGGTCGCGTGGCCCTGGCCAGCACGTTTGAGAAACTTGAAGGACACATCACCCGTGCCACCCGCCACATCCAGCAGTTTCTGGCCGGCACGCGGGGCCAGCCAATCCATCATCGCTTCTTTCCAGATGCGGTGGATACCCATGCTCATCACATCGTTCATGACATCATATTTGTTGGCAACGTCGCTGAACAATGAACGCACCTTGCCGGCCTTTTCATCCTCGCGAATGGTTTGCGATCCGAAATGGGTTGTCTTGTCCGTCATGTCATTGTCCCGCTAGTGTCTTGGCGGAGATATAGCCTCAGTTGCGCAGATACAAACCGCCATTTGCCGCAGACCGGTGAACGCGGTCAGAAAAGGATGCCGAAATGCCCGAACTTCCCGAAGTTGAAACCGTGCGCCGGGGTTTGGCGCCGGTCATGGAAGGCAGCGTAATAACCAAGGCAGAGGTCAACCGGCCTGATCTGCGCTGGCCCTTTCCGGAACGGATGGCAGAGCGGTTGAGCGGGCAGGACATCAAGCAGCTGCGACGGCGATCCAAGTACATTCTGGTCGATCTGGGGTCGGGGGAATCACTTTTGATCCACTTGGGAATGTCCGGGCGGATGTTGATCTCCGGTGATCCATTGGGGCATTTTGTGCATGATCATCCGGCGCCGGAAAAACATGACCATGTCGTGCTTCATATGGCAAACGGCGCGCGTATAACGTTCAACGACCCGCGGCGGTTTGGCGCGATGGATCTTCTGGACACGGCAACCGCAGAACAGCACAAATTGCTGGCCTCCATCGGACCGGAACCCTTGGGCAACAGTTTTCACGAAGCGCATTTGATTTCCGCCTTGAAGGGCCGGAACATGCCGATCAAATCGGCGCTTTTGGACCAGCGGATCGTGGCCGGGCTGGGAAATATCTATGTTTGTGAGGCACTTTATCGGGCGGGCCTGCATCCGGCACGCAAGGCCGGGCGTATATCGCAGGGCCGGATTGCCGCGCTTGTTCCGATCATCAAAGAGGTGCTTGCGGAGGCGATTGAGGCGGGTGGTTCCTCTCTCAGGGACTTTCGGCAAGCGGATGGGGAATTGGGCTATTTCCAGCACAACTTTGACGTTTACGGACGCGAGGGCGCGCCTTGCAATACGCCCGATTGCCCCAAGGTCATCCAACGGATCGTGCAGTCCGGACGGTCGTCTTTCTACTGTAGTCAATGTCAAAGATAGCTTGAAACGTGATCCGCCCGTGATATGCAGAGCGACCTGAGCGCAACAACAAAGAGCATACTTGATGGCTTACGAAACGATCACGGTGGACGTGGACAATCATGTGGCATTGGTCACGCTGAACAGGCCTGATGCGCTCAATGCGCTCAACGACCAACTGATGAGCGAACTGGCCAGCGCGCTTAAGGCGGCACAAGACAACGACAAAGTGCGCTGCATTGTGATCACCGGATCGGAAAAGGCATTTGCCGCTGGGGCGGACATTGCCATGATGCGCGACAAGACCTTTGTCGAAGCCTTCACGGGGGACCTCTTCACACCCGAATCTGAACAGATCATGCGGGTGCGCAAGCCGATCATCGCCGCTGTTTCCGGTTATGCGCTGGGCGGCGGATGCGAATTGGCAATGATGTGCGATTTCATCATCTGTTCGGAAACCGCGAAATTTGGCCAACCCGAAATCAACCTTGGTGTGGTTGCTGGCATTGGCGGCACACAGCGCCTGACCCGTCTGGTCGGCAAATCCAAAGCGATGGACATGAACCTCACCGGGCGTTTCATGGACGCGGCCGAAGCTGAACGGTCCGGCCTGGTGTCGCGGGTGGTTCCGGTGAAAAAGCTGATGGACGAGGCATTGGGCGCGGCGGGCAAGATTGCCGAGAAATCGATGATTTCCGTGATGGTCGTCAAAGAGGCCGTGAACCGCGCTTATGAAGTGCCGCTGCGCGAAGGTCTGTTGTTTGAACGGCGGGTGTTCCATTCCCTGTTTGCAACCGAAGACCAGAAAGAAGGCATGAGCGCCTTCCTCGAAAAACGCGAAGCTCAGTTCCGAGACAAGTAATTGCCGCCCCGACAAAGGGGTTTGCATTGGCGGGCTTTCTCAACTATAGCCCGCCCCAATACATGCGCGTGCAGCCCGCTCTGGCTAGAATCACCTTCCCGGAAGATCCGGCATGGGTTTGGCGTCACGTGCCGAATTTTGAATAGAACCCGAAGGTAGATCCTCATGGCAAATACACCCCAATCGAAAAAACGCGCCCGTCAGAACGAAAAGCGTTTCCAGATCAACAAAGCACGCCGTTCGCGCATCCGCACGTATCTGCGCAAAGTCGAAGAAGCGATCGCATCCGGCGACAAAGACGCGGCGTCCGCAGCCCTCCAGGCTGCACAGCCAGAACTGATGCGCGGTGTGACCAAGGGCGTGTTCCACAAAAACACAGCATCGCGGAAAATGTCCCGCCTGTCCGCGCGGGTCAAAGCGCTGGGTTAATTTTGATCTTCTGATCAAACCAGAATCAGCTAATTGATTGATTAGAAAGGCGTCGCAATGCGGCGCCTTTTTTTGCAACTTTTTTTCCCGTTATACGCGTCAGAGATTCTTTTTGATCGATTCACGAGTCAAGTTTGAAGATATGTTGAAGCGTGCCCGTTCTCCTTGCTATTTATGTCTTGCGAGTCACTTCGCAGGGGGGACAGGCCTCTAACAATGAAAAGGTACGGGGGACGTGCCGCATTGTTTGGAGGTTGGTCAACGGCCCACCAAATTGGGGTCGTTTTAGGTCTGCCTCGGCGCTTATCGGCGCTGTGGCCCTGTCACAACAAAAGTGCGAACGGAAATGTTCGACATCCTGATGTTCATCACTCGGAACATCGATGTTTGGTATGCCCGTTCTACTCAAGGTCCGATGGACACAGGCCGATTCCGGGCGGGGTCGGAACCAAAACCTGTTTCCTGAGGGTAAAATAGGCATGTGCCCGGTTTGGTCGGTAACACATGGGCAGATAGTACGTGGGACGAATAAAAAATGACGCAGGACCAATGGGGCGCAATTAGGCAGCGACTTCTCAAAACTGTAGGGCAGAACAATTTTACAACCTGGATTGAGCCACTTGTTCCGGGTCCGGTGTCGGAAGGGATTGCAACCCTGCATGTGCCGACCAACTTTTTTGGAAACTACGTCAGCCAGAATTTCGCCGATCTGATCCTGCATGAGATCAACGCTGAAGGTGTTGAGGCATCGCGCCTGAACTTTGCCCTGGCAGCCCAATCCGGTTCGACCGCAGCCAAACCCGTCATGCCTCCCAAAAAACCCGCCGCGCCGCAGGCCGCAGCAAACTCAAATGTCTTGAACACCGCCCCGCTTGACCCGCGTTTCAGCTTTGACAATTTTGTTGTCGGCAAACCCAACGAGCTGGCCCATGCCGCCGCCCGCCGCGTTGCCGAAGGTGGCCCTGTCACTTTTAACCCGCTGTTTTTGTATGGTGGTGTTGGCCTTGGTAAAACACACCTGATGCACGCCATCGCGCTTGAGTTGCAGCAGCGCAAACCGCAGATGAATGTGCTTTATCTGTCTGCCGAACAATTCATGTACAGGTTTGTTCAGGCCTTGCGTGATCGCAAGATGATGGACTTCAAAGAGATCTTTCGTTCCGTCGATGTGTTGATGGTGGACGATGTGCAATTCATCGCCGGCAAAGACAGCACGCAAGAAGAATTCTTTCACACGTTCAACGCGCTGGTGGACCAAAACAAACAGATCATTATTTCCGCCGATCGCGCCCCCGGCGAGATCAAGGATCTTGAGGACCGTGTTAAATCCCGCCTGCAATGCGGTCTGGTGGTGGATCTGCATCCCACCGATTACGAATTGCGCCTTGGCATCCTGCAAAGCAAAGTCGAGGTTCAGCGCCGCAACTATCCCGGCCTTGAGGTTGATGATGGCGTGCTGGAGTTCCTCGCGCACCGGATCAGTTCAAACGTGCGGGTTCTTGAGGGTGCACTGACACGGCTTTTCGCCTTTGCCTCACTGGTCGGGCGTGAGATCAACATGGAACTGACGCAGGACTGCCTTGCCGATGTTCTGCGCGATTCAGAGCGCAAGATCACCGTCGAAGAGATCCAGCGCAAAGTCAGCGATCACTACAACATCCGTCTGAGCGATATGATCGGCCCGAAACGCCTGCGCAGCTATGCCCGGCCCCGTCAGGTGGCGATGTATTTGTGCAAACAGATGACCAGCCGCAGCCTGCCCGAGATTGGCCGCCGCTTTGGCGGGCGCGACCATACCACCGTGATGCATGGGGTGCGCCGGATTGAAGAGTTGAAACAATCAGATGGCCAGATTGCCGAAGATCTGGAAATGCTGCGCCGCGCCCTTGAGGCGTGATCCACAAACCATGCGTGCGTGACCAAATGACAGGGGCCTTCGGGCCCCTCTTGCATTCCCTCCGCGAAACCAACAAAAGTCTTGTGAAAGCGGGGGAACAAGGTAGTTTGCCTATCCCGGCAGTCCTCAGGGAGAAGGCACATGAAATTCAGCATCGAACGCGCCGCGTTGCTCAAGGCAGTCAGCCAGGCACAATCTGTTGTTGAGCGGCGCAATACCATTCCGATCCTCGCCAATGTGCTGATTGAGGCAGAAGGCAGCGACGTGTCCTTCCGCGCCACCGATCTGGATATCGAAGTTGTCGACAAGGTTGGCGCACAGGTTGAACGTGCCGGAGCGACGACCGTGTCCGCAACCTTGCTGCATGAAATTGTCCGAAAGCTGCCGGATGGTGCATTGATCAACCTGACGGCTGACAGTGCCGCTGGGCGTCTCACGGTTGAGGCTGGCCGCTCCAACTTTAGCCTTGCCACCTTGCCGCGTGAAGATTTCCCGGTGATGGCCTCTTCTGAATATGCCTCGAACTTCAGTGCGCCGGCGCCGGTGCTGCGCCGCCTGTTCGACAAATCCAAATTTGCGATCTCTACCGAAGAAACGCGGTACTATCTCAATGGTGTCTACATGCACACGGCAGATTCCGCAGGTGGCAAGGTGCTGCGCTGTGTGGCGACCGATGGTCACCGGCTTGCCCGGATTGACGCAAATCTGCCCGAAGGCGCGGCCGAGATGCCCGGCGTGATTGTGCCGCGGAAAACCGTGGGTGAGCTGCGCAAACTGCTGGATGATGATGATTTGCAGGTCGCCGTGTCAGTTTCGGAAACCAAGGTGCGCTTTGCCACGCCAGAGATTACCCTGACATCCAAGGTCATTGACGGCACATTCCCCGATTACACCCGCGTCATCCCACAGGGCAACACCCGCAAGATGGAAGTTGACGCCAGCGATTTTGCGCAGGCGGTCGATCGTGTTGCCACCGTAAGCTCCGAACGGTCCCGCGCGGTAAAGTTGCAACTGGACGAAGACCGTCTGATCCTGTCGGTCAACGCCCCAGACAGTGGCGCGGCCGAAGAAGAGCTGGCAGTGGCTTACGGCGATGAACGGCTTGAGATCGGATTTAACGCCAAGTATCTGTTGGAAATCGCCAGCCAGGTGGACCGCGAGAATGCGGTGTTCCTGTTCAACTCTTCCGGCGATCCGACATTGATGCGCGAAGGCAATGACGAATCCGCTGTCTATGTCGTCATGCCGATGCGTGTGTGAGGCCCGCGGAAATTATCAGAGTTTCCGGCCGTTCTCTTTGAAAGAAAATGGGGCCGCCGATGGGTAAGTTATACCTCTCCCAGCTCACGCTGTCCCATTTCCGCTCGCACAAGCGGGCGGTGGTGGAGTGTGACGCACGTCCTGTCGCGATCTTTGGCCCCAATGGTGCGGGCAAAACCAACCTGATCGAAGCGGTGTCTTTGCTGTCTCCGGGTCGCGGTTTGCGCCGGGCCAGCGCCGAGGACATGACACGCAGGCCCGAAGCCTTGGGGTGGAAGCTGACCGCGATACTGCATTCGCTGGATCAGGTGCATGAGATCGAAGTCTGGTCCGAAGGTGGCAATGCCCGTCAGGTGCGTATTGACGGCAAGGCCGCGCCGCAAACAGCGCTGGGGCGGATCGCCCGCGTGCTTTGGCTGATCCCCGCGATGGACCGGTTGTGGATTGAGGGCGCGGAAGGTCGAAGGCGGTTCTTGGACCGCATGACGCTGAGTTTCCTGCCCGACCACGCAGAACACGCGCTGACTTATGAAAAAGCCATGCGCGAACGGAACAGATTGCTCAAGGATATGGTTCGGGAGCCGTCATGGTACGCCGCGCTTGAACTTCGAATGGCCGAAGCGGGCGCGGCCATTCACGCAGGTCGCCTTCAGGCGCTTCAGGCCATTGCCGAGGCGCAAGACCAGGCACAAACCGCCTTTCCGGTGGCCACCCTGTCATTGGAATGTGACATGCCCGCAAAGGCGGAAGAGTTGCAGGCCGCACTTGCGGACAATCGCACCCGCGATCTGGCGGCGGGACGCACATTGATCGGACCGCACCGCGCCGATCTGTTCGGGGTTTACGCAGCCAAGGGCATTCCAGCCAAGGATTGTTCAACGGGGGAACAAAAGGCGTTGCTGGTCTCGCTGATCCTGGCCAATGCCCGGGCCTTGGCGGAAGGCTTTGGCGCGCCGCCGTTGCTCTTGCTGGATGAGGTCGCTGCACATCTGGATGCGGACCGGCAAGCCGCCCTTTACGACGAGATTTGCGGGCTTGGCGCACAGGCGTGGATGACCGGAACCGGGGCGGAAATGTTCACCGCTCTGGGGGATCGCGCGCAGGTTCTGGAAGTCACAGAAGAGGCCGGAGAAAGCCGCGTGACCGCCGCCCGCTGACACCTTCCATCATGGCACAAAATCTTGTGCCATTTGCGTGACAACCCTCTGCAAAACCACTATAAATCGGACAAAAGAAGAAGGTTTTTCCACATGTCCGAGAATGAGCAGACGCCACAGGAATATGGCGCGGATTCCATCAAAGTTCTCAAAGGCTTAGAAGCGGTCCGCAAACGCCCCGGCATGTACATCGGTGACACCGATGATGGCTCTGGCTTGCATCATATGGTCTACGAGGTCGTGGACAACGGAATTGACGAGGCATTGGCCGGTCATGCGGACGCGGTGACGGTCACAATTCACGAAGATCTCTCTGTTTCGGTCAGCGACAACGGGCGGGGCATTCCGGTGGGCATCCACGAGGAAGAAGGCGTTTCCGCCGCCGAAGTGATCATGACCCAACTGCACGCGGGCGGTAAATTCGACAGCAATTCCTACAAGGTCTCCGGCGGTCTGCACGGTGTTGGCGTTTCGGTTGTGAATGCGCTCTCAGACTGGCTTGAGCTGCGCATCTGGCGCGAGGGCAAAGAGCATGTCGCCCGTTTCGAGGGTGGCTTTACCACCAAGCATCTGGAGGTTGTCGGCGACACCGATCGCACCGGCACCGAAGTGCGGTTCATGGCCTCAACAGATACGTTTTCGAACCTCGAATATTCGTTTGAGACATTGGAAAAACGCCTGCGTGAGCTGGCGTTCCTGAACTCAGGTGTGCGGATCATTCTAACCGACGAGCGCCCGGCAGAGCCGTTGCGATCCGAACTCTTTTATGAGGGCGGCGTCAAAGAATTTGTTAAATATCTCGACCGGCACAAAACCTCTGTAATGCCGGAACCTATTTTTATTGTTGGCGAAAGGGACGATATCGGCGTCGAGGTCGCAATGTGGTGGAACGACAGCTATCACGAGAATGTTCTTCCTTTCACAAACAACATCCCACAGCGCGATGGCGGCACCCATATGGCCGGTTTTCGCGGGGCACTGACACGCACAATCAACAGCTATGCCCAGTCTTCTGGCATCGCAAAGAAGGAAAAGATCAACTTTACCGGTGATGACGCACGCGAGGGTCTGACCTGTGTCTTGTCGGTCAAAGTGCCTGATCCAAAATTCAGCTCGCAAACCAAGGACAAGCTGGTGTCGTCTGAAGTCCGGCCAGCGGTTGAAGGACTGGTGAACGAAAAACTGTCTGAATGGTTCGAAGAAAACCCCAACGAAGCACGGGTCGTGGTCAGCAAGATCGTCGAAGCGGCCCATGCCCGTGAGGCTGCGAGAAAGGCCCGCGACCTGACCCGCCGCAAGACCGCGATGGATGTGAATTTCCTTGCTGGCAAACTCAAGGACTGCTCCGAAAAAGACCCTTCCAAGACCGAAGTCTTCCTTGTGGAGGGTGATTCTGCGGGAGGGTCTGCGCAAACCGGACGTGACCGCCAGACCCAAGCGATCCTGCCTCTCAAAGGTAAGATTCTGAACGTGGAACGGGCGCGATTTGACCGGATGCTGGGCTCGCAAGAGATCGGCAATCTGGTGATGGCACTTGGCACCGGCATTGGGCGGGACGAGTTCAACATCGACAAACTGCGCTATCATAAGATCGTCATCATGACGGACGCGGATGTTGACGGGGCGCACATTCGGACGCTGCTTTTGACGTTCTTTTATCGCCAGATGCCACAGTTGATCGAAAACGGGCATCTCTACATCGCACAGCCGCCACTTTACAAAGTGTCACGCGGCAAATCCGAGGTGTACCTCAAGGATCAGGCCGCGATGGATGATTACCTGATCCAGCAGGGTATTGAGGGCGCTTTGCTGCGCCAAGGCAATGGCGAAGAAATCTCTGGCGCGGATCTGGCGCGGGTTGTCGATATGGCCCGCCAGTTGCGCCGCGTGCTTGAGGCCTTCCCGACCCATTACCCCCGCCATATTCTGGAACAGGCGGCCATTGCCGGTGCCTTTGTTCCCGGCGCGGTGGACAACAACTTGCAAGGCGTGGCCGACAAGATCGCAACCCGTCTGAATCTGATCGCGCTCGAATATGAACGCGGCTGGCAGGGTCGGATCACTCAGGATCACGGTGTGCGACTGGCCCGCATTCTGCGCGGTGTCGAAGAGGTGCGCACGCTGGATGGCAAGATGCTCCGCTCTGGCGAGGCGCGGCGCTCTGGCTCCTTTACGCAGCATCTGCAGGACGTCTATGATCTTCCTGCGACCTTGGTCCGCAAAGACCGCAGCCAGCTCATCCATGGCCCGCTTGATCTGCTGAGCGCGATCCTGGCCGAAGGGGAAAAGGGCCTGTCTTTGCAGCGCTACAAGGGATTGGGCGAAATGAACCCTGATCAGCTGTGGGAAACCACGCTAGATCCGGATGCCCGTACCTTGCTGCAGGTCAAAGTCGAAGACATGGCCGAGGCCGACGATTTGTTTACCAAGCTGATGGGTGATGTCGTCGAACCACGCCGCGAGTTTATCCAGAAAAACGCGCTGAATGTGGAAAACCTGGATTTCTAGGTTTCTTGGCCGGTCGCGCAGCAATACGCTGTGCGGCCTTTCTTATTTCAGCCCGTTGATCGCAATGTAACGCGACAAATCCAAGATCAGCTGCCCCCGTGCCCGTGCAATCGCATTGGGGCCTCCTTTGGGATCAAACGTTACGCTCAGATCAAACAAGCCCGACCGTTCCCGCCCACCGTCACGAACCGCCACGAAATATTGGCCTGTGGTGCGAAACACCCCGTCGCTTGTCGCAACGAGATCGGAAAACCGCAATTCCAGCCGTGCGGATGGAAAGGCTTCAAACGGCCAAGGTTCTGAGGCGATGGCCCTACCGGTCATCTGGGCGAGGTTCCGGCTCAGCTCAAGTGCGACGGCCCGCTCCGGCGCATCGGCCCAGAGGATATCCGATGAACTTTTGAGAGTGCCGTCCGCAGCTTGCAGATGGATCTCATCCGCCGCCGCATAACTGGGCAAAGACACATCCCTCACTTCCACGGATGAAAAGGCGATGCGGACTTTCTCGGTCACAGGGGGCGTGCTGACGGCAAAACGTTCTGCGCTGCCACAGGCGGCCAGCAGCAGCGTCAAACCCACAATCAAAGACCGGCGGTGAAATGTCATTTTATCGTCCCAGCAAAAGCGAATTGGGGTTACGTTCAATGGTCCGCGCCAAAGATGCAAGGGCGTCGGCGGCTTTCTGAATGTCACGCAGGGTATCTTGAGCGGAGCGGCTGATCTCTTCGCCCTTGTTATACCCTTCAATTGTGCGGCTCGCCTGAGCAAACAGGCGGGTCAGGCGATCCACGATATTTGGCAGATCCTTGGCCGAAACCGCGATGTTGTCCGCTGCGTTACGGGCAGAAGCCAGCGTCTTGTTCACATTCTCGATCGCACCGCCCTCGCGCAATTCCTGCAAGGTGTAATTTACTTCATCCAACGCCCGTTTGAGCGATCCAGGCAATGCAACAGCAGCCTCCGTTCCGATCACAGCATCAGCGGATTTGGTCAGCGCGGTGAGTTCCTCCACCAACTGGTTGAGTTCAAGCGTTTCGGCCTTGGCCGCGACGGCCTGGATTTGCTCCACCAATGCGGGCACCCCTTCGACCGAGGTCGTCACAGAATTTGCGGCGACGGTTGCGCCTTCCAGGGCGGCAGAAAGACGTTCAGCGACCTGCTCGCGTTCCAATGTCGCCACCAGCGTTTCCACCCGTGTGAGCGTGGCGTTCAGGGCCACCGGGATGTTTTGCACATCATCCGAGGTCACAAGCCCCTGCAATTCGGCCAACAACAAGCGCAGATCCTGCGGCGTTTCGCGCAGGTCTTCGTCGGTGACCAAAGCCTCTGCCGAATTGAGGAACGAAATCGCACTGTTGAGCAATTCCTCGATCGGCAGATTGTTGATACGGGTGAACACCCCCTCGACGGTCGCGGCCGCGTCGGATGTTTCGCTAAAGGTTGTGGGCAGGACAGGCAATGCATCGCCATCGGCAACCAAACGGGCGGAGGGCGCATCTTCGACCATCACCAGCTCCACCTTGAGCCCGCCGGTCAGCAAACTGGCCGAAGCCAGCCGCGCACGCAGGCCGTTGCTCACACGTTCCTGCAGAAACAGCAGCGCGTTTTCCGCATTCACATCGACCGGTAGACCAAGGCGGGCAGGTTGGATGGAAAGATTTACGTTCAAACGCACACGGCTGTCGCCAAACTGGTTGTAGTCAACAATACCGGACAGCGCCTCAACCTCGCCGATCTTGAGGCCGCTCAATTCAACTGGAGCACCGACCACGAGACCGGAGATATTGTCCTCAAAGATCACACTCAGCTTCAAGGGTGTAACCTCTGAAGCATTAAAGACCGAGTTTCGCGCTGTTTCCTTGTCCGGGAAAATCTCAAATACTGTGCCATCCTGAACACGGTCACCGCCCGACACAAAGGTATCAAAGGTGATTCCCCCGCCGACCAGCGTCGCGAGAGAGGAAAAATCAATCTCGGCGCCTGCGGGGCCAAGTGTCACGCTAAAGCCGGAAGCATCCCAAAATCGGGTCGATTGGTTGACGAGTGTCCGATGCTCTTCGAAAATCAACGCCTCGACCACGGCGTAGTTGTTGCGCGGATCAATCTTTGCACGCCCCACACGGCCCACTTCGATGCCTTTATATAGGATGGGCGCATTGTCCGTCAGTTGGCCGTTGGCCGTAGTTTTGAATGCAATTTCCAGACCCGACTGACCCGGACGGATCAGCGGTGCCTCAGATGCCCCTTGAAAGAGATTGGCATAAGCGCCGACCTGATCGTCCCAGGATCCCTCGATGTATACACCGCTCAGAACCGTGCTGAGCCCGGTAATTCCTTGCGCGGTCACCTCGGGCTGGACAATCCAAAAGACCGCGCTGGCGTCAATGAAAGGTGCAACTTCCTTTTCCACGCGAATTTGCGCGGTGACCTTGGACAGGGACGCAGTAAAACCGACCTTCTCAACAATGCCAACCGTCACATCGCGAAACTTCAGCTCCGTTTCTCCGGCCTGAATGCCCGCGCCGTTCTCAAACTCGACCGTGATCAAGGGACCACGCTCGTTGTAGGATTGCCACGCAACCGTCAAGGCAACCAGCAACGCGAGGATCGGAATGATCCAGATCACCGATGCCCCGCTCAGGAACACCTTGCGGGCAGGCGATACAGACACATCTGGCAGGTCGTCATTCATGTATGTCTACGCCCCCATCACCGGCTGGTTTTTCTTTGGCTTGAACGTCCCAAATCAGGCGGGAATCGAAGGCCTGCGCGGACAGCATCGTGAAAATGACCGACAAAGCAAAGAACATAGCCGCAGTGCCGGGATTGATGGCGGCCAATGCCTTGAGTTGCACCAGAGACGACAAAATCGCAACCACAAAGATATCGATCATCGACCAGCGGCCGATGTATTCCACCACCTCGTAAAGAAACTGCCGCGTGTTCTTTGACACCATCGACCTGTTCTTGACGCTGAGCGCGAGAAACGCCACCGCCCAGAACTTGCCCAAGGGGATAACCACCGAGGCAAAGATGATAATCGCGGCGATGCCAAGGTTGCCGTGATGGGCAAGTTCAACCGCACCGCCGATGATTGTGCTTTCATCCACCTGAAACAGCGTTCTGGTTTGCAGCATCGGAAACAGATTTGCCGGCACGTAACAGATCAGACCCATCAGCCAATAGGCCCAGACCCTTTGCAGGCTCATCGGATCGCGTGACATCAGGGCATGACCGCAGCGCGCACAGGTTTGCGTGCCCAGCGGCCACGCCTTCGAACAGCGCGTGCAGGCGACGATACCCAGATCACGGGCGCTTACGATCTTTTTGGGTGTTCCAGAGAGTTCCATACAGACCATTTACACATGAAGCTGTCCTGCGCGATCACCAGAACAACAAGAATACCAAACATCCAGAACGCCGGGCCAAATCCCACATGGGCCAGATCCGCGACCTTAACCAATGCAACGGCGCAGCCAATTGCAAAAATCTCTGCCATCGACCACGGGCGCATGGCCTCTGACAACCGAAAAGCGCGGATGGCGTGGCGGGCCGGAGGTCGGTCCAGCACCACGGGCACCAGAACATAGAGCGTCAGCAACACGCGGAACAGCGGGAACAGAATAATCAACGCCGCCGTCGCCAATGACAGTATGATCATCGGCCCACCCGAGAACGCCAATGCCGCATCCAGGATTGAAACCGCATTTTTGTTGCCCGCCGCGTCGATGGTCAGAAATGGAAATATCGCCGCGCCGATAATCAGGAACAAAACAGACAAAGCCACTGCAATGATATGAAGGCCCGCATTTCTGCGCGGCGCGATCAGAACCTTTTGACAGCGCTGACATTTCGCCCGCTCACCATGCTGTGGCCGGACAAGTTGAAAAACCGCATCGCACTGCGGGCAGACAATGACCTTGTCCAAATCGATCCGGCTGTCTGTAGGCGCGTTGTCTTTCATAGGGGCAGAGTACCCGATCCTGCATAGGGGCGATACGGGAATGTGGTGTCTTTGCACGGCGAATCAAGTGACGCGGAAATGGGTCACAACAGGTTCGGACCCTATTTAGTCTCTAGGTCAGCGTCTCGATCTCTTCATCAGAAAACCCCAGCGCTTGCAGAACCTCCACTGTTTCGCCGCCCACGGCATTGGGCGCAACGATTGGCCTTGGCTGACTCCGCGAAAACCGGGGTGCAGGGGCAGATTGCACTGTTCCACCCACATTGATCAGCGACTGCCGCTGCGCCATATGCGGGTGGTCGGGCGCTTCGGAAAATTCAAGAACCGGCGCGACACAGGCATCTGATCCTTCGAAAATTTCTGCCCATTCATCACGGTTTTTGGTGGCAAAAATATCCGCAAATCGGGCGCTCATGTCCGGCCATGTTTCACGGTCGTTTTGCGAGGTCCGCAGATCCTCGGGCAGGTTCAGTTTGTCCAACAGGATTGCATAAAATTGTGGCTCTAACGCGCCCACAGAGACATATTTTCCATCTGCACAGGTATAGCACCGATAGAAATGCGCGCCGCCATCCAGCCAGTTTGCGCCACGGTGCTGAGTCCAGAATCCCTCGGCCAGCATTCCGTGGATCAGCCCCATCATCGCGGGCACACCATCCACCATCGCCGCATCCACCACCTGACCTTTGCCGGACACGCCGCGTTCGATCACCGCGGACAGGATGCCAAAGATCAAGAACATCGTTCCGCCCCCGTAGTCCGCGACCATATTCAATGGCGGCACCGGCGCTGAATCTGCTGCCCCCATCGCGTGAAGCGCCCCTGTTAGAGACAGATAATTGATGTCATGGCCTGCTTTATGCGCCCAAGGCCCATCCTGGCCCCAGCCCGTCATCCGCGCGTAGATCAACGCCTTGGGGCAGCTGTCCGGGCCAAGGCCCAACCGCTCCATCACGCCAGGGCGGAACCCTTCGATCAAAACATCGCTTGCGGCAATCAACCGCCGCGCTGCATCAAGGCCCGCATCGGATTTGAGGTTCAGCACAACAGACTTCTTGCCGCGCCGATTTACATCCGATGGGTCAGCGGGCGCTGCGGCACGATCCACAGTGATCACCTCGGCCCCCATATCCGCCAACAATTGGCCTGCCAAAGGCGCAGGGCCAAGGCCGGAAAACTCAACAACCTTCAACGATGCAAGTGGACCTTGAGACATTTTGCGCTCCCGTGATGGCAATTGACTGCCAACAAATGCAAGCACCGCGCAAATAGCAAGTGCTTGCGTCAGCGATCAAACCCGTCACACTACGGCCATCGCATTCACCTAGTCGGAGACTTTGATGCCAAACCTCAAAAACATGACCCGCTTTGTTCCGTTTGTCGCGGTTGTCCTTTTGGGATTGCTCTGTCTGGTTCTGGTTTTTGCATGGTCTGTCTGGTTCCTGCTGCCGCTGGCCGTTTTGACCGTGCTCAGCCTCATGGGCATCTATGATGTTCTCCAGCCCAGCCATTCGATCCTGCGCAATTATCCTGTTCTGGGTCACATGCGCTTCTTCTTTGAGGGGATCAGGCCGGAGATCCGGCAATATCTGATCGAATCCGACCAAGACGAAGAACCCTTCAGCCGCGATGACCGGTCGCTGGTCTATCAACGGGCAAAGGGGCAGGAGGACGCGCGGCCTTTTGGGACGCGAAAACGGGTGTATGAGGCGGGATATTCCTGGGTCACCCATTCGGTGCAGCCGGTCCATATCACCAATCCCGATTTTCGGACGGTGATTGGCGGGCCGGAGTGCAAGCAGCCCTATTCCGCCTCGCTGTATAATATCTCCGCGATGAGCTTTGGCTCGCTCTCCGCCAATGCCATTCAGGCGTTGAACACCGGGGCAAAAATGGGCGGCTTTGCCCATGATACCGGTGAAGGATCGGTCAGCCGTTATCACAAGGCGGGCGGCGGTGATCTGATTTATCAGGTGGCGTCGGGGTATTTTGGATGCCGGGCCGAAGATGGCAATTTTGATCCTGAAAAGTTCCGCGAAACCGCATCACTGGACCAGATCAAGATGATTGAGCTGAAGCTCAGCCAGGGGGCAAAACCCGGACATGGCGGGCTGTTGCCTGCGTCCAAGATCAGCCCCGAGATTGCCGAGGCACGCGGGGTTCCGATGGGCAAGGACTGCGTGTCGCCTGCCGCGCATCCGGCGTTCTCTACCCCCATCGAAATGATGGAATTTATCGGCATGTTGCGGGAATTGTCAGGCGGCAAACCTGTTGGTTTCAAGCTCTGTATCGGCCACAGGCGCGAATTTATGTGCATGGTCAAAGCGATGCTAAAGACGGGCATCACGCCCGATTTCATTGTGGTGGACGGGGCCGAGGGTGGCACGGGTGCCGCGCCGGTGGAGTTCTCCAACCATGTCGGTATGCCGATGATCGAGGGGCTTACCTTTGTGCACAACACGCTGCGCGGGGCGGGCCTGCGCGACGGGATCAAGATTGGCGCGGCCGGCAAGATCGTGCATGCCTATGACATTGCCCGCGCCCTGGCCTTGGGGGCGGATTGGTGCAATTCGGCCCGTGGTTTCATGTTCGCCATCGGCTGCATCCAAGCGCAGGCCTGCCATACCAACCATTGCCCTGTCGGCGTCGCAACGCAGGACAAATTGCGGCAAAGGGCGCTGGATGTTGGCCACAAAAGCCAGCGGGTGGAGCGTTTTCACCGCAACACGATGGAGGCCCTGGCCGAGATGACCGGCGCGGCGGGCTTGCATCATCCTGATGAATTTTTGCCCCGACATCTGATGATGCGGCAAGGTGACAACAGCGTGGTCGAGGGCAACGAAGTTTATCACTATCTGCCCGTAGGGTATCTTTTGGATGACAAGGCCGAGGATTTGCAGGGCAACAAAACCCGCTGGGCCCGTGCCCGTGCAGAGAGTTTTGCGCCGGTGGATTGACCCGCGTTAATGCGGACCTGACGCAAATCGTTGCGCGGTTTGCCGTTCGGTCAGATCAAAACGGCCCAATTGCCCCGGCGGCATCACCGCATCCAGCGCCTGCACAAAGTCCGGCAGTGCATCCCGCGCCCCCACGATGGCGACACGTCCCAGCTTGTCCAATTGCGCCAAGAGGCGCTGTGACACCGCATCTGTGGCCGTGGGTTGATCAAATTGGGACGGCTCTGACAGGTCGATCACGGCATTCACTGATCCTTCATCCTCAAGATATGGATCAAGCCGCGCCTCCAACGCCTCAAGATCGCCCGCGGCGATTTTTCCTATCAGATGCAGTCGCAGTGTCTGTGGTGCCAATTCTTCAATCGCGATCATTTATGCATCCTTCCCTTGGGCCAAAGCCAGCCTTATTGGGAACAGCAAAAAATGAGGATTTCGTTTACGCGATGATGTTCTGATCTGACTGGGCGTCGATCTGCGCGTTGATCGAGCCGCCCAGAAGAACCAGAAAACTGCTGATCCAGAGCCAGATCAGCATCGCAATAACAGCACCGATGGACCCGTAGACCTGATTGTAATTACCAAAATTTGCCACGTAGAACGAAAATCCAACCGACAGGACGATCCACGAAAACACGGCCAGCACCGCGCCCGGAGACACCCAGGACACCCGCGCCCGGTGCCGGTTCAGCCCATGCCGGTACAAAAGACCGACACCGACAAACAAAACGATCAACGCTATCGACCAGCGCAACAGATCAACCAGCAGGTTGGCCAGAAATCCAAGCGGGAAGAACGCCAGAACCACCGGAATAACCACCAGTGTCAGCAACGCAACAATGCCAACCGCGACCATCGCCAATGTCACCAGCAAGGCCCGCAGGTAGTGCCGCGCAGTGTTTCTGTTGGGGCGGTTATAAACGTTGTTGAGCCCGGTCATCATCGCGCCGACACCGGCCCGTGCGGACCAAAGCGCAAACATCAGTGACAATAGCCCCGCCCATCCCAAAGTATCCGCACTGGCCGTTACCAGCGCCACCACCTGATCATTTATAATCTCGTAAACATCATCCGGCAGCAGGCCGCGCATCTCCTCCAACTGGGCCACAACCACAACAGGATCAGAGATCAGCCCAAGCAATGCAATGAGCGCGGCCAAGGCCGGAAACAACGAGAGCATCGAGAAAAACGCGACACCGGCCGCGATCAGGGCAAGGTTGTTTTCTGCAATCTGCGCAAAACTCGCCCGAAGCGCCCGCCATAGAATACCAATGGAAAGGGGCGGACGACTTCTCACGGCTGTCTCCTGATCTTGGTTCTATTCCGGCTCCACATCATCGCGCACCTGCCCCCATGCCACGAGGGTAAATATCATCGTTCCGCCGATAATGTTACCCGCCAAGACTGGCAGAAAGAACCCAAAGAGTGCGGGACCGACGGTCAACGACCCTTGCAGGACAAGCACGGCCATTTCCACTGATCCGGCGACGATATGGGTGAAATCCCCCGCCGCGATCAACCAGGTGAACACAAGAATCAACCAAAACGCCGATGCCGAAGCCTGGGGCAGCATCCAGACAATCAATGCCACGATGATACCGGCCGGAATGGCACGCCAGAACGACTGGCTCGCGCCCATTCCTGTGGCATGTTGGGACAGCCCCTCAATCGCTGGCATCAATTCAGGTGACAATGCCGGCGTGAATACAAACAGGGCGGCGGCGACAAATGCGCCGACAACATTCGCCCCCAGAACGATACCCCAAAGCCGCATCATACAGCCAAAGGCGTACCACGTGCGTTCCTGCATAATCGGCAGGACCGTCGTAATCGTGTTTTCCGTAAACAGCTGCATCCTGCCCATGATCACCGCCAGAAACCCAAGCGAATAACCAAGGTTCTCGATCAGGTAGCGCCCTGGGGTATCGGGCAGATAGGTACGCAAAACAGCCTCGCCCAAGACGGAAAGGCTGATCAACATACCCGCCGCAATGCCCGACCAGATCAACGACCGTTTGGTGCGTCGCAATTCCTCTTCTCCGTCCCGCCGGATCACTTCGTAGATCAGCTTGGGCGACAAAGCCGCGGCATCATTGACGGATTGCTCTTCCATTTCTTCTTCGAGTTCGGGGTCTTGGGTCTGGTTCATTTCGCAATCCTGTAATCCTCGGCAGTCTTGAACTAGCGCGGACCGTACCAAGGAAAAGACCTGATCCAAAATCGGAGGTATTGTGCATCGTTGCTGGCAGGGGGCTTGCCTTAACGTGCGATGCGGTAAACGATGCCTCCATGACAACATCGCTTGCCTCCGCCATCGCCGCCAAACGTGACGATCTGATCGCACTGACCCAGGATATGATCCGCATTCCGACGCTGAACCCGCCCGGTCAGGATTATCGCCTGATCTGCGAGTATCTGGACAAGCGGTTGTCGGCGCATGGATTTGAAACGCAACTGATCCGCGCTCATGGCACGCCGGGAGACAGCACAAAATACCCGCGCTGGAACATCATCGCACGGCGCGAGGGGCGTCATGCGGGTGACTGTGTGCATTTCAACAGCCACACGGATGTCGTCGAGGTCGGCGCAGGCTGGACCTTTGATCCCTTTGGCGCCGAGGTTTCGGATGGCAAGATCTACGGGCGCGGCACCTGCGACATGAAGGGCGGCTTGGCGGCCTCTATCATCGCGGCGGAAGCCTTTATCGAAACCCATCCCGACTTTTCCGGCGCGGTTGAGATTTCGGGCACTGCGGATGAAGAATCCGGTGGCTATGGCGGTGTCGCTTATCTGGCCGAACAGGGTTATTTCGACCCGGCCCGCGTGCAGCATGTGATCATCCCCGAACCTCTGAACAAAGATCGCATTTGTCTGGGCCATCGCGGCGGCTGGTGGGCGGAAATCGAGACAAAGGGCGAGATTGCCCATGGCTCCATGCCGTTTCTGGGCGATTGCGCCGTGCGGCACATGGGGGCAGTCCTGACCGAATTTGAAGACAAATTGTTCCCGGCGATGGCGGCCCGTTGGACAGAAATGCCAGTCGTGCCCGAGGGGGCGCGGCAATCAACCATGAATATCAATTCCATCCATGGCGGCCAGAAGGAACAGGATGATGACTTCACAGGACTGCCCGCCCATTGTGTGCCAGACAGCTGCCGTATCGTCATCGACCGCCGATTTTTGGTCGAAGAACCCTTGGACCAGGTGCGCGGCGAAGTGACCGACCTTCTCGAAGGGTTGCGCGAGACCCGCGCCGATTTCGACTATGAGCTGACCGAGCTGAATTCCGTCTTGCCCTCCATGACCGACAAGGACGCGCCCGTGGTGCGGACCGTGGCAAAGGCGATTGAGGATGTGATGGGCAAACCGGCTGAATATGTTGCATCACCCGGCACCTATGATCAAAAACACATCGATCGGATCGGCAAGCTGAAAAACTGCATTGCCTATGGGCCGGGGGTTCTGGAATTGGCACATAAACCTGATGAGTGGATTGGCATCGATGATATGATCGACAGCGCCAAGGTCATGGGCGCGGCGCTGGAAACGCTCCTGCTGCCTCAGGGTTGATCGTCAAAGGCCGTTGCAGATCGGATCGCCAGACCGCTGACAATGGCCGTCATTGCCGCGCCGCGATGCATTTGCGCAGCGGGGAAGCTTTTGCGCAGGGCGTCTTCGACCACCTGCATCAGCCCTGACCCGCCCACAAAGATCAACTTGTTCACCGCCGTCGCGGGCACATCCGCCATCGCAAGCGTGGTTTGCGCCGCCTCACCAATTTGATCTGCAAGAGGTGCAAGTTTCCTGTGCATGAAGGCGGCTGGTAAAGGCAGGGTCGCGCCTGATTTTAACATGCCCACATGGATCACCGGATCTGTCTGCGTAGGGTCATTGGCCATGATCTTGCCCGCCTCAACCGCAAAGGCCAGATCATGACCCAATTCATCCTCAAGCACCTTTTCAAGCCGCGCCAGACGTTTGGGATGCACAGCAAACCTGGCCAATTCCCGCGCTGCACGGCGGGTGTCAGGGCCATAAAGAAACGGGATCTTCTGCCATGTTGCCAGATCATTAAAGATCGCATTCGGTGCGACATGGGTGTCATTGCCAAAGGCGTGGCGGATGTCGCTGCCCATGCCCAGCTGCGGCATCACTTTGGCAATGCTCAAACGTCGGTCAAAATCGGTGCCGCCGATACGCACACCATGGCTTGCCAGAATATCAATGTCGCCGCCCTGCTTCTGCCGGAACAGCGTAAAATCCGATGTGCCGCCGCCAATATCAACCACCAGACCAAGATCACCATCCTCTAGCGCCGCCCGATTGGCTATCGCCGCCGCCTCAGGCTCATTCAGGAAACGCACATCGGAAAACCCCGCACGGGTATAGGCTTCGGTCAGATCCAGCAAAGCCTGATCATTGCGGGCCTTATCTGCGGTGTGAAACTGAACGGGCCGCCCTGACAGCGCCCGATCAAAGGATTCACCCGTCGCCGCCTCGGCGCGGCGTTTTACCTCAGCCAGAAACCGCCCGACAATGTCGATGAAATCCAGTCGTTCCCCTAGGAGCATCCGGCTTTCACGCATCAAACGGGTGCCAAGCAGGCTTTTGAGACCCCGCATATACCGGCCTTCCTCGCCCGACAAAAGCGCCTTCGCGGCCCGCTCCCCAACTCTCATCTTCTTGGCGTCAAAGTCAAAAAACACTGCTGTCGGCAGGGTTTGCGCACCCTCCTCAAGGTCAATCAGCACCGGCGCGCCACCCCGGACATAGCCCGCCGCCGAATTGGATGTGCCAAAATCAATGCCCAATGTAGATGACATATCAGGCTCCCGCCCCATCAAAAGGCCGGTGCATACCTCTCCCCCTGACCAAAGGCAATCAAACCAAGGAATGCTGGCCTTGAGCACGATTCTTTTGTTAACGTCAGGTATAACCAACCGGGAGACCACCATGTTCCACCTTCGCACCATTCTGCTGGGCGCAAGTACTGCCGCCCTGATGGCAGGCACAGCCATGGCCAAAGATGACATCACATTGGCCATGCAGCTTGAACCGCCACACCTTGATCCGACCTCTGCTGCCGCTGGGGCCATCGATTCTGTGCTTTATTCCAATGTGTTCGAGGGGCTGACCCGGTTTATGGGTGATGGCTCTGTCGTTCCGGGTTTGGCTGAATCCTGGGAAATCTCTGATGATGGGCTGACCTATACATTCAAGCTGCGCTCGGGTGTGACCTTCCATGACGGCACCACCATGGATGCCGAAGACGTGAAATTCAGCCTCGACCGCATCAACGCCGAAGACAGTGCCAATGCGCAAAAGGCGCTCTATTCTGCCATCTCAAGCGTGACAGTCATCGACCCTACAACGGTCGAGGTCAAACTGTCCGAACCCAATGGCAACATGTTGTTTAACCTCGCTTGGGGTGACGCCGTGATCGTCGCGCCCGAAAGCATTGAGAATATCAAGCAACAGCCCATCGGCACTGGCGCGTTCAAATTCGACAGCTGGTCGCAGGGCGACAAGATCGAGATCAGCCGCAACCCGGATTACTGGGGCACCCCTGCAGTGCTGTCCAAGGCCACTTTCAAATTCATCTCTGACCCGACTGCCGCTTTTGCCGCGATGATGGCCGAAGATGTCGATGTCTTCAGCGGCTTTCCCGCCCCTGAAAACCTTCCGCAGTTTGAGGCAGACCCACGTTTTCAGGTTCTGATCGGATCTACCGAAGGTGAAACAATCCTGTCGACCAACAACAAGATGCCGCCCTTTGACAACGTCAAGGTGCGGGCCGCTGTGGCCCATGCAATTGACCGTCAGGCGATCATCGACGGGGCGATGTTTGGCTATGGCACCCCAATCGGCACGCATTTTGCGCCGCACAACCCCGCCTATGTCGACCATACCGGGATGAGCAATTATGACCCCGAGCGCGCCAAGGCGCTGCTGGCCGAGGCAGGCTTTCCCAACGGGTTTGAGACCACGCTGCACTTGCCACCCCCTTCCTACGCCCGTCGCGGCGGAGAGATCATCGCAGCACAGCTTGCCGCTGTTGGGATCAAAGCCGAGATCAGCAATGTCGAATGGGCGCAATGGCTGGAAACCGTGTTCAAAGGCAAGAACTTTGGCCTGACCATCGTCAGCCATACGGAACCAATGGATATCGGGATCTATGCCAACCCGGACTATTACTTCCAGTACGACAACCCAGCCTTCCAAGAGCTGATGACCAAACTGAACAGCACGACCGACCCAGACATGCGCACCGCGATGCTGGGCGAGGCGCAGACCATCATCTCGAATGATTATGTGAATGGTTACCTGTTCCAACTGGCGGCGCTGTCAGTGGCCAAAGCTGGCGTTCAGGGTCTCTGGGCCAATGCACCAACGCAGGCCAACGACCTTACGGCGGTCAGCTGGTCCGAGTAATCCTTGACCCTTAGAATCCAAAAAGGCCCCGCGATTGTCGGGGCCTTTTCTTTTTTGGTCACTTGCGACGGGTGACGCCATTTTCATTTTTAAACTGATACAGGTCAGCCCCTGAAACCGTCGAAACGATCAGGCCGGTGCCATAGGCGGTAATCCCCGCGATGCGGAATTCTTCTGATGGCAGGACACTTGGTACATCTATCGCATAAATCGCACCGTCTGGCGATTGGCAGCGCACTGGTGATTTGGCATTGGCCGCAGGATAGTCGATCTTTCCAGGTATGGCTGGTGTCTGCAATCTGCCCGACGGCAGGGTCACTGAACATACGGTTCCCGCAGGAAAATCCTGAAACAGGATTGAGATTTTCGATTTGGGGTTCAGGCCCGGTGCGCTTGCCGTTGGTGCATTTGACCCACCACAAGCCGCCAGGGCAAACGCCAAAGCGGCGCCCATTACGATATTTTTCATTAGGTTACTCTTGAACTTCTTTCTACTTTTGCGGGCATATTGCGACATTGCCTCGCCGTCAATGCAAGACAACCGCACAGCGACGCGGCGTTTCTGCCACAGCCCCGCATCAGCGCTATTTCACCTCTTGTCCTTTGAAAGATCAGATCAGACATCATGCAAATGACAAATGCCGCACCCCCTGCCCCGCAAAGCCGTCTTGCCGGTTTGGATCTTGCCAGATACCTCGCCTTTGTCGGGATGGTCATTGTGAACTTCAAGATCGCGATGGGTGCGGAAAATGATGGCGGCTGGCTCAGCCTGCTGAGCGGTGCCTTGGAAGGGCGCGCCGCAGCGACCTTTGTCGTGCTGGCGGGGATCGGCCTTGGCCTTGCGGGGCGCAAAGCCTTGGATCAAACGGTGTCTGTATCCCTGCGCCGGGCGGTGTTTTTATTGGCGATTGGCCTCATGAACATGCTGATCTTCGAGGCCGACATTCTGCATTATTACGCCTTCTACTTTCTGTTTGGGGTGCTGCTTTTGCCCCTGTCCTCCCGCACGTTGGTCTTGGCCATTCTGGCGCTCAACCTGGCCTTTGTCGCCATGGTTTTCTTGTTCGAATATGACACCGGCTGGAATTGGGAGACCTTCGCCTACGCCGATTTCTGGAAGCCTGCGGGCTTTGTCCGGAACCTGTTTTTCAATGGCTGGCACCCCGTCATTCCTTGGCTTGGATTCTTGCTGTTTGGCATCGTACTCAGCCGCCTTGCCTTGTCAGAACGCCGGGCTCAGTTGGCCTTGGTGGGCCTCGGCGCTGGCGCGCTGGCCTTTGCCGAAGGGGCCAGCTTCGTACTGGCACATATGCTGGTGCCGCTCGATGCGGAGTTTGCCCTGCTGGTCACGACCGACCCGGTCCCGCCGATGCCGCTTTATAGCTTGGCGGGGTTCGGGGCTGCCTCTTTGGTGATTGGGCTGTGTCTTATAGTGGCAAGGCCGCTGGGCCGGTGGCGCATTCTTCCGTTGATCGTGCCTGCTGGGCGGCAAACACTGACTCTCTATATTGCGCATATCCTCGTGGGAATGGGCACGCTTGAGGCCTTGAATATGCTCGGTGGTCAGACCATCGCGCAAGCGGTTGGCGCAGCGCTGTTGTTCTGTCTTGGCGCGACGATCTATGCCAATATTTGGTCGCTGGTCTTCAAACGCGGCCCGATTGAGGCACTGATGCGCAAGGTCGCGGGCTAACCCCCTTCAGGTCAAAGTACAGGTCGCAACAACAACTGCCGCACAACCTCTTTGACCTCATCCCGCACATCCCCGAGGCGCGGTTTATCTTGCAATGTCGTGAACCAATGCTCTGGCGCGTTCTTGCCGCGGCGATTGCCGTCAAACCGCAAAGCCCGCAGAATAACCTCGGCCTCCGTCGGCAATGTTGCAGGCAAATCCTGCCCGTTCAAAATGCCCCAGATCCCGGTCCAGAGACGACCAACGGACCACGGATTATAGCCACCCCCGCCCAGCACTAGCAGCCTTGGCGCCATACCCATGAGCCGGCGCAGGATATCCCAATGCGCGTTGTTGCTGAGGTGCAAATGGGACAAAGGATCTTCTTCGACCGCATCCGCCCCGCAAAGCAGCACGATCGCATCCGGCGCAAAAGCCTCCACGCGGGGAAGGATCAGCGCATCGCGAACAAAGGCCATTTCACTGTCGTTAAACCCGCGCGGCACCGCAATGTTGAGCGCATTTCCGCCCCCATCGTTTTCGACCGGTCCGCTGCGCGGCCATAACCGTGCCTCATGCACCGAGATCATCAGGCAATCGGGATCGCCGCCAAAGCCTGCTTCCACGCCATCGGGGTGGTGCGCATCGATATCCACAAAGGCAATTCGCCGTATGCCAAAGCGGCGCAGGCTGAGCATCGCAAGCACGGGATCATTGAGATAGCAGAACCCGTTGGCGCGGTCCGGCATACCGTGATGGGTGCCGCCGGCAGGGTTATAGACAACACCGCCGTCGCGCAGCAGCTCACCTGCAAGGATGGACCCACCCGCAGCTGTGGCCGGGCGCCGGAAAATCTCGGGGAAGACCGGATTGGTAACGCTTCCAATGTCATGGCGGGAGAGATCATCTGCGGTAGCGATCTGGTCCGCTTCGACCCGCTGCAACGCATCGATGTAATCGGCTGTGTGCCAGTTCACCAATGCCTCAGGCTTGGCGCGGGGCGATGTGATAAATTGGCCCGTAGGCAACCACCCCAAGGCCCGCGACAGATCCATCACCGTAGATACACGCGGCACCCGCAAAGGGTGCCATCGGCCATAGCTGGAGCCACGATAAATCTCATGTCCGATGAAAAGCGGGCTGTTCATGCGCCATACTTATCCCAAGCGGCAGCTCTTGCCATCAACACAAAAAAAAAGGGGCACCCCGAAGGATGCCCCAATTTGTTCAACTGTCCGTTGATTTAGCGTGTGCCGGCAGAGCCGATGGCCGCTTCGGACACCATAGCGTCAAGGTTGGTGTCGCAGGTCCGTTCGAACAGTGCCATGTCGTCATCGCTGATGGTGTTTTCATCCGCTGTCAAAGACGATTCGTTCGCTGTCGCTTCTGCGCCTGTGGCATTGCCGTTATCGCTGTCTGTCGCTTCTGCAGCTGTCACACCGTCGCCATCGTCAGTTGCAGTGGCGCTGTCTTCCATGCTTTCACCGTCGTCGCCTGTTGCGATCTCGGCCAGTGCCATTTGGGCAACTTTCATGCGGTCCTCATCACCGAGCTCTTTCCATTCGGCACATGTCATGGATGTGCTCATATGGCCGTCTGCGAATGCAGGTGCGGACACGGTGCCCATGAGGGCGGCGATGGCAAGGGTTTTTACAGTCGTGTTCATTGTTACTCTCCAAAACTCATTAACGTCACCAAACCAACCAGCCGGCTTACATTTGGTTCCTAAAGAAGATGAAGCCTTTTATCCTAATACCCTCAAGCCGTTGTAAAATATGGCATATATCAGTCATCACGAAAACGGCATCTGCTTGGGAGGCCTGACCAACCGCTATATCAAGGCGTCAATTCACTGCGATTTCGTCAGGGCATCGCCGCCAAAGCCCTCTGGACCCGCCCCGCTCCTGCGCCTAACCTTCCCGTAATGCTACGTTATACGATCAAACGCCTGATTTCGCTGTTTATCAGCCTTGCTGTGGCGTCGATTGTGATCTTTGCCGTGATAGAGATCGCGCCGGGTGATCCGGCCTCCTTTATGCTGGGAATGAACGCACAACCTGAAACGCTGGCTGCTTTGCGCGCTGAACTGGGCCTCGATGTGCCCAAGGTGCAGCGCTACCTGACCTGGGTGGGCGGGATGCTCAGCGGTGATTTTGGCACCTCCTATACCTACCGCACCCCTGTGATGGATATGATCTCTGACCGGTTGTGGGTGTCCTTGCCACTGGCCCTTTACGCTTTGGTTCTCAGTACCGTTTTGGCCTTTCCTGCCGGAATTTACGCGGCTTCCCGCCGGGGCCAGGCGGGCGATATCGGTGTGATGGGGGCAACCCAGCTGGGCGTGGCGGTGCCAAACTTCTGGTTTGCCATGATGCTGGTGCTGATCTTTGCGATCAACCTGCGTTGGTTTGCGGCGGGTGGTTTCGTTGGGTGGGACAAAGGGCTTTGGGCCGGTCTGCATGCCCTAACCTTGCCCGCGATCGCCCTCGCCCTGCCGCAGGCCGCCATTCTTGCCCGTGTCATGCGGTCATCGCTGCTGGATGTGCTGGGCGAAGATTTCATGCGCACTGCACGGGCCAAGGGCCTGACAGCGCGGCAAGCCCTGTGGCGGCACGGGCTGCGCAATGCGTTGATTCCGGTGCTGACCATCATCGGGTTACAGTTTTCCTTCCTGCTGGCCGGATCGATCATCATTGAACAGGTGTTCTATCTGCCCGGTCTCGGGCGGCTGGTGTTTCAGTCTATTTCCGCCCGCGATCTGATCGTGGTTGAATCGGTGGTGATGCTCTTGGTCTTCTCTGTCATCACCGTCAATTTCCTAGTTGATCTGGCCTACGCCGCTGTTGATCCCCGGCTGAGGTCGCGCACATGATCCGCAATCTGATCATCGGCGGCGTGCTGTCTGCGGTGTTTGTCTGCGCCGCATTGATCAGCTTTGTCTGGACCCCTTATGACCACGCCGCCCTGGACATCGCCAACAAGCTGAAGACGCCCAATGCGCTACACCTGCTGGGAACTGACCATTTTGGCCGCGATATTCTAAGCATGATCATGGTTGGCGCACGCACCTCGATTGCGGTGGCGCTGGTGGCTGTTGGCATCGGGATGGGCCTTGGCGTGCCGCTGGGCCTTTGGGCGGCAGCACGGCAAGGCACATGGCTGGATGAATTGATCATGCGCGGCAATGATCTGGTGTTTGCCTTTCCCAGTCTTGTGATTGCCATTCTGATCACCGCGATCTTTGGTGCAGGCGCGATCAATGCCATCATTGCCATTGGCATTTTTAACATCCCCGTATTTGCCCGGATCACCCGCGGCGCAGCGCTGTCGCTGTGGCAGCGGGAATTTATTCTTGCGGCACGGGTTGCAGGAAAATCCGCGGCACGGATCTCTGTTGAACATATCTTGCCCAATGTGACCAATCTTCTGATTGTGCAGGGCACGATCCAGTTTTCGCTGGGCATTCTGGCCGAGGCGGGCCTGAGCTATGTCGGCCTAGGTGCACAGCCTCCAACACCGTCATGGGGGCGGATGCTTGCTGATGCGCAGACCTTGGTCAGCATTGCACCGCATATGGCGCTGGTGCCGGGTTTCGCGATCATCCTGACAGTGCTGGGGCTGAACCTGATGGGCGACGGGTTGCGCGATTATCTGGACCCCAGGCTGCGGGTGGCTCGAGTATGAACCTGCTTGAGATCACCAATCTGTCCCTGTCCATTCACGCGCTCAAAATCCTGCGTGACGTGACCCTGTCGGTTGCACCCGGCGAAATTGTTGCCGTCACGGGAGAGAGCGGATCAGGCAAATCCCTGACCGCGCTGGCCACTATGCAATTGCTGCCCAAGGGCACCGAGCTCAGCGGTCACATCATGCTGGGCGATCAGGATTTGACAGAGCTGACTGAAGCGGAATTGTGCGGCATTCGCGGCAATGACATTGGCATGGTGTTTCAGGAACCGATGACCGCACTCAACCCCGTGCAGACCATAGGCGCACAGGTGGCCGAGACCATTCGCGTGCACCACAGCGAAGTACCCCGGCAAGAGGCAGAATCCCGCGCCGCCGAAACCCTGTCCCGTGTCGGTCTGCCCCAGGACCGTTTTCCCCTGTCGCGCTATCCTCATGAGCTGAGCGGGGGTCAGCGTCAGCGGGTTGTGATCGCCATGGCCATCGCTCTGCGCCCGCGTTTGCTGATCGCGGACGAGCCGACAACCGCCTTGGATGTGACCACGCAGGCGCAGATATTGGCGCTGCTGAAAAAACTGGCCCAAGAAGACGGCATGGGCCTGCTGATGATCACCCATGATCTGGCTGTGGTGGCCGATATGGCCGACCGGATCATCGTCATGCGTCACGGCGAAGTGGTGGAACAGGGCGAGACTCAGGCGCTTTTGCAAAACATGCGCCATCCCTACACAAAGATGTTGTTTGAAGCGTCCAGCCATCGCGTTTCACTGCCCGAACCGCCACCGCCAAAACCATTGCTTGAGGTGCGCAATGTGATCCGCGACTACCGTCTTCCGCGCACCAGCCTGTTCGGGCATCCGGGATATTTTCGGGCGGTGAACGATGTGTCTTTCACCATTCAACGCGGTGAAAGACTGGGCCTTGTTGGGGAATCGGGCTGCGGCAAGTCTACGTTGACCCGCGCCCTGCTGGGGCTCGAGCAGGTACAGGGTGGCAGCATCACCTTGAACGGTGCACCCGTTTTCAGTGGCACGCGGCCCAATCTGGACGTGCGCCGCCAGATGCAGGTGGTGTTTCAAGATCCATTCGGCAGTTTCAATCCACGGCACCGGGTTGACCGTTTGATCACCGAACCATTTCATTTGCTGCCTGATCCACCGCAGGGCGCGTCGCGCACCCGTGCGATTGACGAAGCCCTGACCGCGGTCGGCCTGACCCCCAAAGACGCCAGCAAGTACATCCATGAGTTTTCCGGCGGTCAACGGCAGCGCATCGCCATCGCCCGCGCCCTGATCATCCGGCCCGAGCTGATCTTGTTTGACGAGGCGGTAAGCGCCTTGGACGTTTCTGTACGGGCGCAAATCCTGGACCTGCTGGCCGATCTCTGCGGCGCTTATGATCTGACCTATTTGTTCATCTCTCACGATCTGTCGGTGGTTCGCACCGTTACGGACCGGGTGTTGGTGATGAAATCGGGCGAGATTGTCGAACAGGGCCAGACCGAAGCGGTGTTTGAACGTCCGGCGCATCCCTATACGCAATCGCTGATTGCTGCCGCGCCGGTCTTGCCCGAGATCGAGCAGGCCCGCGCATGACCGACCGTATCAGCATCGCACCGGTGCCAGAACAGAACCGAGGTGTCATCGACGCCATGTCAGAAGCCTATTTCCGAGAGCTTTTGCCAGAAGGGCCGGTCTATTTTCCAAACGCGCTGGACCGTTACTGGATCGAGCCAGGCCGGCATCCTTACGTGATCGAACTCAATGGCGCGCCAGTCGGTTTCGCCCTTGTGTGGAACCATAAGGATGGTTGCCATGAATTGACGGAGTTCACCATTCAACCCGCCTTTCGCAATCGCGGGATCGGGACAGAGGCCGCAACACTGATCTTTCAAGCGCTGGGCGGTGATTGGGTCTTGGGTGTCGCTGAGAATGCACCCAATGGCATGGCTTTCTGGCGGCAATGCCTCGAAAGCTGTGACGCGGTTTTCGAGATCACAGAAGGCCCACCACGCACCGCAAACCAATGCGGCAGCTATGCATTTCGGGTCGGGCGATGACCTTGCGCCCTTTCCTTCAAAACCAAAGGACATTTCCATGAAACCCGGTCCCAAGAACCTGATCACCGATGTTGCCGGTCTCTTGGTTGGCAACGCGCAGGACGATGTCCTGAAATCCGGTACAACGGTTGTCACAGCCGCCAATCCCTTTGTGGCCTCTGTGCATGTGATGGGCGGCGCACCCGGATCACGGGAAACGGATCTGCTGGCCCCAGACAAATCCGTGACAGAGGTTGAGGCGCTGGTGCTTTCGGGCGGGTCGGCCTACGGGCTTGATGCCTGTTCCGGTGTGGTTGACGGGTTGAGGGCACAGGGGCGCGGGTTTCAGGTGCGCGGCGCGGTGATCCCGCTTGTGCCGGGGGCGATCTTGTTTGATCTGCTCAATGGCGGTGAAAAAGACTGGACCGAGAACCCCTACCGCGCCCTTGGCCGCGCGGCGTTTGAAGATGCCTCGGCTGATTTTATGCTGGGCAGTTTTGGCGCAGGCACGGGCGCATTGACGGCGATGGTCAAAGGCGGGCTCGGATCGGCTTCGTTGGTTTTGCCAGATGGCAGCACAGTCGGGGCGCTCGTTGCGGCCAACCCTGTTGGCGCGGTGACCACACCCGGCGACAAACACTTTTTCGCGGCACCATTTGAGATCGAGGATGAATTTGGTGGCCAAGGCGTTGATCCCGCGACTGGTCTGGGTCTGCAATTGGACAGCCGCAAGATGCAGGCCATGTCACCACGTGAGAACACCACCATCGCCATCATTGCAACCGATGCCCCCCTGACCAAGGCACAATGCCAGCGGGTCGCCGTCGCTGCCCACGATGGAATTGCCCGCGCGACCGTTCCGGCCCATACGCCCCATGACGGCGATCTGGTCTTTGCCCTGAGCACTGGCACCGGCCCTGCGGTGCCTGACACCACGTTGATTGGCCATGCCGCTGCGCAATGCCTGGCCCGTGCCATTGCCCGCGCCGCCTATGAAGCGGCGCCCGCCGATGGCGATCTTTTGCCCTGTTGGAGTACACTCAATGCCTGATTTGGCCCTCGATGATATCACCCTGCACTATGAAATCGATGGCAGCGGTCCTCCGATCTTGCTGCTGGCCGGGATGATGGGCGACAATGCCAGCTGGGGCGCTCTGCTCCGGCTTTTGACACCGCATTTTACGGTCATTCGCCCCGACAACCGCACCACTGGCCAGACCACCCCTTGGGATGCCCCGGTGAGCGTAGGACAAATGGCCGAAGATGCCGCCGCGCTGATGCGGCATTTGGGTCATGAGCGTTATCACGTCACCGGGCATTCGATGGGCGGACTGATGGCGATGGAATTGTCCGGCCTCGTGGGCGATGCAATGGCCTCGCTGACCATACTGGCCTCTGCGCCCGTTCGGATACCGCGCACGATGCATGTCTTTGATACCTTGCTGGCCATTCGCCGCGCCGAGGGGGGCGAAACCCATTGGCTCAATGCCCTTTACCCTTGGGCGTTCCGGCCTGCGTTTTTTGAAAACCCGCAAAATGCCAAAATGGCGGTCGAGGCGGCGCTGGCCTATCCCCATGCCCAGACCGTCGATGCCATGGCGCATCAGATCGAAGCCTTACGCAACTTCCGCCCGCGTACCCGCGCAGGGGACATCAAAACACCAACACAGGTGATTTTTGCCGCCGAGGATCTGATGATCCCCGAGGCGGAAGGGCGCCAAGCCTTCGCCGCCATCGAGGGGGTTTCACAGATCACCCTGCCCGATGCAGGCCATTCCATCCATTGGGACGCGCCGGAAGCCGTGGCAGAGCGGGTCATTGCCCATGCGCAGGCTCACACCGCGTCAGGCTGATTGGCAGGCGCAGCTTGCGCCAAGGCTGGCACCTCCATGCAGGCCTCATGGATGCGCCTGATCGTCGGGTAGGGCTTCATATCGACCTCAAACCGCGCGTTGTTAAGGACTTGAGCGTAGAGGCACAGATCGGCCAGACCAACCGTGTCACCATGGCAGAACGTGCCGGTCTCCGGTTCTGCCGCCAGCCGTGTTTCAAGCGCCTGCATGCCCGCGCTCGCCCATTTGCGAAACCACGCCGCCTTGCCCGTTGCATCCACGCCAAATTCGGCTTCGAGATGTTTGAGAATACGCAGATTGTTCACTGGATGAATGTCCAATGCGACGATCTGAGCTAGGCTGCGCACCCGCGCCCGCGCCCAAGGATCAGATGGCAGCAACGGCGGTTCTGGATATACCTCCTCCAGCCATTCCAAAATTGCCAAGGATTGCGGCAATGCCCCCTCCGGCGTGACCAATGTGGGCACCAAACCTGACGGATTTAGCGCCAGATGTTCGGGACTGGCTTGTTCTCCCTTGAGCAGGGACAGCGGAATATAATCATAGCTCAGCCCCTTGAGATTCAGCGCCGCCCGTACCCGCACAGAGGTCGAGGACCGGAAGTAATTGTGCAATGCCAGATCCGTCATGCGCGATCTCCGATCTTGACTTCGAGGGTTCCGATGCCATCCACACCGCCGGTGATCACATCGCCGGGGGCAACCGGGCCAACGCCCGCCGGGGTGCCTGTCATGATCAGATCACCGGGGGCCAGTGTCATCGCCCGCGACAGGATCGCAACGGTTTCGCGCACCGACCAGATCAGATCGGACAAATCCGCATCCTGCCGGATCTCACCGTTCACGGACAGCCATATGCGCCCGGTTTCAACACTTGGGACATCCGCGATAGGCTTGATCGCAGAAATCGGCGCGGAGTTGTCAAAGGCTTTGCCCCAATCCCACGGGCGGCCCATCTTTTTCGCTTCGCCCTGTAGGTCGCGGCGGGTCATATCAAGGCCAACGGCTGCGCCCCAAACATGGGTCATCACATCCGCCTCGGCAATGTCAGATCCGCCTTTGCCCAGCGCAATCACCAGCTCAATCTCGTGGTGCAAATCCTCGGTCAATTTTGGGTATGGCAGGGTGAAGGGTGTGTCGACTGCGGCATCGGTTGGTTTCGTGAAAAAGAACGGCGCTTCCCGCGTTGGATCTTTGCCCATCTCGCGGGCATGTGCCTCATAATTCCGGCCCACACAGAAAATCCGCCGCACCGGAAACCGGTCATCGGTGCTTTGCACCGCGAGGCTGGCCTGTTTCGGCGGGTTGATCACATACATCGGCTGTTCCTTTCGCAAACCCTGCGAGATGCAGGCCGCGCCACCTAAACGCAGGTCGCATAAAACCTCAATGCCGGGCGGCTCAGGTTGGGGCGGCCAGATCCTGTAGAATGGGGCAATCGGGGCGATGATCCCCCGCGCAGGCTTCTACCAGATGCCCAAGGGTGTCACGCATCGCTGACAGCTCGGCCAGTTTGCGATCGATCTCTTTGAGGTGTTCTTTGGCGATCTGTTTCACATCTGCGCTGGCGCGGCCCTTGTCGTCGTAGAGGGCAAGCAGACTGCGACAGCTTTCCACCGGAAAACCCAGCGATCTGGCGCGGGCCAGAAACGCAAGCTTGTGCTGGTCCGTGTCACTGAACACACGGTATCCGTTGCTTTGCCGTTTGGGGCTGACCAATCCGATATCTTCGTAATAGCGGATGGTTTTTACAGGCAGACCCGTGGCGGCCCCAACCTCTTTGATGTTCATGTGACCCCTCCTGCACGTCTGAGCCGCAGTGCATTTGTCAGCACAAAGACCGATGAAAACGCCATCGCCCCTGCCGCCATCGCCGGCGACAAAAGCATTCCGAACGCAGGGTATAGCAGACCCGCGGCAACCGGAATCAACAAGATGTTATAGCCAAAAGCCCAAACCAGATTTTGCCGGATATTGCGCAGGGTCAGACGTGAGATGTCAAATGCGGCAACCACTCCGTCAAGCGTGCCGGACATCAACACAACATCCGCCGTTTCAATGGCCACATCGGTGCCGGTTCCGATGGCGATTCCCACATCCGCATGGGCCAGGACCGGCGCATCATTGATCCCATCACCGACAAAAGCCACCTGCCGGTCCGGGCCGCCAAGACCGTCCAGCGCAGTGATTTTGCCCTCTGGCAGTACCTCGGCGATCACCTTGTCGATGCCCAGCGCCCGCGCGACGGCTTGTCCTGTCTGTTCGCCATCCCCAGTAATCATGGCAACCTCGATCCCGCGAGCCTTGAGGGCCGCAATCGCATCACGGCTTTCGGCCTTGATCGGATCGGACACCGCAATCAGCGCCATCGCGCGGCTCTCTTGCGCGGCGAAAAAGACCGTCTTGCCATCCTCGGCCAAGGCTGCCGCCTCGCCTTGGAGTTCGGATATATCTATCCCGGCATCGGCCATCATCGCCGCGTTGCCGATACGGATCAGATCACCAGCAACCCGCGCCGTGACGCCCTGACCGGACAATGCGGCGAAGTCTTCGGTCACGGGGACCGGCACGCCTTCGGCTTGCGCCGCTGATACAACCGCACGGGCGACCGGATGTTCTGACAAAGCCTCCACCGCCGCGATTTGGGACAACACGGCAGCGCGATCAAACCCCGCTGCGATGTCCAAGGCGGTCAGGCTGGGCCGCCCTTCGGTCAGTGTACCGGTCTTGTCGAAGGCAACCACGTCCACCCCACTGAGCGATTGCAGGGCATCCCCTTGCCGAAACAACACGCCAAGCTGTGCCGCCCGCCCTGTGCCGACCATGATCGAGGTGGGTGTGGCGAGCCCCATCGCGCAGGGACAGGCAATAATCAACACCGAAACCCCTGCAACCAGGGCATGTGACACCACCGGTGCGGGCCCAAAGACGAGCCAGACCAACACCGTCAGCAAAGCAATCAGAAGAACAGCAGGGACAAACCACAGCGTCACCCGATCCACAAGCGCCTGGATCGGCAGGCGGGCATTCTGGGCCTGCTGAACCATCCGGATGATCTGCGACAGGGTTGTGTCTTGTCCGGTACGCGTCACCTCGCACGTCAGGCTACCGTTGCCATTGATGGTGCCACCTGTCAGCGGATCACCGGGCGATTTGACCACTGGCATCGGTTCACCGGTGATCATGCTTTCATCCACACTGCCAGTGCCGGATTTCACTTTTGCGTCGATGGCGATCCGCTCTCCGGGGCGGGTGCGGAAAATGTCACCGGGGCGCAGATCCTCGATGGCTGTTTCAACCCAGTCCGCGCCAGATTTGACCATGGCGGTGCGCGGTTGCAAACCAACCAGCTTTTGGATCGCACTGCCGGTCTGGCCCTTGGCGCGCGCCTCAAACCAGCGGCCAAGAAGAATCAGCGCCACAATCACCGCCGCCGCTTCGAAATATACAACTCGGCTGTCCTGCGGCAGCAAAGCGGGCAGAAACAGCGCCACGGTCGAATAGCTCCAAGCCGCGCCAGCGCCCAGCGCGACGAGGCTGTCCATGTTGGGCGCCCGGCGCAACAAGGCCCGCCCGCCCTTCAAAAAGAACGCCCGCCCCGGACCAACCAGAACCAGCGACGTGAGGATAAACTGAATGACCCAGCTGGTCTGGTGCCCGATGGTCCGACCGATGAGGTGGTGCAAAGCTGGCACCATATGCCCGCCCATTTCCAGAATGAAAACCGGAAGCGCGAGGCACATCGCAAGGATCATTGCACGTTTATGGGTCTGCGCCTCTTCGGCCTTGGTTGCGGCGCGGTCTGGCATCTGGCCCTGTTCAAGGATTGTTCCGGGATAGCCTGCCTTTTGGGACGCAGTGATCAGTTCGGCTGTGCTGACAATGCCAGGGACATAGCGCACCAATGCTGTTTCGTCGGCCAGATTGACCTGCGCCTCGACCACACCCGGAACAGCTTTCAACGCGCGGTCCAACCGTCCAACGCAAGAGGCACAGGACATGCCAGTGATCGCCAAGGTAACGGTCTGGTCAGCAGCCGGATATCCGGCGGCACCCAAAGCCGCGATCGCGTCTGCTTTGACCCGGTCATCACGGGCCGAAAAATGGGCAGTTTCGTCTGCCAAATTGACGGTGACCGCATCAATCCCTTCTACGGATTCAAGCGCGCGCGCCGCGCGGCCGACACAGCCCCCGCAGGACATATTCATCACCGAGATCGAGATTTTTGGCGCCTGCGACATGGCCCTGCTCCTTGACTGACAGCCCAGACATAAGGGTTCCAGTCACTAGAAGGTCAAGAGGCAACTGTTGACGCTCTCAGATTTTCATCAATGCGCCGTAGTGGTCCATTCCGCGCAACAACTGTGCCTGATAGGTCGCTGCATCAATATTGGCACCGCACACCACCACACCAACCCGCTTTGCCTGCAATCTTTTGCGCAATGGCCCAAGCAGCCCTGCCATCGCGGCCCCGGCTGCGGGCTCCACGGCCAGTTTCGCCTCTTGTTGCAGTGCGACCATACCCGCGCAGATCTGATCATCGGTGACGCGCACCATATCATCCACATAGGCCGCACAGAGGGCGTGGCCCAGGGGCAATGCCATGGGCGGGCCAAGGCTGTCCGCGATGGTATCAACCTTGTTCAAGGTCACAGGCCGGCCCGCTGCCAAGGACCGCGACATGCTGTCGGCGCCGGACGGCTCCACGCCAAAAACCATGCAATCGGGCTTGTGCAACTTGACCGCCGCCGCGATGCCGCTGATCAAACCCCCACCGCCCACAGATACGACGACTGCGTCCAGATCGGGCATGTCCGTGATGAGTTCATAGCCGACCCCGGCCGTGCCAAGCGCGGTATTCACCCCTTCGAACGGGTGAATAAAGGTACGGCCCTCTTCTGCAGAAAGGCGTTCTGCTTCTGCGAATGTGGGCGCTCCGGGCGCACGCAGTATCACTTCGGCGCCTTCGGCCTCGGCCCGGGCGATCCGGAAGGGGTTTGCGTTGTCTTGCATCACCACTTTCGCAGATAGGCCCGTCACGCGTGCCGCCCATGCCGCGGCAATGGCATGGTTGCCCGCACTGGCCGCTGTGATCCCCGCCACTTTGTCTGATTCTGGGATTGCCAGAGCATTGGAAAGCGCACCCCGCGCCTTGAAGGTTCCGGTGTGTTGAAAACACTCAAGCTTGAGCGCGACATGGCCGCCGCCCATCAAATGACCGATCAAGCGAGATGAAAGTTCAATCGCCGGAGTGTGGGCAATATGTGCCCGCAGTTGTTCTGTCCGCTGGCGAATACGATCTGCCGTGATCTCGCTGATATCCACGGTGGGGTCTGCTCCCATGTCCTGTCCTTTATGGTTTTGCACCCAAACCGGGCCTTCGCTGGTCTCTTTCACAAACATGGCCGTGCCCAAAAAAACCGGCAAGGCTCTGCTTGTCTTTGCTAATGTCGCTTGAAACTTGGTAAACTGCTAGCCTAACAGGCAATTGATTTATCCGGTTGCCTTGCAACCCAGGCAAGACGGCAGGCAAAAAGGACAACCGATGGCAGCGAACAACATCACCCCTGTTATTCTTTGTGGGGGATCAGGCACCCGGCTTTGGCCCGTTTCACGCAAAAGTTTTCCAAAGCAGTTTATCAATCTGATCGGCGACGGAAGCCTGTTTCAACAATCCAGTGCACGCCTGTCCGGGGCTGGATTCAACGCGCCGCTGATCGTGACCAACTCCGATTTCCGGTTTATCGCGACGCAGCAGCTGGGCGATGCGGGAATTGACCCCGGTGCCGTTCTGATCGAACCGGAGGCCCGCAATACCGCCCCGGCCCTGTTGGCCGCGGCGCTGGTTCTGGCCCAGGACAATCCGCAAGGTCTGATGCTGGCTGCTCCCTCAGATCACTACATCACGCAGGCCGATGCATTTCGCGATAGCATCAAACGTGGCTTGGACGCCGCAAGTGCGGGTCAGATCGTGACCTTTGGCATTGCGCCTGACCGCCCTGAAACCGGCTATGGTTATCTTGAGTTGGGCGAAGTCGGGCAAAATGGGGCTTTGCCGCTCAAACGGTTTGTCGAGAAACCGGAACTGGCCGAAGCAAAACGAATGGTGGCCGATGGTGGCTACCTGTGGAACGCGGGCATTTTCATGTACACCGCACAAACCCTGATTGATGCCTTCGCCGCCCATGCACCGGAGATGATGGCGCATGTCACGGCATCTGTTGAAGCAGCCAAACCAGACCTTGGTTTTCTGCGCCTTGACCCTGATGCATGGGCCAAGTGTGAGGACATTTCCGTCGATTTTGCGATCATGGAGAAGGTCAGCAACCTGTCCGTTGTGGCACATGAGGGCGACTGGTCCGATCTCGGCGGCTGGGGCGCGGTGCATCTGCATGCCAAATCGGATGAAAATGGCGTCGCAACGCAGGGTGCTGCACTGGCAGTAGATTGTGCCAATACGCTGCTGCGGTCGGAAAACGATGCACAGCAACTGGTGGGGCTTGGCCTTGAAAACATCGTTGCCGTTGCAATGCCTGATGCCGTTTTGGTGGCAGACCGGAATTGCGTCGCTGATCTGGGCACCGTGGTCAAGCAAATGCGCAGCGCCAACATACCGCAAGCTGATACCTTCCCCAAGGATCACCGCCCATGGGGGTTCTTTGAATCGCTGATCGTTGGTGAGGGGTTTCAGGTCAAACGGATTGTTGTGACCCCCGGCGCAGCGCTGAGCCTGCAGAGCCACAAACACCGGTCTGAGCATTGGATCGTCGTTGTCGGCACTGCCAAGGTGACGGTTGGCCCGGATATGGACAACCTGGAAGTCAAAATGATCAACGCCAATGAATCAGTTTACATTCCATTGGGTGCGATCCACCGCATGGAGAATCCCGGCGACATTCCGATGGAGCTGATCGAGGTGCAGACAGGTGATTATCTGGGCGAAGATGACATCATCCGATATGAGGATGTCTATGCCCGTGGGCAGGGTGCCAAAGGGTAACACACCTCCGAAATTCGGGTGCATTGGACGCGCTTCCACTGGTGCCAAAGCATATTGTTTGGGGAGACTTGATCTTAATCGGTCAGATTTTTGAGATAGGCACCATATTCGTTTTTCTCGAACATTTCTGCGCGTTTGGCCAGTTCATCATCGCTGATCCAGCCCTGGTCATGTGCGATCTCTTCGAGGCTACCGGTTTGGAGCCCCTGTCGCTGTGTCAGGGTCCGCACAAAGTTCCCCGCATCAAGCAGGCTGGCATGTGTGCCCGTATCAAGCCAGGCATAGCCGCGTCCCATGCGGTTGACCCGCAGTTGGCCCTTCTTGAGATACATTTCCAGCAAGGTGGTGATCTCAAGTTCGCCACGCGCAGAAGGTGTGACCTCTCGCGCCAATCGCGGCGCATCCGCATCCAGGAAATAGAGGCCGGTCACAGCATAATTTGACGGGGGTACATCCGGTTTCTCAATGATCTGGCGGGCGGTGCCGTCTGCATCAAACCCAACCACGCCATAGCGTTCCGGATCCGCAACGTGATAACCAAAAACCGTGCCACCACTATCCTGTGCATCGGCGTCCGCCAGCAATTCGGGCAACCCATGCCCAAAAAAGATGTTGTCCCCAAGCACCATGGCAGAGGGGGCTCCATCCAGAAAATCCTCCGCCAGGATATAGGCCTGCGCCAGACCATCTGGAGATGGCTGCACGATATAGGACAGGGAAATGCCCCATTGGCTGCCATCGCCAAGGCTGCGCTGAAACTGGGCTTGATCCTGTGGTGTGGTGATCATCGCGATTTCGCGGATACCTGCCAGCATCAGAACCGAAATCGGGTAATAAATCATCGGTTTGTCATAGATCGGCAAAAGCTGTTTCGAAATCCCGATGGTGATCGGATAAAGCCGTGTGCCAGATCCACCCGCCAGAATAATGCCTTTGCGTTGTGTCATTTGGATGCTCCGAGATCTTTGAGTATTTGGGTGAGGCTCGCGTGCCACTGCGGGCGTTCAATGCCGAAGGTCTTGTTTGTCGTGCTGCAGTCCAATCGCGAGTTGAGAGGGCGTTTGGCGGGTGTCGGGTAGCCGGATGATGGAATGTCGTGCACTGTGCAATTCAATCCGGCCTCATCAAAAATGGCGCGGGCAAGATCTGCCCAACTGCAATCGGGCGCTCCGGCGAAATGATAGGTGCCGGTCTTGTCTGGGGCATCTATCAATTGCAGGGCAATCCGGTGACAGGCGGCCGCAATATCCGCCGCTGCGGTCGGGCCACCGATCTGATCGGCCACCACATTGAGGCTGTCCCGCTCTGCCCCGAGGCGCAGCATTGTCTTGACGAAGTTTGCCCCATGGGCCGAAACCACCCATGAGGTGCGCAGAATGGCGTGAGTACAGCCCGCATCGCGCACGGCTGTTTCTCCGGCCAGTTTGCTGCGCCCATAAGCGCCCAAAGGCGCGGTTGCATCATCGGGCCGCCACGGTGTCTCGCCATCCCCTGCAAACACATAATCAGTTGAAATGTGCACCAAAGGGATGCCCAAATCGGCACAGGCGCGGGCCATTGCGCCGGGTGCCGTGGCGTTGACCAAGGTTGCTTGTGCCTCGTCTGACTCGGCTGCATCCACCGCAGTATATGCGGCGGCGTTGATCACTGCGGCGGGCTGGTGAAACCGGATCGCTTCGGCGCAAGCCATCGGATCGGTCAAATCCGCCGCATCCCGGCCAAGGCAGAGAGTTTCTGGCAGTTTCGCCAGCTCACGCGCTACTTGCCCGGATTTGCCAAACACAAGGATCGCCATCTCCCGCTAACCCTTATTGCCCAGACGGACGCCCACACCATCACGGCCTTGCAAAGCCCGCCACCAGTCTTCGTTGTCCAGATACCACTGCACAGTCTTTTCCAGCCCTTCGGTCAGTGTCACAGAGGGCCGCCAACCTAATTCATCACGAATGCGCGCCGGATCAATGGCGTAACGCAGATCATGCCCCGCGCGGTCTTCCACAAATGTGATCTGATCGGCATAGCTGCCCGTCTTGGGCCGCTTTTCATCAAGGATCGTGCAGATAGAGCGCACCAGATCAATGTTGCGGGCCTCGTTCTCCCCGCCGATGTTGTAGCTGCGGCCCAACGCGCCTTTTTCCATCACCAGCAAAAGCGCATCTGCGTGGTCTTCGACAAACAGCCAATCGCGCACGTTCTCGCCCCTGCCGTAGACCGGAATGTCTTTGCCCGCCAAGGCGTTCAGGATCACCACAGGCACCAGTTTTTCAGGGAAATGGTAGGGGCCGTAATTGTTGGAACAATTGGTCAAGACAACGGGCAAGCCATATGTCTCATGCCAGGCCCGCACCAGATGGTCGCTTGAGGCCTTCGAGGCCGAGTAAGGCGAGCGCGGATCATAAGGGGTGTCTTCGGTGAACATGCCTGTCGCGCCGAGGCTTCCGAACACTTCATCAGTGGAAATGTGGTGAAACCGGAAATCTTCGGCCTTGCCGGAGCCCGCCCAATAGCTGCGTGCCGCTTCAAGCATGTTGTAGGTGCCGGTGATGTTGGTCTCGATAAAATCACCCGGCCCATCAATGGATCGATCCACATGGGATTCTGCTGCCAAATGCATCACGCACTGCGGCTTATGCGCGGCAAACACCCGATCCAGCGCAGCCCTGTCACGGATATCTACATGTTCGAAGGAATAGAGCGGGTTATCAGACACAGGCGCGAGGTTTTCCAAACAGCCCGCATAGGTCAGCGCATCAAGATTGATCACCTCATGCCCGCGCGAGATCGCCAACCGCACCACTGCCGACCCGATAAACCCTGCACCGCCTGTGACCAGTATCTTCATGTTGCGCCCTCAAAGGTGAAGGGACTGTCAAAGTCTGAAAAACCCTGCGCCTTGCTGTCTTTTTCTGACAGGATCGCGTCGCCGCTCAGCCCCCAGTCAATCGCGATATCAGGGTCATCAAAGCGCACCGCACCGTCACATTCGGGCGCGTAATAATCGCTGCATTTATAGATAATTTCGGTGTCAGGTGCCCTTGTCGCAAATCCATGCAAAAACCCTGCGGGGATCAAAAGCTGCAACCCGTTTTCAGCGGTCAGATCATAACCAACCCATTGCCCATAGGTCGCGCTGCCTTGGCGCACGTCAACCGCAACGTCAAACAATGCCCCGCGTCCGCAACGAACAAGCTTTGCCTGTGCATGTGGCGGCGATTGAAAATGTAGCCCGCGCACTGTGTTCACCGCAGAGGATAGCGAGTGATTGTCCTGCACAAAATCCAGATCAATCCCATGGTCTGCCATCTTGCGGCGGTTCCAGCTTTCGCTAAAAAATCCACGCTCATCGCCAAACCTCGGTGGGCTTAGCAACAGCACGCCGGAAAGTTTGGTCTGGGTCACAAAATCCACGCAATCGCTCCGTCACTTTTGGTCATCATGGGCGTAGCAAGCACCCGACCGAAAGTCACGGAACGATTGAGAAACGCGGTGTTTCTATTCTTGGCTGTCGCTTTCAAGAATCTCTTTGAGAATATCTTCATCGCTCAGATGCGCGGGCACCCTGATCCGTCCGACCCCCGGCAAGACAGTTTCACGGTACGCGATCTCGGAGACGATCTTTTTCTGTTTTGGTCGCTTTGCCATATTACTTTCCCATTGTCGCAAGGGTGAAGAGCCGGTTGCTGCCGACCCGGTTTTCGATAAACATTTTTGGCACGGCACCGGTGGTATCGATGGACAGGCTGATCTCTCCATCCGGGCCGGTTGTTCCGGTCAACGGCCCTGTCAGATAGTTGATGCTGCCTGCCGGATTGGCGAACATTTCCCCAAAGTTGGTCGCGTTCACCAAGGTGCCCGTCACTGCAAACAGGTAAAACCGTGCAGCGATATTGATGCTCAGCCACATCAGGATCCGCGATGGGTTTGACCAGGGGATATCAAAAGACCACGCTGTATCGTCCAGAATGAACACATCCTCGAAAAACTGCTGGCCGCTGTTGATCTGCACGGCGCCAGATGAGCTTTCAATGCTCAACCCTGTGTGAAACGTGCTGCCGTCCGGGCTGACCTTGATCGAGAAATCGTCATTGCCTGCGGTCCCCATTTCCGCACGTCCCGAGAACCCGGTTTGAAACAGCAGACTGGCGGTATCTGCCGCAGAGTCTTTGTTGAGTTTCAACTGATGGCCGCCACCATCATGGGTGAGCAATGTCGCATCCGCCGCGACTGACAGACGATTGGTTGCATTGGCCGTCGTCCCGACCCCGACCATCGGGAGGTTCTGAAAATCCAGCGCTGGAATGGCATCAACCCAGAGCGCCCCATCAAAGCGCAATTGCGTTCCAGTGGTGGCCAAATCTGCGCGCCACCCTGTTCGCGGGGTAAAAAAGACCCATGCCGCATCGGACCAAACCGCGATCGCATGGTCCTGTCCCGCCCATGCCCCCGTCGCGGAGGCACCAACAAGATACCGGTCTCCCTGTGCAGGGCCGGCGGGCGGTGCCGTTAAACCCGCATCAAGCACGGCAAGCTGCGTCACCGCATCCAGAATGCGCAGCGCCTCATTGTGGGTGACGTGTTTTTGCGCCTGCGCCGGTTGGATATAGGGCAGGGACAAAATCGGAGATTGCTCTGACATGGACGCTCCTTCTGGGTTGTCAAAACGTGAATGCAGCGAACCCTGTTGCAGTCCTGTAAACAATTTCTGCGGCGTCGGTCTGTTGGCGCCAATTTGAGGCAACAGCAGGCCTTTAAACTTCGCTGGAAAAACCAAAAGATTGCCACAATCACGGCCCCGCAGAATTCGGTTTTGTCTGCCATCCAAACCAGCAAAGCATGCGAGGTGGTTCATGGTCAGAGCGGTTTTTTCGGTGCAAGGCACTCTGAGCGGCGCAGAAGAAAATGCGCTGGTCGGGATTAACGACCTGCTGGTTGTGCCGGGTTCCGACGGCGGCACATTGTACACCTCAACCCGAGGAGACGGGTGGCTCAGCGCGTTCGACATCGGCGATGGTGCGGGACAAACAACGCTGGAAGGGCATTGGCGGATCGCCCCGCAATACTTACAACTCGAAACCACCGATCTGGTGCTGAAAGGCCCAGATCAGCTGTTTATGGCCGGATTAGACAGCACGGATTTGCAGGGTGTGACACTGGATGCGGGCCGGGCCGGCAGCCCGTTTGCCGCTTCCACGACCATGGCATCGCAGGACATCAGCGCCCGATACTTTAGCGAATTGGTGGTAGAGGACACGGGCCAATCCGGGCTCGCCGCCCTTCGCGGCGGGGGTATTGTTCAGGTTTCCTTTGGCGCGGGCGGGCAGTTTGTAACAAAAGAGATTGATGTCTCTTCCGCGTTGAATACGGCCCGCGCATCTGATGTCTTGATCAGCAGCCACAATGGCCAAACCTACGCTTTTGCCAGCTATGGTGCCGAGGACAGCGTAAGCATGTTCAAAAAAGCGCCAGACGGATCCTTCGATCATATCTCAAACATCGACACTCAGGATGGCTTGTGGGTGGACCGGCCCAGTGCATTGGCAGTGACCACTGCAGCGGACGGCGGGCTCTATCTGGTGAGCGCCGCGTCCGGCAGTCACTCTCTTTCGGTCATGGCCATATCCCCGGACGGCATGACGCCCGTTGATCAGGTGCTGGACAGCAGCGAAACCCGTTTTGCAAATGTGTCTCACGTGACAAGTATAACCATCGGTGCACAGGATTTCGTGCTGGCCGCAGGATCAGATGCCGGGGTCAGCCTGTTCGCGATGCTGCCGGGCGGGCGGCTCCAACATCTGCAAAGCATGGAAGCCACTGCCGATGCGCCACTGAACGGCATTACCGCGCTTGAGGCACTGGCCACATCCGATGGCATTCGCATCTGGGCCTCGACCGAAGCTGCACCATTCTTGTCGGAATTCTCCGTTGACTTGCAAGACCTTGGGATCAGCATAGCAGCCAGCAACAGCGGTGGGCTCCTGAACGGATCACGCGCGGACGACATCCTTAGCGGCAGTGCAAGCGCAGATCAGATCCATGGCGGCGACGGCAATGATTTGATCTGGGACGGTGCAGGCGCCGATGACATGCGCGGTGGCGGCGGAAGCGATACGTTCATTTTGACGGCAGATGACACGCGGGACCGGATCCTTGATTTTCAATCGGGCACCGACCGCATCGACATCTCCGCATTCAGCCAGATGAATGGCATCGGCGCCACGAGCATCTCGTCGCGGTCCTATGGCGCCGACTTACGGATCGGTGACGACGTCACCGAAATTCACAGCGCAACCGGTGTTGCCCTTGACGCAGACGACTTTGATTTTGGCAATCTGATCACCGGGGATCGCATCGAAACCGACCCTGGCCACTATCCGGGGGCGACAACCCCGCCACGTACAGACCCGGCGCCTGCCTCAGATCCGGCACCCGAACCGCAACCCTCAAACACTTCCGACTGGCAGGCAGCGCCCGAATTTGAGTTGGACCGTGGCGGCGCAGATCAGATCGGAACCGAACGCGGCGAAGCAATGTATCGGTTTGGCTCTGACGATCGGCTCTTGGGTGGGGGCGGCAATGACACCATTCAGGCAGGCGCAGGCAATGACAGCGTCACGGGAGATGCGGGAAATGACGAAATACACGGGGGTGGCGATCATGATCTGCTGATTGGTGCAGGCGGTTTTGACACGATCAATGGCGGCGATGGCGACGATACGATCTGCGGTGACGGTCATGCAGACTCCCTCAACGGTGGTGACGGACAAGACGTGATCTTGGGCGGTGATGGATTTGACCAGATCAATGGAGGCGCCGGAGCAGATCGCGTTTGGGCCGGCGCAGCACCAGACCGCGTGTATGGCGGCGATGGCGATGATTGGCTCAGCGCGGGCAGCAACTTCGGCACCTCGGTCGATGGTATTTGGGGCGAGGCCGGCAACGATACTTTGTTTGGAAATGCAGGGTTTGACTATCTCAATGGCGGAGATGGTGACGACTTGCTGGATGGTGGTCATCAAGCCGATAATCTTTATGGCGAGGCGGGCAATGATACCTTGATCGGAGACCAGGGGTTTGATCGCCTGTTTGGCGGCGACGGGGATGATCTGTTGTCCGGGGGACAGATGGGGGACGCATTGTTTGGAGACGCAGGCAATGACACCCTTGATGGCGGCGCAGACAATGACCGATTTTTTGGCGGCACGGGCGACGATCTTTTACTGGGCGGGGCTGGCGTGGATACGCTGCAAGGTGGCGCCGGTTTTGACACCCTCGAAGGTGGTGCAGGAGACGATCTGCTCTTTGGCAATTTTAACGCCGATCATTTTGTCTTTGCCGATGGCCATGGCCACGACCGTGTGGCCGATTTTGAAACACAAAACGATCAAGAGGTGTTGGATCTGTCCGGCGTGACCACACTGAACAGCTTTGCTGATGTGATGAACGTTGCGCGGCAATCAGGTTGGGATGTCGTGATCGACACGTCGCCAAACTCATCCATCCGGTTGATCAAGACCGACCTGCAAGACCTCAGCGAAGATGATATCGTGTTCTAGTGGTTGCCCGCCTTGCTGAGAGCCTCCTCAATCAGACCCTCCAGCGCTGCGGCTTGTGTATCGAAATCGGTGACGGCACAGGGCGCCATATGGGCGGGATGCGCGGCAATCGCATCGGTGATCTGACGGCGCAGCGGCGCAGGATCCGGTCCGATTGGTATCAAATCTTCCTGCGCAATATAGCCGTGTTCTGTGCTGCCACCGCTGTCTGTCTGGATCACACGCACACCCCGCGCAAGCGCTTCGCGGATGACCAGGCCGAAGGTTTCCTTCCATTGCGAGATAAACAACAGGACGTCGATCTTGGAATAAAACCCATCCATTTCGTCTTGTGTAAATCTTGGGTGAACTTCCCATTCCCCCGGCAAGCCCGAAAAATCATGCCCCTGCCACCAAGAGCCATCCATGCTTCCGTCAACCACAATCACCCGGAAATCCGTTTCTGACAGGCCGGCAAAGGCATCCTTGATCAATGGCCATCCCTTGATCTGGGAGGGGCCCCCTACGAACCCAAAGACAAGTCGGCGATCTTGGCGTCTGCGGGCGCTCTGCTTTTTCGCAAAACTCTGGTCCGGCAGTCGTATCCCGTTTTCCCAAACCACGCCCCGACCGGTCGCAAATCCGGAATTTTCGCACAGCCCTTTTGCAAATTGGCTGGGATAGGTCACGATCTCCACCAGACCGCCCATGGTTTGCAGATGTTCAAACCGGGTTCTCGCCGCCCAATAGTTTTCAACACATCCCTTGCACTGCGTGATTTTGACGGGATGCTGACCACAATAGGTTTGATCCATTTGGATCATGAACTGACGCTCACAGATCCACCAAAAATCATGCACGCTCAGGATCACGGGCACATCTTGATCCCGCGCGGCGGTTATCACACCTGTTCCAAGATCCTGAAGGCAATGTGCATGAACCAGATCAGGGTCCAGTGTATGGATCAATTCCGCAACCCGGGCCGTGATGCCCGGATTGTCGTAGGCCGCACCATAGCTTCGCCCCTCCGGCACATTGATTTGATAGTTAACGATACCGTCGACTTCTGTTTTCAGCACAGCATAATCGGCGATCCCGGCCCGGCAGCAGAGCGATACAGCCGTGACTTGAAATCCACCCCGCCGGATCAAGGCATGCGCCACTTCTTGAGCAACAATCGTTGCGCCGCCGTAGGAATGCGGGGCAAAAAAAACATTGGCGACCAGGATATGGCGCATTTTCAACCTTCCACCCAACGAACAAGCTCCGGCGAGATGATGTGTGGCTCTGCTTTTCCGCTCCAATAGGTTTCGATGTCCTTGCGGGCAGTGCGGCCCAGTTTTCTCGTATAGGTGAGGTCTTGTGCTAATACCTCCAAAGCCTCGGTCCAACGCAGATCAGCCCCAACGACCAGCCCCGTTTCACCGTGGCGCACAACGGCGGCGAGATCACCAATGCTGCCCACGATCGAAGGCACCGCCACAGCCGCAGCATCCAGAACCCGCACTGCAGATTTGCATCCGTTGAAAACATCATCACTCAATGGCATCACCGCACAATCCGCACACGCAAGCGCGTTCAAATAAGCGCCATAATCCGTGAATTTGAACCGCTCAATCTGCTTGTCCAACCCATTTGGCAGTATCTTGGAATCGACGTGCCCCATCAGCATCAGCCGCCGCTTTGGATCCGCCTGAACGAATGCCGACAAGCCTTGCAGGATCTCCGCAAGATCCATTTCGTGCCCTAGTGACCCGCTTGCGAATGCCACACGAAAACACCCATCATCTGGCCGGTCGGTCTGCATTGCCCTGGCCCCGTTGGTCAGAGTTTGGCAATCCGCAAAATTGCGCCGCAAGTAGGTAGGTCTTGGAGAATAAAGCCCTGTATGGGCGATCATACCGGGTGTCGAAACCGACAGAACATCAGCGCCGTTCATCATGCTCAGGTATTTTGGCGCTTCATTGAGAAAATGGGTCTTTAGAGACGGATCAACCGCAGCCATATTTCCGTAAGTGCCATAGGCCGACACCGAAAAAAGCGGATCGTCCAGATCATACAACACCGGCAGTCGCAGACGCCGCGCCTCATAGCGCAGCATCTGGGTTACGTCGGTGGTTTTCAGACGGTATTCAAACAGATGCGTCGCCTGTTGCAGGATCGAGGTGGCGCGGGGAATGTCCTCATAGTGGGCATATGTAAACTCGACCCCAAGCGCCTGCCAGAACGTCGCCAGCTGTTCCACACGGTATTTGCGACATTGCGGCAGGTTCAGATCGCCGATCAATGCAATCTGTCTGCGGCGTTGAAGAACGGCCGGTGTCGCACTGATGTGAAAGCCATTGTGCTGTGCCAGTTCCTGCCAGACCGGGCCAAGGTATAATGCTGATGGATCAACGCGGTGATCGGAGCTGGGAGCAACCGTGCTTGGCCCTTGACCGCGCAGTCGGCGGAACACATATCGCCAGGCCTTGCCCAACGCGCAAGAAAAGCCGTCCTGACGAGCGGTTGTGGAGAAACGCCTGATTAACATTTGCCAAGTTCTTGGCACCATTCCAAAGTCGCTCCGAATAAACCTTTGAAATGTTAATACTTTGCTTACCCTTAACGATCTATGAATCTCAGGTGTCTTCTTTAACCAATGGTTCTTTTGTGCCTGCTATCAGTCCCGACATGACCAATACCGTAACCATTCTGATGGGCGTTCTGAACGGGGCAAAGTGGCTGCAGCCACAGCTCGATAGTATTTCAGAGCAAGATCACGAGGACTGGGTCTTGCGGTTCAGCGATGATGGATCAACGGATCTTAGCAGCCAGATTATCCGCGGCTTTTCTGACCGGTTCCCTACACGGATTCATTGCGGTCACGGGCCAAGGACAGGCTTTGGCGACAACTATATGCGTCTGATCCGTAATCTGCCTGAAAAGGCGGGATACACCGCCTTTGCTGATCAAGACGATGTCTGGAGCAGGGAAAAACTGGGGCGGGCTGTTGCCGCACTTTCTGGGTTTGAGGAAACACCAACGTTGTACTGCGGACAGCGCTGGCTTTGGTATCCCAAGACGGATCGCCGCATCAAATCATCTCGTCCCAATCGGGATTTTGAGTTTCGGAATGCCTTGATTGAGAATGTCGCAGCGGGCAACACGGTCATGTTGAACCCCGCCGCCACGCGGTTGGCGCGGCAGGCCTCACGCATGATAACACAACCGGTTTTTGCGCATGACTGGTGGCTCTACCAATTGATCACAGGGGCCGGCGGCAAAGTGGTTTATGATAGCGGACCGCCCTGCATTCTCTATCGACAGCACAGCGCAAATGCGATCGGGGCGGGTCATGGCATGTCCGCGCAGATCAAGCGCAAGAGGGGTGTTCTCAAGGGCAATTTCGCCATGCGCATCCAGCAAAACCTTGCCGTGCTCGGGCAGATAAGATCGCTTTTGACAGAGGAGGCGCGCCATGATCTGCGCCGTTTCGAACTGGCCCGCACAGCTGCGTTGCAGCAGCGGTTGTTGCTGTTGAACGAAGTCCGGCCCTATCGGCAAACTCCGGTCGGGACACTTGGGTTTTGGGGGGCCGCCAGCCTTGGCCAAATCTGAGAAATGCCCTCATGTGGTTCTGGTTGGCGGCTGTGGGTATCGGTCCGGCGTACCTGAACATATTCTGCATATCGTGAAAGCCATGAAAGGCCGGGCCCGCATCACAATTGTCAGCGAGCCGGATCAGGGCGGTTATACCGAGGCGCGGGCGCTAGGCGCAGCACATCACGCCATTCCCGGATTGGCCTCTGGACTGTCCCCACTGCGCCATTTTCGGGCCTGCCGTGACCTGCTGAGGCTCTTGCGGGAACAACCGGCAACGCTGGTTTGGGTGCATGCGCGGCTGGCTGTTCTGCTGTGCCGGATCGCACTGGTGCTCAGGGTTTGGCGGCCCGCCCATCCGGTTTTGTTTACTTTTCACGGCTTGCCCTTTGATCGGGGTCACCGCGCGATTCTGCGCTGGTGCTCTTCGCTGGCAGAGCGCTGTGTCTTGCGCTTTTCGCCGCCTTTGGATCTGGTTTTCCTAAGCAACCGGATGCGGGCATCGACGATTTTGCATTTGGGGGATTCTATTGCGACGCGACACCGCCTTCACGTGTTGGCAAACTGCTCTGATCTGGGGCAATTGCCACCTTTTAAACGCACGGCGGGTGGCAATATCGTGATGACCGGGCGGGCCTGTTATCAAAAGGACTATGGCACTGCTTTAGAGGTTTTTTCTGCCTTACCGGACCGTTTTACGCTCACCCTTGCAGGGGTTGGCACGCAGTCGCCGCGCTTCCAGAGAAAGATTGAGAAAAGCTTGCCCAGAGCGACGTTCAAACGCATCACCTTTTGCGGCCCGGTTCGGAATGTTCGGCCCTTGCTGGCTGCGGCTGACGCATTCTTGTTGACCTCGCGCTACGAAGGGTTGCCCATCGGCGCACTTGAAGCGTTTGAAATGGGGTTGCCGCTGATCCTGAGGGACTTTGAGGGAGCGAAGGAACTGGCTGCCAGGCACCCTTTCGCGATGGTGACTTCGTTTCGCGATCTAAAGGCAGATCGCGATCAGATCTTGGCCCTGCTCGCGGATTATCAGGAACAAACGCCGATCAGCCGTGCGGCGGTGCAGCACGCATGGTCACAATCCTTCTCTCCTAAGATCTTTCAGCATCAGCTTTATCAACTGCTTGAGGAATGCGGGGTGTCCATTCCCCCTATTGAGGGCGCGCCAGATTGTATTCGTGATGTTCAAGCGCCGCATCAATATCACGGTAGAAGGTCAATTTGCCCTGCTCCAACACTGCAGCCATGCTACACAGACGTCGAACCATCGGCGCGGAGTGAGTGACCACAATCGCCCCGGCTGTTTCGCGCCGCTTGTCAAACACCTGCACACTTTTGTGACGGAACGCCCCGTCCCCAACTGAGGTCACTTCGTCCACCAGGTAAGTGTCGAATGGTATGCCCATGGAAACACCAAAGGACAGCCGGGATTTCATGCCTGCCGAATAGGTGCGGAAGGGCATTCTGAAATGCCCGCCGAGTTCCGCAAAGTCTTCGACAAAATCCACCAATGCATCACTGTCTACACCATAAAGCCGTGCGACAAATCGGGTGTTCTGTACACCTGTGAGATCTGGATGAAAGGAGCCCGCGAACCCCACCGGATAAGAGATTGTTCCCGTAGATTGGACAAAGCCACTGCTTGGCCGGATGGTGCCGGAAATCAACCTGAGCAAGGTGCTTTTCCCGGCACCATTCCGGCCCAGAAGCGCGACCGAAACCCCGGTTGGAAACATCGCAGTCAGGTTGTCGACAATTACCTTACGGCCATGCCGTGTTCGAAAAGACTTGCAAAGATTCTCGAGCCGCACCATCGCACATCACCGCCGGTCGCGCAGGCTGTAGTAGATCAGACAAAAAATCGACCAGACAAAAAATGAAAAGAGGGTCTGCAGTCCCAACAACTTGGCCCGCTCCGGAAACTCCGCTCTTTCGGCCAATGTTGGTTTGACATGCGCGGCCAGGTACCGGCTTTGCCGTCGTACCTCGGCCTGCGCGGAATCATGGGCGCCCAAGGCAGCGGTATAGGCCGTTTCCGCAAATTCCCGATCTACGATGAGACCTTCATATTCCCCAACAAGGGTCGCAAAGGCCGCGTCGCCATTCCCCTCAACTCCCAATCCCAGCTTGCGCCGCTCGGATGCGATGCGCCCGTTGATTACATCAATGCGGCGTTTGGCCTGTGCAATGCGCGGATCATTGTCGCGCGTCGTGTCTTGCAACAAATCAAATTCGATCAAGGCATCGGCGAGTTGCTGTTGCAGGGTAACGAGCAGACCCATCTGATTTTGTGTATCGATACTCGGATCGACAATCTGGGTCCGGTTGCGGAATTGGGTCAATGCGCGGCGTGCGGTTTTGAGGCGTTCGACCGCGTTCTGAAGCTCCTCGCGGGTGTACCTGATCGAATCTTCCTGCGCGATATCCGACAGGCTGTTGATCATCGCGGCGCATTCATCCAGCACCGCCTGAGCAACACGTCGGGCGTCTTGAGGATCAAAAGCACGTACCTCCAGATCAATCAGTCCCGTGCCGCTGTCATAAACAACAGAGATTTTACGATCCCAATGCGCCTGGAGATCCTCAATGGTGCCCGCAGGATCAAAGGCAAAAACAGGATCCTGTTCAGGAGGGACTCGTGACCAGATCGCCCGGAGGTCAACGCGATCATTCACCCGCGAGACCAATTCCTGACTGGATAGATATGCAAACAGAATGTCGGTGTCAGACGAGCTTGATCCAGACAGCTCCGTGATCCCGCCAAGCAGTTCAATAGCTGAGCTTTTGTCCTCGGTTCGGACAGAGAACGCCACGTCCGACGCATATTGATCTGCCGCCCGCTGCCAAAGATAAAACGCGGTAACCAGTGACGGTAAAAGCACCAAAACAGCGAAAGACAGCAACAGTAACCAATGCCGTTTACGCGTGCGTGCGGGTTGTGCAGGTGGCCCAACAAGAAATTGCGGAATTTCCGGTTTCATCACTTTCGGCGGTTCCGGGTCATCGGGTGGCAAGGCCGGACCAAGCTTGAGCGGCGCTTCTTTCGGCTCGGACCCTGCTTTGGTTTTTAGCCAACGCACCTTTGTAACAGGCCTCCTTTGATCAGAGGTATCATCCGGCATCGGAAAACTCTTTTGGTTGCATTATTGAATATCTTTGCCACCTATAGTTTCATAACTTTGCTGTTTTGACCAGTCAGGAGGCCGCACATCACACCTCAAAACCCTCAAACACTGCGCCCGCAATCGGCACGGTTTGCCACGCCCCGCGCCATCGGTGCGTTGATCCTGCGTGAGATTTCGACGACCTATGGCCGATCACCGGGGGGCTATGTCTGGGCTATTCTTGAACCTGCCGCTGGCATCGCGCTTTTGACCCTGGTGTTTTCCATTGGGTTCCGGACACCGCCGCTTGGCACCAGCTTTGCCCTTTACTACGCGGCGGGGATCCTACCGTTGATGATGTTCACCGAATTATCTGGAAAACTTGCGCAAACCATTCAATTCAGCCGCGCCCTACTGGCCTATCCACGGGTCACATTTCTGGACGCCCTCATTGCGCGACTGGCACTGAATGTCCTGACGCAGTTGATGGTCCATTTTGTCTTGCTCGGCTCTATCTGGCTGGTTCTCAAGCCGACAACCATTCTGGATTTTTCAAAGATATCCCACGCCTATTTGCTGACCATCGCGCTTGGCACGGGAATCGGGACGCTCAATTGTTTTCTAACCGTCGCTTTCCCTATTTGGCAGATGGCCTGGGCAGTCTTGAATAGGCCGTTGTTCATCGTTTCTTGTATCTTTTTTAACTTTGAGAGCATTCCGCAGCCCTACAACGATTACCTCTGGTTCAATCCGCTGGTCCACATCGTCGGATTGATGCGTGACGGCTACTACCCGTTTTATCTGCCGACTTATGTGTCGGTCGTTTATCCAATGGGATTGTCGGCGCTGACTTGCATCTGCGGCTTGTTCCTTTTGAACCGATATCATCGCGATGTGCTGGATCAGTAGCACAACCCAAAGTATATTAATTATCGACAATACTCTTGTTATGCGGTACTTTCCAAAGGTTCTTTACCGATGGGGCTGTTGCTGATGACGCTTGCGAGAATACCCGATTTCCATTGCTTGCTGATGATGGATGGTGTGATTTACGGCAATCTCGAAGACAATGCGCGACCGACGTCACGTGAACTGCACCTCGGTGGCGCACGCAGCCTGTTTGCGCCTAGCGCGCAGGCACCGGTAAACGGACACGGTGTCTCGATCCCGTTCAACCTATCTTCTGATGCGATGACCACCCGCATCAGATCAGAGCCGAGCGAAACAAAAGCCGGAGAAATCTTTGCGTGCTGGGTCAACTACCTTTCTGACTGGAGCATGAATGGCAGCCAAACCATCCAGTTGATGATCCATCAATTCGATGCTCCATGCCGCATCACGTTCGAAGATCAATTGACCGTCGCCAAATTGCGAAAAGGTATGCGGTTCGAAACCCACCTGGCCATCCACCGGGCTCAAGCTGATCTGGTCGTCACCTTCTCCGACCTCTTCAGCGAGCGGGAGGAACGCCATCGCGTGGTCTTTGATCCGGCCTTCAAGGGGGGTGCAACGGCCAACGGCTATTTGCCCGTTTCAATCCCGCTGCCGGACCATTTCGAAAGCTGCAATGTCGCGCTTGCGGTTGAGTACCATCAGCATATTCCCGACGATACCGGCACAGAGCCATTCATGTTTATCGCGGGTACGCAGATCGCCCCGGATCGTGAAGCCAAACCCAACGAGCCAAGTGCCGTACCCCGCCAAATCTCCGGAGAGGCAACGGAAAACGGGAACACCTGGGTCAGTGCACCCCTGCCAACCGCCCTCACGCCCGGGCAGGCGATTTCAGTGAACGTTGACGGAGAATCCTTTCCGCTGACACCGATGCAAACAACGTCATTTTTCGTTCGGGAGAATTTCGGGCACACGTTGATATGTCAGTCCGAAGAGGAATTGGATCTGATTCTAAGCATTGATGGCCGCTACATCAGCGCACTGCAAATTGGGGTGAACGACACTGTCATACGGTTGCCGGATCAGTTTCTTGATGGCCATGTGCATCTGGTCTGCATCACTGACAGTTCTGGTTCTGTCACCCTGTTCAAGAGTCAGCAATTGATTCCCGCAATTGTCACCCCTGCCGAGGTGATGCAGCACGAATCGGTTGCCCCTTTCCCGTCAATGATTTTTGCCCAGACCGCCCTGCGTTATGATGGTTTGAAAAAACTGATCGGCGCGGCCGGGGCAGACACCAACCTTGCACAGGTGGCTCACGCTATAAAAACCGTGGAAGGTGGGCACGAAAACGTAAAACTTGAACCGCTTGCCTTTGCGCAGGTGGACAGGCCTGACGTTTCCATCGTCATTCCAGCCCACAACAAGGTCAAAGTGACCTACCTTGCCTTGTGCTCTCTTTTGATCGCGACAAATCGCGCCTCGTTCGAAGTGATTGTCGTTGATGATGCCTCAACTGACGAGACAGCAAACCTCGAAAAGATCGTCACGGGAATTCAGGTCATCCGTAATGAAATGCCGCAGCGGTTTGTCCGGGCCGTCAACGCTGGTGCGCAACTGGCCAGAGGTCACTACATCGCCTTGCTCAACAACGATGTCGAAGTCACGGCGGGATGGCTCGATGCGTTGATTGATGCCTTTGACCGGTTTGACAATGTCGGTCTTGCCGGATCCAAGCTGCTTAACCCTGACGGCAGCTTGCAAGACGCCGGCGGGATCGTCTGGGGGTCCGGAAACCCGTGGAATTACGGCAAGGCACAAAACCCCCACGAGCCGCGTTTCAGCTATGCCCGCCAAGCGGATTATCTATCAGGCGCTGCGTTGATGATGCCCCGGCACCTGTGGGACAAGATCGGCGGCCTGTCGCAATATCTTGAACCGATGTATTTTGAGGACACTGATCTGGCCTTCAAGGTTCGGGAGGCAGGATACGCAACATGGTTCGTTCCCTCGTCACAGGTATACCACTTCGAAGGCATGACCTCCGGCACTGATGTCTCCACCGGGTTCAAGAAATTTCAAGAAGTGAACCGACCCAAATTCAAACGACGCTGGGCCAGTGCCTTCGGGCAATTTGGCACCGAAGGTATCGCACCAGATCTTGAGAAAGATCGGGGGATTTTTGGGCGGGTCCTGTTTATCGATTATGCTCCGCCTCGCCCGGATAAGGACGCCGGTTCTTACGCTGCTCTTCAGGAGATGAAGCTGGTGCAATCGCTTGGCTATAAGGTCACATTCATGTCGACCAACATGGCACACCTGGGGAGCTACACCGAAGATCTACAACGTCAGGGGATCGAGGTGATCTATGCGCCGTTTTTCATGAACGTGGATGAATATCTAACCAAACACGCCCAGGACTTTGATGCCTTCTATCTGACCAGATATTATGTCGCCCAGGCCGTTCTGCCGACAATCCAGGCCCATGCACCCGGCGCTCGAATCCTCTTCAACAACGCCGATCTGCACTTTCTCAGGGAGCTGCGTACAGCCCAACGCGAGGGCGATCTGAACAAGTTGGAAAGCGCCCGCAGGGTGCGCACAGAGGAACTGGATGTCATCAAGGCGGTTGACGTGGTCCTGTCCTATACCGACGTCGAACATTCCGTCATCGAGGCCTACACCGATGGGCAGGCCAAGATCGTCAAATGCCCTTGGGTGGTGGCCCTTCCTGAACAAGTTCCGGAGCTTGAAGGCCGCCACGGCTTGTCTTTTTTGGGAAGCTTTCGGCACCACCCAAACTCGGAAGGTATCAAATGGTTTGCAAGGGACGTGATGCCACTGCTGGAATGTGACGGCGCGGCGCCCCTTTTGACAATCTATGGGTCAAGTATGAACGAGGACATTCGCGCGTTGGCGTCTGATCTGATCCACCCGCACGGGTTCATCGAGAACGCCAGCGACGCCTTTCAAGGGCATCGCATTTTTATTGCGCCTCTGCTGTCCGGCGCGGGCATAAAGGGCAAAGTCATCTCTGCTCTCGCGCATGGCATTCCTACAGTTCTGACGCCGATTGCCGCCGAAGGGATTGGTCTGCGCAGCGGTCTCGATTGCATCATCGCTGAAACATCCGACGAATGGCGCAGGGCAATCGCCGCGTTAGCCTGCGATGACCAGCTTTGGCAACGGCTGTCGTCCAACGGGCGGGGATACGTGGCAGATGCCTTCAGCTTTGATCGGGGCCGAAACCAGATGCGCAGCGCGTTTGAAGCGGCAGACTTGTTTTGCGCACGGCCGTAAGATCGGGGTTTTTCGCATGAGCCACCCCTCACGCACGGTGATCTTGCACTGCCACCTGTTCAAGAATGCAGGCACATCGCTTGATCACATCCTCAAGCAGAATTTTGCAGATCGCTGGGTCACCCGCGAATTCGACATGGGAAAGGGCGGCAACACCGGTCAGGTCGAAAATTGGATTCTGTCCTCACCGAAGGCCGTGGCATTCTCATCCCATACAGTGACGGGACCGCTGCCCAGTTTGCCCGATATCGAAATTGTCCCGATCCTGCTGCTCAGAGATCCTTTGTCACGGATCAGATCGGCCTACAGGTTTGAAAGAAGTCAACAGGCGGACACCTTCGGCGCCAAGTTGGCCAAGGTCAACGATTTGGCCGGATATGTTTCGAAAAGGCTGTCAAACCCCCAAGACCGCCAATGCAAAAGCTTTCAAGCCTGGCGGTTGGCAATGTTCTGCCCCGGACCAGAGGCGGAATACCAAAGAGCAAAAAAAGGCGCTGCTTTGATCAATGAGACAGGTGTGCTTGGTCTGGTTGAGGCATTTGACCAGACCTTGGCGGCACTACAATGCCGCATCAGGGGGGTGTTCCCTGATTTTGCCTGGCAACATGTCCATGCCAATACCTCCGCCAAGACACCGGAGTCGCATATGGACCGGGCCTTGCTGCAGCAGTTGGAAGACGCCAATGCGGATGATCTAAACCTGTTGCGGTATGCGCAAGAACTCCTGTGTGTCGATCAGCGGAACGATTAGGTTGAGGGCCCTTTAAACCTGTGTCGCTGGTTTGACAGGTTTTGTCTGTGACGTGGCGCAGTTGCGCAGGAACTCTTGTTGAATTTCATACAGATGCAACGAAGCTCACTGGGAGAATTCGCCAAATCCGAAGAGCGTCAAAAACACAGGATTAATGGCTCCTGACCCTGATCGACCAGCTTTCGGGTATTTCAAAACCCTCTTGCTCCACTTCCCTGCAAATCCGTGTCGCATCACTTGCAAACAAATCCGCAAAGAACCCCGGCATTGGATGTTTTACACTCTCGGTAAATCGCCGATCCAGAAGGGTCTGTGGATAGTGAAACGATTCAATCCCAAGAAAGGTCTCGATTTGGCGGAGCACAGCACGCTGATCATTGTGGAGATCCTCATAGAAGATCACTTTGCGGCTTTGTCGGGGAAGACCGTCACGCAGATTGCGCAGCACCTCACCGTATTCAGCATTCTTCCAAATATGTGGTTGCCGAACGAACCCCTCAAATTGCTCTGCGCTCCAAGATGATAGGTTTTCAATCTGGCCTGTGATTTGCAGATGAAACTTCGTATGGCTCCACAGCCGTTTGAGGGGATCCCGCATCGTATAAAGAACCCTCAACCGATCCGCATGACCCGCGACACGGGGCCAAGCCGCCGCCGGAAGCAGCGCATGCAAGTTGGAGAAATCACAGGCGTAGATTTCTTTGTCTCGCATTTGAAAGAGATTTCGATACCAGAAATCGTCAACCGGGCGGCTGAGATAATTGGCGATCCAATGCAAATTATGACGCACCGCATCAATGTTTGCGGAGTTTGGGTCAAACCGCGGCAAATACCGGTTTCGGGCTTCGGTCAGGCGCCGGGTTTCGTTCAGTTGGGTCTGATCAACATAGCGGTGATAGAAATAGTGAATTTCCTTTTCCATTGCAAAATGGAGAGCGGGATGCCGCGACAGCACGGCATACAACCAGGTCGTCCCGGCTTTCATTGCACCAATGCTCAGAAACAGGTTGGAAAACAATTTGCCCGCATTTTCTTCGCTTGATGCATTCATCATGCCGCCTTGGGCAGACGCAGCCCCTCCAGCAGCTCGAGATAAATCCGATGATACACATCGCGGCGAAAATGGTTCAGGTCCAATAAATCTTGCGCATCGTGAATGTGGTTTTCGGGGTTGAGCAGCATTACATTCGGGCGCTGCGCCGCCACCTGCCGCAGGGCCGTGTTCAATATTTGATGATGCTTGTGTCGAGGTTTGTCCCGGTTGAGAAAAAACAATGAACCACGTTCGTTGGCCAGCATCAGGACGATCTGCACCTGCGGTGGAATGACATCCAATATCTGCGTGTAACGCTGTACCATCTGACCAGGGCCAAGAAGGCCAAGATGCTCAAAATCCCGGCTGAGAATATTCAGTCGCTCACGCTGTACATCTGTCTTGGCCACAGCGGCACGTAGATCGGCGCGGGCGATCAAATCATGATTCTGAGCGCCAACCAGCCAATATGGCACCTGCAACCCGGTGTCTTTGTGACGATAAACCGGAATGTCCGCATCGGCCCAGAAGCTCAAGAAACAAAGTGAGCCGGGCCTGCATATCGACAGCAGATCCGTTTCAAAATCCTGAGCTTGATATCCCAGACTTTGGGCTGCCTCCATCTCGGCTGCCGAAAGGCCGCCGCCCAGTGCGGGCATCAAGAATGCAGTATGATCGCGGCGCAACATCTGACCATTGCGCGGCGCGTTAAACTCTTCAGTGATCTGTGAGCTATGCAGTGTCAAATAATGCATCAAGCTGGCCAGATCACAGCCACCCCGTGCGAATATCGGCCCCAAATTCTGTACCGTTTGGGCCGGTTTTTCCTTTTCTGGCAGCAGCGTCAGCGGCGTGATCCAATCCACCTTTATCGGATCGTTTTGCAAGTCGGAAAGAACCTCACCACGCACCGGAAGCTCTGGATTGTTCAGCACATCGTAAACGTAGTGTTCGATAAACATATTCAGCGTTCGGCAGGAAAAACAGAAATGTTCAAGTCGGCGCGTATTCTGGATACGGCGCGTGAGGTAGAACCCGACATAGCCGTAATCACCAAACCGGTCCCGCACCCGGATCAACGCAGCGTCGCTGGTGTTGTGAGACAACGCCGCGCCAAGCTTCGCGCGGGCATCCTCAATGTTTTCCGGCAATCGGTTCTTTGTAAAGTTAAGCTGGTTTGTGCGATTGATCAGCTCAATCGCACGATCCAGATGCGCCGTAACGTCGTAGTCAAAAAGCACCTGCACGTCGCTCTTCCGCAGGAAATCCAGAGTGCTGTCATCCGTGATCTCTTTGGCGTGGTTTTTTGCTTCTTTAATCTTGTATTGCCTCAGTCTTGAAAGGTCGGGATCATCTTTTCCGGCAAGTTGCGGTGCGTCCTTTAGATGGCAAATCACCTCCGGTCCGGCAGTATTCAAACCCGGCGCCGCCTCTGCCGCTTGGGCGAGGTTCATCGGGTTGTCGTCAATGAACAAAACCGATTGCGGGCGCAATCCAATTTGGTCCAACATCGCCGCGATGCGCGGGCCCTTGGCCGTCCAGTCAATACTGGGAAAGATAAACTGGTCCCAGATATCCTTGGCCTTTAGAAGCCTCTCAATGTTTGCGTGATCATTCTTTGAACAAATCGCGTTCATCACGCCGCGCCTGTTCAGGGCAAGTACCAGATCGTGACAATCCTGTCGGTACGCGATGCCTCCCTCAGTCAACGTGCCGTTCCAGAATGTCTCATCCAGATCCCAAATGATCAGACGGATCTCTTCTGGAAATTCGGGACACGGCATCATGATCACTTACAGCCGCCGCAGATTGTAAATTGTGTCGTGGCCAGACCGCGGCCCAAGCTGCCCGCCATCAAGGCCATCCTTGGCCAGAACACCGGGATTTGCGTCTAGGAAGTCATGCAATGCATCCCCTGCATTACGATCCTTGTTTTGCAACCCTTGTCCGCCACCGACATCCTGGTCTTCGAGAACAAGAAAGTCACCCGTTTGCAAATGTCGGAGCGCGAAATGGAGAGTGGTCATCATTCTTTGGTACCCACAGGCCTGGTTCGTTGACATGATCCAGGGTCGGGGCAGATCGATCACATCAACCGAATTGAGCGCCTCCTCCAGAGACATCAAATCGCCCTTGAGGAGGGTTTGGCCCATGATGCAACGCTTTGCCTCGGTCAGATCAGGTGTAATCGTCACAAACTGCGCGTCCGCCCCATAGGTTCGGGCAATATTGCGCAACATCGCCCCTGTTTGACTGGGCCGTGACCCCACTTCGATCAAGCTTTCAGGCAGCACCTTGTGATACAAATGCAGACAGCTCGCGGTCAGTCCGGCGGTGCCATCAGGCGCAGCGGAGCCAACAAATTCAGTGGCATTTCTGCCCTTTAACCCAAATGCGGTTTGGCTGGCCTGAACCCGGACAGATCGAACCATAGACGTACCTCCGATCTTCCCAGACCTTTCGTCAACTCTGCCTAAGGTAGAGTGAATTTGAGTTTATGTGAACTCTAAAGTGTAAAGATCGGGTAAAGACAGACGCGCAAAAACTCTATCTCTGTGCAATCTGGCGTGCCTCGCTTGGGGTTAAGCCAAATTCAGACCGGAACGCTCGCGCCATTGCGCTGGCATCCTGATAGCCGGACCGCACGGCAATTTCGGCCATAGGCAAACGGGTCGTTTGCGCCAAACGCCGCGCCAGTACCAGACGTTGCCGCCGGTAAACATGCTGCGGCGTAATGCCTGTTTCGTCTTTGAACGCAGCTTCTAGACGGCGCTGGGTACAAGAAAGCCGGCTTGAGATCCGTGAAATCGAAACCGGAGTTTCCAGATGCTGGTTCATGAAAGCAATCGCGGCGCGAACCAGTTTACTGCGCCCCAGAACCGGCTCTGCAGGCGTCGTCGTGGCATCGCGGGTCACGAACAACTGCTCCACCTCAAGGGCCAGCTTGGCACCGCCATCACGCAGAACCATATGCAAGGACAGATCAAAGGCCGCCATCGCGCCCGAACAGGTGATGCGTTTTCCGTCAATCACATAACGGTCCTGTTCAACGGACACCTTTGGGAATTGCTCTGCCAGGGCTGTGATCTCTTCGGGGTGAATCGTGGCGCGATACCCGTCCAGAAGCCCGGCCTCGGCCAGCAACCACGATCCGGTATCAAGGCCCGCAACCTGGTCAAATCTGCCTGCCGCGGCCCGCAGGCTTCTGATGACATCGGGCCGGCAAAGAGCACGAAAGCCGTAAGACGGAGCAACCATCAACACATCGCCGCGCATATCGCTCAGGGCCACTTCTGGAAGGATGCGCAGCCCGCTTGAACTCTCTACACCAGCGCCATCCGTGGTCACATAGCGCCAAGTGTAAAGCGCGCGCCCGCCCAGCGTATTTGCGGCCCGCAAGGGTTCAATCAGATTTGCAACGCAGTGGTTTGAAAACCCGTCGAACAACAATAGTCCGATATGCGTCGGTTCTGGATTTGATTTGTTCGAATCCTGCATAATCTTTACTAACTCTGCACATCGGATGCCTGCAATCCCCCTAAGCTATTCAAAACGCATTGGGGGACCACCATGGATTTCGGCCTGACAGAAGAACAAGAAATGATCGTCTCAACCGTCCGCAGTTTCGTGGAAAAAGAGATCTATCCCCATGAGGCCGAGGTAGAGCGCACAGGCCAGGTGCCGCATGAGCTGGGCGAGGCGATCAAACAGAAAGTCATCGACCTTGGATTTTACGCCTGCAACTTCCCCGAAGAGGTCGGCGGCGCGGGGCTGAGCCATGTGGATTTCACCCTTGTCGAGCGCGAGTTGGGTCGTGGTTCAATGGCCCTCACGCATTTCTTTGGGCGCCCCCAGAACATTCTGATGGCCTGTAATGACGATCAAAAGGAACGCTATCTGCTGCCTGCGGTGCGCGGCGAACGGATGGATGCACTTGCCATGACCGAGCCCGATGCGGGTTCGGATGTGCGGGGGATGAAATGTACCGCCGTGCGCGATGGCGGTGACTGGGTCGTAAACGGGTCCAAGCACTTCATCTCGGGTGCGGAACATGCGGATTTCTTCATCGTTTTTATCGCCACAGGTGTGGATGAAACCCCCAAAGGCCCGAAAAAACGGATCACCACCTTCCTCGTGGATCGCGGAACGCCGGGGTTCGAGGTGCGCGACGGGTACAATTCGGTCAGCCACAAAGGATACAAGAACTGTATCCTCTATTTCGACAATTGCCGCCTGCCCGACGCGCAGGTTCTGGGCGAGGTCGATGGTGGTTTCGCAGTCATGAACGAATGGCTTTATGCCACGCGGCTGACCGTTGCGGCCTTTTCCGTTGGGCGGGCGCGGCGCTGTTTTGACTACGCGCTGAACTATGCGGCGGAACGCAAGCAGTTCGGCCAACAGATCGGCAAGTTTCAGGGCGTGAGTTTTCAAATCGCGGATATGATCACCGAGATTGACGCCGCAGATTGGCTGACACTGTCAGCGGCTTGGCGGCTCGATAAAGGGCTTCCGGCCAATCGCGAAATCGCATCAGCCAAGGTTTACGCCTCCGAGGCCTTGGCGCGGGTCACGGATACCACCTTGCAGATCTTTGGCGGCATGGGGCTGATGGATGATTTCCCGATCGAACGGTTCTGGCGGGATGCACGGGTTGAACGCATTTGGGATGGCACATCAGAGATCCAGCGCCACATCATTTCGCGCGACTTGTTGCGCCCCTTGGGGGCTTGATGACCCGCAATCTGGATCGGCTTCTCAGGCCACGCAACATCACGGTGATCGGCGGCGGTGCATGGTGCCGTGCGGTGGTGGAGCAATGCCAAAAGATGGGGTTTGCGGGCGGTATTTGGCCGGTTCACCCAAAGGCGGAGACTGTCGGCGGCCTGCCCGCGTTTCCAAACCTGGACGCCCTGCCCGAACCACCTGACGCCTGCTTTGTCGGCGTGAACCGTGACGCGACGGTTGCCCTTGTTGGCCAGTTGTCACAGATGGGTGCTGGTGGCGCGGTGTGCTTTGCTTCCGGCTTTCTTGAGGCGCAGGCTGAGGATGCAGAGGGTGCAGATTTGCAGGCGTCATTGCTGCAGGCGGCTGGCGAAATGCCGATCCTTGGGCCAAATTGTTATGGCTTTGTGAATTATCTCGACGGCGCGTTGCTTTGGCCGGATCAGCATGGCGGCCAACGCTGTGACGGCGGCGTCGCCGTGATCACCCAAAGCTCAAACATCGCCATCAATCTGACTATGCAAGCCCGCGGTCTGCCACTTGCCTACGTCGTCACAGCGGGCAATCAGGCGCAATGCGGTATCGCAGATATCGGTCTGTCGCTGCTGGATGATCCGCGCGTTAGGGCGCTTGGCCTTCATATCGAAGGGTTTGGTGATCTGCGCGGGTTTGAAGCCCTCTCGGCACGGGCACGGGCACTGGGCAAACCGATTGTCGCGATAAAGGTGGGCCGCTCCGATCAAGCGCGTGCCGCCACGGTTTCCCACACCGCATCTCTGGCGGGAGAAGACGCAGGCGCCGCCGCCCTTCTGCGCAGGTTGGGCATTGCCCGCGTACCGGATTTGCCAACTTTTCTTGAAACTCTGAAGCTGCTGCATGTTGCCGGCCCATTGCCGCAAGGCACCATTGCGACGATCAGTTGTTCGGGCGGCGAGGCCAGCCTTGCCGCCGATACCGCCGTTCCTATGGCCATAGACTTTCCACCGCTCAATCCACGTCAGAAATCAGACCTGCGAGCGGCCCTTGGCCCTCGCGTGGCGTTGGCCAATCCGCTGGATTACCACACTTATATCTGGCGTGACGTGCCCGCGATGACCCGCTGTTTTGCTGCGATGTCCGACCCCGGAATCGCCATCACCATCCTGATTGTCGATTTCCCGCGTGCAGATCGCTGCGACCCCAAAGACTGGGATTGCGTGATCGCGGCCTGTATCGCCGCGCAGCAAGAAACCGGAGGCCAATATGGCATGGCCGCAACCCTGCCCGAGCTGATGCCCGAAGCTGTGGCAACACAATTGCTGGCGGCAGGTGTTGTGCCGTTTTCCGGATTGACCGAAGCACTTGCTGCTTGTGCCGCCAGTGTCATGCCATTCACTGCCGCGGACCCCGTTTTGTGCCCCGAACCCTGCGCAAACCCCCGACTGGTTTCCGAGGCCCACGCCAAGGGTGCCCTGGCCGCATTTGGCCTGCGCGTTCCCCGCTCTGCGCGCGCCTCTGGTCTGAATGACCTGTCCCAAGCCGCCCGCATTGTCGGCTTTCCCCAAGTGCTCAAGGGCGAAGGTATTGCCCATAAGACCGAAGCCGGCGCGGTTTGTCTCAACCTGCATGATGAAGCCGCAACACTGGCCGCTGCCAATGATATGCCCGCGACTGAATTTTTGATCGAAGAGATGATCACAGGCGCTCTGGCCGAGCTGTTGGTCGGCATTGTCCGCGACCCGGCGCATGGCTACCTCCTGACCATCGCAGCAGGTGGCGTCTTGACCGAGATCCTGAACGATTCCGTGTCTTTGCTCTTGCCTGCCCGACCGGACGAAATTGACGCCGCATTGGACCGCTTGAAAATCGCACCATTGCTGAACGGTTATCGTGGCAAACCACCTTGCGACCGCGCCGCGATATTGCGGGCAGTGATGGCTGTGCAAGACTATGCCCTTGCCCACACGGCGGGCTTGCAAGAGATTGAGATCAACCCATTGATTTGCACGCAGCACGATGCCATTGCCGCCGATGCGCTGCTGCGGCGCGACGCATAATCCAATTGAAAGGCCATCCAATGACCGACAGTCCCGTCAAGACCCACCGCGAAGGCGCAATTTTGCAAGTGACGCTCGACCGGCCCAAGGCCAATGCGATTGACCTGCAAACCTCGCGCCTGATGGGTGAGGTCTTTGCCGGTTTCCGCGATGATCCAGACCTGCGGGTGGCAATCATCACAGGCGGCGGGGAAAAATTCTTTTGCCCCGGATGGGATCTCAAAGCGGCTGCTGATGGTGACGCGGTGGATGGCGACTATGGCGTTGGCGGATTTGGCGGCATTCAGGAAATGCGCGACATGAACAAACCGATCATCGCCGCCGTAAACGGCATTGCCTGCGGGGGCGGGCTGGAACTGGCGCTGAGCGCCGATATGATCCTTGCCGCCGATCACGCCACTTTTGCCCTGCCCGAGATCAGGTCCGGCACCGTGGCTGACGCCGCCAGTGTGAAATTGCCCAAACGCATCCCCTATCACATCGCGATGGAACTGCTTTTGACCGGGCGCTGGTTTGACGTGACCGAGGCCAAGACGTGGGGTCTGATCAACGAGATTGTGCCCGGCGATCAACTGCTGGACCGTGCATGGAAGCTGGCACGCCTGCTTGCCTCCGGTCCGCCGCTGGTCTACGCCGCCATCAAGGAAATCGTGCGCGACGCCGAAGACAGCAAGTTTCAGGATACCATGAACCGGATCACCAAACGGCAATTGCCAACGGTTGACCGGCTTTACGCCTCTGAGGATCAAATGGAAGGCGCCCGCGCCTTTGCGGAGAAACGTGACCCGGTCTGGAAGGGGAAATAAGGCTCCCGGTTAAGACGTCTTTGCGTCACCTTCTGCCGTATCATCCACCAATTCGGCATCCTCAATCGCATCGGTGTCTTTGACAGGGCCGGGGCCATCTGCGCCCGAGTTGTCTTCAATCGCACCAACAATCAACGGCAGCATCTGAACACCCCCCGGCATCGCGACCTCGGACATTGGCGGGGTTTTCCATTCAAGGGTGTCAAAGCTCTTGCAGTTTTCGCAAATCGGATGCCATCCGGAATGGATATGGTGGCAGTTTTCGCAAATCCACTGCGGACCGCGTGACACGGTCAGTGCTCGCGCCAGCCAGCCCTTGACGATAGTGTCAGATGCGCCTTCGCCGCGCTCAATCGCCGCCATCAGGGTCACGGAACGTGCGGTTGGATCGCTTTCCACCAAATCACCCAAGGCACGCCGCGCCTGAGGGAAATCTTCGTTCGCAATGTGCAATTCGCTGAGCAACATCTTGGTTTCGGGATGATCCGGCTGGGATTTGACCAATGCGTTAAACCGCTTGATCCGTGCTTCAGGCTTTTCGTCCGGCTCAATCGCGGCAAAGGCAGCGGCAAGATCGGGATGGGGATGAACGCTCCAGGCTTTGGTCAGAACGCGGGTTGCATAGCGCGGCTTGCCCTGTTCCACATATCCATGCGCCGCCATCACGGCAGCAGGCACCAGATCGGGCGACATCTTATTGGCCACAATGGCCGCCTCCCGCGCCTCGATGCTCTTGCCCTCTGCAATGACATCCTTGGCCTCTGACAAGGCCAGAACCGCATCGCGCCGCTTGTGTACGTCACGCGGCAATTGTCCGTTCTTCAACTTGGCGCTGAGGGTCTGCCGTGCACCGGACCAGTCTTCTTTTTCCGCCTGCAGCTTCAAAAGAACATCACCGGTTTCCTCGTGCTTGGGCTTCAGCGCAAAGGCTTTCTCCGCCAGCTTCAATGCTGTTTCCGTATCACCATCAGCCAGTTTTTGTTTCATGATGCCGCGGACACCGACAAACCGGGTGGATTCGTCCTCAACCAGCTTGCGATAGGTCTCCTCCGCTTTACGCCGATCACCGGCCAATTCCGCCGCCTGCGCCGTCAACAAGTTGGTCAGCGCGGGTTTGTCGAGATACTTGTCGGCTTTCGCAGCCTTGGCCATCGCCACACGGCCCTCACCACTGGCCAGCGCCATCAGCCCTTCGGCCAATGCGTCATAACCTTTACGCTCCCGGTTGCGGTCAAAGTACCGCGACAGCGCGGTCTCGTCGCCGTTCAGGAAATGCCAGGTCGCGACCAAAAGCGATACGACTTTGATCAGCAGCCAAACTGCAATGATCAAGAGCCCCACGGCAATAACCGATTGCAGCGGTCCAAAGCTATACTCAGTACCCAGCACCGTCACCTGAACGCCGCCTTCGCTTTCCAAAAGGAAGCCAGCGCCCCATGCCAGTACCGCAACCGCCGCGACAAACAGGATAATCTTGATCAATGACCACAGCATAAATTCATGTACCTCAGTTTGCCGTCAGGCGTTGGGACAGGGTTTGGATCGCCTGTTTTGCATCATAGCGGGCGCGGGCGTCGGTTAACCAATCTTGCATCGCCGCCTTGGATGGATCGGGCAGAGTCTCAAGCTCACTCAGCGCGTCGCCAAGCCGTCCGTTGCGCACCGCGTCTTCGGCCCGTGATAGCACCGCGTCGGGGTCACTGCCTTCGCGCGGCGCCACAGACCGGGCACCCAATTGGCGGCGCAAGAACCCGCCAAAACCGTCTTCGCCGTCCTGAGCACCTGCCGCGCGGGCATCTGTCAATGCTGCGCGGGCCGCATCGGGGAAGCGTGTTTGCAAATTGACCAGCGTCACCACACCAGATTGAGACAGCGTATCAAGGGCTTCAGGCACATCTGCCAATCCGCCAGCCTTGAGCTGTGCCAGTGGTCCATCAAAAGGCGCACCGGAGTTGATCGCCGCGGTCACCTGCGCCAGCGCATTTTGCAGTGTCGCCTGCCGCGCCGCATCGGCGGTCGCCTCTTCTACGGATTTGGCGTTGTTGAGCAATGCTTCGATCTCGGCTTTCTGTGCCTCGACCGACGCTTGCAGGGCCGCCAGATCCCGCTCATAGGCGGCTATCGCGGTGTTCGACGCGCCCTCGTCGGTGGGTTGTTTCTCAACCGCGGTCAGGCGATCTTGCAAACCGGCAAGCTGGCCTTCGATTGCCGAGATCTGCGCGTTTATTTCATCAGTATTCGCAACAGGCGCTGCTGCAGGTTCAGCATTTTCCAGCGCTGCGATCCGGTTCGCTTGGGCGGCCAGTTGCGCTGTCACTGCGGAGGTATCGCCGCGCAAATTGAACAGGTCAAGCTGCGAGACCAAAAATCCTGCACCAAAGGCTACAGCGCCACCCAGAACCAGCGGCAGAAAAATGCTCTGGCGGTCTTGAGGTGCCGGTGTAGGCGGCAAGGGCTTGTCAGGGCTTGCAGGAGGCGGAGTGGTTAGCTTTGCCCCGCTGGTCTCGGATGACTTCGGTGCAGATTCCCCTGGCTTGGCTGTTGACGTGGACGGCTTGCTTGCGTCCGCTGGTTTTGCGGCTTCGGTATGTTTTGGTGCTTCCGGCGATTTTGCGGCTTCCGGTTTTTTCTGTTCTGCTGCCGCAACGGTTTTTTCCTTTACCGTAGCTTTGTCTGCTGTTGTCTCGGAAACCGTTTTTGCAGCCGTCGCTTTGGCCGTTGTTGCCTTGGATGCAGCAGCCTTTGGTTTGGCGCTTGAGGTCTTGGGCTTCGCCCGGACCGGCTTTGATACTTTGGGTGCGCGGGATGCGGTTTCCCTGCCTCCTGAACCGGCTTTCGCTGATGTGGAGGAGTTTCCTGTAACGGGTCTCTTCGCTTTAGCCACTCTGCAACCTTTCCGATTCTGACCGACAGATCAGTTTAACCACCCGATTGTATCCGGCAATCAAACCTGCCTTCAAGCTAAGCTGTAGGTGCGCAGCTGTTTTTCAATACATTGCACCATATCTTTGCCTGTTGGTGCCTTTGCAATGATCACATCCACAGGCGCCTTTTCGCCCAACGCGTCAACTACCGCTGCGCTGATTGCGACGATTTGGAGGTTCTGCACCGAACGGAACTCTGCGGCAAAATGCCCCGCGGTTCTCGGGGAGAAAAGCGGCAGCAAAACCCTTGTTTCACTGCAGAGCGCCGCTTGGGCGTCAGCGGTCAACGGCACAAGCGCCTGATCATAGACTTCAATCACTTCTGTCTCGATCCCGATTTGCGCCAAACGCGCCGCGATCTCGCCCCTGCGGTGTTTTCCGGCCAGATGGGTCAACGGACCGCTGGGCGCATCAACACTCAGCCGTGCAACCAGATCATCCGCGTCCCGCGCGGCGAAAGCAACGCGCCAGCCTTGGGCAGTTGCGGCCTCTGCGGTCTGCTCGCCCACGCAATAGGCCGTGCGCCCCTGCCCCGGCGGGCCAAATTGAACCGCATTGGCAGAGGTGAATATGACTGCGGCAGAAACATCTAGGTCCACCGCGGCTTGGGTCGGAACAATCTCTAACAAAGGCGAAAGCACAACATCCACCTTGGTCAAAAGCGTGGGATCAAGCCGTGCGAGGAACTTTTCCGCGCTTCGCTTGGGCCGTGTGATCAACAAAATCGGCTTGGTCATTGAATGTCTCGGCATTGTTTGCCCCTCTCTGCGGTGTTACCTGCGAGGGACGCCCCATGCAACGGATAGCGCCATGACAAAGACCATGACCATTCTCGGCATTGAAAGCAGCTGCGATGACACCGCAGCGGCATTGGTGCGTGTCAGCGACAAGGGTGCAGAAGTTCTGTCATCGGTCGTGGCCGGACAAACGGAACTGCATGCGGCCTTTGGCGGCGTGGTACCAGAGATCGCGGCCCGCGCCCATGCGGAAAAGCTGGATTTTTGTGTTGAACAGGCTCTAATAAAAGCAAAGTTGGACCTATCCGGCATTGATGCCATTGGGGTGACCTCTGGTCCGGGGCTGATTGGCGGGGTTGTTTCTGGCGTTATGTGCGCCAAGGGATTGTCCGCAGCGACGGGCAAGCCGCTTTATGGTGTGAACCACCTCGCCGGCCATGCGCTGACTCCGCGGATGACAGACAATGTGCCTTACCCCTACCTGATGCTTTTGGTTTCGGGGGGCCATTGCCAGTTCTTGATGGTTTCTGGCCCTGACTGCTACAAACGTATTGGCGGTACAATCGACGATGCGCCGGGGGAAGCTTTTGACAAGGTTGCGCGTTTGATCGCCCTGCCCCAACCCGGCGGACCGTCCATCGAACAGGCGGCAATGGCCGGTGATCCAAAGCGTTTTGCCTTTCCCCGCCCCCTTCTTGATCGTCCGGGCAGCGATATGTCGTTTTCCGGGCTCAAAACCGCTGTGTTGCGGCAAAGGGATGCATTGGTGTCCGCGCAAGGCGGTTTGACCAAACAGGATCAATCTGACCTCGCCGCCGGATTTCAGGCTGCTGTTGTGGATGTACTCGCAGAAAAGACGCGCCGTGCCTTTGATCATTATCCAGACGGTGTTGATCGCAGTCTATGTGTCGCGGGCGGCGTTGCGTCAAATTCCGCCATACGCGAGGCGTTAGAGACTGTTTCAGATCAATACAAGGCCAACTTTATTGCGCCGCCGCTTGCCCTTTGCACCGACAATGCCGCGATGATCGCCTATGCCGCTGCCGAACAGGCACAACAGCGGCCCGCGGATGATCTGACCCTTTCTGCACGGCCCCGCTGGCCGTTGGACCAAACCGCCCCGTCCATGCTTGGATCGGGAAAGAAGGGAGCTAAAGCATGAGCATTGCGGTCCTAGGTGCCGGAGCTTTTGGCACAGCTTTGGCAATATCGCTGGCTGGATCAGGCCCAGTCACCCTTTGGGCAAGAGATCTGCGTGATATGGCGGCACGGCGCGAAAACACGGCACGATTGCCGGGCTGTCCTTTCCCCGAGAACCTGACACTCACTGACAACTTGAATGACATCGAGCGCGCAGACATCATTCTGCTGGCTGTTCCGATGCAAAAACTGCGCCAAATGCTGTCTGCGAACGCCAATATTCTGTCAGGAAAACACCTGTTGGCTTGCTGCAAAGGTATTGAACTGACCACGGGTGTAGGGCCGGTTTCTGTGATCCGTCAGGAGGTGCCAGATGCAATTGCAGCCATCCTGACCGGCCCTAGCTTTGCCGCCGATATCGCACGTGGCCTGCCGACCGCACTCACCCTTGCTTGCGCCGATGACAAAGCGGGCAAGTATCTGCAACAGACCCTAACAACGGCAAACATACGCCTTTACCGCACCACTGACACCATTGGAGCGGAGCTGGGTGGGGCTTTGAAGAACGTCATCGCGATTGCCTGCGGGGCCGCGATGGGTGCGGGATTGGGTGAAAGTGCGCGCGCCGCGTTGATGACCCGCGGCTATGCGGAAATGCAGCGGCTTGCCCGTCATTTGAACGCCAAACCAAGCACGCTGTCCGGCTTGTCCGGATTTGGTGATCTGACTCTGACCTGTACCTCTGATCAATCGCGAAATTACCGGCTTGGACTTGCGTTGGGATGCGGTGAAACTTTTGACCCCACAACCACAGTTGAAGGCGCCGCAACGGCCCGCGCTGTTAATGAATTGAGCCGGTCCGCCGATCTGGAAATGCCAATCACCGCCGCCGTTGCAGCCGTGCTGGATGGCAGACAAGATGTACCGGATGCGATGAAATCACTTTTGGCCCGACCACTTAAGGAAGAATGATATGCTTGTTGCCCTGATGGCCCATGACAAACCTGGCGCCCTGGAGATCCGCAAGGAAAACCGGCCAGCGCATTTGGACTACCTCAAATCAACTGATCTGGTTGCGCAGGCCGGTCCGCTTTTGGATGCAGATGGTGGGATGATCGGATCTTTGATCATTCTGGATGTGCCAGATTTGGCGGCCGCCCAAAGCTGGGCAGAGAATGACCCATATGCCAAGGCCGGTTTGTTCCAGTCCGTGACCCTGACCCATTGGAACAGGGTGATCGGCTGATGGCGTATTGGCTTTTCAAATCGGAACCCAACACATGGGGCTGGGATGATCAGGTGGCCAAGGGCGCGGCGGGCGAAGAATGGGATGGCGTGCGTAACTATCAGGCCCGCAACTTCATGCGCGAAATGAAACTCGGCGACCGGGGGTTCTTTTATCATTCGATGAAGGAAAAATCAGTGGTCGGGATCGTCGAGGTTTGCGCCGAATCCCACCCCGACAGCACGACCGACGATGACCGTTGGGAATGCGTGGATATCAAGGCCATCCGCGCCTTTGAGGTGCCTGTGACGTTGGATCAAATCAAAACGGATCCGCGACTTGCAGAGATGGTGTTGGTCAAAAACTCCCGCTTGTCTGTGCAGCCCGTGACCGAAAAAGAATGGCAGGTGATCTGTGATTTGGGGAAAACCGAGCCTTGAACTATGGAAAACATGGCAGCGCCCTTTCGGTCATTTCAATCTCCCTGACCATTGGTCTGTCATCACTGGGGACAATGGTCAGAGCAAATACAGGCCACCCTCCGATATCGCAGACTTCTCCAATTATCTGGCAATTTTCCGCCTTGGCTGCGTAGAATGCCTAAAACTGGAGGGACGAAATGGATTTTCTAGCAGTGATTATTGCCGCGGCAGCGGGGTTTGCCTTTGGGGCGGTCTGGTACAGCGTGCTTTCAAAGCCCTGGATGGATGCCGTGGGTCTCAAGCTTGGTGCGGATGGCAAGCCTGAGGGATACTCCAAGACGCCCTTTATCCTTGCCGGGATCGCCATGGTCCTTGTGGCGGGGATGATGCGACATACGTTTTCCCTCTCGGGAATTGATACAATGGGCAAGGGGTTGCTGTCCGGCCTGGGCATCGGCCTGTTTTTCATCAGCCCATGGATCATGATCAACAATGGCTATGCCGGCCGCCCGTTTCGCCTGACCTTGATCGACAGCGGCTATGCCACGTTCGGCTGCGCGGTCATTGGTTTGGTGCTGATGCTGTTCTGAAACGGAAAAAGGGTTCCGGCACAGATGCCAGAACCCTTCTCACCCCGTGCGCTCCCATAACCCCGCACACGTATCGAAATCTGTTCTGGCCTTACTGGCCTTTGAGTTTCATAGCATTTGCGCGGCGTCGGGCCAAGAAAATGATGTTTCAAACACAGATCGAAAAAAGAACGCCCGCTTAACCAAAAGCGGGCGTCAGAATGAAAGATCGGGACCGGCTTAGCCGTAAACGGCCTCTTTGCCAAAATGCTTGGTCAGCATGTAATAGATCACGGCGCGGTATTTGTTCCGCTCGGATTTGCCATATGTTTCGATCGCCTTGTTGATACCCGCCATCAATTCAGGGCTGTCGGACATGCCCAGTTTTTTGATGAGAAAGTTGTTTTTGACCAACTCCAGCTCACTTTCCTGACTGGCCGCAACGGTTTGTGCATCCGCGTTATAGATCGACGGACCGCAACCGATTGTCACCTTGGTCAGCAGGTCCATGTCTGGCGTCATGCCACATTTGTTCTTCAGATCGTCCGCATATTTTGCGATCCATTCGTCACGCTTGCCCATACAGAATTCTCCCACCTTAAATTGAATTGACTGATCAGAATGCCTGATCTCGGGCAGAGACTAATCCGTAATCCCAAACCGACAAAGGGGAAATTTCTGGCGTTGTCGTCGCATATGCGCCGGTGCTTCGCGGCTGATCGCCCTCGTCTTTATCGGCAAAGGCCCCAACCGGTGTGCTGCAAATGGAAGTGATCTGAATGCAGGGCGTTGTAATCCGGGCCAAGCGTCAGGCGAAACCAATCGCATGCGCCATCCCGCACCGCCCGCAGAAATCCGCCCCGTTCACCACCGTCCTGCCAATGATCCTGCAACAGGATCCTTTGACCCTCCGCCATGACAAAGCCCTGAATGTCCACCGCGTCAGCCGTTGCATGGGTGCTCATCCGCCCGGTTGGGCCGCTGGCCGTGCGGATTTCACGGCAGTTGTAGCTTGATAGATGAAGGATCTCGCGCACAGGCTGGTTCAGAATGTCCTGTGCCTTTGGCGCGATGGAATGCTGATGCCACATTGCCAAACGCAGAGCTGTTTGGCAGCGAGTGTAGAGAGGGCGTATCCTGGCACCACCCACGGAGGTCAGGCGCACCTGCGGTTTGATGTGGCACTGTGCACTCTGTTCAAAATCAGGGAGATCCTGAAACGCGGCCCCGGTGCCCAGCGCCGCATGGCAGAGGCTGTCAGCGGATAGAGCCTGCCTCAGCTTCCAAGACGTCATGGGCGTGATGGGGTCGGTCACAGATAGCGGTTTGAGGGGGTTCCATTGTGGCGGAAGCGGTGATTGTGGATGGGCGATCAAGAACAAGGCCAGCGCAGAAAGCAGAATGCAGATCGAAAATACTGCTGACACAAACCGCACAGGCTTAACCCCAAATTACAATCACCCATCAGACATAGAAAGGCCGGGGCAATTGTCGACCCCGGCCTTTGTCACATTCTGTTGCGTTTGATCAGTAGCGGTAGTGCTCTGGCTTGAACGGGCCATCCGGGCTGACGCCGATGTAGGCAGCTTGCTCCGGATCCAGCTTGCTCAGCTTCACGCCGATCCGGTCAAGATGAAGGCGTGCGACCTTTTCGTCCAGATGCTTGGGCAGGATGTAAACGTCGTTCTTGTAGTTGTCGCCCTTGGTCCACAGCTCGATCTGCGCCAACACCTGATTGGTAAAAGAGGCAGACATGACAAAGGACGGGTGGCCCGTGGCGTTGCCAAGGTTCAGCAAACGCCCTTCGGACAGAAGGATCAACCGGTTGCCGTTTGGCATCTCGATCATGTCCACCTGTTCCTTGATGTTGGTCCATTTGTGGTTTTTCAGTGCGGCAACCTGAATTTCGTTGTCGAAGTGGCCAATGTTGCCGACAATCGCCATGTCCTTCATTTCGCGCATGTGCTCGATGCGGATCACGTCTTTGTTGCCGGTGGTGGTGATGAAGATATCTGCCGAACCGACGACATCTTCGAGCAGGACAACTTCAAAGCCGTCCATTGCCGCTTGCAACGCACAGATTGGATCAACTTCGGTGACTTTGACACGGGCGCCTGCGCCGCGCAGCGAGGCGGCTGAGCCTTTACCAACGTCGCCGTAGCCCATAACGACTGCGACTTTGCCCGCCATCATCGTGTCAGTGGCGCGGCGGATACCGTCGACCAGAGATTCCTTACAGCCATATTTGTTGTCGAACTTCGACTTGGTCACAGAATCGTTCACGTTGATCGCCGGGAAGGGCAATTGCCCGTCGCGGACCAGTTCATACAGGCGGTGAACACCTGTTGTGGTTTCTTCGGACACGCCAACAATCTGATCACGCATTTTGGTGAACCAACCGGGGCTGGCCGCCATGCGTTTCTTGATCTGGGCAAAGATCGCTTCTTCTTCTTCGGATTTCGGGATGGCGATCAGATCGTCTTCGCCATTCTCCACACGTGCCCCCAACAAGATGTACAACGTCGCATCGCCGCCATCATCCAAAATCAGGTTCGGTCCATCGGGGAACAGGAAGGAACGGTCCAGATAATCCCAATGCTCTACAAGTGTTTGACCCTTTATCGCAAAAACTGGCACGCCAGATTCAGCAATGGCAGCCGCGGCATGGTCCTGCGTGGAGAAGATATTGCAGGAGGCCCAGCGCACATCGGCGCCCAGCGCCACAAGCGTTTCAATCAAAACAGCGGTCTGGATGGTCATGTGCAACGATCCAACGATGCGCGACCCCTTCAGAGGTTTGCTTTCCCCGTATTCATCGCGCAGCGCCATCAGGCCGGGCATTTCGGTTTCTGCGATATCCAGTTCCTTACGCCCATAGGCGGCAAGGGTGATGTCTTTGACGATATAATCTTCGGCCATGTGGCACCTCATAACAAATTTGACCGCCGCCTATCATTTTTAGGCAGCGGTCTCAATGATTGTTCGTTTCAAATGGGCGGCAGCGGGGCTTAGTCAAGCGCAGCAATCAGTTCATCCTGATTTGCGCCGGCCATCCAATCTTCGCCCTGGGCCAGAACGCAGGCATTCCCGTCCGCCAGCGTTTTAATCAACGTCCATGTGCCGGTTTGCTCGGAAACCCACAATTGCTCCCGGTTTTCGCTTGGTTCTGAGACAGGCCTTTCGCCGTACCAATCGATCAGAGAGGCTTTCATCTCTCCCGATGGCATGCAGACGGTATCGGCCGCCGCGACGGGGGCGGACAGTCCAATTGCAATCAAAACAGCGGATATCGAAAAAACGGGTTTCATGGCTCTCTCCTTCGTGGGAATAACAGATGAAGCCAACAAATGGTTCCAATTGCAGATGAGATGAGGCCCGGTTCATGGCGCAACAACCCCGTGCATGGCAGCGGATGCTGTCCGGTCGCAGGCTTGATCTGCTGGACCCGACCCCGGTGGATATCGAGATTGAAGACATTGCGCATGGGCTGGCCTTTGTGGCCCGCTGGAACGGTCAGACCATGGGCGATTATGCCTACTCCGTCGCGGAACATTCGCTTTTGGTCGAAACGATCTTTGGCCGGATCAACCCCAAGGCGCCAGCCAAATGGCGGCTTGCCGCGCTTTTGCATGATGCGCCAGAATATGTGATCGGCGATATGATTTCTCCGGTTAAGGCAGCGGTTGGGCCCGGCTACGGCGCATTGGATGACCGATTGACGGCGGCAATTCATCTGCGGTTTGGCTTGCCTGCTGCGATTCCGGCCAGCGCCAAAAAACAAATCAAACGCGCCGATAAAATCAGTGCCTGGATGGAAGCAACCCAGATTGCGGGTTTTTCCGAAGCAGAGGCCAGCAAGTTTTTCGGGCGCCCCGACGCGGCGCTGATCGCGGATCTACGGATCATCCTGAGACCCCCCCTTGAAGTACGTACAGAATTTACCGCACGCCATGCACAGTTGTTGAGAGAGATGACTTGATAAATGTGCGTGTTGCGGCGCGGCTGGACGCACGTCCAATGGCGGATTTGCTGAACGAGATCATCCGCGAAGGGGGCACCACGGCCTTTACCAACGAAGTGACGCGCGACACTTTGCTCGGCTGGTTTGCCCAAGCCCCCGATCAATCCGTTTGGCATGTGGCAGAAAACGCCAAGGGCGCGTTACTTGGTTTTCAGTCGATTGAACCCAAGGCGAAACTGCCCGCAGCGGCCTGCGACATCGCGACCTTCGTTCAGGTCGGGCAAACCGGGCTTGGCATCGGGTCAAAACTGTTTGAAGCGACCCGCAAAGCGGCTGTTGCGCTGAATTATGAATGGATCAATGCGACCATCCGTGCCGACAACAGCGGCGGTCTTGCGTATTACCAAAGCCGCGGTTTCGAAGACTATGCACGCCACCCCAATGTATTGCTGGGCAACGGCATGTATGTCGACCGCATCAGCAAGCGGTACAATCTTTGACCGTCAAACCCTATCTCGGTGAACGCTTTGCCAAAATCCGCTGAAGTGTGCGGCGGTGCATGTTCAACCGCCGCGCTGTTTCGGACACATTGCGATCACACAGCTCGTACACGCGCTGAATATGTTCCCAACGCACGCGGTCCGCGCTCATTGGGTTGTCGGGCGGCGGCGGCATGTCCCCTTCAGGCACCAAAAGCGCATTGGTGATGTCATTGGCGTCCGCAGGTTTGGACAGATAATCCGTCGCGCCGATCTTGACCGCAGCAACAGCCGTGGCGATCGCACCGTACCCCGTCAGCACAACCACCCGACAATCTTCACGGCGTTCGCGCAGCACCTCCACCACGTCGAGGCCATTGCCATCTTCGAGCCGCAGATCAATCACCGCATAGGCTGGCGGACGCGCGGTTGCGATGGCCTTGCCGGCGGCAACACTGTCCGCGGTCTCAACTTCAAAGCCGCGTTTTTCCATTGCCTTGGCCAATCGGCGCAGAAACGGCTCATCATCATCCACAAGCAATAGTGACTTGTCCGCGCCGATATTTGGGGTGTCTTGCATCAGGTCACAGCCTCATCTGGAAATTTCCGTCTACCATTAACCATATGGCGCGACGCTAAGCCGCGTCAAACGCTCAGAGTTGATCGACAAAACACCCAATCTGGTCTGCCATCTGTTCGGGCGTGGTTTCGCGGCGGAAATACTCGACAAACCCTTCTTCAGGCATCACCAGATAACTAAAGGTCGAGTGGTCCACCAAATATTCGTCATCCACTGCCTCATGCGCCTTGTAGTAGGTGCGATAGGCCATGCTGGCCGCTTTGACCTGCTCGGCAGAGCCAGTGAGCCCGATCATACGCGGATGCATGACTTCGGCAAATTCACCAACCACCTCAGGTGTGTCGCGGGCAGGGTCAATGGAGATGAAAACCGGTGTCACCATCGTTCCGCGCTCTTCAAGGATCTCGATGGCGCTGGCGTTGCGGTCCACATCAAGCGGGCAAACATCGGGGCAGTAGGTATACCCGAAATAGATCAATGTTGGCTCTGTAATCACGTCTTTGTCGGTGACTGTCTGACCTTGGGCGTTGACCAACTCGAACGGGCCGCCCAACTCTCCGGCGACTGCAGCAGACCGGCATTGGGCAAATTTATCGTCGCTCTTGGTTCCCGAAGTAATAAAATAGGTGCCCAGCAAAAGCGCGGCGGCGGCTGCGGCGGCTGAAATAGCGATCGTGCGGTTCATAATTCTCTCCTACCAACGGTGGTCTTGATCGGACTCGGCGGCAGACCTACGCTACATTTTCGGCGATGTAACGGCCAATAAACATAAGGTGCGCAGATGACGCAGGCGAATATCAGACCCCTCACCGCGCGCACGCGGGCCAACTGGATCCGTCTGCGCACAATGATCCTGCTGCGCTGGGTTGCGATCACTGGCCAATTGATCGCCATCACCGTGGCCCAGCTGGTTTATGGGCTGCAACTGGAACTGGGGTTCTGCTACCTTGCCATCGGCGCATCGGTAATCGGGAATCTGGTCGCGACGCTGGTGTTTCCGGAAAACAAGCGCCTGTCCGAACGCGAAAACCTGTTGATGGTCATGTTCGATCTGTTGCAATTGGGATTCTTGCTGTTCCTGACCGGCGGTTTGAACAATCCTTTCTCTCTTTTGGTTTTGGGGCCAGTGACCATTTCGGCCACCGCGCTTAGCCTGCGATCCACCGTGGTGCTGTGTTCCACAGCCATTATTCTGGTCACTGGGCTGGCGGTCTTTCACCTTCCGCTCACCAGCCAAAACGGGGACATCCTGCGCCTTCCGGGCCTGTTCATTTTTGGTCAATGGACCGCCTTGATCATCGCCATTGTGTTTACCAGCGCCTATTCGCGGCGCGTCACGACCGAGGTTCACTCGATGGGGGATGCCCTTTCGGCCACGCAAATGGCCCTGGCACGGGAACAAAAGCTGACCGATCTGGGCGGCGTCATCGCCGCCGCCGCGCATGAGCTTGGCACACCGCTTGCGACGATCAAACTCACCAGTGTCGAATTGATGAATGACCTGGCTGACCATCCTGACCTTGCCGATGACGCAGCCCTGATCCGCGATCAGGCAGACAGATGCCGCGACATTCTGCGCGATATGGGAAGTGCGGGAAAAGATGATTTGCACCTGCACAAAGCGCCACTTGAGACGGTGGTTCTGGAGGCGGCAGAGCCGCATATGAACCGGGGCAAGGAGGTGTTGATAGATCAGGCCTTCACTGCCGCCCAGCGCAAAAGCCAGCCCTTGATCCTGCGCAAACCCGAGATTGTACACGGGCTGCGCAATCTTGTGCAAAACGCCGTTGATTTCGCAAGCGAACGGGTGTGGGTCAGCGCCGATTGGACCGATGAAACCGTCACCGTGCGCATTATTGACGACGGTCCGGGCTTTCCACCGTATCTTCTGGGCCGGATTGGCGATCCGTTCATGCGCCGCCGTTCACCCGAAAAGAACAAATCCGCAAGACCGGAATACGAAGGCATGGGGCTGGGCCTTTTCATCGCAAAAACCTTGCTGGAGCGGTCAGGTGCGACGCTGCGGTTTGCGAATGGCAGTGACGACCGCAAAGCGGGGGATCGCACTGGCGCCGTGGTCGAGGTGACATGGCCGCGCCGGACCCTCAACACCCGCGACCATGAGCAGCCATTGGGGCAAAACCCTCTAATCACTTCATAAATTAAGGCGCACCCAGAGCCATTAATGGTTTGTTAACTATTTCAACCCACTTTCCATGCTTTGTTAATCTCTGCGGAGGTGTGGCTTGTTTCTGGAACTCTTTGAGATTGTTGTCATTGTCCTGACGGCCATTGTGGCCGCTGGCTTGGCGCAAAGTTATCTGTCCCGGTCCCATGTCACCGCCACCACACCGATTGAACCGATGGCGCTGCTGTTCACCGATGGCGTCCTGCAACATGGCACCGACAGCGCCCTGCGGCATTTCGCAGTCGAGCCGGGTCTGCACGCATGGCAGGATATCCGCGACACATTGATCCCGACATTTCCTGATTTTCCCCCGGTGCCCGGCTCAGGCCCGCAAGGCAGCGTTGTGTTGCAGCCCCAAGGGCAGGCAGCGCCGCCGCATAACATTGAATTGCGTTGGCGTGACGCCCTGTGTTGGGTCACGCTGACCCCCGTTGAAGAGCCGTCCACCACCACCCCGATCACACCTGCCATCGCGCAGGAGATGAACGCGCTTCGGCTTAGCAGCGATACAATGATCAACCCGGTTTGGCATCTGAACGCTGAGGGTGCGGTCTGTTGGTCAAACCCCGCCTACACCGTTCTGCATGAGCTTGCACGGGGGCCAGATGCCGATCCTGAAACACCGCTTTTTCCGATCACGTCCGGCGATGGACCGCGCCGTGTGACCCTGCGCCTTGATCCTCTTGATTTGCCCGATTGGTACGAGGTGACATCCATCCAGATGGGCAGCATCACTGTGTGCCACGCCAACTGCATCAACGCATTGGTTGAGGCCGAACAAGCCCAGCGCGACTTTGTCCAGAGCCTCGCCAAGACCTTTGCGCATTTGTCGGTGGGTTTGGCCATATTTGATCGGCGCGGACAGTTGGTTCTGTTCAATCCGGCGCTCGTGGACCTGACACATCTGACGCCAAAATTTCTCAGCAGCCGCCCGCAGATATTGTCCTTTTTTGACCAGTTGCGCGAAGACCGCATAATGCCGGAACCCAAGAATTATGCCTCCTGGCGGCAGGCCATCACTGATTTGATCGCGGCTGCGTCCGACACCTCCTATGAGGAAACCTGGAACCTCGAAGACGGGCGCACCTTTAGCGTGGAAGGAAGGCCGCACCCGGACGGCGCCACCGCTTTCCTGTTTGAAGATATCAGCGCCGAAGTATCCTTGACCCGCAGTTTTCGGAGCGAGCTTGAGCTGGGACAATCCCTGATTGATGTGGTCGAGGATGGCTTGGTTGTGTTTTCGGCCAGCGGCGCATTGACCTGTTGCAATCTGGCCTATCGGGATTTGTGGGGCCACGACCCCGGTACCGGCTTTGTCGAAACCACGATTGGCGATTGCATTGATCTGTGGTCCCGGCTTTGCCAGCCCAGCGCCCTTTGGCCGGAAATTGCAAAATGCATCTCTGAACGCGGCACCGGAACCCCTTGGGATATGACACTGTACCTCAAGAACGGCGACGCGTTGACCTGCGAAGTACGGGGGATTGCCTCGGGTTCTACCTTGGTTCGATTTCGCAATCGAAGCGCTGCAAATGACCCCGCCGCATCGCGCCGCGATGAGCTGGAAAAATAGCTGACCAAGCGCCGCTTTGATCTTGCAGTCATCCGGCATGGCCGTCACCATATGGCATGTCTGCACATCATCTTTCAGTATCAATCTCCGGCGCGGATGATATGACCCTTTTGGCCGCAAGATTGGCCTCCCGACTGACCGCAGGAGACGTCATTTTGCTGACCGGTGATGTCGGCGCAGGGAAGACCCATTTCGCGCGATCTTTGATCCAATCGGTGCTGGACATGCCAGAAGATGTGCCCTCGCCAACCTTCACCTTGGTGCAAACCTACGACACCGATATCGGCGAGATCTGGCATGCTGATCTGTACCGTCTCACCTCGGTTTTCGAGATTGAAGAGCTGGGATTGACCGATGCCTTCGAGAGTGCCGTTTGTCTGGTCGAATGGCCTGACAGGCTTGGGCCGTTGACCCCGGACAATGCCCTTCACATCTCCATCGAGCCCGGCGAAGATGACAACGCCCGACAGCTGATGATGCGTTGGAAAGGGTCCAAATGGGCGGACAAGCTCGGAGCAATTCATCCATGAGCGATCGCGCGATCCGGCTGGATCAATTCTTGGCCCGGTCCGGCTGGTCCGATGCTGGCCGCGCGCTGGTCGCGGGAGATGCATCAAACCGCCGGTATGACCGATTGACCCGTGCCAACGGCGAAACCGCCATCCTCATGGATGCCCCGCCCCACAAAGGCGAAGACGTCCGGCCGTTTGTCGCAATCGCCGATTTTTTGCACGGCCAAGAATTGTCCGCACCGCAGATCTATCATCAGAATGCAGAGGAAGGGTTTCTGATCATTGAGGATCTTGGTGATGATCTTTTTGCCGATCTCATGGCAAAGAACGCCGAGGCGCAACTGCCGCTTTATCGCGCCAGTATTGATGTGCTGGTCCAACTGCACACCGCGCCGCTGCCATCCTTGCCCCTGTGTGATGCCGATTGGCTGATTGAAATGACGGGGCTGTTCTTTGATTGGTACGTTCCTGAAGGGTTTGACCATCTTGGCCGCGCGTTCGAGAATGTGTTCCGCCCGCTTGCCGAGAGGGTTTCACAATCAGAGCAGGTCGTGATCCTGCGCGATTACCATGCGCAAAACCTGCTTTGGTTGCCCAACCGGACAGGCGCGGCGCGCGTTGGTATCTTGGACTTTCAAGACGCTCTGTTGGGGCATCCCGCCTATGATCTGGTATCAATCATGCAAGACGCCCGCCGCGATGTGGATCCAATGATCGAAGCTGCGATGATCGATCATTATCTCGCCTGCACAGACAGGCCGCACACAGAGTATCAAAACGCCTATGCCACGCTTGGCTTGCAAAGAAATCTGCGCATTCTGGGTATTTTTGCAAGGCTTTGCCTGCGGGATGGCAAGGCCCATTATGTCGATATGATCCCGCGGGTCTGGGGCTATGTGATGCGCAACCTGGAACACCCCGACCTGCACGAGGTGAAAGACCTGCTTGATCCCTTTCTTGCCCGCCCGACACCTGAATTTTTGATGGATTTGAAAAACCGATGCGCGACCACCCCACAGCCGTAATGATGTTTGCCGCCGGTTTTGGCACGCGGATGAAACACCTGACCAAGGATCAGCCGAAACCAATGATCAAGGTCGCGGGCAAGGCGCTGGTGGATCACGCATTGGACCTGACCCATGGCACGGGGCGCGTGGTCGCCAATCTGCACTATAAGCCGCAAAAGCTGCAGTATCATCTTGAGGTGCAGGGCGTTGAGACTTTGATCGAAACGCCCGATATTCTGGACACCGGCGGGGGCTTGCGAAATGCGTTGCCTTTGCTTGGCGAAGGTCCGGTATTCACCATGAACACCGATGCGATCTGGGCCGGGCCGAACCCGTTGCATCTGCTGCGCGATGCCTGGAACCCAGCGACGATGGATGCGCTTTTGGTCTGTGTTCCAACCGCACAGGCGGTGGGTCATGCCGGATCTGGAGATTTTACGCTGGCTGACGACGGCACATTGTCGCGCGGTCCGGGCGTTGTTTACGGCGGCATTCAGATCATCAAAACAGAACTTTTGCACGACATCAAAGACCGCGTATTTTCCCTCAACCTTTTGTGGGACATGATGCAGTCCAAAGGGCGGCTATGCGGACTGCGCTACCCCGGAAAGTGGTGTGACGTGGGGCATCCCGGCGGAATCGCATTGGCCGAAGAAATGCTGGAGCAGCACCATGTTTGATCCATCAGATAGCGCCAGAGTCTTTGGATTGGCCCCAGGTGTAGATTTTCCTGCCGCGCTTGCGGACGGTCTTCGCGTGCGGCTGAAAGATGCGCCGCCGGATGCAATGGCGCGGGTTGATCTGATCGTGAACACCCGCCGGATGGCGCGGCGCTTGCGGGATATTTTCGACAATGGGCCAGCAGGGTTTTTGCCCCGCATCCGGTTGTTGGGAGAATTGGACACATTGGTGCCCGGCGTCACAGCCCCGCCTGCAATCCCTGCTCTGCAACGGCGGCTTGAGCTTATTCAATTGCTGTCCGGTCTGTTGGAGGCAGACCCTACATTGGCCCCGCGTGCATCGCTTTATGCCTTGTCAGACAGTCTGGCGGCGTTGATGGACGAAATGCAGGGAGAAGGCGTTGATATCAGCGCCATTGAGAATCTCGATGTCAGCGATCAATCCGGGCATTGGGATCGCGCCAAAAGGTTTATCGAAATTGCCCACGGCTATCTTGGCCAAACGGGCAGCGCGCCGGATGCAGAAGCGCGGCAAAGGCAATTGACCTTGCAAATTATTGCCGCATGGCAGGCCAATCCACCGCAAAATCCCGTGATCCTTGCCGGTTCCACAGGCTCGCGCGGGACCACCTCATTGCTGATGCAGGCGGTGGCAAAGCTGCCGCAGGGTGCGCTTGTCCTGCCGGGGTTTGACTTTGACATGCCCACCGCGGTTTGGGCGCAGCTGGATCAGGAACTGCTGTCCGAGGACCACCCGCAATACCGGTTTCGGCACTTGATGCAGGCGCTCGAATTGCCGCGCAAGGATATCCGCCCCTGGGCCAAAGGGGATGCACCGTCACCCACCCGCAATGCGCTTGTTTCCCTGTCTTTGCGCCCGGCACCTGTCACCCATGCATGGCTCAGCGAGGGACCGGACTTGGCCGGTCTGACCGCTGCAACGGCTGGGATGACCCTTGTGGAGGCACCAACGCCGCGCATCGAGGCATTGACCATCGCACTGCGCCTTCGCAAGGCGGTCGAAGAGGGGAAAACCGCTGCGTTGATCACGCCCGACCGGATGTTGACCCGGCAAGTGACCTCGGCGCTGGATCGTTGGAATATCCTTCCGGACGACAGTGCAGGCACGCCGCTGCAATTGTCGCCACCGGGCCGGTTTCTGCGCCATGTTGCAGCGTTGTTTCTGCGCAAGCTGGATGCAGAGGCCTTGCTGACTTTGCTCAAACACCCGCTCACCCATAGTGGTGCGGACCGGAACCTGCATCAGCTGCATACCCAGCGCCTTGAGATGCAGATCCGCCGCGATGGTTTGCCCTATCCCGATCCAGACGGCCTTGCCCGGATCGCGCAGAAGGCCGCGGACAAGATCGAAGAGCCGGGTGCATTTCTTGAGTGGGCCAATTGGGTTGGTCAAACGTTTTGTTGCCATGCAACCACTGGTGATCAGGCCTTGACCACTTGGGTGCAGCGCCATCTCGATCTTGCAGGTAGGATTGCGGCTGGTCCGTCAGGCACAGCCGACCACGAATTGTGGCGTCGCAAGGCCGGACAGGCGGCGGAAAAACTGATGGCGGATTTGTCTCAGCAAGCCGTCTTCGGCGGCGCCATGTCTGCCGGTGATTTTACAGATCTGCTGGGTGCTGTTCTATCGGGTGGCGAAGTGCGTGACCGCGATGCGCCGCATCCCGGCGTCATGATCTGGGGCACCTTGGAGGCCCGTGTTCAGGGCGCTGATCTGGTCATTATGGGCGGCTTGAATGATGGCACATGGCCCGAAGCACCGCCGCCCGATCCATGGCTCAACCGCCAGATGCGCCTGCAAGCCGGTTTGCTGCTTCCTGAGCGGCGCATCGGTCTGTCCGCGCATGATTATCAACAGGCCATCGCCGCTCCGGAGGTCTGGATCACACGCGCAATCAGATCAGACGAGGCAGAAACCGTGCCATCACGATGGCTCAACCGTTTGGGCAATCTGCTGAACGGTTTGCCGCAAGAAGACGGTGCCAAAGCCTGGGCCGCGATGCGCGCGCGTGGAGAATACTGGACCAAACAAGTGCGGGCATTGGAAGAAACCATCCGCAGCACCCCTGCCCCGCGCCCATCGCCCCGCCCGCCTGTCATTGCCCGCCCGCACGCGCTTTCTGTCACCGAGATCAAGCGCTTGATCCGCGATCCCTATGCCATTTATGCCAAACACACATTGCGCCTGAGACAAATCAATCCACTGGTACAATCCCCGGACGCCCCGGTGCGCGGCATTGTTTTGCATGAAATCATGGAACGGTTCGTCAAATCCGTCAGCGCCAATGCGGCGCATTTGACCAAGGATCATCTGCTGTCAATTGCCCGCGAGGTTCTCGAAGCCGAAGCGCCCTGGCCGGCCGCTCGTGCGATGTGGTTGGCGCGGATCGAGCGGGTGGCCGATTGGTTCATCGCGCAAGAGGCCAAACGGCAAAGTTATTCTTCCCCCGTGGCCTTTGAAAAGGCCGCACGCGGCAAACACGTTTTCGAAGAACTTGGTTTCACGCTCACTGGTTTTGCCGACAGAATTGACCTGACTGATGCCGGCGATGCGCTGATCTATGATTACAAGACCGGCACGCCGCCCAGCAAAAAAGAACAAAAACTGTTCGACAAACAACTTCTGATCGAAGCGGCGATGGTCGAAGAAGGCGGCTTTGCCGAGGTGGGTGCAGCACCGGTCGCAAATGCGATTTTCATCGGTTTAGGGTCGAAACCAGTCGAAATTTCCGCCCCCTTGGATGAGGAGCCCCCCGCCGAAGTGCTGGCAGGGTTGCAAGAATTGATCGCGAGCTACCTCACCGCAGCGCAAGGGTTCACATCCCGCCGAATGGTCAAAACCGAAGAGGCGGCAGGCGATTATGACCAGCTTGCCCGCTTTGGCGAATGGGACGGAACCACAGTTGCCTCGCCGGAGGATCTGACATGATGCCGGACTTTGACGATGCCACCCGCGCCCAGATTGATGCGGCACGGCCAGATGCCTCTACTTGGCTCGCGGCGAACGCAGGGTCGGGCAAAACGCGGGTTTTGACGGACAGGGTGGCGCGGCTGCTTCTCAGCGGTGTCGAGCCACAGCATATTTTGTGTCTGACCTATACAAAAGCCGCCGCATCAGAGATGCAAAACCGGCTTTTTAAGCGTCTTGGCGAATGGGCCATGCTTGATGATGCCGCCTTGCGCAAAGCGATGGCTGATCTGGGCCTGAGCGATGATCTTGATCCCGCTGAACTGCGCAAGGCACGCACCTTGTTTGCACTGGCGATTGAGGCGCCGGGTGGTCTGAAGATTCAGACCATCCACTCCTTTTGCGCGTCTCTATTGCGGCGCTTTCCACTCGAGGCGGGAGTCAGTCCACAATTTTCCGAGATCGAAGATCGCGCAGCAGACTTGCTGCGTGCAGACATCGTGGATGCCATGGCGGAAGATCATGATGGCCCCCTGATTGCGGAAATTGCACGGTTCTACACCGGTGAGGATTTTGGCAAGCTGACCCGCAGTATTGTCGGGCTGCGTGACGCTTTTGCAGCCTCTCCAGATTGGCCGGAATTGCTGCAACTTTTGGGTCAGGAACCGGACCTCAGCCGCGCTTCGATCGAACAATCGGTCTTTTTGGGAAGCGAGGCAGATCTCATAAAAGGAATCACGCCCCATTTGATTGCGAAAGGTGGAAACGACACCAAAGCCGGAGATGTTTTGGCGCAAATCGGGTCATTTGATTTGTCTGCCCTCCCAACCCTCGAAGGTGTTTTCCTGACCGGAGCAGGCGCAAAATCCCCGTTTACTGCAAAGATCGGCAGTTTCCCAACCAAACCCACACAAAAGGTCATCGCAGATGCGATGCCTGCGCTAGAACAACTTATGATGCGGGTCGAAGAGGCCCGCGAGGCGCGTCTGGCTTTGGCATTGGCGGAGAAAACCAACGCGCTGCACAAGTTCGCCAAGGCATTCCTAGCGCGCTATGAGGCCGCCAAGCAGGCGCGTGGCTGGCTCGATTTCGACGATCTCATTCTCAAGGCCCGCGCCCTTTTGACCGACAAGGCCGTCGCCGCATGGGTGTTGTTCCGCATTGACGGGGGGATTGATCATATTCTCGTTGACGAGGCGCAGGATACTTCGCCACGGCAATGGGATGTGATCGAGCGCCTGACAGACGAGTTTTACAGCGGGTCCGGTGCGCGGTCTGACGTTGAACGGACCCTGTTTGTGGTCGGTGACAAGAAGCAATCGATCTATTCCTTTCAGGGCGCCGACCCGTTGGAATTTGATCGTAAAAGTCTGATGTTTGAGGAAAAGATCGTCGAGGCCGGCAAACTGTTTCAGCATCGCAGTCTGGACTATTCCTTTCGGTCCTCTTCGGCCATTTTACGCCTTGTAGACACTGCTTTTGATCCAGACCTTCAATCCGGTCTCGACAAAAAAACGCAGCACAAACCGTTCAAAGCCGCCCTGCCCGGCCGTGTTGATCTGTGGCCTGTGGTGGAAAAAGCGGACGACAACGAAGACCGCATCTGGACCGATCCGGTGGACAGGCGCAGTGCCCGGCATCACAGTGTCATCCTCGCCGAGCAAATCGCGGCACGGATCGCCACGCTGATCAACGAAGAACACTACATTCCCGAAGACACCGATACGCCCGGCGTCTTTGCCCGCCGCCGTGTTCGTGCCGGTGATTTCTTGATCCTGGTGCAGCGCCGCTCTGCCCTGTTTTCCGAGATTATTCGTGCTTGTAAGGCCGCGAACCTGCCAATTGCGGGGGCGGACAGGCTGAAAGTTGGGGCGGAACTTGCCGTCAAGGATCTGGCGGCGTTGTTGTCATTCCTGGCGACGCCAGATGATGACCTGTCTTTGGCGACCGCGTTGAAATCGCCCCTGTTTGGATGGTCCGAACAGATGTTGTTCGATCTCGCCCACCGGCGCAGTGAACGCCATCTCTGGCAGGCGTTGCGCAATCGGGAAGATCATTCGGAAACAGTTTCTAAATTAGAGGATCTGCGGGCGCGCGTTGATTTTCTACGCCCGTATGATTTGATCGAATGCATCCTCACCCGGCATGATGGACGCCGCAAATTATTGGCTCGTTTGGGCGCCGAGGCTGAGGATGGGATCAACGCGATGCTGTCGCAGGCCTTGTCCTATGAGCGCAGCAATGTGCCCAGCTTGACCGGCTTTATCGTCTGGATGCAAACTGACGATCTGGAGATCAAGCGCCAGATCGATAGTGCCTCGGACCAGATCCGCGTGATGACGGTGCATGGAGCAAAGGGGCTTGAGGCGCCCATTGTTATCTTGCCCGATACGGGGCGACGCGACATCACTGTCAAGGATGAAATTGTCCGGATGGAAGGTGTACCAATTTGGAAGGCCGCCGCAGCGGATATGCCAGCGGCCCTCAGGAAAACCATCGACAGCATGAAAGACGCGCAGTTTCAGGAACGGTTGAGATTGCTATACGTGGCGATGACCCGCGCGGAAAAATGGCTGATTGTTGCTGCTGCCGGGGATCTGTCAAATGATGGATCGTCCTGGTATCAAATTGCCCAAGCAGCGATGGGTCATGCAAACGCTGTTCCTGTGGGGGATGATGGCACTTTGCGGTTTGCGGAGGGCGATTGGGACAGCCTTGATACGGTTGATCATGTGACCGATCTTGAAGAAAACACTGAGTTAGACCCTGTTTTTGCGACACCTGCGCCCATCTATTCTCTAAAGCAAGGGGCGCTTTCTCCATCTGATCTCGGTGGCGCAAAGGCCTTGCCCGGAGATGCAGGAGAGGACAAGGAGCGCGCCATGCTTTACGGGACAGTGGTGCATAATATGTTGGAGCGTCTGGCACCACTTTCCGCTTTGGACCGTGCAAGCGCTGCCACGCAAATGGTTTCGGCAGACGCTCCGGAAATGACAGAACAGGCCTATCAAGAGGCTCTGCAAGTTTTGAATGCCCCTGCCCTCGCCGGTATTTTTGCGCCCGGCACATTGGCCGAGGTTCCGATAACAGCCCAAATCGGACAGGCCCGACTACACGGATTGATCGACAGGTTGATCATAACCGATGGTGCGGTCACGGCTGTAGACTTCAAAACCAATCGGATCGTACCGGATAGACCGGAACAGTGTCCCGACGGTATTCTTCGGCAGATGGGCGCCTATGCGAGGATGCTCGCGCAGATCTACCCGGATCGTGACATCCGCACAGCCATTCTATGGACATCGACTTGCCAGTTGATGGAATTGCCCCACAATATTGTGACATCCGCGCTAGAGTGCTCGCCATATCTTGACGCGGGGGGCATGCGTTCATAGGTTCTGTTCGAACCCAATTCCTGTCAGGAGAGCATCATGGCCACCGTCGCAGTTACGGACTCAACGTTCGACGCCGAAGTCAAAAATTCAGATATCCCAGTCGTGGTGGATTTCTGGGCCGAATGGTGCGGCCCATGCAAACAAATCGGCCCGTCTTTGGAAGAACTGTCCGCAGAAATGGACGGCAAAGTTAAGATCGTCAAAGTAAACGTGGACGAGAACCCGAATTCACCTGCCCAGATGGGTGTGCGCGGCATTCCGGCGTTGTTCATCTTCAAAGATGGTCAGGTCGTATCCAACATGGCAGGCGCCAAGCCAAAAGCAGCGCTGCAAAGCTGGATCGAAGAGTCGATCTAAGGCTTTGATGATAAGATGGTTTGAGGGCGTCCCAAGTGGGCGCCCTTATTCTATAGGCCAGCCAAATCGTTGAAAACGCGATGCAATTCTGCCCTTCGCGTCGAGCTTCCCCGCGTTGATGCAGTTTTGCTGCCAGAACCAATGCACATACCGATCAAACGCTGGTTGCGCAGTGGCGGCGGCATGAAAGCTATCTGACAAATGCGCGATATCTGCGGCCACGGCGATGTGATGAAAGTCAATTTTGCCAAACAGCAATGCAGGTTTACCAAAGAAGTATCCTGCAAAGGCCGCGGCTGAGTTTTGGCTGACGACAAAATCACAATGCTGCAAATGTTGTTCCATATTGCCGGTTTCGACCGACAATTGGCTGTGGCGCCCCGAAAGTTCATCAAGCGCCGTCAATTCTGCTGCCGAATAGGTTTCATTGGGGTGCAAGCAGGCCACAACCGGTCGTGCGCCGCCATGCCTCAAACAATGCTCAATCATCTCTATCGGTGAACATCGTTGGAATGAGCGGTGTGCGGTTAGCTTACCCTGAAGCGGAACATAGATATATCCGTCCTTGGTTGCCTGGCCGGCCGCCGCGCCAAAAAGCCGGTTCTGCCAATAAGAATAGAAACGCTTGGCATCGGGGTGATGGATTGCCGGGTCAAATCTGGCCTTGGCAACATCCCATCGCCAACGCTCTGTTGTCGCCTCGATTTGCCAGAACGGATAGTGATAGGCCCGCCGAAACACCAAACCGCGCTCGGCGGGTGGGGCGGACATGTGAGACAGGGTATAAGTGCTGGCATTGCCTTTGACGGCTGGCTGATCATGAAATGTGACCCTAAATAAGGATTTCTCTGCAACATCACGCACCAGATTGATAAAATTATGCGCACCTGCCTCCGCGCTTTTGCGCAGATCAGGCTCCAGATATATGCAAAGTTCTTTCATCAAGGAACGCTATCCAGAGATCAAAGGGCGGGCAAGGGCAGCCACCCTTGTACGCAACCAGCGAGAAGGCCATATAGTCCCCAAGCAGACAGGAGGCCGCGCATGGCACATCAGGATTTTCCCGGCTGGCACGGGACCACGATTATTGGGGTCAAGAAGGCCGGTGAAGTGGTGATTGCGGGGGACGGTCAGGTGAGCCTTGGCCAGACCGTGATTAAGGGAACAGCCCGCAAAGTGCGGCGGTTGTCTCCGGGCGGGTTTGACGTGGTTGCCGGATTTGCCGGATCGACCGCCGACGCCTTTACCTTGCTGGAACGTCTGGAAGCCAAGCTTGAAGCGACGCCCGGCCAATTGGCCCGTGCAAGTGTGGAATTGGCCAAGGATTGGCGCACCGACAAATATCTGCAGAAACTTGAGGCGATGTTGATAGTGACCGACGGCAACGACCTGTTGGTAATCACCGGTGCAGGTGATGTGCTGGAGCCTGAACATGATGTGGCGGCCATTGGATCAGGTGGAAATTTTGCCCTGGCGGCCGCACGGGGCCTGATCGACAGCGACCGCGACGCCGAAGCTGTCGCCCGGGATGCGATGGCCATTGCCTCTGACATCTGCGTTTACACAAACGGCAACCTGACCGTGGAGAAAATCAGCCAATGACCGATCTGACCCCCCGTGAAATCGTCTCGGAACTTGACCGTTTTATCATTGGCCAAGCAGACGCCAAGCGTGCCGTGGCCGTGGCGCTGCGCAACCGTTGGCGGCGCAAACAGCTTTCGGACGATCTGCGTGATGAAGTGTACCCAAAAAACATCCTGATGATTGGGCCCACTGGTGTTGGCAAAACCGAGATCAGCCGCCGTTTGGCCAAACTGGCCCGCGCGCCGTTTCTCAAGGTTGAGGCGACCAAGTTTACCGAAGTGGGCTATGTCGGGCGCGATGTTGAACAGATCGTGCGCGATCTGGTCGATGCCTCTATCGCGATGACCCGCGAACATATGCGCGAAGACGTCAAGGCGAGTGCCCATAAAGCAGCCGAAGAGCGTGTGATCGATGCCATCGCGGGGACGGACGCCCGCGAAGGCACCCGCGAGATGTTCCGCAAAAAGCTCAAAGCGGGTGAGCTCGACGATACGATGATCGATCTGGAGCTTTCGGACAATTCCAACCCCTTCCAGATGATGGATATCCCCGGACAACCCGGGGCGGGGATGCTGAACCTTGGCGAAATGTTCGGCAAGGCGATGGGCGGACGCACCACGAAAAAGCGTCTGTCGGTTGCAGAAAGCTATGAAACCCTGATCAGCGAAGAAGCCGATAAATTGCTGGATGATGAAACCGTCACGCGGGCGGCGATCGAGGCGGTTGAGCAGAACGGGATCGTCTTTCTTGATGAGATCGACAAGGTCTGTGCCCGATCTGATGCCCGTGGCGGCGATGTAAGCCGCGAGGGTGTGCAGCGCGATCTGTTGCCTCTAATCGAAGGCACCACCGTCAGCACCAAACACGGGCCGGTAAAGACTGATCATGTCCTGTTTATCGCCTCTGGCGCGTTCCACATCGCAAAGCCATCCGACCTGTTGCCGGAATTGCAGGGGCGTTTGCCAATCCGGGTTGAGTTGCGCGCGCTGACCGAGGCGGATTTTGTGCGCATTCTCACCGAAACCGACAACGCGTTGACGCTGCAATACACCGCGTTGATGGGCACCGAAGAAGTGACCGTTTCCTTCACCCCCGAAGGGATCGCGGCCTTGGCCAAGATCGCAGCGGATGTGAACCAATCGGTCGAGAACATTGGCGCACGGCGGCTTTATACCGTGATGGAACGGGTGTTTGAGGAATTGTCCTTTACCGCGCCGGACCGATCCGGAGACGAAGTGGTGGTGGATGCCGCGTTCGTTGAACAGAACCTTGGCGAATTGACACGCTCTGCGGATCTGAGCCGCTACGTGCTTTGATAAGCTAGCAGGTGGGCGACAACCACATATAAGACCGGCGCCGCCGCTGGCCTCATCCAAAGATTGTCTCTTTTCATTCCCTTTCACCTGACCGATGAAAGGGAATGGACTATTTCCGATTTATGCACCGGAACTGGCTGTTTTTGCTGGCCGGCTTTCTGATCACATTCACCTCGTCCTATGGGCAAACCTATTTCATCTCGTTGTTCGCGGGTGAAATCAAAGGTGATTTTGGCCTGTCTGACGGACAATGGGGCGGCATTTACACCATCGGGACAACCCTTTCCGCGATCACAATGATCTGGGCAGGCGTCCTGACGGACCGGTTTCGTGTGCGGGCATTGGCGCTGTTGGTGATGGTTGGTCTCGCCTTGGCCTGTGTTGCGATGGCTTGGGTGACCCAATGGATATTTCTGGTTCTTGTCATCTATGCGCTGCGGCTGACGGGACAGGGGATGATGTCACAGCTGGGCGCGGTGGCGATGGTGCGTTGGTTCGAGGCATCGCGCGGCAAGGCGTTGTCGCTCGCCTCCATGGGTTTCGCAGCGGGGCAGGCGATTTTGCCGGTTGTGTTTGTCGCGCTCTTTGCCGTGATGCATTGGCGCGATCTTTGGCTGCTTGCGGCGGCGCTGGTGATCCTGACCATTCCATTCCTGCTGATCCTCCTGCGCCAAGAGCGTACACCGCAAAGCATGGCGGACGAGGCGCAGATCGCCGGGATGCATGGCCGTCATTGGACGCGCGGTGAAATGTTGCGCTCTGGCTTGTTTTTCCTGATGATTCCGATGGTAGTCGGCCCTTCCGCCTGGGGCACCGCACTGTTTTTTCAGCAAGTGCATCTTGTCGAGGTTAAGGGATGGGAACTTGTCGCCTTTGTCGCCTTGATGCCGGTCTATACGCTGGCTGCGGTGGTTGCGACCTTCGCCTCGGGCTGGGCGATTGACCGCTTTGGTGTCAGCCGCGTTGTGCCGGTTCAGATGATCCCGTTCGGCCTCGGCTTTGCGGTGTTGGCCTATGCCGATACGATCTTTTGGGCGGGCATCGGTTTGATGATCTTTGGTGTGGGGCAGGGGCTCCAATCCACCGGCGCCTCAGCATTCTGGCCCGAATATTATGGCACGCGCCATATCGGATCGATCAAATCTGTCGCGGCGGCGCTGATGGTATTCGGGTCTGCGATTGGGCCGGGTATCACCGGTGCGTTCATTGATTTTGGGGTGGATTTTCCCGATCAAATGTTGCCCATCGCCGTCTATTATTTTGCCGCCGCGGGCCTTGCAACATTTGGCATCGTCAAATACCGGCCCACTTTGGGCCGCTAGCGGTGCCGCCTGAGGTAGACATAGTAGGCACCATCGGCCCCATGGCTGACATGGGCCTGGCTGACCTGCATCACCACGGATGACAGGGGCGGCGCATTCAGCCAGTGCAAAACCTGATGGCGCAACACACCATATCGAACGGGAATTGGCCCACCCTCATCGCGGCGCTTGCCCTTGCCGGTGACCACCAGAACCAGACGTTTGCCATTGCGATGGGCGTTCAGAATGTACCGGTTGAGCACCGGATGCGCCTGATCAAGGGTCATGCCGTGCAGGTCGATCTTGCCTTCGGGTTTGATCTTGCCGCGCTTGAGCTTGGTAAAGGCTTTCTTGTCCATCTGAACCGAAGCCGGCCCAAGCGGATCAGCAAAAGCCGGCGAAACAGATGTGGGCGCCTTGCGCGGCATCCCGCTGCCCTTACCGCTCAGCGCAGCTTGGGCGCGGCGGATGGCGGGCGCGGTCGGGTGGGGGGCGTCAATCTCGGCCCGGAACAGCGATTTGAGGTCAAGCCGCTCTGTCCGGTCCGTTACCCTGCGCCAGAGCGCCAGATCTTCGTCGTTCAAACCACGCTTTTTCATATCGCGCTTTCCGGTAGCAGAGCATAGGCGCGTTGGATCGGCATCAGCACAACCATGCGTCCGGGATCGCGCAGCTTGCCCGCCGCCCGACCGGCGCGATCACCGGTGCCAAAGAAGATATCGGCCCGCTGCGCGCCCTTGATCGCGGATCCTGTGTCTTGCGCAATCATCAAACGGCGTAATGGGTTTTTGCCGTCTTTCTCCAACCAAACGGGCGCACCCAATGTTACATATCGCGGGTCAACAGCCACAGATCGCATGTCTGTCACCGAGCGATTCATGGCGCCCAATGGCCCTTGATCTGCAGGCACTTTGCTGACCTCGCGGAAGAACACGTAAGAGGGATTGTGAAACAAAAGATCGCGCCCCTGCACCGGGTTGCGCCGCACCCAGTTTTTGATCACCTGCGCACTCACTTGATGGGCGTCATATATACCGCGGCGCACCAATTCCACACCGATGGATCTATAGGGATGCCCGTTGGAGCCGCGATAGCCAACGCGTATGGACCGCCCACCGGGCAGGCGGATGCGACCAGATCCCTGGATTTGCAAGAAGAACAACTCTACCGGATCATCGACCCATGCAATTTCAAGCCCGCGGCCCGTCATCACGTCACTGGTCAGGATCTCCCGGCGGGTCAGCCAGGGATTGCTGCGCAATGCCTCTGGCGGCATTTTGTAAACCGGATAGCGATAGCGGGACGACCGATACAGATCGCCGTCCAGCTCCGGCTCGAAATAGCCAGTGAAAAGGGGGTCTTGGCCGTCCTCGATCAGAACAGGGCGAAAGAACAATTCGAAAAACTGGCGCGGTTCGGGATCGGCTTCGGCAAACTGGCACAATGACCGCCAATCGGGGTCTTTCATGTCACGGCAGGTGTTGAGAAAAACCTTGAGCGCCTTGCCGTGATCGTCCTTTGCCCAGCCGTTCAGCTGTTCAAAGGACAACACTTGATAGGTCACATCACTGGCGTTTGCAGGGCTCACCTCAGCGATCCCCGCCATGGCCAGTGCGGCAAGCGCACCGGTTACCCGTCTGTAGAGACCAGCAGCCAATTCGGATCATCCGAGCCCATGATGCGGGCAAACACCCAGGTGTCTTTCTGGCGTTTGATGTCCGTGACGCTGCCCTCAACGATATCACCGCCACGATCACGCACGGCAGACGTCAGTTCAGCCACGAAACGGATCGTCATCTCCGCCTCCTTGGTGTCCGGATCAAGTGTGGCATTCACCAACTCCATCTCACGCACGCCGATAAAGTTGGCTTCAATGGTCAGTCCCTGATCTTCGCGAGCAGCCACGCCGTCAACAAAGCTTTCATAGATATCTTCGGACAGGAATGGCTGGATCTCGGCCAATTCGCCACGCTCGTAGCCCATTACGATCATTTCATAGGCGCCGCGTGCGCCGCCGAGAAAATCACTGACGCCAAAGGAAGGCTCAAGCCGCTTCATCTCGGCCAGCGCCTTGGCAGCGTCGCTGTCTTCTGGAACGTGGTCGGTGATGTCCAGATCCGGCCCACCTTCGATCACTTCGAAAGCAGGGCCAGAACGGCGTGCCGGCTCATGATCGATGACGGGAGGTTTTTCAAAACCCTCGCGCGTTCCCAACACGTTTTTCAGGCGCAAAATCAGGAATACCGCAATACCGGCCAAGACCAGAAGCTGTATTATAGGTGAATTCATCGGGACCTCATTTGGGCAAACCATGGAAACATATCAGTTAAGCTCTTATGTAGGTGCTTGACTGGGGCAAGTCCACTCCGCCCCACCTGAAAGGACGTTTGCATATGTGGCTTTTGATCGCATTTATCGCTGTACCCCTGATCGAGATCAGCCTGTTTATCCAAATCGGGGGTGCCATTGGTCTTGGCTGGACCTTGGCAATTGTGCTTGTCACAGCGGTCTTGGGCACATGGTTGGTGCGCAATCAGGGGATAATGGCCTTGGGACAACTTCGCAGCTCTTTTTCCGATATGCGCGATCCCACCGAACCGCTGGTGCACGGTGCGATGATCCTTTTTGCCGGCGCTTTGTTGCTGACGCCGGGTTTTTTCACCGATGCCGTTGGGTTCGCGTTGTTGGTGCCGCAGTTCAGACAGGCCGCATTCCGTGCAATCCGAGCGCGGTTTACTGTTCAAGGCTTCACACAACGCAGCGGCCCGCCCCGATCTGATCCGCATAAGGACGAGATCATTGATGGCGACTACCACGAAATTTCCGAACCGGCTGACCGGGACAGTGGCCCCTCAGGCTGGACAAAGCATTGAGGGCCGCGTGCCAACCTGCTAAGTCCCCTGAGATTTATATTTCTTGAGGGAAAATCCGATGGCCGAAGAAGCAGCACCAGCACAACCACAAATGCGTGTCTTGGGGCAATATATCCGCGACATGTCTTTCGAAAACATCATGGCACAACAGGGCGCTCCGTCTGACGTGCAGCCAGATGTGCAGGTTCAGGTGAACCTTGATGCGAAAAAACACGGCACAGACCACCAGTACGAAAGCGCGATCAAGCTGAACGTAACGTCCAAGAACAAAGGCACGGATACGACGCTGTTTGTGCTTGAGATCGACTATGTCGGCATTTTCCACATCGAGAATGTGCCAGACGACCAGATCCACCCGTTCTTGTTGATCGAATGCCCGCGTATGATCTTCCCGTTCCTGCGCCGCGTGGTCAGCGATGTTACCCGTGACGGTGGCTTCCCGCCGCTGAACCTCGAAAACATCGACTTCATGTCCATGTATCGCAACGAAGTGGCCCGCCGTCAGGCAGAAGCCTCCGAGGCGTCTCCCGAGAACGCTTAAAGTTTAGACCAAAGCACGTCGTCGCCCAGTTGCCCGAGAAACTCGGCATGGGCGGCGGCTTCTTCCTCGCTGAGCCGTGAGGGCAGGGGGTTTGGCCGTGGTTTGGCTTTCCAGGCCTCGACAACCGTCCCAGATTTCTGATCCGGTGCTGATGACAGTGCAAAATCCGGCTGTCGGCCGCCGATCAACTCCAGATAGACTTCCGCCAGAATTTCACTGTCGAGCAAAGCGCCGTGCAAGGTGCGGGAGCTGTTGTCGATGCCAAACCTGCGGCACAACGCATCCAGCGATGCCGGGGAACCGGGGAACCGTTTGCGGGCGATGGCCAGCGTATCAATGGCCTGTTCCCAAGGGATCTGCGGCAGGTTCATCCATTTCAGCTCTGCATTGAGAAACTTGATGTCGAACGAGGCGTTGTGAATGATCAGTTTGGAATCGCCAATAAAATCCAGAAAGCTCTGGCCAATTTCCGCAAATTTGGGTTTGTCAGCAAGAAACTCATCCCCAAGCCCATGCACCTGAAACGCCTCATCGGGCATATAGCGTTCAGGGTTGATGTAAACATGATAGGTTTCGCCGGTGGCGACATGCCCCATCAGTTCCACCGCGCCGATTTCGACAATCCGGTCGCCGCTCTCGGGATCAAAGCCCGTTGTTTCCGTATCGAGAACAATCTCACGCATGGTTTAGCCTCTCCCGAATGCTGCGCAGTGTGGATTTTACTGCTTTTTGCGCTGTTTCAAGGGTGTCCGTGGGGATAACAAAATCTGATCGTGCGCATTTTTCGTCGTTCGGCATCTGCTTGGCGCGGATTGTTTCCAATTGCGCTTCGGTCATGGTGCCGCGTGCCATCACCCGTTCTTTTTGGATTTGTGGATCGACGGTCACACAGGCCACCGCATCCATCTGGGCGTCACCGCCGGTTTCAAACAGGATCGGGATGTCCAAGACGATGATATCGGTGTTCGCGGCTGCGATGAAATCGGCTCGGTCCTGACCGACCAGCGGATGCACAATCTGTTCGATCTGTTTCAAGGCGTTGGGGTCACTTGCGATGATATCTTTGAGGGCTGGTCGAGACACCGCGCCATCGACGATGGCTTGCGGAAAGACCTCAGCGAACAACGGCACCGCTGCCCCCCCCTTTGCATAAAGCCGATGTACCGCCGCATCCGCATCCCAAACGGCGCAGCCTTCGTCGGCGAACATCTGGGCAGTCGTGGATTTGCCCATACCGATAGATCCGGTCAGCCCCAGCAGAAACATTAGCGCAACGCCGCCGCACGGGTGGCGCGGTCCACTTCGGGTCGTTTGCCAAACCAACGTTCAAAGCCCGGCACCGCTTGATGCAACAACATGCCCAAGCCATCGACAGTGGTGCACCCCATCTCTTCTGCGGTTGCCAGAAGGTTGGTTTTCAGCGGCGCATAGACCAGATCAGTGACCACGGTGTTTTTTGTCAGGCCATCCAGCGGGACACGCAATTCACCTTTGCCGACCATACCAAGTGATGTGGTGTTCACCACCAGCGCGGCATCGTCGAACATGTTGCCCGCCTGAACCCAGTCAAACACGCGCAGACGATTGCCAAAATCCGACACCAGTTTTTCAGCCCGGACGCGCGTGCGGTTGGAAATGTAAATTTCTGGCACACCCGCATCCAAAAGTGACGCAATCACCGCCCGCGCCGCGCCGCCAGCACCCAGGATCGCGGCAGGCCCTGACTTCGGTTGCCAGTTTGGAGCGCCCGTCTTCAGGTTTTCGAGAAACCCATAACCATCTGTATTGTCTGCATGAATTTTGCCATCTTTGCGGAATATCAGCGTGTTTGATGCACCGATAAGGATGGCGCGGTCCGTCACAAGGTCCGCAATCTGCATCACCGCTTCCTTGTGGGGGATTGTCACGTTCACCCCGACAAATCCCATGCGAGGCAAGCTTCGGATCACCTGTTCAAGATCAGCGGCGGCGACATCCATCGGAATATAATGCCCCTGAATGCCATAGGTCTTGAGCCAATGCCCATGAACCTGCGGCGATTTGGAATGCGCGATCGGAGATCCAATCACGCCGGCCAAGGGTATTTTTGCCAAAGTCATGTGGGAAGATCTCCGCGCAGGGTCAGGTAATTGAGCAGTTCCAAAAGTGGCATACCAAGGACATGAAAGTAATCCCCCTGTATGTTGGAAAACAGACGTACACCTTCTTCTTCGAGTTTATAGCAACCAACCGCGTGGCGAATACTCTCCCAGTTGCGTTCAACATAGTCTTGCAGATAGGCATCACTGATTTCGCGCATCCGCAAACGTACTTGTCCGACATGCCGCCAGATCGGTTTGCCATCTTCGCAAAGGACGGCAGCCGACAGCAAACTGTGCCGATCCCCTCGCAATGATTGAAGTTGGGTGATGGCGTCCTGGGGAGTTTCGGGCTTGGACAACAAAGTGCCGCGATGGTCCAGCACCTGATCACAACCCAAAACCAAGGCACCGGGGTGTTTTTCGCTGATCTTTGTGGCTTTCATCTCGGCCAGGGCATCGGCAATATCGCGAGGCGTTGCCTCCTCTGCCAAAAGCGCGGCTTTGATCATCTCTTCATCAACACGCGGTTTGGTGATCTGATGCATCACACCAGCCTGATCCAGCAGCTTGTGGCGGATTACAGAGCCGGAGGCCAGGATGAACGGCTGTGGCATGTGGATAACCTTGTGTGTGACGTTAGGCATTTCTTAAGGACTTCTGATGCAGAATTCAAAAGCTGAGGGCAGGTTTGACGGTTTTTGCCAAAACCGCTGGTTTGTTCGCGATTCCCACCCAATAGGATAAGGAAAACTCTCGACGTGGGAGGAATCGGTTATGGCGCAGTTTATCCCTTGAGTTATCCACGATATTTTTACCCATTTTATGTCTTAACCATTTGATTTAATTTAATTAAATTTCCTTTAATCAATTTATATGCACAGAACAGGTTCAGAGTTCTTCAGTTCGGGATAAACCTTGAGTAATTCTTTAATCCACAGATTTTCTGCTCCCTACAAACAACATCACCTTTCTTATCTTTCTTATTATTATAAGAAGGGCCGAAAGAACGGAGTGGGATATGTCTGATCTGCTTGCCCTTGCTTACCCTTGGACGAAATCCTTTCATATCATCTCGGTCATCGCTTGGATGGCCGCGCTGTTCTATCTGCCGCGATTGTTTGTGCATCATACCGAACAGGCTGGGCTAAGCGGAGAAAAGCATGATCTCTTTGCAATGATGGAATTCAAACTGGCCAATGTGATCATGCGGCCCGCCATGCATGCCACCTGGACCTTTGGCCTGCTTTTGGCCTTCACACCAGGGATCGTCGATTGGTCTGCGGTCTGGCCCTATAGCAAAGCAATCTGCGTTATTCTGATGACGTTGTTTCACACTTGGCTCGTTATCCGCATGAAAGCATTTCAACGAGGCGAGAACCACATCACAGGTCGGCAATTCCGCATGATGAACGAAGTGCCAACTGTTCTGCTGATCGTGATCGTGATCTCTGTGGTGGTTAAATTCTGAAATATTGACAGTCTCTTGGCCTCTGCTTATACCAAGCGCACCTTCCCGTCCGGGAGGGCGACCTAGCATTTACATTCCAATGACGCACAGCCCCGCTTTTGCCTGGGCTGCACAGGATTATTCATGACAACCGATACGCTGAACCTCGCTGACCTAAAGGCGCAAACGCCCAAGAACCTTTTGGCGATGGCCGAAGATCTTGAGATCGAAAACGCCTCCACGATGCGCAAGGGCGAAATGATGTTCCAAATCCTGCGCGAACGCGCGGATGAGGGTTGGGAAATTTCCGGTGACGGCGTTTTGGAGGTTTTGCAGGATGGATTTGGCTTTCTGCGCTCTCCGGAGGCGAACTATCTTCCGGGCCCGGATGATATCTATGTCTCGCCCGAGATGATCCGTCAGTGGTCCCTGCGGACCGGAGACACCATTGAGGGGCTGATCAAGGCTCCTGACGACAGTGAACGGTACTTCGCCCTGACCGAGGTCACAAAGATCAACTTTGAAGAGCCTGAGAAGGCGCGTCACAAGGTTGCTTTCGAAAACCTCACACCGCTTTACCCTGATGAGCGTCTGACGATGGAAGTTGAAGATCCGACAGTCAAAGACCGCTCCGCGCGGATCATTGATCTGGTGTCGCCCATCGGTAAAGGACAGCGTTCCTTGATCGTCGCGCCGCCGCGTACCGGTAAGACGGTTCTGCTGCAAAATATCGCCAACTCGATCGAAAAGAACCATCCTGAGTGTTATCTGATTGTCCTGCTGATCGACGAACGGCCGGAAGAAGTCACCGATATGCAACGGTCCGTGAAAGGGGAGGTTGTGTCCTCTACCTTTGACGAACCGGCGACGCGTCACGTGGCGGTTTCCGACATGGTCATCGAAAAGGCTAAGCGTCTGGTTGAACACAAGCGCGACGTGGTGATCTTGCTCGATTCCATCACGCGACTTGGTCGTGCGTTCAACACCGTTGTTCCTTCCTCCGGTAAAGTTCTGACAGGTGGTGTGGATGCCAACGCCCTGCAACGCCCCAAGCGTTTCTTCGGTGCGGCACGAAACATCGAAGAGGGCGGTTCGCTGACCATCATCGCCACGGCCCTGATCGACACAGGCAGCCGGATGGACGAAGTTATCTTTGAAGAGTTCAAGGGCACGGGCAACTCCGAGATTGTTCTCGATCGCAAGATCGCTGACAAGCGTGTGTTCCCGGCCATCGACATCCTCAAATCCGGCACACGAAAAGAAGATCTGTTGGTTGATAAGATCGATCTGCAGAAAACCTTTGTTCTGCGCCGGATCCTCAACCCGATGGGGACGACGGATGCGATTGAATTCCTGATTGGAAAACTCAAACAAACCAAGACCAATTCGGATTTCTTCGATTCGATGAACACCTGAGTTATTTAATAATAACAATAGGTTATGATTTATGGACACGATCTTTGCCCAAGCGACGGCTGGGGGGCGGGCTGGCGTTTCTGTCGTCCGCTTGTCGGGGCCGTCCGCCTTTGAAATCGCGGAAAAGATCGCAGGCCCATTGCCCAAATCCCATCGCGCGGGGCTGCGTTCGGTAAGAACGCAGACCGGAGAGGTGATTGACGAAGCGTTGATCCTGCCTTTTGCCGGCCCCAACAGCTTTACCGGTGAAAACGTTGTCGAATTCCAATTGCATGGCAGTATCGCTGTGGTCCGGTCCTGTCTTGAACTGCTCGCGTCCTTTCCAGATGCACGCCTGGCTGAGGCGGGTGAGTTCACCCGTCGCGCCCTCGAAAACGAGCGCTTGGATCTGGCGCAGGTGGAGGGACTTGCCGATCTGATTGATGCGGAGACCGAAGCGCAGCGCAAACAGGCATTTCGTGTTCTGTCCGGTCATCTCGGAGATCAGGTAGAACGCTGGCGAAAAGACTTGATTCGTGCGGCGGCCCTTCTGGAAGCTACAATCGATTTCGCTGATGAAGATGTGCCCGTTGATGTGACGCCAGAAGTAAATGCTTTGCTGAAGGGCGTCATGTCCGATCTGGATAGTGAAATTGCCGGCACAAAGATTGCTGAGCGGATTCGCAGCGGTTTTGAGGTGGCCATTGTTGGCGCGCCGAATGCGGGGAAATCGACACTACTCAACGCACTTGCGGGGCGTGATGCGGCTATCACATCGGAGATTGCGGGCACGACCAGGGATATCATCGAGGTGCGAATGGATCTTGGCGGACTTCCAGTGACCTTGCTTGACACGGCTGGCTTGCGCGAGAGTGATGACGTCATCGAGGCCCTTGGCGTTGATCTCGCGGTATCGCGTGCTAGGGCCGCGGATCTCCGGATTTTTCTTGCGTCACCGGGAGAAGCTCTGATGCTTGAGCCGGTGAAGGGCGATATCGTTGTGCGCCCGAAGGCGGACCTATTGGATGACAGCCAGGACGCGATATCTGGTAAGACGGGGCAGGGGATTGATGCTTTGGTCAAGCGCGTTCAGGATCAGCTGTCGGAACGGAGCTTGGGCGCGGGGCTCGCCACGCACGAGCGCCACCGAATAGCGATGGAACGTGCTTCGGAGAACTTGGACGCTGTGCGTGCGATACTGGGGCGGGGCTCCGATCATTATGATATAGCTGCGGAAGAGCTGCGGTCGTCGATTCGAACCTTGGAAACGTTGGTCGGTCGCATTGATGTAGAAAGCCTTCTGGACGAAATATTCTCCAGCTTCTGCTTGGGAAAATAATGGAGTGTTTCACGTGAAACATTTTGAAGTTGTTGTGATTGGCGGCGGTCACGCTGGGGCGGAGGCTGCACATGCTGCGGCACGGATGTCTGCAGACACCGCCCTTGTAACGATGACCGAGGCGGGGATCGGCGTTATGTCATGCAATCCGGCAATTGGTGGCCTTGGAAAAGGCCATCTTGTGCGCGAGATTGATGCGATGGACGGCGTTATGGGACGCGTCGCAGATAAGGCCGGAATCCAATTCCGGTTGTTGAACCGACGCAAAGGTCCGGCGGTTCAAGGCCCACGGGCGCAGTCCGATCGCAAAATCTATCGCGAACAGATGCTCTTGGAGACCCAGAAGCAAGATAACCTGACCATCGTGATTGGTGAGGTTGTCGATCTGATTGTTGAGAATGGCAGAGTTTGCGGGATTGTCCTTGCTGACGGTGAGCAGATCACAGCGGATGCAGTGATCTTGACCACTGGCACGTTTTTGCGCGGTGTCATTCATATCGGGGAGGTTTCGCGGTCTGGCGGCCGAATGGGTGACAAGGCGTCCGAAAAATTGGCTGAAACGATTGATGGGTTTGACCTACCAATGGGACGGCTCAAAACCGGGACACCACCAAGGTTGGACGGCCGCACGATCAATTGGGATGTCTTGGATGAACAGCCCGGTGACGAAGAGCCGGTCCTGTTTTCCTTTTTGTCCAAGCAAACATCAGCACCGCAAATCTCTTGTGGTATTACGCACACCAACGAAAAGACCCATGACATCATTCGCACCAATCTCGAGCGATCCGCGATGTATGGCGGACATATTGATGGGGTTGGCCCCCGCTATTGCCCCTCGATCGAGGATAAGGTGGTCCGATTTGCCGATAAGGATTCCCATCAAGTTTTCCTGGAGCCGGAAGGCGCAGATGATTACACCGTCTATCCGAATGGCATTTCGACGTCTTTGCCCGAAGAAGTGCAGCTAGAATACGTGCGTTCGATGAAGGGTCTTGAGAATGCCGTCATTCTTCAACCGGGATATGCGATTGAGTATGACTACATTGATCCACGCGCGCTGAAGGCGACACTGGAGGTTCGAAAAGTACCGGGCCTGTATCTGGCGGGGCAGATAAATGGCACCACCGGATATGAAGAAGCCGCCGCACAAGGCTTGGTCGCGGGATTGAACGCAGCGCTCTCTTCACAGGGCAAAGATCAGATCACCTTTAGCCGTGCAGACAGCTATATCGGCGTGATGATTGACGACCTGACAACGCGTGGGGTCAGCGAACCCTATCGGATGTTCACCTCACGGGCCGAATTCCGGCTCTCCTTACGCGCGGACAACGCCGACCAGCGCTTGACGCCAATCGCGATGCAGCTCGGTTGCGTTTCCGACCAACGAAAATCTGCTTTTCAGTCCAAACTGAATGAGCTGTTGCGGGTAAAGGAAATCCTTTCCTCTGCCACTTTCACACCAAAAGAAGCCATTCAGGCCGGGATTTCGATCAGCCAGGATGGCAACAGGCGAAGTGCGTTTCAGTTGCTTTCTTTTCCTGACATGACGTTTGAAGATATTCTGCCATTGGTTCCGGAGCTTGAAGGCGTCTCCTCTGAAATCTCAGAACAGATTGAGCGTGACGCGCTCTATTCCAACTATCTCGCGCGGCAGCAAAAGGATATTGATGCCCTGCGCAAGGATGAAGCGCAGAAAATACCGGTCGGGTTTCAATATGAGGCACTTGACGGGTTGTCCAATGAGCTCAAGATGAAACTGATGTCGGCACAACCGGAAACACTGGCGCAAGCTGCGCGTATTGACGGCATGACCCCTGCAGCATTGACACTTCTTCTGGCGCGGTTGCGTCGGGATGTTGGGAAGAAAACTGCATGAGCGATATGGATTTGGATGTTTCACGTGAAACATTGGACAAGCTTGAGGCATTTGTTGCGCTCGTTGAAAAGTGGACGGTCAAAATCAATCTGATATCCAAAGCAAGCGTTCCTCATATCTGGGACAGGCACATTGTGGATTCAGTACAAATCTATGACTTGGCGCCAAAGCAAGGACACTGGGTTGATCTGGGTAGTGGAGGTGGCTTTCCAGGTGTGGTCTTGGCAATTCTAGCGTCAGAAGGTCCAGATCCAGTTAAATTCACGTTGGTTGAGAGCGATCAGCGTAAATGCGCATTCCTGCGAACAGCGTCCAGAGAGCTGGATCTGGGGATCACAGTGCAATCCGAACGAATTGAGGAAATTGATCCATTGGGCGCCGACATCCTGAGTGCCCGTGCCCTGGCGGATCTGTCTGTTCTATTGGGTTTTGCCGAACGACATCTTTCGCCGGGCGGTTTGGCTCTGTTCCCGAAGGGGGCACAGTGGAAAAAAGAGGATCAAGAGGCGCGGAAGCTGTGGTCCTACGATTGTGAACCTGTCAAAAGTAGAACCAGCGCTGATGCTGCGATCCTGAGTATCAAGGAAATTTCCCGTGTCTGACTTATCCCGCCCCGATGGCCCCAAGATTATCGCTGTTGCCAACCAAAAAGGCGGAGTTGGCAAGACGACCACCGCGATCAATCTCGCCGCTGCATTGGTTGAGGAAGGCAAACGGGTGCTGCTTGTTGATCTTGATCCGCAGGGCAATGCCTCCACAGGACTTGGAATCGAGTTGGAGGACAGGGTTTACACAACTTATGAACTGCTTTTGGAAGATATTGATCTGGATGAGGTCGTTCAGGAAACGGATTATCAAGGTTTGTTGATCGTTCCCGCGACCGTTGATCTGAGTTCCGCTGATATTGAGCTGATTGCAAATGAAAAGCGCAGTTTTCTACTGCATGACGCATTGCGGCAAACACAGATGGATCGCTATGCGCTGGATTATATCCTGATTGATTGCCCGCCGTCGCTTAACTTGCTGACCGTGAATGCAATGATCGCGTCCCATTCGATCCTTGTCCCGCTGCAAAGCGAGTTTTTTGCGCTGGAGGGATTGTCACAACTGATGATGACCATCCGCGAAGTGCGCCAAACCGGCAATAAGGATCTTCGGATTGAGGGCGTGGTGCTGACGATGTACGACAAAAGGAACAACCTTTCACAGCAGGTGGAGCAGGATGCACGCAGTAATCTGGGTGATCTGGTGTTTGAAACAATGATCCCACGAAATGTAAGAGTGAGCGAAGCGCCAAGCTATGCTATGCCAGTGCTGGCCTATGATCCTCAGTCCAAGGGGGCTGAGGCTTATCGGGATCTGGCTAGAGAATTGATCAAAAATAACGTCTGAGGATGCAGAGATGGCAGATAAACAAGATCGCAAACGCGGATTAGGTCGCGGGCTGTCCGCATTGATGGCGGATGTCGCGGAAACTGAAGCGACAACCGCACAAGGGCCCGTCGCGACGGAGCAATATATCCCGATTGAGCGGATTTCTCCGAACCCGGAACAGCCGCGGAAGCGTTTTGCTAAGGAAGATCTGGATGATCTGGCTGCGTCGATCAAGGAGAAAGGCGTCATTCAGCCTTTGATCGTGCGCAAGCGGAGCGATGAATCCTATGAGATCGTCGCTGGCGAGCGCCGCTGGCGTGCAGCGCAGCTGGCGCAGCTACATGAACTGCCGGTCGTGATCCGTGAATTTACAGATGTTGAAGTTCTCGAGGTGGCAATCATCGAGAATATTCAGCGCGCCGACCTGAACCCGATTGAAGAGGCCGCAGGTTATCGGCAATTGATGGACAAGTTTGGCCATACCCAGGAAAAAATGGCCGAAGCGCTTGGCAAAAGCCGGAGCCATATTGCGAACCTGCTGCGCCTTTTGAACCTGCCACAGCCAGTCCTGGATATGGTCCGGGATGGCGATCTAAGTGCAGGGCATGCGCGTGCTTTGGTGCCCGCGCAAGACCCCGTCAAATTGGCCCGAGAGATTGTTAAAAAGGGGCTGTCCGTTCGCGCAGCTGAGGCGTTGGTTAAGAAAGAACAGCAAGCGGATGCCAGCGACGTGGTCGATGGCAAAAAGCCGGCGGCCAAAGTTGAGAAAGACGCCGATACCAAAGCGTTGGAGGGCGATCTTACAGCAGCACTTAAGATGAAAGTTGTGTTGAACCATAAGCCCGGCCAAGAAAAGGGCCAGCTGACCGTGCATTACGATTCATTGGATGAGTTGGATGAATTGTGCCGCGTGCTGAGCGGTGCTTAGTCAGGTATAAGGTTCTCGATCACCGCGTTCAGAACGTTAAATCCCTGATTTGTAACGATAATCCGATCATCTGTCGCGCTGATCATCCCGATCTCGCTCAGATGATCGATCTTTTCTTTGGAAACCGGTTTACCAGCAATTCGTGCAAACCGCTTTGGATCAATGCCTTCCTTTAACCGCAAGCCCATCAACAAGAATTCGATGGCTTGTTCGGATGAATCGAGCAGGCTCCGTGGCTTCTCCGTCGTCCCATCAGTTGATCTCTCAAGCCAGATTTTGGGATTGCTGAAGCATTCTGTTGCAAAGCGGTTGCTTTCAGTCGTAACCCGACCATGGGCGCCGGGCCCGATTCCGATGTAATCACCATATCGCCAGTAGATCAGATTATGTCGCGATTGCGCCCCGTCGCGGGCGTGATTTGACACCTCGTATCCCGGCATTCCCATTTCGTCGCAAATGTCTTGGGTAAGGGTATAGAGATCGGCGCCCAGATCTTCATCGGGCAATCCGCGTAATCCACCACGGGCATAACGATCGCCAAATGCTGTACCTTTTTCAATAGTGAGTTGGTAGAGCGATATATGGTCTATCGCGAGGTTTAGAGCCTGCCTTAGCTCTACCTTCCAGTCCTGAGCGGTTTGGTTCTGGCGTCCGTAAATCAGATCAAAACTGACACGGTCAAACGCGGCCCTTGCGACGTCAAAGGCGGTCAGGGCCTCTTTTGCAGTATGAATACGGCCAAGGCGGCGGAGATCTTCGTCGTTCAAAGCTTGTATTCCCATGGAAACGCGGCTGATCCCGGCGTCACGGTACGCGGCAAAGCGGCCCGCCTCGACGGAACTGGGGTTTGCTTCGAGCGTGATTTCAAGATCGTTGGCTGTGGGCCAGTGTGTTTTGATGGCGCTGATGACATCTGCAACAACATCAGGGTCCATCAGGCTGGGCGTCCCACCACCAAAGAACACTGCATTCAGCACACGGCCCTTGGTTTCAGCAGCGGTGCGTTTGAGTTCTGACAAATAGCCATCACGCCATGCGCGTTGGTCAATTTGTCTGCTGACATGGCTGTTGAAATCACAATACGGGCATTTCGCCTCGCAAAACGGCCAATGGATATAAAGCCCGAAGCCGCCGTTTTGCCAATCTTCAGTCAAAACAAGCTGTGATCAGCTTGGAAAAGGCGTCAGCACGGTGGCTGATCGCGTTTTTCTGATCGGCATCCATTTCGGCAAAGGTGATGTCATGGTCGTCCGGCATGAACATCGGGTCATATCCATGGCCTAATTTGCCCCGGATCGGCCAAACCAAAGTGCCGTTAACGCGGCCCGCAAATACTTCGTCATGGCCATCGGGCCAGGCCAGAACCAGCGTGGCGCAAAACCGGGCGCGCCGGGGGTGCGGTGCCGATTTTTCTTCAAGCAGATTGTGCGTCTTGGTCATCGCCATCGTGAAATCGCGGCCGGTCGGGGTTTCCGCCCAATCTGCAGTGTACACGCCGGGCGCATTGTCCAACGCTTCCACCTCGATCCCTGAATCGTCGGACAGGGCAGGCAGGCCGGTGGCTTGCGCTGCGGCATGTGCCTTGATCCGTGCATTGCCAACAAAGGTGGTCTCGGTCTCTTCCGGCTCTGGTAGGTTCATCTCGGCCGCGCCGACCACAGAAACGCCGCGCGGAGCGAACAATTGCTGCATTTCCTCCAGTTTGCCAGCGTTGTGGGTGGCAATCAGGATGCGGGTTTCTGTGAATTTCCGGGTCACGCAGTGACGTCCTTTTGGATCGCGACGAGTTCGGACACGCCTTTTTCGGCCAGGTCCATCAATTGGTTCATTTGATCGCGCGAGTAAGTGGAGCCCTCAGCGCTCATCTGAACTTCGATCAATCGCTTTGAGCCGGTCATGATGATGTTGCCGTCTACCCCTGCTTCTGAATCTTCAGGATAATCGAGATCAAGCACGGGCTGACCCGCGTAAATGCCGCAGCTGATTGCGGCGACTGGATCAACCAGCGGATCGGTGATCACATCGCCGGCCTTCATCAATTTGTTGACCGCAAGACGCAGCGCAATCCAGCCGCCGGTGATCGACGCGCAGCGGGTGCCGCCATCGGCCTGCAAAACATCGCAATCCACGGTGATCTGACGTTCGCCCAGCGCAACGCGATCAACACCTGCCCGCAAAGACCGGCCAATCAGGCGTTGAATTTCAACAGTGCGGCCGCCTTGCTTGCCCGCTGTGGCCTCACGGCGCATCCGGGTGTTGGTGGCGCGGGGCAGCATGCCGTATTCTGCGGTGACCCAACCCAAACCGGAACCTTTGATAAACGGCGGAACGCGATCTTCGATGGTTGCAGTACACAAGACATGGGTATCCCCCATCTTGATCAGCGCCGACCCTTCGGCATGTTTGGTAAAGCCTACCTCAACAGAGACAGCACGCATTTCATCAAGTTTCCGGCCAGAGGGACGCATATTCATTCCTTTACAGTTTGAACCGGGGATAGCGCCCGACCTATGCTGTATGCAAGCCCGATTGACGTTTACCCTTGCTGCACCTTTATTATCTCCTAAACAGGTATGAAGATGACAGAGACCTCTGACCTACTCAACGAGATGAATGACCGATCCCGCGAAGTGTTTCGCCGGGTGGTCGAAGGATATCTGGCCAATGGTGATCCTGTCGGGTCACGAACCCTGACACGGGATTTCAGTGAAAAGGTCAGTGCGGCAACAATCCGGAACGTGATGCAGGATCTTGAGTACCTTGGTGTCTTGGGATCGCCGCACGTCAGCGCCGGGCGTATTCCTACACAACTGGGCCTGCGGATGTTCGTCGACGGGATGATCGAACTGGGTGATCCGACAGAGACCGACCGCGAAAAGATTGATGCAACCCTTGGCGACAATGCATCGGATGTTGGCGGTCTGCTTGATCGTGTTGGCTCTGCCTTGTCGGGAGTCACGCAAGGGGCGTCACTGGTTATGACGCCCAAGCACGAAGCCCCTATAAAACATATCGAATTTGTGTCCCTGTCGCAGGATCGGGCACTCGTTGTTCTGGTGTTTTCGGACGGTCATGTGGAAAATCGACTGTTCACGCCGCCCCCTGGGCAAACGCCGAGTTCCATGCGGGAGGCGGCAAATTTCCTCAATGCGCTGGTTGAAGGTAAAACCATCAGCGAGCTTCAAAAAACCATTGAGCGGGAGATCGCACAAAGGCGACAAGAGATTGATGTTCTGGCCCGCGACATGGTGGAAAGTGGTCTGGCACTGTGGCAAGGCGAGGATACCAACACGGAGCGTTTGATCGTCCGAGGTCGGTCGAATCTGCTGGGGACGGAAGCGGAAGCCGAGGATCTGGAACGTATTCGCAGCCTGTTTGATGATCTGGAACGTAAGCGTGACATCGCCGAATTTCTTGATTTGGCCGAGGGCGGCGAGGGTGTGCGCATTTTTATCGGCTCAGAAAACAAACTTTTCTCACTTTCGGGTTCCTCTCTGGTGTTTTCCCCTTATATGAACGCTGATCGAAAGGTGATTGGTGCGGTCGGCGTGATTGGCCCCACTCGCCTGAACTATGGACGTATCGTGCCGATTGTGAATTACACGGCACAGCTGGTCGGAAAACTGGTGTCTGATCGGAGTTAGAGGTGAAAAATGGCAGAGCCTAAGGAAAACGATTTTCTCGACGATATTGAGCAAGCGATGGCAGAGGAATTTGCCGAGGACGCGGCCGAGATTGATGATGAAGCGCTGGAGCTTGAACAGCTTCGTGCAGACCGGGATCAATACAAAGACCGTTTCATGCGGGCGCTGGCCGATGCCGAGAATGCACGTAAGCGGTCTGACAAGGATCGCCGTGAGGCGGAGAACTATGGCGGGTCAAAGCTGGCCCGTGACATGCTGCCTGTTTACGACAATATGAAACGCGCCCTTGAGGCCGCCACAGAAGAGCAGCGGCAGGTGTCCGGCCCATTGCTTGAGGGTGTGGAGCTGACCATGCGCGAGCTGCTGAATGTGTTCAAGAAACACGGGATCGAAGTGATCGCGCCGGAAGTCGGCGATAAATTCGATCCGCAGCATCATCAGGCCATGTTCGAAGCGCCGGTGCCGGGCACCAAAGCGGGTGACATTATCCAGGTCGCGGCAGAAGGTTTCATGTTGCATGACCGCTTGCTTCGTCCCGCTCAGGTTGGGGTTTCGTCGCAACCTGCGGGATAAGAGATTTCTTGCCTTCGGCGAGAGTATTTATTGAGCCAAAAAGAAAGAGGTGGTCAGTCTTTGACCGCCTCTTTTAGTTTGTACAGCAGATCAAGTGCCTCACGCGGGGTCAGCTCATCTGGCATGATCGTCTTGAGTTGTTCTTCAACCTCGGACTTTTGGGTCGGAGCAGGGGCCGGCGTGGCGCTCACCGAGAAAAGTGGTAGATCGTCGATCAGGGTTTTCTGGGTTGCGCCACCTTCGCGTTCGCCTTTTTCCAGCGCATCAAGAACAACACGGGCGCGGGCGATCACCGCATCAGGCAAACCGGCAAGTTGCGCCACTTGTACGCCATAAGATCGATCCGCCGCGCCCTTGCGCACCTCGTGCAGAAAGATCACCTCGCCTTCCCATTCTTTCACCGCGACTGTGGCGTTATCAACGCCGTTCAATTTACCGGAAAGGGCGGTCATTTCGTGATAATGGGTGGCAAAGAGCGCCCGAGATTTGTTCACATCATGCAGATGTTCAAGCGTGGCCCAAGCGATCGACAACCCATCATAAGTCGCTGTGCCGCGACCAATTTCATCGAGGATTACCAAGGCGCGGTCGTCCGCTTGGTTGAGAATCGCGGCGGTTTCAACCATTTCGACCATAAATGTGGAGCGGCCGCGCGCCAGGTCATCCGAAGCACCCACCCGGCTGAAAAGCTGGCTGATCATGCCGATATGCGCAGAAGCGGCGGGGACGAAGCTGCCCATTTGAGCCATCAGGGCGATCAGCGCGTTCTGGCGCAGAAATGTAGATTTACCGGCCATATTGGGGCCGGTCAGCAACCAAATATTCGCATCCTGATCCGATGCGCTGAGGTCACAATCGTTGGCGATAAACGGTTCACCCGATTGTTGGGCGAGGGCGCGTTCCACCACGGGATGACGACCACCCTTGATGTCAAAGGCGCGGCTGTTGTCAACCTTGGGGCGTGTCCAGTTTTCCGCCAACGCAAGATCGGCCAGGCCCGAGGCCAGATCAATCTCGGCCAGCGCGGTTGCGGTGACACCGATCTGCGCGGCGCTTTCAAGAATGGCGGCTTTGAGGGATTCAAATAGCCGTTTCTCGATCTCAAGCGCGTGGTTCCCCGCATTGAGAATCTTTGTCTCCATTTCGGACAATTCTACCGTTGTGAAGCGTACCTGATTTGCAGTTGTCTGACGATGGATAAAGGTCTCGGACAGGGGTGGCGCCAGCATCTTGTCTGCATGGGTTGCGGTGGTTTCAATAAAATATCCCAGCACATTGTTGTGCTTGATCTTCAGTGTCGAGATGCCCGTGATAGAGACGAAATTCTGTTGCATTTCTGCGATGACAGAACGCCCTTCATCGCGCAGTTTGCGCGAAGCATCCAGTTCTTCGTCATAGCCTTCGGCGATGAATCCGCCATCGCGGGCCAGGAGCGGCGGCTCTGCAACCAGCGCGGCATCCAAAAGGTCAACGAGATCGGCATGGCCGGTCAAACCTTTTGCCGCAGTGGCAAGCAGATCTGGCAGATCAGATGGCGAGATCAGGTTTTGGAGTTGTTCTGCCTCTGCGAGGCCATTGCGGATTGCGGCGATATCGCGCGGACCACCCCGATCCAGAGAAAGCCGAGACAAGGCGCGGTCAAGATCAGGCACCTTGCGCAGATGATCACGGATATCCTGAACAAGGCGACGGTGTTCGGTGCAGAAGGAAATCGCATTAAGACGGTTGATAACAGTCTCTAAAGACCGCGAGGGGCTTGCGATCCGGCGCTCCAGCAGTCTCGCGCCGCCGGCGGTACAGGTGCGATCCATGATCGACAAAAGCGATCCAGCGCGACCACCTGTCATGCTATGGGTCAATTCCAGGTTGCGTCGGGTAGCGGCGTCAATCTGAACGCTGCGGGCTTCGCTTTCCTTCTGGGGCGAGCGCAGGAGGGGCAGTTTGCCTTTTTGAGTGATCTCCAAATAATCGATCAATGCACCCATTGCGGAAACTTCGGCGCGGGAAAAGCTTCCGAAGGCATCAAGGGTTGCAATGCCGAACAGATTACAGATGCGTTTTTCGGCTGCGGTGCTGTCAAAGGCGGAGCGGGCGATCCCGGTTAAAGCGAGGCCGAAATCAGAAACTAAATCGGCAAATTCCTGCTCTTTGGCTTCGGACACGATCAATTCGGATGGGGTGAGGCGGGCCAGTTCCGGGCTCAACCGAACGGTTGCCAAGGGCATGACGTGAAAGGCACCGGTAGAGATATCGACCCAAGCCAGCGCCGATACATCACGTACCTCGGCAAATGCAGCAAGGTAATTGTGGCGGCGCGGTTCGAGCAAGGCCTCTTCGGTCAGGGTGCCGGGGGTGACAAGGCGGACAACATCGCGTTTGACTACCGATTTATACCCGCGCTTCTTCGCCTCGGCCGGGCTTTCCATTTGTTCGCACACCGCAACGCGAAACCCTTTGCGGATCAGCGTGAGCAAGTACCCTTCGGCGGCATGAACGGGGACACCGCACATCGGGATATCCTTGCCCGCATGTTTGCCGCGTTTGGTCAGCGCGATATCCAATGCCTCTGCGGCAGCGACCGCATCATCAAAAAACATCTCGTAAAAATCGCCCATCCGGTAGAACAGCAGGGCGTCGGCATATCCGGCCTTAAGCTCAAGATATTGCGCCATCATCGGCGTGACTTTTTCTTCGCTCACTGCATTCTCCCCGCGCATGTCTGTCTGTACAAAACCATGCGGTCTGAGGAAAGAGGGCCACGCCCAGAGATGTTGGTAGACCGGGGCATTCTTCGTGATAAAATCGGGTTAACACCACATGATGAGAGCTCCGCCCGCCCGTGCGCAACAAGATTGACCTGTCGTTGCCGCCAGAAACCTTGTTTCACAACCCCTGGAGCGATCCGGGGTTTTTTCTGCTGAAGAGGCCGGAATTTATCTGGCGACCCAAAGAGCGCGCCATCATCGAAGGATTTGCGGTAAGCGAACATGCGCAGATCAACAAGAAGATCCGATCATTCCTGACGGTCACCAAGCGGCAAAAGACCTTTAGCAAGGCGATCGAATACGCTGCCGCCCCGATTTATCTGGAGCAGGCGAGTTTTCGTAAATCCCACATCATGGTGCAGGACAGAATGTTGCTTAACGGCGCCTCCGGGGTGCGGTTGATCAACCGGTTTCGTTGGGAAAATGAAGAGGCTGAGATTGACAGCGTTGATCAGGTTCAGACCTATCTTGCAGGTTGTCAAAATGAGAACACGGAGCGTGAAATTCCGTCGAGTCTGGCCGATTTAGAGCCTAATACTGACGTTGCTATCGAATGCCGAAACACGTTCAACTTCTATCATTTTATCACCGAGTCTCTGTCACAGCTGACGGTTCTGGATGGGCATAACTTCACCGGAGATGTCTATTTCCATTTTCCGAACCAGGAAGACAAACAAAGACCCTTCGCCAGGGCTTTTGTGGATGCGTTGTTTCCTGAGCTCGCGGGGCGGGTGTTTTTTGAGCGGGCGCCGAAAGAATACGACAGCGTCATATCGACCTATGATTTTTTGGGTGGCCACTATCAGGCGCCACGTGAAAGCGTCAGTGGGATAGGTGATTTCGCGCCAAAACCGTTTGTTGAGGGGGGTGGTTTGACGGATGTGCGTGGTCAGGCGGTTCTGGCGATGAACTGCGTCAGTTCGCCACTGATTGCCCTGCGCAACCGCGGTTTGGCGGCGATCGAGGGGCAGGATTTTAGTTATTTGCCCAAGCGGTTCTTTGTGGGCCGCGATGATCGCCAAAGTCGAGCGCGGCACATGGAAGGTGAGGATCTGTTGTTTGATCATCTGCGCCTGTTTGATTTTGAATATGTTGTGTTTGAAAACCTGTCACCGCTAGAGCAGGTGGCGATCATGGCCCAGGCAGAAGTGATGATTTCCTATCATGGGGCCGGCTTTACCAACATGTTGTTTGCCAATCCTGATACCTATGTGATCGAGCTTGGGACATTGCAAACCGCGCAGTTTCGTTGGGGGGATTTCTGGCCTTTGGCGAACGCTGCGCAATGTCGTTACATCAGTTTTTTTGCAGACCACAACACAGAAAACCCTTTGTTAGAGCCGAACTTCAGTCAGGACGGCATTGTTCCCGTGCGTCTTGGTGAGGCTGCAACAGCGGAGATTATGGCCTTTGTCGTTACCTTGTTGGGGCATTATCCGAAATTGACCAAACTGGCGATTTTGATCGAAACCGCCACTCGTGCTTTGCAGGCAGGAGCGCCGGAGAAAGCGGCAGATCTTATTGACCATCATGCCGAATTTCTGGACCGCGACGCAGAGCTTTGCCTGATCAAGGCGGATTGCCACAAGGAACTGGATGAACCCAAGTCAGAATTGGTGGCGCTGGATTTGGCCTATAAGGCAGATCGCAGCCGTTGGCAGACCTTGGTGCGGATGATCTGGTGCGCGAACCGGTGTGAGCGCCCGCAAGTGATCCGATGGGCCCTATCCCGGCTTGAGCGCGATTTCCCTGAACGGCACGAGAATTTCGTTACCGCACATAACTGGGTCAAATACGTCACCTGATTGTATGCGCGTGCTTTGCTGTCTATGACTCGTCTAAACAGCAGAAAGCCGATCCCGTGACCAAAAACCGTATCACCTCAGAAGAAGCGCTTGCCTTCCACCTCGAACCCAGCCCCGGCAAGTTCGAGATCAGCGCAACCGTCCCGATGACCACCCAGCGCGATTTGAGCCTGGCCTATTCGCCCGGTGTTGCCGTGCCCTGCGAGGCCATCGCTGAAGCGCCTGAAACTGCTTATGATTATACCAACAAGGGCAACCTTGTGGCGGTGATCTCCAACGGGACAGCGGTTTTGGGCTTGGGCAATCTTGGGGCGCTGGCCTCCAAGCCGGTGATGGAAGGCAAGGCCGTCCTGTTCAAGCGTTTCGCTGATGTGAATTCCATCGATATTGAGCTGGATACCGAAGATACCGAGGCCTTTATCAACGCGTGCAAATTGATGGGACCCACCTTTGGTGGCATCAATCTTGAGGACATCAAGGCGCCGGAATGCTTTATCATTGAGCAGCGCCTGAAAGAAGAGATGGATATCCCTGTCTTTCACGATGATCAGCATGGCACTGCGGTGATCTGTGCGGCGGGACTGCTGAACGCTTTGCATATTTCCGGAAAAAAGATCGAAGATGTCAAAATCGTTCTGAACGGTGCCGGTGCAGCAGGTATTGCCTGTCTTGAGCTGCTCAAGGCGATGGGCGCAAAACATGACAATTGCATCATGTGTGACACCAAGGGTGTGATCTACCAGGGCCGTACCGAAGGTATGAACCAGTGGAAATCGGCGCATGCGGCAAACACCAAGCTGCGTACTTTGGAAGAGGCGATGAAAGACGCCGATGTGTTCCTCGGTGTGTCGGTCAAAGGTGCCGTGACCCCCGATATGGTGGCCAGCATGGCGGACAATCCGGTGATCTTTGCAATGGCAAACCCTGATCCGGAGATCACGCCCGAAGAGGCGCATGAGGTGCGCATGGACGCCATCGTGGCCACCGGGCGCAGTGATTATCCAAATCAGGTGAACAACGTTTTGGGCTTTCCCTATCTGTTCCGCGGAGCATTGGATATTCATGCCCGTGCGATCAACGACGAGATGAAGATCGCCTGTGCCCATGCGCTTGCCAATCTCGCACGCGAGGACGTGCCAGATGAGGTTGCCGTGGCTTACGGCAAGACTCTCAGCTTTGGTCGCGATTACATTATTCCAACGCCGTTTGATCCACGTCTTATTCACCGTATTCCGCCAGCGGTCGCACGGGCCGGCATGGATACCGGCGTGGCGCGGCGTCCGATTATCGACATGGACGCCTATGAATTGAACCTGAAATCCCGCATGGATCCGACCGCCAACATCTTGCGCGGCATAAACGCTCGCGCACGGGCCAATCAGGCGCGGATGGTCTTCGCCGAAGGGGATGATCCACGGGTCTTGCGGGCCGCGGTGATGTATCAGCGTGCGGGTCTCGGCAAAGCCTTGGTTGTAGGACGGCCTGATGATGTGAAGGCCAAGCTTGAATCCACCGGAATGGGGGATGCAGTCCGCGAGCTGGAGGTGGTGAACGCCGCGAACACCATGCATTTGGACAGCTACAAAGATTACCTTTATGGCCGGTTGCAACGGCGCGGATTTGACAAGAAAGACATCCATCGCCTCGCCGCCCGAGACCGTCATGTGTTTGGTGCATTGATGCTGGCGCATGGGCATGGCGATGGCCTTGTGACCGGTGCAACGCGCAAATCGGCGCATGTGCTTGAGCGGATTAACCATGTGTTTGAGGCAAATGCCGAACATGGCGCGGCAGGGTTTACCGCGCTGATGCACAAAGGGCGGATCGTGTTTATCGCCGATACACTGGTGCATGAATGGCCGGATGAAAACGATTTGGCCAATATCGCAGAAAGCGGCGCACGGGTTGCGCGGCATATGGGGCTGGAGCCGCGTGTGGCCTTCGTCAGCTTCTCTACCTTTGGCTATCCTGTGTCGGAGCGTGCGGAAAAAATGCACCTCGCACCGAACGTTCTGGACGCCCGCGGTGTCGATTTTGAGTACGAGGGCGAAATGACCGTCGATGTGGCGCTGAATGTTGCGGCACAAAAAAGCTATCCGTTCTCGCGGTTGACGGGGCCAGCGAATATTCTGGTTGTGCCGGCGCGGCACTCTGCCAGTATTTCGGTGAAATTGATGCAGGAAATGGGCGGTGCAACGGTGATCGGGCCAATCTTGACCGGCTTGGATCAGTCCATCCAGATTTGCTCGACCAACGCAACGGCCAATGACATCTCGAATATGGCGATTCTTGCGGCCTGTAAGGTCGGCAAATGATCTGGAACCTTGGTTCGATTAACGCGGACAACTTCTATCGTGTGCCGCATTTGCCTGAACCTGGGGAAACCCTTGCCGCGACCGGATTTGACCGGGGGCTTGGCGGCAAGGGCGCAAACATGTCGGTCGCAGCAGCGCGCGCTGCGGCGCGCGTGGTGCATATCGGCGCTGTCGGTGCCGATGGCGGATGGGCCAAGGACCGTTTGTTGGAATATGGCGTAGATACGCAGCATATCTCAGAGGTCGATACCCCCACAGGCCATGCCAATATCTGCGTCGATCCGGCGGGTGAAAACAGCATCGTTCTTTATCCGGGTGCCAATCATGCCATCACCGAACAGATGATCGGCGCGGCATTGGCAGAGGCATCGCCGGGGGATTTTGTTTTGATGCAGAACGAAACGCTGGGCCAGAAATATGCGGCAGATACAGCGCGTACCTTGGGGTTACGGGTGGCCTATGCCGCCGCGCCCTTTGATACCGATGTTGTAGCCGAAATGGCAGCACTGGCGGATCTACTGATCTTGAATGAAGTCGAGGCAGCGCAGTTGCTCGCGGCAACCGGGCAGGAATTGACCGATCTGCCGGTGGATGATGTTGTGGTCACGCTTGGCGGTGACGGATGCAGATGGGTCTCTAACAAGGTGAATGTCACACAGACCTATGCGGCTTACCCCGCCGATCCGGTTGATACGACCGGGGCGGGCGATACCTTTACCGGTTATCTAGTCGCCGGACTGGATCGCGGAATGGAGATGGCTGATGCAATTGATCTGGCGATGCGGGCCGGGGCGCTCATGGTGGCGCGGCACGGCACCGCAGATGTCATTCCGGACCTCAAAGAGATCCTGGATCACGACTTTGGCTAGTTCACGAAGGGCGCATTTGCACCCCACAGCTGTTTGACCCGTTTGTCACGGCCACAGCCCTTGCGATACCGTTTGTATGCAACCGCCTTTTTCACACCAACTCCGACGCTGCTGAAGGCGAGGCGTTCACTGCTTTTGTAATAATCCTGATGATAATCATCGGCGGCATAGAATGGTGCAGCGGGCAGGATCGGGGTGACGACTTTTTGCCCCAATGCGGCCTGGGCCTCTGCCTTGGCCTTTTCAGCGGCGGCTTTCTGGGCGGGCCCATTGGCAAAGATTGCTGAACGGTAGGTCGGACCGCGGTCACAGAATTGCCCGCCCGCGTCCGTCGGATCGATGGATCGGAAAAACAGCGACAGGATCGTATCACGGCTGACCACCGCGGGGTCGAACTGGATCTGGACCACTTCGTAATGACCGGTGCCGCCGGATGTCACCTGCTTGTAGGTAGGGTTCTTGGTTGTGCCGCCAGCGAAACCTGACACCGCTTCCTTGACCCCTTTGACAGATTCAAAGTCTGATTCAACGCACCAGAAACAGCCGCCAGCGACCACGAGCGTTTCGGTGCCAGCAGCATAAGCATGGGGGGCACGGGCGCAAATGCCGATCACGATCAATGCGGCTAGGGCAATGGCCTTGAAGTTGGAGAGTTTCGTCATTGTCTGCTCCTCTTGGATGCGATGAGGCTGCCGTTCAGACTGAGCTAGCGCAAGAGCGACTCCCGCCAAGTCACGCGGTGGTGAAGGCAATTTACCGCTTGGCTTGCTGTCGTAACATTTCTAGCGTCGCCCTTGGTCTGCGACGAGAAAAAGAGAGAAAAGAGATGCGAATTGCGATGTGGTCGGGGCCACGCAATCTGAGCACGGCAATGATGTACAGTTTTGGTGCACGCCCGGATTTTGCAGTGATGGATGAGCCGTTCTATGCGCCCTATCTGCTACATACCGGCATCGAACACCCGATGCGGCATGACATTCTGGACGCCCATGAGAATGATCCGGTCAAGGTTGCACAAACCTGCCGTGAAGGCGGGACGCCGCATTTGTATATGAAACATATGCCACACCATATGATTGACGGATTTCCCATGGAGTGGGCGGAGGAATGCGTCAATATTCACCTGATCCGCCATCCGGCACGGGTGATTGCCAGCTATGCGGCGAAACGCGAAGCGCCGACGTTGCATGATATCGGCTATGCGCAACAAACGCGATTGTTTGATCGCATTGGCGGTTTGGTGATCGACAGCACCGATATCCGCGCCGACCCAGACGCGATGTTGCGCAAACTTTGCGCTGCCATTGATCTTCCGTTTGATCCGGCGATGCTGCATTGGCCGGCGGGGCCGCGCGTCGAGGATGGGATTTGGGCGTCGCACTGGTATGGGGCGGTGCACCAAAGCACCGGTTTTGCCGGAGCAGAGGGGCCATTACCGGACTTGCCTGTGAATTTGCAGCCCTTGCTGGATCAGGCGTTGCCGCATTATCAGCGGCTTTGGGACCGCCGCATGAAATAATTTTACAAATTTTTTGAAACTCTCCCTACAGCACCTTCGTGCCTTCACCATCATTAACAAGGGAGATCGTAATGAATACTCTATGGAATGCCGCCGCTGCACTGGTTTTGAGCACGGGTGCCGCCTTTGCTGCCGCCCACGCAACACCAATGGTCGAAGCGTCTGATCAGGACGTGTCAAACGGCGTGGTCAGCGCAGAAAAAGTTGTCGCAGGCGAAAACGGTTGGCTGGTTGTGCATCGCACTGGTGCCGACATGAAGCCGGGTCCGGTTGTGGGCTATGCACCACTGCGTGCTGGTGAAACCGCTGATGTTGCCGCGATCTTGCAAGAAGAGGTCAAACCCGGCGAGATGCTGATGCTTATGGTTCATGCCGAGGCAGGCGGGATGAAAACCGGGGTGTTTGAATACACGCTGGGTGCCAAAGAGGACGGCCCGATCAAACCTGATGGGAAGCTGGTGATGACAGTCATCACCGCCAAGTAACGGCTGGGCGCCGTGCCTTTCGTTGCCAGAAGGGGCGGCGCCGTTGCTAACTTGCCCGGACAAAACCTGTCCGGGCCTTTTTTATCGGATATCGATCAATCGAACCGTGGCAGACCGCGATCCGGCACAACATCTTTGCCAGTTGCCTCACCGCGCCGCTGATCACGGGCGGCCAGCAGGCGCAGACGGAGGGCGTTGATCCGGATAAACCCTTCGGCATCTTTCTGGTCATAGGCACCGCGGTCATCTTCGAAGGTCACGTGCTGTTCGGAATAGAGGCTTTCGTCGGACCAACGACCAACAGTGCGCACGGATCCTTTGTACAGCTTCAAACGCACCGTACCGGACACATGTTCCTGGCTCTTGTCGATGGCCGCCTGCAGCATCTCGCGCTCCGGGCTGAACCAGAAGCCGTTGTAGATCAGTTCAGCATAGCGTGGCATCAACTCATCCTTGAGATGTGCCGCGCCGCGATCAAGGGTGATCGATTCGATGCCGCGATGCGCCTCAAGTAGCAGTGTGCCGCCGGGCGTTTCATAGATGCCACGTGATTTCATGCCAACAAAACGGCCCTCAACCAGATCCAGACGGCCACAACCGTGCTTGCCGCCCAGTTCATTCAGCTTGGTCAGGATCTCGGCAGGGCTCATCGCCTCGCCGTTGATCGAAACGGCATCACCTTTTTCAAAACCAACTTCGATGAATTCCGGCGTATCGGGCGCATCTTCGGGATTCACGGTGCGCTGATAGACATAGTCAGGTGCATCCACGGCCGGATCTTCAAGCACTTTACCTTCGGATGAGGTGTGCAGCAGGTTGGCATCAACGCTAAAGGGTGCCTCGCCGCGTTTGTCCTTGGCAATCGGGATCTGGTTCTTTTCGGCAAAGTCGATCAGCTTGGTCCGGCTGGTCAAATCCCATTCACGCCAAGGGGCGATTACTTTAATTTCCGGGTTCAAGGCATAGGCGGCCAGTTCAAATCGCACCTGATCGTTGCCTTTTCCGGTTGCACCATGGGCCACGGCATCAGCGCCGGTTGCTTCGGCGATCTCAACCAGACGCTTGGAAATCAAGGGGCGCGCGATGGAGGTGCCAAGCAGGTAGAGCCCCTCATAGACCGCATTGGCGCGGAACATCGGGAATACGAAATCGCGCACAAATTCTTCGCGCACATCTTCGATGAAAATTTCGGATGCACCCATCATTTCAGCCTTGGCGCGGGCTGGCTCCAGCTCTTCTCCCTGGCCGAGATCGGCGGTGAATGTGACAACCTCACAGCCATATTCGGTTTGCAGCCACTTGAGGATGATCGAGGTATCAAGCCCGCCGGAGTAGGCGAGCACAACTTTTTTAGGCGCGGACATGAAGATTCCCTTTCCAGTTCGTCTCGCGGCCTAGCGTTTTTTCAGGGCACGGGCAAGATAAGGGGCCGTTGACCGGGGCGTATTGCCGCCCTATCGACAGAAAACACTGGTAAAGGCGGTTTTATGACAGAGAATTTTCAGGCGATGGCGACATTGGCGGCAGCAAAGATGCGGCAGGTGTTCCCCGAAACGCCGCTGATGCGCAACGAAATGCTGTCCGAACGGTTTGGCGCTGACATCTGGCTCAAGCGCGAAGATCTCAGCCCGGTACGGTCATACAAACTGCGTGGCGCCTTCAATGCGATGCGCAAGGTGATCCCGGATCAGACAATGTTTGTCTGCGCCTCGGCGGGCAATCACGCCCAGGGTGTTGCCTTCATGTGCAAACATTTCCAGGTGCATGGCGTGGTGTTTATGCCGGTTACGACGCCGGAACAGAAAATCCTGAAAACCCGCATGTTTGGAGGTGATCACGTCGAGGTGCGGTTGATCGGGGATTACTTCGACGAATCCCTCAAGGCCGCGCAGGATTTTTGTGCCGAAAAGGGTGCGCATTTCCTGTCCCCTTTTGATGATGAGGATGTGATCGAGGGGCAGGCCTCAGTTGCGGTTGAGATAGAGCAGCAGTTGGGTGGGCTGCCGGATCACATCATCTTGCCGGTCGGTGGTGGTGGGCTGTCTGCCGGGGTGCGCGGGTATTTTGACGATACGGTGCGCTATACCTTTGTTGAGCCGTCTGGCGCCAAGAGCCTTGCTGCTGCATTGGAGGAGGGCGCACCTGTCGATGTCTCGCCGATCAATTCCTTTGTGGATGGCGCCGCCGTGGCCAAGATCGGTGCACGGACATTTGCGCGACTGAAGGGCATTTCGCCAAATGACGTGATGGATCTCGCCGAAGATCGGATCTGCAACACCATCGTTGAGATGTTAAATGTCGAAGGCGTTGTTCTGGAGCCAGCCGGCGCGATGTCAATCGAGGCGCTGGGCGAGGTGGCAGATCAAATCAAAGGCAAAACCGTGGTTTGTGTGACCTCTGGCGGGAACTTCGATTTTGAACGTTTGCCCGAGGTAAAGGAGCGGGCGCAGCGATATGCCGGCCTCAAGAAATATTTTATTCTCCGATTGCCGCAACGTCCCGGCGCATTGCGCGATTTTCTCGATACACTGGGCCCGCATGATAACATCACGCGATTTGAGTATATGAAAAAATCTGCCCGTAACTTTGGCTCTGTCCTGATCGGGATCGAAACGGATGCGCCGCAGAACTTTCCGGCGATGTTTGGCCGGATCGATGCGGGCGGCTTTACATATACCGATATCACCAATGATGAGACGCTTGCGCAATTTGTGATCTAAGGGGCCGATATGAAGTTTAAAGATGCATCCGTTGTCATCACCGGTGCGGGCAGTGGGATCGGGGCGGCCTTGGCCCGCTTGGCCGCGACAAAGGGCGCGCGAGTTACCGTTTCGGACATTGACGGCGACAAGGCAAAGTCAGTTGCACAAGAGATTGGCGGGGTCGCGGTGCCTTGTGATGTGCGCAACGAAAACGCTATTCAAAAGCTGATTACGAAGGCCGAAGCGGCCCACGGACCGGTTGATATTTTTGTCTCTAATGCGGGGCTTGGGCGAGGTGATCCAAGCCATGCAGCATCGCAACCGGATGAGCATTGGATGTTGAATTGGCAGGTGCATGTGATGGCGCATGTTTATGCTTGCCGGGCTTTGCTGCCGGATATGATTGCGCGAAAATCAGGGCATCTGGTCAATGTGGCGTCCGCGGCAGGATTGCTGAACCAGATCGGCGACGCAGCCTATTCCGCGACCAAACATGCCGCGGTCAGCTTTGCAGAATCCTTGGCCATCACGCATGGGGCGGATGGGATCAAAGCCTCCGTTGTTTGTCCGCAATATGTGGCGACGCCTTTGCTGGGGTTGTCTGACGCCGATGCCGCCGCGCAGGCCAATCTGCTGACAGCGGACGATGTGGCGGCGGCTGTTGTTGAGGGGGTCGAGGCAGACAGGTTTCTGATTTTGTCGCATCCCGATGTGGCGGAATACACCCGCCACCGGGCACTGGATCATGACCGGTGGATCGGTGGGATGCAGATGTTGCGGGCCAAGGCAAAAGACACCTTTGGCGAGATCAGCGTCGAGTCGTTTTACAAGCTGGTTTAAGGGTCAAAGGCGCTTGGCAACTCCGCCAGAAATCGTGATTTTGAGGTCTCGTAAGATACCAAAATCGGCCCAAGATCAATCTCATGGGCGCGCCCTTTTGAAGCAAGGGTTTCGCTGATTTGACATAGATCGGAGAGATCGCAAAACCCGAGCGTTAGCGCGCTGCCCTTGAGAAAGTGCAGGGCCTCTTCCAGGTTTCGGTCGCCTGCTTGTGCAGTAAGGGTCAACGTCACGCTGTCCGCCTCTTCGAGGAAGAGATCCACGACCTCGCCAAAATCGTCCGGGCCGACTTCGTTTCGCAGGTTTGAAATGCGATCCCAATCCAGCATCATAAGATCCTTTCAAGGCCAATTGTCCGCCTTGAACCTGAATAATCTCCTGCGATTTTTGTGGAGATTGCGTTGGATTTTAGCTTTCACCCGGTCTTAAGACCCCGGACCATAACAAGCGCCATTCGCCATCATCTGTGCTGGGGGCCTATGGTTCAGGGTATAACGGCATCTATCGGTCAAGGCCGGTTGGATGCACATGAGGCCGCCGTAAGGGTGGTGTTGGTTGTTGATGACAGCCGCCTGCAACGGCGCATCCTGATGTCGTCTTTGGCGCGGTGGGGGTTTGAGGTGATCGAGGCCGCATCGGGCGAGGAGGCGCTGGCGGCCTGCCGCAAACGAATGCCCGATCTGATATTAAGCGATTGGATGATGCCGGGTATGTCCGGTCTGGAATTTTGCGAAGTGTTCCGTGATCTGGAAAATGAGAGCTATACCTATTTTATCCTTCTGACCTCCAAAAGCGAAAAGGCGGAGGTGGCCAAGGGGCTTGATTCAGGTGCTGATGATTTTTTGACCAAGCCGGTTGATGCCAATGAATTGCGGGCCCGCATTACGGCGGGCGAACGGATCATCGATATGCAGCGAGAGCTGTCGCACACCAACCGGGTGATCAGCGAAACACTGGATGAATTGCAGCGTGTCTACGATTCTCTCGATTCTGATCTTCTTGAGGCGAAAAAGCTGCAGCAATCCCTCCTGCGTCAACGCAGCGCCACGTTTGACCAAGGGCAATTGTCGCTTTTGCTACGGCCAAGTGGCCATGTCGGGGGGGATCTGGTCGGGTTTTACCCTGTGGGGGACCGTCAGCTGGGCCTGTTTGCAATCGATGTGTCCGGCCATGGTATCAGTTCGGCCCTGATGACGGCGCGGTTGGCCGGTTATCTGTCCGCCACCGCCCCGGATCAGAACATCGCGTTGCAGCGGTCGGAAGATGGGGTTTATGCCCTGCGCCCGCCTGCTGAAGTGGTCACTGCTCTAAATCAACTTGTGCTGAACGAAATGGAAACGGAGCATTATTTCACACTGATGCTCGCCAATATTGATCTGAGTACTGGCAACGTGCAGATCGCCCAGGCGGGTCATCCGCATCCGGTGGTGCAACGGGCCGACGGCACAATCGAACAATCCGGCACGGGTGGTTTTCCTGTGGGATTATTGCAGGGCATCCCCTTTGAGCAGTTTGAATTGTCTCTGCGCCCCGGTGATCGTTTGCTGATATTGTCAGACGGGGTGACAGAATGCCCTGACGCCAATGATCAGATGTTGGATGAGGACGGGTTGGCGGCAATCCTCAATGCATTGCAGGGGGTTAATGGTCATGACCTGTTTGAGGCTTTGGTTTGGGAACTGTCCTGCTTTTCGGGCACAAACGAGTTTCCCGATGACATTTCCGGCATCCTTTTCGAATTCTCCGGGCCTGACTAACGCTGGCCCAAGTAGCGCGACAAGAACATCCGATCGCCATCGTTGCCCAACGCCGTCACCGCGTCAGAGCCGGACAAGACCAGCGTCGCATGATCCGGTTCAATCGGATCCGCGATCTGGCGCACGGGGTGTGCGACATAAACATGGCACAGCTTTTCTGCCCAAAGGTCATATTCAGGCATGAACACAAAACGCCGGAACGCCCCCAAGCGCCGGGGTTGCGCGATGCGCCAGCCGATCTCTTCGAGAACCTCGCGGTGCAGGGCCTGCAAGGGCGATTCGCCGGGATCAATGCCGCCGCCGGGCAGCTGCACATCAACCTGCGGCTCCATCTGCGCGGTCATCAAAAAGCGACCCTTCAACGGCAAGATCGCATAAGCCCCTGGCCGGACGCGATAAGACTTGTCCCAGCGGGGTGTTTCCCCAATCCGTCTGATCATCAACGCCTCCTGTTGAAACGGCCCCTTTATCCACGGGTTGCCGCCCCTATATAGACGCGGTATGCCAAGCGGCCCCCGATAAGGAAACCCCCATGACCTCTCCTCACCAGCCCACTCAACAGCTCGCATGGGACGACAGCGTTCTGCCGTTTCAGTTGGATCACGCGGATATCCGTGGCCGTGTGGCGCGGCTTGACGGTGTGCTTGATGGCATTCTCAAACAACACGACTATCCTGCGCAGGTCGAAGCGCTGGTGGCAGAGATGGCCTTGCTGACCGCATTGATCGGCCAGACCATGAAACTGCGTTGGAAACTGTCCTTGCAGGTACAGTCGAAAGGGCCAGTGCGGATGATCGCCACTGATTATTACGGCCCGGACGAAGATGGCCGTTCAGCCCGCATTCGAGCTTATGCCAGCTATGACACGGATCGCCTGACGGATGGTGCGCCGATTGATCAGGTCGGCGAAGGGTACTTTGCAATCATGATCGATCAGGGCGAGGGCATGACTCCCTATCAGGGTATTACCCCGCTCACGGGAGAGTCATTGGCGTCTTGTGCAGAGGCGTATTTTGCGCAGTCCGAACAATTGCCAACACGTTTTTCGCTGAGCTTTGGCCGGTCTTCCAGCCCCGACAAGGCCGAGCATTGGCGGGCAGGTGGCGTGATGCTTCAACATATGCCCAAAGCGTCGCCCTTTGCCGCATCGGGAGAGGGAAATGGCGATGTGCTGAGCGCCAGCGATCTGGTGGACGGCGATGAGGAAGAGAACTGGAACCGTGTGAACATGTTGCTCAACACGGTTGAAGATTTCGAATTGATCGGGCCAAGCGTGCCGCCAACAGATCTGCTGCTGCGATTGTTCCATGAAGAGCAACCGCGCGTATTCGATGCTCAGGCCGTGCGGTTTGGCTGCACCTGTTCCGAAGATCGTGTGCGGCAAAGCCTGTCGATCTATTCTGCCAAGGACATCGAAAAGATGACCACCGATGACGGGCGCGTGACAGCGGACTGCCAGTTCTGCGGAGCGCATTACGATATGGATCCGGCAAGCGTTGGGTTTGAGGCCGAAACAGGTGGTGCATAAACAGATTGACGATATCCGCGCGGCCTTGCTGCGCAGTGGATCGTCATCATCGGATTTCGATCTGAACCCTGATGTGGTTTTACCTGAGGGGCGCACATTGCGCCCGGCGGGGGTTCTGGCGCCGATTCATGAGGTTGATGGCAGGCTTGAGCTGATCCTCACCAAAAGGTCATCAGCGCTCAAACACCATCCGGGGCAAATCGCCTTTCCGGGTGGCAAGCAGGACGAAGGCGATGTCGACGTGATTGCCGCGGCCCTGCGTGAGGCCGAAGAAGAGATCGGCCTGCCACGTGATATTGTGGATGTTCTGGGTGTTCTGCCCACGCATGAAACTGTCACCAGTTTTGATGTCACACCTGTAATTGCCTTTGTTAGAGACAGATTCGAGATCAAACCAGAGCCCGGTGAGGTCGAAGAGGTGTTCTCTGTGCCGCTGGACCATGTGCTTGATCCGGGTAATTATCTGGTGCAGTCTCGGCGCTGGCGGGGCACCCGGCGGCATTATTTTGTTGTGCCCTACGGACCCTATTACATCTGGGGCGCAACCGCGCGTATGTTGCGGGCATGGTCAAATCAAATGACATTGTGATTCCTCCCGGCACAAGCTGGCTGAAGGACAAGGATGCACAGGCTGTTTGCCGGGTGATCCAAGAGGGCGGGCACCGGATTTTCTATGTCGGCGGCTGCGTGCGCAATGCGCTTTTGGGTCTGGCAGACAGCGATGTGGACATGTCAACCGACGCTTTGCCGACAGAGGTCATTCAATTGGCAAAGGACGCAGGCATGAAGGCGATCCCAACCGGGATCGACCATGGCACCGTGACCGTCGTTGCGGGCGGCAAACCATTTGAAATCACCACCTTCCGGCGAGATGTCGAGACAGACGGGCGCCGCGCGACTGTGGCGTTTTCCAAAGACATCACCGACGACGCGCGCCGCCGGGATTTTACGATGAATGCGCTTTATGCAGATGCGCTGGGCGCGGTTGTGGACCCATTGAACGGTCTTCCCGATCTTTTGGCGCGGCGGATCAGATTTATCGAAGATCCGGCTGCTCGCATCCAGGAAGACTATTTGCGCATTCTGAGGTTCTTTCGGTTTTCGGCCTGGTTTGGCGATCAACAAGAAGGCTTCGACGAAGAGGCCTTGGCCGCAATTTCTGCAAATACCCAAGGTTTAGAGACACTTTCGGCTGAGCGTGTGGGTCAGGAAATGACCAAGTTGCTGGCAGCGCCGGATCCTGCGCCAGCGGTCGCGGTGATGCGTCAAACCGGCGTGTTGGCAGCGCTGTTGCCGGGCAGCGATGACCGATGGCTGGCTGTTCTGGTGCATATGGAAGACGCGATAGGGCTCTCGCCCAATTGGCTTACCCGGCTATCCGTATTGGGCGGTGAGGATGCGGCCGTACGTTTGCGGCTGAGCAAAGCTTATGGCAAACAGCTTGCCCTGTTGCGAGAGCTTGGATTCGCCGGTCCGCGCCTGCCGGAACTGGCCTATCGGCACGGCGCAGAAACGGCGCGGCAGGCGCTGCTGCTCCGGTCCGTGATCGCGGAAAAAGTGCCGGAACTGTTCGTATTAGAGACGATCAATCAGGCCGCAGCCAAAACCTTTCCGGTGAATGCGGTGGATCTTATGCCTGCGTTCTCCGGCCCTGCGCTGGGCCAGCGGTTGAAGCATTTGGAACAGGCTTGGATCAATTCTGATTTTGCCCTGTCACGGGAAGAGTTGCTGAAATTACCCTGAAGGGTCGACAGCCCGCCCGGAATTCTCTATGCAAATGCATATGAACACGGAGGATTGCAAAATGTATCGCGGGATCTGGTTGAGCTAACGCTCCCCCAAGCGCGTATTCCTATCGGGGCGCAATTGTGTGTCCTGACCATTTTGCAATTTGTATTCCAAGGCCTTTTGCCATGTTCCGTTTCTTTGAAAACCTTATCAATCCTTATGTAACCTACACCGAACACGACAAACCGTCGCAAAAGTTGTGGCCGTTTTTGTGGGACTACTCCCAACCGTTTAAAAAGGTGTTTGCGCTGACCGCATTCATGTCCATCGTCGTTGCGGCGATCGAGATCTGGCTGATCTATTACATGGGTCGTTTGGTGGATCTGCTGGGCAGTGATCCCGCGCTGCTTTGGCAGACCTACGGCACTGAACTGATCCTCGTAGCGCTCTTTGTGTTGCTGATCCGGCCGGCGCTACAAGGTTTGGACGTGCTGCTTTTGAACAATGCGATCATGCCGAACTTTGGAACGTTGATCCGTTGGAGGGCGCATAAGCAGGTGTTGCGGCAATCGGTCGGCTGGTTTGAGAATGACTTTGCCGGACGGATCGCCAACCGGATCATGCAAACCCCGCCAGCGGCGGGCGAGGTGGTTTTTCAAGTCTTTGACGCGATTTCCTATTCACTGGCCTATCTGATCGGCGCAGCGATTCTGCTTACCTTATCGGATTTGCGCTTGCTGGTGCCTTTGCTGGGGTGGTTTGTCCTATACGGGTTTTTGGTGCGCTGGACCCTGGCGCGGGTTGGCCCCGCTGCCAAGGACGCGTCTGATGCGCGGTCTGCCGTAACGGGGCGGGTTGTTGATGCCTATACGAATATCCACTCGGTCAAGATGTTTGCCCACCATGATCTGGAACTGGGTTTTGCCAAGGACGCCATCGAAGAGGCGCGCCGCACCTTTCAAATCGAGATGCGCATTTTCACCATCATGGATGTCTTTCTGGTGGCGCTGAACGGGTTGTTGATTGTTGGCATAGTCGGTTGGGCGCTTTGGCTTTGGACGACAGGCGAGGCCAGCGTGGGTGTTGTTGCGGCCGCTGCGGCGTTGACACTGCGGCTGAACGCGATGACCGGATGGATCATGTGGGCGCTTTCCTCTTTCTTCCGCCAACTTGGGGTGGTGGCAGAAGGGATGGAGACCATTGCACAGCCTATTACCTTGGTGGATGCGCCGGATGCAAAGCCGTTGGAATTGTCCGACGGGCGGATCGAAATGCAAGGGTTGACCCATCATTACGGGCGTACATCGGGCGGATTGCAGGGGGTCGATCTTGAGATCGCTCCGGGGGAGCGGATTGGCCTGATTGGCCGGTCTGGTGCGGGCAAATCCACCTTGGTCAAACTCCTTTTGCGGTTCTATGAAGCCGAAGGCGGGCGTATTCTGATCGACGGTCAGGACATCAATGACGTGACCCAAGACAGCCTGCGCCGGCATATCGGAATGGTCCAGCAAGACAGCTCTCTGTTGCACCGTTCGGTGCGGGAGAACATTTTGTATGGTCGTCCGGACGCCAGCGAAGAAGAGATGATCGCGGCCGCGAAACAGGCGCAGGCGCATGAGTTTATTCAGGATCTGTCCGATCCAGAAGGGCGTCACGGCTATGATGCACGGGTTGGGGAGCGGGGTGTCAAACTGTCGGGTGGCCAACGCCAACGGATCACTCTGGCGCGGGTGATCCTCAAGGATGCGCCGATTTTACTTTTGGATGAGGCGACCTCTGCCCTTGATAGCGAGGTGGAGGCGGCAATTCAGGAAACGCTTTACGGCATGATGGCAGGCAAAACCGTGATTGCCATCGCGCATCGCCTTTCAACTATTGCCGAAATGGACCGTATTCTGGTGTTGGATGAAGGGCGCATAGTCGAAGAGGGGTCTCATGACGCGCTTTTGGCGCGCGGCGGGCTATATTCAGATTTCTGGTCTCGCCAGTCGGGTGGGTTCCTCAAACTGGATGAAGACGCATGAGCATTGGCAATTGGATCAACCCGTTTCGTGCCGCCGAAGGGCCGCCGCCACAAACGCTGGGGGCGTTTTTGCGGTGGTGCTTGTCTGGCGCTTGGCCGGTGCTGTGGCTTGCCGCGTTGCTGTCTGCCGCTGCCGGAGTGATGGAGGCGGGTACAGCGTTGATCCTGGGCCGGGTCATCGATGCCACGGTCAGCGCAGGGCCGGAGGCGTTTTTCGATGGGCAAAATCTGGCGCTGATCCTTGGTGCGATTGGGTTTTTCCTGATCCTGAGACCGATCCTGTTTGCCCTCAGCTCTGCGTCGAATGCGATCATGGTTCAGCCGAATGTGAATCCGCTGGTTCTGTCGCGGTTGCATCGCTGGACGTTGGGCCAGAATGTCGGCTTTTTTGATGATGATTTTGCGGGGCGCATTGCACAAAAACAGATGCAGGCAGCGCGTGCAGTGACCGACATTGCGTCTGAGCTGATCAATGTGGTGGCTTTTGCGCTGGCATCCTTGCTGGGCTCACTTGCGTTGCTCGTGGCGATTGATTGGCGTGTGGCCGTTGGATTCTTGCTTTGGCTGGTTCTGTACTTTGCGGTGATCAACTGGTTCTTGCCGCGCGTGCGCAAACGGTCTGCGGGCCGTGCCGGCGCTCGGGCGATGGTGTCGGGGCAGGTTGTGGATACGATCACCAACATCAAGACGGTGAAATTGTTTGCCCATGCGGATCATGAAGATCGCGCTGCCTTGGGCGCCATGAAAACCTTTCGGGAACGTGCGCTGGAATTTGGCTACCTTGCGGCCGGTTTCCGGCTGACCTTGATGACTTTGGCGGGGCTTTTGCCGGTGGTTCTTTTGGGCGGCACGATCCTTTTGTGGCAACGTGGTCTGGCCAGTGAGGGCGATATTGTTGCGGCAGGCGCCGTGGCGATCCGGATCGCGCAGATGACCGGATGGGTCAGCTTTACCTTGATGGCAATCTATTCCAACGTGGGTGAGGTTGAGGACGGGATGAAGACCTTGACTCCCCGTGTGAGGTTGGAGGACGACCCCGACGCAAAAGTGCTGGATGCCGTCGAGGGCCGGATTGAAATGCATGATCTGGGGTTTGCCTATGGCCGCGAGGCAGGCGGCGTTGAGCGGATCAATCTTACGATAGAACCGGGTGAAAAGCTTGGGATTGTCGGCGCGTCCGGCGCGGGGAAATCGACGCTCGTATCGCTTCTTCTGCGGCTCTATGATGCGGAGCAGGGTCACATATTGATTGATGGTCTTGATGTGCGGGAGACCACACAAGAGAGCCTTCGGCGCAATATCGGGATGGTCACGCAAGAGACCGCGATGTTCAATCGCTCGGCTCGGGACAACATCCTTTATGGCCGACCCGACGCGACCGAGGCTGAGATCAGAGCGGCCGCTGAACGGGCCGAAGCGCATGAGTTTATTCAAGAGCTTGAAGACCATCGCGGGCGCCGTGGGTATGAGGCGCATTTGGGTGAACGGGGTGTAAAATTGTCCGGCGGACAACGCCAACGGATCGCACTTGCGCGGGCCATTCTCAAGGATGCGCCCATTCTGGTGCTGGACGAGGCCACATCCGCCCTCGACAGTGAGGTTGAGGCGGCCATTCAAACCGCGCTGACCCGTGTGATGGAGGGCAAAACCGTTTTGGCGATTGCGCACCGTTTCTCGACGCTGACGGAGATGGACCGCATTATCGTAATGGATCAGGGGAGGATTGTCGAAACCGGCAGTCACGACGCCCTTTTGGCCGAAAATGGCCTTTATGCCCGCTATTGGCAGCGGCAGTCGGGCGGGTTCCTGAATGTAAAGGCGGCTGAATAGGGGTTTTGTGCCGGACTGTGGCGCGGTAAGGCGGGGCATGACAGAACATCAAATTCTTCGACTGGGCCACCACGGCGATGGTATCGCCGATGGCCCGATCTTTGCGCCGCTGACCCTTCCCGGAGAGGTGGTGTCCGGCACAGTTTCGGGAAACACCCTGACGGATGTGCGTATCCTGAAACCGTCTGACGATCGGGTCGCGCCGCCCTGTCGGCATTTCAAATCCTGCGGTGGATGCCAGTTGCAGCATGCATCGGATGATCTGGTCGCGGGCTGGAAGCAAGACGTGGTGAAACATGCGCTGGACGCGCATGGGTTAGAGACTGTTTTTAAGCCGCTTCACACGTCGCCTCCCCAGTCCAGACGCCGGGCGACCTTTGCAGCAAGGCGCACCAAAAAAGGCGCAATGGCAGGGTTTTATGGCCGTGGCTCGGACGTGTTGATTGAAATTCCAGACTGTAAGTTGCTGGCGCCCGAGGTCTTGGAAGGCCGCGCCGTGGCCGAAGATCTGGCGCTGGTCGGGACCAGCCGCAAGGCGGCGCTTGCCGTGACTGTGACGGTATCGGCCAACGGGCTGGATGTCGCGGTGGCGCATGGCAAACCGCTTGATGGGCCGCTGCGGCAAGAATTGGCCAGTCTCTGCGAGCGGCGCGGTTTGGCGCGTCTCAGCTGGGACGATGAGGTGATTGCGATGCGCCATGCACCGGTGCAGGCCTTTGGCCGCGCCGCCGTTACCCCGCCACCTGGTGCGTTTTTGCAAGCCACGCAGGACGGTGAGGCGGCATTGTTGTCTGCGGTCAAAGAGGCGGTTGCGGGGGCGGATGCATTGGCCGATCTGTTTGCCGGTTGCGGCACATTTGCACTGCCGCTTGCAGAAACTGCGCGTGTGCATGCGGTTGAAAGCGTTGCGGAAATGATGACAGCGCTGGATCATGGCTGGCGGATGGCAGAGGGCCTCAAGCCTGTGACAACAGAGACCCGGGATCTGTTTCGGCGGCCGCTGTTGCCCGATGAGATGCGCAAACTGGATGCGGTCGTTCTGGACCCACCTCGCGCCGGTGCCGAGCGGCAGGTGGCCGAGATTGTGACCGCCCGCGTGCCGCAGGTGGCCTATGTGTCGTGCAATCCGGTGACCTTTGCCCGCGATGCCCAGACGATGGTCAGCGCAGGTTACACGTTGAACTGGGTGCAGGTTGTTGATCAGTTCCGCTGGTCATCTCATGTTGAACTGGCGGCAAGCCTGACCGCGCCAACCTGATCCGGCGGTGATTTGCCGGTTTGCGCAGATGTTTCAAAATCGCGGCAATCACAGCTTTTTGACTGCGGGCAATTGGGCTATATGATAGCGCCATAACAAAGGGCAAAAATCGCCTGGCAAATTAGGCAGTACAGATGAACCGCAGAACAGTCATCCTTGGCGGCACCGCGCTTGTCGCGCTGGGCGCATGCAGCAGCAGCAAATTCAAACGCTACAACGGGCCTGAAGTCACCTATGTGGTGGTGAACAAAGAGGCGCGGCGCATGTACCTGCTGCATCATGACAAGGTGCTTGAGGATTATGACATCAAGCTGGGTTTTGCCCCTATCGGTCACAAACAGATCGAAGGGGACGGGCGCACGCCAGAAGGGATCTATCTTATTGACCGTCGCAATCCCAACAGCCAGTTCCATCTGTCTTTGGGCATTTCCTATCCCAATGATGCAGATCGCGCCTATGCTAAGTCCATCGGTAAGGAACCTGGCGGAGATATCTTTATTCACGGGCAAAAGAACCCCCTGAAAAGGGACAAGGGGGATTGGACCTGGGGCTGTATCTCGGTGACCAACAAGCAGATGGAAGATATCTATGCCATGGTCAGGGATGGAACGCCAATCCAGATCAACCCATAGAACAAAGATGTTGGGTCAGTTGCCCATCACCAGCGTCCACCAGATTTTACCGCCCGATTCCTGATGCCAGGCAAAGCCCATGTTGCGTGCATCGGGCGACATGATCACGCGGCGCGTGTCTGGCTGGTCCATCCACGCCGCAAGGGTTTCGAGTTCGGATTCGTAGGTTTCCGAGATGGTTTCGCCCACAAGACGCCCAGCATAGCCAACACGGCTGATCCGGTCGATCGGGGAAGAGCCGTCAGAGCCAAAATGCCATGGGCGATTCTGGCGTGACATGTCCTTGGAATGGGTTGCCGCTGCTGCGTTCAATTTTGAATCCAGTGTAACCGGCGCCCGGCCCGCGGCGCTGCGCAGGGCATTGACACTATCGACCATCCGGAACGGGATCTTGCCCGCGTCGCCGCGGCTGATCCGATAGACCTTTGGCAGCGGCTTGCCGTCTGTTCCAATGCCGGGTTCAACCGGCGCACAGGCAGCGGCAGCCAAGGCAATTGCCATCAAGACAGACAGGATACGGATCATAGCTTTGCTCCAGCAAAATCGGTGTTCTGCCTCTCCTACATTGGGTTGCGTTGCAGTTCAAACGCACATCAGCGTGAGTCTGCCAGTTAACGGTGGTTTGATTTGATACTGCGTCTTTCGCGCCATATATGTCTGTAAAATAGTGAAATTGCCCAATGAGGGAGACATATCATGTCTGACAGTCAATTTTCCAACGGTGGCCGCCGTGCGTTTCTGGCCGGAAGCGCCGCGATGTTGGCCACCCCTGCGCTGGCGCAGGATACCGGCGCCGTCAATTCTTCGACAACCACAGAGAATGAGCGGGATCTGACGGAAACTGTCCGCCGGAATATCTCCAGCTTTCGGACGTTGGATTGGCAACCCTATTTCGACAACACCAACAATGGCGCGATTCTGGTCGATATCGACAGCCGCGCGGTGCATTACTGGTCAGAGGATCAGAGCATCTACAAATTGTATCCGTCCAGCGTGCCACTGACCGAGGATCTGACCCGTCGTGGCCGGACGAAAGTTGTGCAAAAGGTCGAAGGGCCAAGCTGGCGGCCAACGCCATCCATGCTCAAGCGCAATCCGGAATGGCCTCCGTTCATTGGGCCCGGCCCGGAGAACCCTCTGGGAACGCATGCGCTTTACCTCAGCTGGACATATTACCGGATCCACGGCACCCATGACACCCGCAAGATCGGGCGCAAATCCTCCAACGGATGTATTGGCCTGTACAACGAACATATTGCTGAGCTGTTCGGGATGGCCGAAGTGGGCACTCAAGTGTTGCTAATTTGACGACATTTGGGTGATTGTAGGTTGTCTGAATGGAATCCGGGTTTGCAATCCGCTGTATATGCTGTTTAGACAGAACTACGAGGTAAGTCTTGGGTGCGTGTCCGCACATTGATGTGGCACGCCTTTTCTGGAGGTTATGTTATGAAAAAACTCGTTCTCGCCGCTGCACTGACAGCTGCCGCATCGACCGCATACGCTGGTTCGCTTGCAGACCCGGTCATCGAAGCACCTGTTGTTGTTGAAGAAGCCACTGGCTCTTCTTCCGGCATCCTGCTGCCGCTGATCCTGCTGGCAATCGTTGCTGCGGCTGTTGCTGCCGACTAATCGGTATCGACAACTAAAACGGAAAAGGCGGTACCTCGGTACCGCCTTTTTTGTGTCTGAAGGGTAGGTTTTTGCCCGCAAAGGCTCAGTCCAGCCAGCCGCGCAGGTTTTCGGTAATGGTATTGGTCAGCGCGCCGATATGTGCGTCGTCATCATTGAGGCAGGGAATATAGGTAAAGTGTTTGCCGCCCGCCTCCTCAAAGCTTTCCTTGATCTCTTCGTTGATCTCTTCGAGCGTTTCAATGCAATCGGCAGAGAACGCCGGTGCGCAGACCGCGATGCTTGTTTTGCCAGCCTTGGCTTGCCGCGCGACCTCTTCCACCGTGTAGGGTTGCAGCCATTCTTCGGGTCCGAACTTGGACTGGAATGTGGTCATGATCTGGGTGTTGTCCCAACCCAGCCGTTCCTTGAGCAGCCGCGTGGTTTTCTGGCATTGGCAATGATAGGGGTCGCCCTCCATCAGATAGCGTTCCGGCAAACCGTGGTAGGAGCAAATCAGAGTGTCCGGCTTGTTTTCCGCTGCCGCATAGCCCCGCTCGACAGATTGCGCCAAAGCTTCGATATAATCGGGGCGGTCGAAATAGGGCTCAACCACGCGCGCAATGGGTTGCCATTTTTCTTTGCTCAAAGCTGCAAAGAATGCATCGCAAGCGGTTGCGGATGTGGCCCCGGCATAATGCGGATAAAGCGGGAAAAACAAGATCTTGGAACATCCTGCCTTGGTCATCGCCTCGACCTTTGATTGGGTGGACGGGTTGCCGTAACGCATGCAGAAATCCACCATCACGTCATCACCGTATTGTTCCTGCATCCGCGCCGTGATCTTGGCGGTTTGCGCCTTGGTGATGGTCATCAAGGGGCTTTCGCCGGCCTCTTCGTTCCAGATGGATTTATAGGCCGCACCGGATGTAAACGGGCGTTTGGTCAGGATGATCCCCTGCAAAAGCGGCTGCCACAGCCAGGGGGAATAATCGATCACGCGGCGATCCGACAAAAACTCGCTCAGATAGCGGCGCATCGACCAATAATCGTAATTGTCCGGCGTTCCCAGATTGGCCAGCAGAACACCCACCTTTTGTTTCGGCAAAGCGGGGTGGTCAGCATTGGCATGGGGTGGTCGGGCAGGCTGCATGTGGGAAAATCCTAAAAAGGTGATCTTGCTGAAATAGACGCTTTGCCCTTGGGGTCAAATAGGCAGTTTTGTCTCATCGGTCTTTAGGGCATCGGCCAGCCGTTGTTGGGCCGAACCGGGGCGCAAGGGCTTGGGTTGGCTTTCGTCAGGGGCCCACCCGGTGAGGAAGATCAGTTCAAAGGTCGCAGTGATCCGCCCGTTCGTGCCCTGGTAATTGTCCTGATAAAGCTGCGCAGTTGTCTCCAGTACGCGGCGGGCGGTTGGGCGGCGCAAACGACCGGTCAGGGCATTTGTCTCGCCCATGCTGCGCAAATCACGCATCAGATGCCACGCGTTGGCATATTCCACGGTAAGCGGCAGGCTGTCTGCAACGGGCAGGGCAAAACCGGCCCGCTGCAGCAGGGCACCCATATCGCGCAATTCTGCCATCGGTGCGATGCGCGGTGACATGCCTCCGGTTACTGTGGATTCGGCCTGGCCAAGGCAGGCCCGCAGCTCATGCAAGGTCTGACCGCCAAAAGCGACGGACAGGAACAAGCCATCTGGCCGCAAGGCGCGGCGGCATTGGATGAGTTGGCCAACCGGATCATTCGCCCAATGCAGGGCCATCGCATGAACCAGCATGTCATAACTGGCAGGCTCAACCGAAAGGGTGTCGTCGTCAGGCAGAGTGGTCATGTTTGGCAGGCGTGATTCCCAGAAATCAGCAAAGCCGGTGATCAATCCCATCTTGCTAAACGGCTTTTTAACCAGTTGCAGGCGATCCTCCACTTCATCGGCGGCGGTCTGGTGCAGGAACATCCCGTCCGCATTGGCGCGGGCGCGGTGAAGGTGCAGTGCCGTCAGGTCGGTAAGAACAGGATTCTGGGTCATCCGGGGTAGATATGACGATAACAAGCAGACTTCAAACAGGGCTGAACGCCATTTATCCGCCTCGGTGCCTGGCTTGCGGTGATATTGTGGATGGCGATTTTGGCCTGTGCGGGAAATGCTGGCGCGATACTGCATTTGTCGGGGGCATGGTCTGTGACAGTTGCGGGGTGCCTCTGCCGGGCGAGGAGGATGATGTCTCACATCAATGTGATGCGTGTTTGCTGTCGCCTCGGCCATGGGTGCGCGGACGGTCTGCGCTCTTGTATCGCGACACCGGGCGCAATTTGGTTCTGGCGCTGAAACATGGCGACCGACAAGAAATCGCGCAGCCTGCTGGCTTGTGGATGGCCAATACGATCAAGGGACTGGTGCCAGAACAGGCCTTGATCGCGCCAGTGCCTTTGCATTGGCAACGGATGATTCAGCGGCGCTATAACCAATCGGCCCTTCTGGCCAAGGCTTTGGCAGAGCGGAGCGGGCTGTCCTGGGCGCCTGATCTGTTACAGCGACATCGGCGAACACGCCGTCTGGACGGCATGGACCGCGAAACGCGATATCGCACCTTACAGGACGCCATGCGTGTCCACCCGCGTCGGCGACACCGATTGATCGGGCGTCCGGTGCTTTTGGTCGATGATGTAATGACATCCGGCGCGACATTATCTGCGGCGACTCAGGCCTGTCTGGATGCCGGATCGGGGCCGGTCAGTGTCGTAACACTGGCGCGGGCGGTGAAAGACGCTTAAATCCCTCTCAACAGTTATGTTGAAAGGGATCGGTTCATGAAAACCGTCGAGATTTACACATCACCACTTTGCGGGTTCTGTCACGCGGCGAAACGGCTTTTGAACAGCAAAGGCGTCAGCTTTGCCGAGGTTGACGTGCTGGCAAATCCCGACCGCAAGGCCGAGATGATCCAACGTGCCAATGGAGGGCGCACCGTGCCGCAAATCTTTATTGGCGGCGATCATGTGGGCGGGTCGGATGATCTGCACGCGCTCGAACGGGCAGGCAAGCTCGACGCTTTGCTTGAGGCGTGATTATGCAGGCGGCCCTGCTTCAGCTGAATGTGACGGATGATCCGGCAGAAAACCTGCCGGTGACTGTCGGAATGTTCCGGGACGCGGTGGCGCAGGGGGCGGAGTTTGTTCTGACCCCCGAAGTGACCAATTGCGTCTCGACCAGCCGCCGCCATCAACAGGATGTCCTGCAGTATGAGGGCGAGGATCAAACTCTGGCCGCGCTTTGCGATGAGGCAGCGAAGGCGGGGATCTGGCTATTGATCGGATCTCTTGGTCTTAAGACAGACGACCCTGACGGGCGCTTTGCCAATCGCAGTTTCCTGATTGCGCCCGATGGGTCTGTGGCAGCACGGTATGACAAGATCCACATGTTCGATGTGCAGATCAATGAGACCGAGACCTACCGCGAATCCGAAGGATACCGGCCCGGCACGCAGGCGGTGGTTGCGGATACCCCTTTCGCCCGCATCGGGATGAGCGTTTGCTATGATGTGCGTTTTCCCAAATTGTATCAGGCGCTGGCCAATGCCGGTGCGCGGATCATCACGGTGCCTGCAGCGTTCTCTCCCGTGACCGGCGCGGCCCATTGGCATGCCTTGTTGCGGGCGCGGGCGATTGAGACAGGGTGTTTCGTGATTGCACCCGGTCAAACGGGTACGCACGCCAGCGCCAGTCGCAAAACACGGGATACTTATGGTCACTCCTTGGTCGTTTCCCCCTGGGGTGAGGTGATTCTTGACGCCGGGGAAGCGCCGGGCGTTTACAATTTTGATCTGAATATGGAAGAAGGGGAAGCGGCGCGGCGCAGGGTGCCGAGCCTGTCCAATGCCCGAGAATTTCGGCCCCCTGATCCGGTAGACCAATGACGCAAGACAAGAATGCCCTCGCTATATTGCTTTTCAGTGAACTGCTTGCCGCAGATCACGCTGTGCGGGGCAGTCTGACCAGGATTCTACCAAAAGGGATGGAAATCTCACATTTTTCGGTACTGAACGTTCTTGCGTTCAAGGGCGAGGAAAGCACGCCTGCCAAGCTGGCGGAGCGGTTCAATGTGACGCGCGGAGCAATGACCAATACCCTGAACAAGCTGCAATGGGCGGGGTATATCCACGTGCGCCCGGATTGGGACGATGCCCGCCGCAAGATCGTACAGATCAGTCCCGCAGGACGGCAGGCGCGGGATGATGCCTTTGCTGCGATCACCCCGACCATCAACAAAGTGGTTGATGATCTGGGCGAAGAACAGGCGCGCGCCGCTTTGCCAATCTTGCGCGGCATTCGCAAGCAGCTCGCTTAAAGGTCAGTTGGGTCGCGTGCTGGCGGTGACGTAGTTCACGCTCAGATCCCTGTCCGACAGGCTCCAGCTCCAGGCGATGGGATTGAAAACGAATCCCTTGCGATCCACCGGGGTCAGCCCTGCACGGGTCAGCAGGTCAAACAGTTCATCCGGGGTGATGAACTTGGACCATTCATGTGTGCCTTTGGGCAGCCAGCGCATGATGTGTTCGGCACCAACAATGGCCATCATGTAGGATTTTGGATTGCGGTTGATCGTCGAACAGATGTGCAATCCGCCGGGTTTGAGCAGATCATGGCAAGCGGTCAGATAATCAATGGGGGAGGCGACATGCTCGACCACCTCCATGTTCAGAACCGCGTCAAATTGTTCGCCCGCCTCGGCCATCGCTTCAGCTGTGGTGTGGCGGTAGTCAATCTGGAGGCCCGACTGCGCCGCATGCACTTGCGCCACGGGGATGTTGCCAGCAGCGGCATCTGCTCCCACCACATCGGCACCCAGCCGCGCCATCGGTTCGGCCAGCAATCCACCGCCGCAGCCGATATCAAGGATTCGCAGGCCTTTGAATGGCGCGTCTGATTTCAGATCACGGTCAAACTCGCCCGCGATCTGGTTGGTGATATAGTCCAACCGGCAGGGGTTAAGCATGTGCAAGGGTTTGAATTTACCGTTCAAATCCCACCATTCGGCGGCCATCGCTTCGAATTTTGCGACTTCGGCGGGGTCGACTGTTGTTTGAGGCGTTTGCATTCCACGCTCCCTATGCTCTTGTGTTGTGAAAGACTATATAGGGCCGTGATGGACAAGTATCCCGACCAAAAGCGCGCAGTGCAGTATCTTTATCCGCCCGTTGATCCGTTCGATCAGCGGATGTTGGCGGTTGGGCAAGGTCATCAGGTCTATGTCGAGCAATGCGGAAACCCTGAGGGGATACCGGTTGTAGTGCTGCATGGCGGCCCCGGGGGCGGGTGCAGCCCGTCCATGCGGCGTTATTTTGATCCATCGGTGTACCGGGTGATCTTGTTTGATCAGCGCGGATGTGGCCGGTCGCGGCCCCATGCATCGGTCACGGACAATACGACGTGGCATCTGGTGGCGGATATCGAGTTGATTCGCACAACGCTTGGCATATCAGACTGGATCGTTTTTGGGGGATCCTGGGGTGCGACGCTGGCGTTGATCTATGCACAAAGCCATCCCGAAGCAGTGCGCCATCTGGTCTTGCGAGGGGTGTTCCTTATGACCCGGGCCGAGCTGGATTGGTTTTATGGCGGCGGCGCGGGCAAGTTCTGGCCCGAAGTTTGGGCACGGTTTGTGGATTTGATCCCCGAAGACGAACGCGATGATCTGATCGCAGCTTATCACCGGCGGCTTTTTTCCGGCGATCTGCAGGTGGAGCGGCAATATGGCCGTGCATGGGCCGCATGGGAAAATGCATTGGCCTCGATTCATTCGGCAGGGTCTGTGCATGAGGGGCCGGCGGATTATGCCCGCGCTTTCTCACGGTTGGAAAACCATTATTTCACTCATGCCGGGTTTCTTGAGAGTGACGGCCAGATTATCGCGAATATGGACCGGATCAAACATATTCCCGGCACCATTGTGCAGGGGCGTTATGACATGATCTGCCCCCCCAGCAGCGCCTATGCCCTGTCGGAAGCATGGCCAGAAAGCGAACTGATGATGGTGCGGAACGCAGGGCATGCGTTGTCAGAGCCGGGGATTTCAGCAGAGCTAGTGCGGACCATGGATAGGATTGCGGCGCAATGACCCGGCGGTCACATATCGACCGGCGTGCCTTGTTCACCAGCGGTGCAGCTGCGGCGCTTTTGGCGGCGTCGGGCATGTCGGCGTCGGGCCTGCCAAAGCAGGGTGGCCGGTTGCGCATGGCGCTTTCTGGTGCAAATCGCGATGACAGTTGGACCATGGGTGAAGGTCTGTTCATGCAGGTTGCGCGGCAGGGGCTGGTCTTTGACACGCTGACAGAGGTTGCTGCGGATGGCACGTTGCGCCCTGAGTTGGCATTGGATTGGCGTGCGTCCGAGGATGGGCGGATCTGGATCTTTGATTTGCGTCCGGATGTGCGGTTCCACGATGGTCAGCCCTTCACATCCGCAGATGCAGCGGCAAGCCTGGCGTGGCAGTTGGACGCGGATATCGTACCACTTGGCCCGTTTGAGTTGCAAATCACGCTGTCACAGCCCGACGCGGGCCTTCCCCTTCGACTGGCGCAGCCAGATCATGTGATTCGCCCCGCACATGCGCCAGACAGCGGTATTGGCACGGGCCTTTATCAGGTGAAACGCTTTGTGCCGGGGCAGCGGTTGTTGGCAGCGCGCGTGTCTCAACATTACAAGGATGGCAGTGCGGGGTGGTTCGATGAGGTTGAATTGACGTCGATCCCATCAGAGATGGTCCGCGGTCAGGCGCTGGGCGAATACCTTGTGGATGCCGCAGACCTGCATGATGCCAGAGGCTTGGCCGGGATGCCGGATATCGTGTTGCTGCCAGATGCCCGCAATCCGGTTCAGGCGGTCAGTGCCGATCTGGCCCAGCCTGCCCAGATCAGCAACCTGCGCCCGCTGGACAACCTCCGCGCGGCTGAGCGGTGGTGGTTTGGGTAAAGCGGCTTGCAGTTTCGCGCCCATCCCCCTATATGCATCTCAACAGCGGCGCGATCGGGTCCACACCAAACGCTCCACCGAAACACGATACGGGCCGCGCGCCCGTTTTTTTGTGCCCAATACCAAGCGAGATCATGACCAACGACCTGATAGCCAAAGCCGCCATTGACCGCCGCATGGCCGAGATCATCACACCGGTGATTGAGGATCTGGGGTTTGAACTGGTGCGCGTGCGTCTGATGAGCGGCAAAACCACAACGCTTCAGATCATGTGCGATAAACCCGAAGGCGGGATCGAAGTGGATCATCTGAGTGATATCACTCAGGCGATCGGCGCGATTCTTGATGTCGAAGATCCGATTGTCGAGGAATATACGCTCGAAGTGTCCTCGCCGGGGATCGACCGTCCGCTGACCCGTCTCAAAGACTTTGACATGTTCGAAGGCTACGAGGCGAAGATCGAGACAGAAGAGCTGATCGATGGTCGCCGCCGCTTTAAGGGTGCGCTGGCGGGTGTTGAGGATGACGAAGTGCTGATCAATGTCGAAGAGGGCACCATTGGCCTGAAGTTTGACTGGCTGTCGGATGCCAAACTGGTTCTGACGGATGATCTGATTAAAGAAATGCTGCGCCAACGCAAGGCGTCAGGTGCAATTGACGAAACCCAATTCGATGAGATCCAGACTGATGAGTCTGCTGAGGGAGAAGACTAATGGCCATTACATCTGCCAACCAGCTTGAGCTGCTTCAAACCGCCGAGGCGGTTGCCCGTGAAAAGATGATCGACCCCAATCTGGTGGTCGAAGCGATGGAAGAATCGCTCGCCCGTGCAGCGAAGTCCCGCTATGGCGCGGAAATGGACATTCGCGTGGCGATTGACCGCAAGACAGGTCGCGCCACCTTTACCCGCGTGCGCACCGTGGTCGAGGATGAAGAGCTTGAGAACTATCAGGCGGAATTCACCGTTGAGCAGGCCAAGCAATACATGGACAATCCTGCGGTTGGCGACACCTATGTAGAAGAAGTGCCACCGGTCGAGATGGGCCGGATTGCCGCGCAGTCGGCCAAGCAGGTGATCTTGCAGAAGGTTCGCGAAGCCGAGCGTGATCGTCAGTACGAAGAGTTCAAGGATCGCGCAGGCACCATCATCAATGGTCTGGTCAAGCGTGAAGAATATGGCAACGTTATTGTGGATGTGGGCGCTGGCGAAGCGATCCTGCGCCGCAACGAGAAGATCGGCCGTGAAAGCTATCGTCCGAACGACCGGATCCGCGTTTACATCAAGGATGTGCGCCGCGAGCAGCGTGGCCCGCAGATCTTCCTGAGCCGTACCGCGCCCGAATTCATGGCCGAATTGTTCAAGATGGAAGTGCCGGAGATTTATGACGGCATCATCGAGATCAAGGCGGTTGCCCGTGATCCCGGATCGCGTGCCAAGATTGCCGTGATTTCTTATGACGGTTCGATTGATCCGGTTGGGGCTTGCGTTGGTATGCGCGGCTCTCGGGTTCAGGCGGTCGTGAACGAGCTTCAGGGCGAAAAAATCGACATCATTCCATGGAACGAAGATCAGCCAACCTTCTTGGTGAATGCGCTGCAGCCTGCCGAAGTGTCCAAGGTTGTTTTGGACGAAGAAGCTGGTAAGATCGAAGTTGTTGTTCCTGAAGAGCAATTGTCGCTGGCGATTGGCCGCCGAGGTCAGAACGTGCGCCTGGCGTCCCAGTTGACCGGTCTTGATATCGACATCATGACAGAAGAGCAGGAAAGCGCGCGCCGTCAGGCCGAGTTTGAACTGCGCACCAAGCTGTTCATGGACAACCTCGATCTGGACGAATTCTTTGCCCAGTTGCTGGTCTCCGAAGGGTTCACCAACCTCGAAGAGGTGGCCTATGTCGAGATTGACGAACTGTTGGTGATCGACGGCGTTGACGAAGACACTGCGAATGAACTGCAGGCCCGTGCCCGCGACGTGTTGGAGGCCCGCAACAAAGCGGCGCTTGAGAATGCTCGTGCATTGGGTGTCGAGGACAGCCTTGTTGAATTTGAGGGTCTGACACCCCAGATGATTGAGGCGCTGGCCAAAGACGACGTAAAAACACTGGAAGATTTCGCAACCTGCGCGGATTGGGAGCTGGCCGGTGGCTGGACCACTGTTGAGGGTGAGCGGGTCAAGGATGACGGGGTTCTCGAACCTTTCGACATCTCGCTTGAGGACGCACAAACCATGATCATGACAGCCCGCGTGCTGCTGGGCTGGGTCGATCCGGCAGAACTGGAAGCAGACGCAGAAGAGGCGCTGGACGGCGAAGATGCAGACCTGACCGAGGAGACCGGGGCCTGATCGCAGGCCTCGGAGGTTCATGATGGGTCGCGGTGGCGTTCCAAAAGACCGGGAAAACGGTCCTGATCGCAAGTGCATTGCCACGGGCGAGGTGCAACCAAAGCATGGTTTGGTGCGCTTTGTCGTGGGGCCGGATGCGCAGATTGTGCCGGATATTCTGGGCAAACTGCCTGGCCGCGGCATATATGTGGCATCGGACCGCGCGGCGATTGAGATGGCCGTTAAGAAAAAGCTGTTTTCCCGTGCGGCCAAACAGCAGGTTACGGTGGCTGATGATTTGGCCGATGAGGTTGAGCGGCAGCTGGCGCGGCGGGTCGTTGACCTGATTTCGCTGCAACGTAAATCTGGCAAGGCTGTTGCGGGCTACGAAAAAGTCAAAGGCTGGCTGCAAACAGAAGAAGCCGAGGTGCTGGTCCAGGCGGTGGACGGATCAGGCCGCGGCAAATCGAAACTAAGCACACCGCACTACGGCCACTACATTGGCTGGCTGACCGCAGACGAATTGGGTTTGGCATTCGGTCGGCAAACTGTGATACATGGGGCGCTCGCCTCTGGCGGACTCACTCTGCGTGTTGTAGAGGAAGCCCAACGACTTAAAGGCGTGCGCAAAAACGAGGTTGGCAACGGCCAGCCGAAAGGATGACGAGCTAAATGAGCGATACTGACGGCAAGAAAACATTGGGTCTGCGCGGGGCACCTGCGCGTCCGGGCAACGTAAAGCAAAGCTTTAGCCATGGGCGGACCAAGAACGTCGTGGTCGAAACCAAACGCAAGCGCGTTGTTGTACCCAAGCCGGGTGCGGCAAAGTCCGGTGCGGCTGGAGGCTCTCCTATTGGTGATCCGTCCAAACGTCCTGCGGGGATTACAGATGCGGAAATGGCCCGCCGGCTGAAGGCTGTGCAAGCGGCCAAGGCGCGTGAGGTCGAAGAGGCCGCTGCCCGCGAAGCCGAAGAAAAGGCCCGCGCAGAGGATCGTGAACGCCGCCGCGCCGAGATCGAAGCCAAAGAAAAGGCAGAACGCGAGCGCGAAGAAAGCCTCAAGGCAAAGGCCGAGGAAGACGAGCGCAAAGCCCGTGAAGCCGAAGCTGCTGCGCAAGCGGCGGCTGCGGCTCCTGTTGCGGCGGCCCCAGCGGCCCGCGCACCGGCCAACAAGCCTGCGCCGGCTGCCACACCTCGCAAAACCGATCGTGACCGCGAGGACACGAACAAGAAGAACCGTGGTGATGACAGCCGCCGGTCTGGCAAGCTGACGGTTAATCAGGCGCTTTCTGGCCGTGATGGTGGCCGACAGCGATCCATGGCGCAAATGAAGCGGAAGCAGGAACGCGCACGCCAAAAGGCGATGGGCGGCAGTGTTGAGCGCGAAAAGGTTATTCGTGATGTGCAATTGCCACCGGCAATTGTTGTGTCCGAATTGGCTGCACGTATGGCCGAAAAGACAGGCGCCGTTGTCAAAGCGCTGATGCAGAACGGCATGATGGTTACGCAAAACGAGACCATTGATGCCGATACCGCGGAACTGATCATCGAGGAATTTGGCCACAAGGTGGTCCGTGTTTCCGATGCGGACGTCGAAGATGTGATCAAAGAGATCGAAGATGATCCGGCTGATCTGGTGAGCCGTCCACCGGTGATCACGATCATGGGTCACGTTGACCACGGTAAAACATCTCTGCTGGATGCGATCCGCAATGCCAAGGTTGTTGCCGGCGAAGCGGGCGGGATCACACAGCACATCGGTGCCTATCAGGTCACGACGGATGGTGGTCAGGTTCTGTCATTCCTTGATACGCCGGGCCACGCGGCCTTTACCTCCATGCGTTCGCGCGGTGCTCAGGTAACGGATATCGTGGTTCTGGTGGTTGCGGCGGATGACGCTGTGATGCCGCAGACCATTGAGGCGATCAATCACGCCAAGGCGGCCGAAGTGCCAATGATCGTGGCCATCAACAAGATCGACCGCCCGGCGGCTGATCCTGACAAGGTGCGTACAGATCTGCTGCAACACGAAGTGATTGTTGAGAAAATGTCGGGTGAAGTGCAGGACGTTGAAGTCTCCGCAATCACCGGTCAGGGCCTTGATGAGCTGCTCGAAGCGATTGCGCTGCAATCCGAAATTCTGGAACTGAAAGCCAATCCAGATCGCGCTGCCGTTGGTGCAGTGATTGAGGCACAGCTTGACGTGGGCCGCGGCCCAGTTGCGACGGTTCTGGTTCAGAACGGTACGCTGCGCCAGGGCGATATCTTTGTTGTGGGTGAGCAGTACGGTAAGGTCCGTGCGCTGATTGATGACAAGGGCAACCGCGTCAAGGAAGCCGGACCTTCGGTTCCTGTCGAGGTTCTGGGGCTGAACGGTACGCCTGAAGCGGGCGATGTTCTGAACGTAACGGATACCGAAGCACAGGCACGTGAGATCGCGGATTATCGTGCAAATGCGGCCAAGGACAAACGTGCGGCTGCCGGTGCGGCGACGACACTTGAACAGTTGATGGCGAACGCCAAGGCGGACGAAAACGTCAGCGAGCTGCCTATTCTGGTCAAAGCGGATGTTCAGGGCTCTGCCGAAGCGATTGTTCAGGCGATGGAGAAGATCGGCAACGATGAGGTGCGCGTGCGCGTATTGCACTCCGGTGTTGGTGCGATCACCGAGACCGATGTTGGTCTTGCTGAGGCATCCGGCGCACCGATCATGGGCTTTAACGTTCGTGCCAATGCCTCTGCACGGAACACGGCGAACCAAAAGGGCGTCGAGATCCGGTACTATTCTGTGATTTATGACCTCGTGGATGACGTCAAAGCGGCGGCCTCTGGCTTGCTCAGCGCGGAGATCAAAGAAAACTTTATCGGCTACGCGTCGATCAAAGAGGTCTTCAAGGTCACTGGCGTCGGCAAGGTTGCGGGTTGCTTGGTTACCGAAGGCGTGGCGCGACGTTCTGCCGGGGTGCGTTTGCTGCGTGACAACGTGGTGATCCATGAGGGTACGTTGAAAACACTCAAGCGTTTCAAGGACGAGGTGCCAGAGGTACAGTCCGGTCAGGAATGCGGTATGGCGTTTGAAAACTATGACGATATCCGTCCTGATGACGTGATCGAAATCTTTGAACGCGAAGAAGTGACCCGTACGCTTTCATAAAGCGGGCCACGTCAAGACATCAAAAAAGGGGCTGCGGTGACGCAGCCCCTTTTTCGTTGAACAGTTTGAAAACCGCTTAGTTCTTGCGGGTGACGGGTTTGCCGGCATAGACGGTGTCGTCTACTTTCACAGCGATGCGCCCATCGGGCATATCTTTTACGAAGATACCCTGAACGGACACACATGTTCCCAAAGTGATGGTTCGCAGCATTTTCTTTCCCCCAAAAGAATACCTCACATTTTAGTGAACAATTCGGAAAACACCAGCGGATTGTTTCTCAGACCAAGGGGATCGAATCCAGATTTCAGCGCGTTTGGGTTCAGAGCCAGTCGCGAAGGATCGGGATCAGCGGCACATCGGCAGGGGGCATGGGATAATTGCGCAAATCATTGGCCCGCACCCATTTCAACGCCTGATTCTCGCGCGGCATTGGCGTGCCTTCCCATTTGCGGCAGGCGAACAACGGCATCAGCAGATGAAAATCCTCATAGCTGTGGCTGGCAAAGGTCAGCGGAGCCAGGCAGGATGCCCAAGTGTTGATGCCCAGTTCTTCTTCCAGTTCGCGAATCAGGGCCGTTTCAGGGGTCTCGTCAGCTTCGACCTTGCCGCCGGGAAATTCCCAGAGGCCCGCCATGGATTTGCCTTCCGGTCGTTGTGCCAACAAGACCCGACCATCCACGTCAATCAGCGCGACCGCTGAAACAAGGACCACCTTCATGAACGGTAGTCCGCGTTAATCTCGATATATCCATGGGTCAAATCGCAGGTCCAAACGGTTGCTGAGCCTGTTCCGATCCCCAGATCGACCCCGATGGATACATGGTCGCCTTTCATGTGGGCAGCGGCATCCGCTTCGGAATAATCGGGGCTGCGCCAGCCATCCTTGGCCACTTGGATATCGCCGAAGCGGATAGATAGGCGATCACGGTCCGCCGCGGCGCCCGATTTTCCGATGGCCATCACAACACGGCCCCAGTTGGGATCTTCGCCTGCGATTGCGGTCTTGATCAGTGGTGAATTGGCGATGGCCATCGCGTGGGTCTTGGCATCTGCGGCACTGGCCGCGCCGGTGACGGCAATCTCGACAAATTTGGTTGCGCCTTCGCCGTCTTTGACCACTTGATGTGCCAGATCGAGCATCAGACCATGCAGTGCCTCCCTGAACGCGGCACTGCCGGTCATATCGACACCGGAAGCGCCTGTGGCCGCCATGATCAAGCTGTCCGAGGTTGATGTATCGCTATCAACGGTGATGCAGTTAAAGGTGACATCGTTGAACTCCGACACCATGGATTGCAGATCAGCCTGATCTATCTGCGCATCTGTAAAGATGTAGACCAGCATTGTGGCCATATCCGGCGCGATCATGCCGGAGCCTTTGGCGATGCCCGCGATCTGCACGGTTCCGCCGTTGTCTGTCACGCGGGTAGAGGCACCTTTCGGGAAGGTGTCGGTCGTCATGATCGCCTTGGCGGCAGCGGCGATCCCGCTTGCATCCAAACGGTCATGCAGATCCCCAAGGACAGCAGTGATCTTGTCATGTGGCAGCGGTTCGCCAATCACACCGGTCGAGGATGTGAAGACACGCGCCTGCGGTATATCACAACTGGCGGCCACCGCCGCCGTGATTGCCTGAACACTCTGCACGCCACCTTGGCCGGTGAAGGCATTGGCATTGCCCGAATTGACCAAAATCGCGGCAGGGCCAGTGGCGGCACCGCCAATCTTTTCCTGGCAATCAAGAACCGGTGCCGCGCGGGTGGCGGAGCGGGTGAACACCCCTGCAATGCTGGTACCGGGGTTCAACACCGCCAGCATCACGTCTGTCCGGCCTTGATATCGAACACCAGCGGCTGTCGTTGCAAAGCGTACCCCGTCGATCACAGGCAGATCGGGAAATTGTGCAGGCGCGAGCGGTGAAACAGAGGTTATTTTTGCCATTTCTTATTCAAGCCATTCGATGTTTTTGAGGATCGCCGGATCAATGCCTTCCGCGGCAGAGCGGTCCACATCGGCGGCTTCGGTGATGCTGTCGATTGTGGTCTGGACGCGGGTCTGGCGGATTTGAAGCTCCAGCTCGTCGCGCACGGTGTCAAGCGCGGGGGCTTCGGTCTTCCGGATCTCGTTCAGCATGATCACATGCCAGCCAAACTGTGTCTCTACCGGTTCAGACACCGCGCCTGCTTCCATGGCAATGACAGCAGCCTCGAAACTGGGCACCATCATGCCTTTTCCGAACCAGCCCAGCGATCCGCCGCCGGGGCCGGACGGGCCGGTGGATTTTTCGCGGGCCAGCTCGGCAAAGTCTGCACCGCCATCCAGTTCAGCCTTGATCGCAAGCGCCTCTTCCTGGGTTTCCACCAAAATGTGAGAGGCGTTGTATTCATCGCCCTGTTCGGCGCTGGCGTATTGTTCGTCATAGGCGGCCTTGACTGCGTCTTCGTCAACGGGGCCAGCCATCACGCCTTCGATCACTTCACCCGCCACAAGGGAACGGTTTTCGTTTTCCATCGACAGTCTGACCCGCGCTGGCAGATCACCCTGATAGGTGTCAGCAAGGGCCGTCTGTTGCACCAACTGATCCAGAATACCTTTGAAAAGGATCTCATCGGGCAGCTGCTGATACTGCTCGGGCAGGGTCGCGCGGGCGACGATCATGTGGCCCACGGTAATCTCTGTGCCGTTCACTGTGGCAACAACGGTATCCAACCCGGCTTCGTCCTGCGCGGCCGCCGGTAGGGCCAGACATGCGGAAAGTGCCAGAGATGCCAGAAAAGTGCGTGGTTTATGCATGGAATGTCCTATCGTTCGCCCCTCCCGGGGGGCTGCTACATTGACAGCGTTTGGTGCGGCCCTTACATCGCCCTATGGGCGCCGTTCAGACGCTCGTTCACCCATCTATCTATGGGCAGACAAGGCGCTGGGCAAGCAGATCAGCGCCAGACATTGCAACTTCGGCTGGAGAGCACATGCTGGGTATCGGAACAATCGCCAAAAAGGTCTTTGGCACACCAAACGACCGCAAGATCAAGGCGACGCGCCCGCTGGTGGCAAAGATCAACGCACTTGAGCCAGAGATCGAAAAGCTGAGCGACCAAGGGTTGATCGACAAAACAGCGGATCTGCGCCAACGCGCCCAGAATGGCGAAAGCCTTGATGACCTGCTGCCCGAGGCATTTGCAAACTGCCGCGAGGCCGCACGCCGGACGCTCGGCATTCGCGCCTTTGATACACAGATGCTGGCCGCGATTTTTCTGCATGAAGGTAATATTTCCGAACAGAAGACCGGTGAGGGCAAAACCCTCACTGCCGCTCTGGCCGCTTATCTGAATGCGCTCACGGGCAAGGGCGTTCACGTTGTGACCGTGAACGAATACCTGGTTCAGCGTGATGCGGATTGGATGGGCAAGGTATTTGGCGCACTTGGTATGACCACCGGCGCGGCGATCTCGCAGATGCCTGAGGCCGATAAACGTGCCGCTTACGAATGCGACATCACCTATGCCACGAACAACGAGCTGGGTTTTGATTATCTGCGCGATAACATGAAATCCAACCTCGATGAGATCCTGCAAAAGCAGCACAATTTCGCGATTGTGGATGAGGTCGACAGTATTCTGATCGACGAAGCCCGGACGCCGTTGATCATTTCCGGACCGGCGCAGGACCGGTCCGAGATGTATGTGACCGTTGACGCGCTGATCCCGTCCTTGCAGCCAGAACATTACGAGCTGGACGAGAAAACCAAAAATGTGACCTTTACTGACGAAGGCAACGAGTTTCTCGAAGAGCAACTCCGTGCGCATGGTCTGCTTGAAGAGGGTCAGACTCTTTATGATCCCGAGAGCACGACCATTGTTCACCACGTCAATCAGGGTTTGCGGGCGCACAAGCTGTTCCTGAAAGACCGCGATTACATCGTCCGTGACGGTGAGGTGATGTTGATTGACGAATTCACCGGCCGGATGATGCAGGGCCGCCGTTTGTCTGATGGGTTGCATCAGGCGATCGAGGCCAAGGAAGGCACCTCCATTCAGCCGGAGAATGTCACGCTTGCTTCGGTGACGTTCCAGAACTATTTCCGTCTTTATGACAAGCTGGCCGGGATGACCGGCACCGCGTTGACCGAAGCCGAAGAATTTGGCGAGATTTACGGGCTCGGCGTGGTCGAGATCCCGACCAATGTGCCAATTGCACGGGTCGATGAGGATGATGCCGTCTATCGTACGGCAAACGAAAAATACCAGGCGATGATCGATAAGGTGAAAGAAGCCCATGCCAAGGGCCAGCCCTGCCTTGTGGGGACCACGTCGATTGAAAAGTCTGAACAGTTGAGCGTGATGCTCACGGCGGCTGGGATTCCGCATAATGTACTGAACGCCCGCCAGCATGAGCAAGAAGCGCAGATCATCGCGGATGCGGGCAAGCTTGGCGCGGTCACGATCGCCACCAACATGGCGGGCCGCGGTACGGACATCCAGCTGGGCGGCAACGTCGATCTCAAGGTGCTTGAGGCGCTGGACGCAGACCCGGATGCCGATCCCGCCGCCCTGCGTGCGCGGATTGAGGCGGAACACGCGGATGAAAAGAAAAAGGTGCTGGAGGCAGGCGGGCTTTATGTTCTGGCCTCCGAGCGGCACGAAAGCCGCCGCATCGACAACCAGTTGCGGGGCCGTTCTGGCCGTCAGGGTGATCCGGGGCGCACATCGTTCTTCTTGTCCTTGGAAGACGACTTGATGCGCATTTTTGGGTCCGAGCGGCTTGAGAAGGTGCTGACGACGCTGGGCCTCAAAGAAGGCGAAGCGATCATTCACCCATGGGTGAACAAATCGCTGGAGCGGGCACAGGCCAAGGTCGAGGGCCGCAACTTTGACATCCGCAAACAGCTTTTGAAGTTCGACGATGTGATGAACGAGCAGCGTAAGGTGGTATTCGGCCAGCGCCGCGACATCATGGAAGCAGAAGATCTGAACGAGATCGTCACCGATATGCGCCATCAGGTGATCGATGATCTGATTGATGTGTACATGCCGCCCAAAACCTATGCCGATCAGTGGGACACCGAAGGGTTCAAGACGGCGGTTGCCGAACAGTTAAACATGGATCTGCCCATCGTTGAATGGTGCGAAGAAGAAGGCGTGGATGACGACGTGATCCGTGAACGCCTGATCGAAGCGACCGACGGGTTGATGGCGCAAAAGGCCGAGGTCTTTGGCGAAGAGAATATGCGCAACATCGAAAAGCAGCTTTTGTTGCAAGCGATTGACGGCAAGTGGCGCGATCACCTGCTGACGCTGGAACACCTGCGGTCTGTGGTCGGCTTCCGCGGCTATGCGCAACGCGATCCGTTGAACGAATACAAGAATGAATCCTTCCAACTGTTTGAAACCATGCTCGACAGCCTGCGTCAGGACGTCACGCAAAAGCTGGCCCAGATTCAGCCGATGACTGAAGAAGAGCGGAACGCGATGATGCAGGAAATGGCAGCGCGTCAATTGGCAATGAACGCGGCAGCGGCCAAGGAAACGCCCGCAGCGGGTGCCGCGGTGGATGGGTTTGTCGAGGATGATCCTTCCACTTGGGGTAACCCCAGCCGAAATGACATGTGCCCTTGTGGGTCCGGTAAGAAATTCAAACATTGCCACGGGCGTTTGGGTTAAACATCTGACACTTAAGCGCCACATTCTGCGCCTAAACGGGTCATAAGGCGGCCCTTTTTGTTTGCGACAACGTTCCTGAACGATTCCATTAAAGGAACAGGACCCATGTTGCAGACTTTTGTTTTGCAGAAAAAAGGTATCGCAACCGCAGCAGGTACATTGACCTGCGCGCTTGCCATCGGCTTTGTCATGCAAAGCACCGATACCGCACAGCAACGCTATGGTGTGGCTGGCAATGCCATCCCCATGGTGAAAACGATTGATGCCTCCGATCCAGCCAATTCCCTGTTGGATGTGCAGGAAATCAAGCTGACTTCGGCGGAGTTCAGCAGTGCGATTGACGTGCCGCAGGCTGATCCCGAAGTGGTCAAGGTTGCGTCACCCAAGAGCGTTCTGCCTGAACCGGATATGCCGGAGATTGATGTGGCCAACGCCTGCACCATTTCCGCAGTTGCACAGCCGATTGCGGCGGCGATGGTCAAGCTGAGCATGGAAGCGCCCTGTCTGCCCAATGAGCGGGTGACAGTGCACCACAACGGCATGATTTTCACCGAGACGACAACTTTTAACGGAACACTGGACCTGACCGTGCCGGCCTTGGCCACCGACGCCGTGTTTATCATGGCTTTCACCAATGGTGATGGCGCAGTGGCGCAGACCATGGTCGAGGACTTGGCTGATTTTGACCGCTCGGTTCTGCAATGGAAGGGCAACACAGGGTTTCAGATCCACGCCCGCGAATTTGGCGCAGGCTACGGCGAGACCGGCCATTTGTGGGAAGCGTCACCTGGCGAGATTGCCGATGCTGTCACAGGCAACGGCGGCGTTCTGACGCGGCATGGCGATACAAACGCAGGTGATCCCCTGCTGGCAGAAGTCTACAGCTTTCCCAGTGATACAAATGGCCGCTCTGGCGTCATCGCTTTGAGCGTTGAAGCGGAGATCACCGAGGCCAATTGCGGGTTGGAGATTGAGGCGCAGTCGCTTGAAGTTTTGGGCGATTATTCGATCAAAACGCAAAACCTGACACTGCCCGTTCCTGATTGCGACGAGATTGGTGGGTTTCTGGTGTTGAATAATCTGCTGCAAGACCTGAAAGTCGCTGCCAAGTAACGCAGCGCCAGGGATCTTAGGATGAGATTGAAATGTGCGGCGGCTTTCGCCGCATTTTTTCTGTTTGGTGCATCCACTTTGTGGGCACAGGACGTCACGCTGACCTCGCGCGATGGCAAAATCGAGCTGAGCGGAACTCTCTCCGGTTTTGACGGAGAGTTCTATCGTGTCCAAACCGAATATGGCGAACTGACGGTTGACGGATCCGGTGTGAATTGTGCCGGTCCGGGTTGTCCGAATTTACAAGACTACGTTGCCGAGGTGTATCTTTCCGGTTCTGCGACCATGGGCGCGGTTCTGATGCCGGCACTGATCGAGGCCTATGCCCAACGCGGCGGGTATGATGTGAGCCGGGAAAACGTGGATGCAACGCGGTTTGATCTGTTGTTGCACCGCAAGGACAGCGGAAAGCTGGCTGCGCGATTTGGCTTTCGCGCCACCAATGCCGATGAAGGGTTTGCCGATCTGCTGGCCAATGAGGCCGATATCGTCATGTCCCTGCGCGAGATCCGCAAAGCCGAACGGATCAATGCCCGTGAAGCCGGCATGGGGGATCTGACCGGGCCGAACCGCAGCCGTGTTCTGGCATTGGATGCCGTTGTGCCAGTGGTCGCGCCGACCAATCCGATCAAGGATATTTCGCCACTGACACTTGCGCAGGTGTTTGCCGGAGAGGTCACAAACTGGCAGGAACTGGGCGGGCCAGACGCGCCGATTGATCTGCATTTGCCCGATCTGGCCAGCGGGCTGAGCCAGGCCATCGAGGATCAGATAATGGTGCCTGCAAAATCGTCACTGGCGGGGCAGATCACCCGCCATGCCTTGCCGGGGGCACTGGCCCAAGCTGTGGCAAAGGACAGTTTTGCCTTGGGCATCACCAGCTTTGCCGAACGGCGCAACACACAGGTGCTGACGCTTAGCGGGACATGCGGGTTTTATCTCGATGCGGCGCGGCGCACGATCAAAACCGAGGATTACCCGCTCACCGCACCGATGTTTCTGTATTTCCCGGCGCGGCGTCTGCCGTTGATCGCGCGGGAGTTTCTGGCCTTTACCCGCGGTCCCACTGCCCAAAATGTGATCCGGCGCGCCGGATTTGTGGATCAGCGGCCCGAGGAAATTCCGGTGGATGATCAGGGCAACCGGTTTGCCAATGCGATCACGGTGGCCGGCCCTGAAACGTCGTTGCAGGAGTTGCAACGCATGACAGCCACGCTTGGCCCGATGGCGCGGCTCACCACGTCTTTCAGGTTCGAAGCCGGGTCGATCCGGCTCGATGCGCAGTCCCGTTCCAACGTGCAACAACTGGCGCGGTCTCTGGAACAGGGCAAATACGATGCGCGGCAGATCCTTTTTGTCGGGTTCAGCGATGGTCAGGGGGCAGCAAAGGCCAACCGCGACATCGCACTGCGCCGCGCCGAGGCGGTCTTGCGGGCGGTGAGCGCAGCAGCGGTGACCGCCAATCTGGAACGAGTGGATCTGGGGGTTGATGCCTTTGGCGAGGCACTTCCGATGGCCTGTGATGACACCGCATGGGGCAGGCAGGCCAACCGCCGCGTTGAGGTCTGGGTGCGCTAGGAGCGCGCCCTTTTAAATGAACCCTTCAGATCGCAGGCTCAGTTCCCGTGATTTTCCGATGATCAGGTGATCGTGGAGTGTGATCCCCAGCGCGTCACAGGCGCATTCTATCTGGTGGGTCATGTCGATATCTGCGGCTGACGGGGTTGGATCGCCTGATGGGTGATTGTGCACGAGAATCAGTGCGGAAGCGTTCAGCTCCAACGCCCGTTTGGCGACCTCGCGGGGGTAGACGGGCACATGATCCACGGTGCCTTTACCTTGTTCCTCATCCGCAATCAGCAGGTTTTTGCGGTCGAGATAGAGCACGCGAAACTGTTCTGTCTCGCGGTGGGCCATGGCGATCTGGCAGTATTCCAGCAGTGCGTCCCAACTTGAGAGAATGTGTTTTTGCAGTACCTTGGCCTGCGCCATCCGCTGCGCCGCGGCTTGCACGATCTTCAATTCAACGATCACGGCATCGCCGACGCCGGAAATGTCCCGCAAGCGGGCCTCCGGCGCTGTGATCACGTGATTGAAATCGCCGAACCGGTCCATCAACGCCCGTGCAATGGGTTTGACATCGCGGCGCGGGATGGCCCGAAACAAGACGAGTTCCAACAACTCATAATCCGGCATCGCATCGGCGCCGCCCGCCATGAAACGGGCCCGCAACCGCTGGCGATGATCACGTATGTACGAGGGTTGCTTGCCCTGAAGGGGTGCGGCGGCAGGGGTCTCGTCAAAGAGCATGGGTTGATGGGAATCAGAGAGCGCAGACATGGCAAAACTCTGGACGCAGAGGGTTAGAGAAGGGTTAAGATTAACGGTGTGTGAAGGGACTGCGGTGCAGCGCCGGATCGCGGGGCAAACTCAGGCCAAAGAAGGAAGCAACCATGACAGCCGAACAAGACATTCTGAACTGGCGGCGTTGGGACAACCGCATCAGCCTGTCAGGGCAGCCTACGGAGGGGCAACTCAGCTTGCTTGCACGATCGGGGGTCGCACAGATTATCAACCTCGGTCCGCATTCAAATGACGGCGCGTTGGATGATGAGGCGACGAGTGTTGAGCAGCTCGGAGTGGAATATGTCTATATCCCGGTGGATTTTGCCGATCCAACCGAAGCGGACTGGACGGCCTTTTGTGACGCAATCGAAGCAGCGCCGGATGCGCCACTGCATGTGCATTGTATCTACAATGCGCGGGTTTCAGCCTTTTTCTATCGCTTTGCCTTGGAAGGGCGGGGCGGCGATGTAGAGAGGGCATTTGACTTGATGGATGGCATTTGGCGGCCCGGTGGGGTTTGGGCGCGATTTATCGGCAAACCAGAAGATGCGGACAAGCCGAACCGATATCTCGGCTATGATTACCATTGACCCAAAAGAAAAGAGGCCACGATAAGCGACCGTGGCCCCCTTCTACATTCGTTAGACCTATCGCCGGACCAGAGGTCTGGCCAATAGGTCAGCCCTTCATCGAATCCCAAAAGGACTTCACGCTTGAGAAAAAGCTGCTGCTTTCGGGGTTGTTCTCCGACGACAGCTCTTCAAATTCGCGCAGCAGCTCTTTCTGCTTGGACGTCAGGTTTACAGGTGTCTCAACCGCCAGTTCGATGATCATGTCACCCACACCCTTGCCGCGCAGGGCGGGCATGCCTTTGCCGCGCAGGCGCATCTGGCGGCCGGATTGGCTGCCCGATGGGACGGACACGCGCCCGCGCCCGCCATCAATGGTGGGCACTTCGATTGTGCCGCCCAATGCAGCGGTGCTCATGGACACCGGGACGCGGCAGAACAGGTTTGGACCGTCGCGATCGAACAGTTCGTGCTCCTGCACTTCGATAAAGATGTACAGATCGCCCGAGGGTCCGCCCCGCATGCCTGCTTCGCCTTCGCCAGCAAGGCGGATGCGGGTGCCGGTTTCGACCCCGGCGGGGATGTTCACAGACAGCGAGCGTTCTTTTTCCACCCGGCCCGCGCCCCGGCAGGTCTTGCAGGGGTTCTTGATGGTTTGGCCCATGCCGGAACATGTCGGGCAGGTGCGTTCAACGGTGAAGAAGCCCTGCTGCGCACGGACCTTGCCCATGCCGGAACAGGTGGGGCAGGTTGTCGGCTCTGCGCCGCCTTCTGCGCCTGATCCTTCGCAGCTGTCACAAGGGACTGACGTGGGCACGTTGATGGATTTTTGCAGGCCCGAGAAGGCGTCTTCGAGGGAAATGCGCAGGTTGTAGCGCAGGTCGGATCCACGTGCGGCCCGGTGTCCGCCACCGCCGCCACCGCGTTGGCCCATAAAGTCACCAAAGAGGTCGTCAAATACGTCGGAAAACGCGGATGAGAAATCACCCTGACCGCCGCCAAAGCCACCGCCGGGACGGCCACCGCCACCCATGCCACCTTCGAATGCGGCGTGACCATAACGGTCATAGGCTGCTTTCTTGTCGGCGTCTTTCAGCACTTCGTAGGCTTCGTTGGCCTCCTTGAACTGCGCTTCGGCGTCCGGTTTGTCGGCGTTGCGATCCGGGTGCAGTTCTTTGGCCTTCTTGCGATAGCCTTTCTTAATCTCGTCGGCAGAGGCCCCCTTGGCGACGCCAAGTACCTCGTAATAATCACGTTTTGCCATGGATTAATGTCCTTTTTCCGGAACACGAAGGGCCGGCCCGTCTATCGGACCGGCCCTGTCGTCAGTTCAGCGCATCAATTTACGCGCGCTTGTCATCGTCCAGATCTTCGAACTCGGCATCGACGATGTCATCGTCGCCACCTGCAGCATCTGCCGCTTCGGGAACGTCTTCGCCTTCTTCCTGCGCGGCCTTATAAATGGCTTCGCCCAGTTTCATGGCCGCTTCGGTGACGTTCTGGATGCCGGATTTGATCTTCTCGACATTTTCAGTTTCCAGCTCGTCTTTGAGCGCGGCAATGGCCAGTTCGATGGCTTCGACAGTTGTCGGATCCACCTTATCCGAATGCTCTTCCACCGACTTTTCGGTCGAATGGATCAGGCTTTCGGCCTGGTTTTTCGCTTCGATCAGCTCGCGGCGTTCTTTATCCGCTTCGGCGTTCTCTTCGGCGTCCTTGACCATTTTTTCGATGTCATCGTCGGACAGACCGCCAGAGGCCTGGATCGTGATCTTCTGCTCTTTGCCGGTGCCCTTATCAAGTGCGCCCACCGAAACGATGCCGTTGGCGTCGATGTCAAAGGTCACTTCGATCTGTGGCATGCCGCGTGGGGCAGGCGGGATGTTTTCAAGGTTGAAGGCACCGAGGATCTTGTTGTCGGCGGCCATCTCACGTTCACCCTGGAACACGCGGATTGTCACAGCGTTCTGGTTGTCTTCGGCGGTCGAGAAGACCTGAGACTTTTTCGTTGGGATCGTGGTGTTGCGGTCGATCAGACGGGTGAACACGCCGCCGAGGGTTTCGATACCCAGGGACAATGGTGTCACGTCCAGCAGAACAACGTCTTTCACGTCACCCTGCAGAACACCGGCCTGAATGGCAGCGCCCAGTGCAACCACCTCGTCAGGGTTCACACCTTTGTGTGGCTCCTTGCCGAAGAATTTGGTCACTTCCTCAACAACCTTGGGCATACGTGTCATACCACCGACGAGAACAACCTCGTCAATGTCAGAGGCGGACAGGCCCGCATCCTTCAGCGCGGCGGCGCAAGGCTTCATCGAGGCTTTGATCAGATCGCCAACAAGGCTTTCCAGCTTGGCACGGGTCAGCTTCATCACCATGTGCAGCGGCGAGCCGTCTTTGCCCATTGAGATAAACGGCTGGTTGATCTCGGTCTGGGACGACGAGGACAGCTCAATCTTGGCTTTCTCGGCGGCTTCTTTCAGACGCTGCAGGGCCATCTTGTCTTTGGTCAGGTCGACGGAATGCTCTTTTTTGAACTCACCTGCGAGGTAGTTCACGATGCGCATGTCAAAATCTTCACCGCCGAGGAACGTGTCACCGTTGGTGGATTTCACTTCGAACAGACCATCGTCGATCTCAAGAATGGTCACGTCGAATGTACCGCCGCCAAGGTCATAGACCGCGATGGTTTGGGTATTCTCTTTGTCCAGGCCGTAGGCCAGCGCGGCTGCGGTCGGCTCGTTGATAATGCGCAGCACTTCAAGACCGGCGATTTTGCCCGCGTCTTTGGTGGCCTGACGCTGGGCGTCGTTGAAATAGGCCGGTACGGTAATAACCGCTTGGGTCACTTCTTCGCCGAGATAGCTTTCGGCGGTCTCTTTCATCTTACCAAGGATGAAGGCAGAGATCTGCGAAGGGGAGTATTTCTCACCCTTGGCTTCGACCCATGCGTCGCCGTTGCCGCCATCAATCACGTTGAAAGGCAGGTTTTTCTTGTCTTTGGCGAGATCCGCGTCGTCATTGCGGCGGCCGATCAGGCGCTTCACACCAAAAATTGTGTTGTCCGGGTTTGTTACAGCCTGCCGTTTTGCAGGCTGACCCACCAGACGTTCGTCGTCGGTGAAGGCGACGATAGATGGGGTTGTACGTGCGCCCTCTGCGTTTTCGATAACGCGGGGCTGGCTGCCGTCCATGATGGCGATGCAGCTGTTGGTTGTTCCAAGGTCAATACCAATTACTTTGGCCATGTTTTCGATCCCTCATTTTATTCAAGGCGATGACACGAGGCATAAGGCCCGGTTCGGCACCTCTGCTCCGATCTGTGGTGAGACTGAAAGCAGCACTGCCTTCAGCGGTTCGGAGGGTATATAAGGAGCGCAAATGCACCCTGCAACCATTGCAAAGCCCCTCAGAGAAGGAATCTGCATGGATTTTTGCAAAGAACGTAACGATCAGGACCGATATGACACATTTAAGGATCAGAGAGGTCGATGTTCACAAAGGGTTCCTTGATCCCGCTGCGCAGGGGCAGATCGTGGATGCGATCAGAAAAGTGGCCGAGCAAGCGCCATTTTTTCAGCCCGATACACCCTATGGCAAACCGATGTCGGTGCGGATGACGGCGGCAGGGCAGTTCGGTTGGTTCAGTGATCGGCGCGGCTATCGCTATGTTAAGCAGCACCCGCAGGGGGCGGCGTGGCCCGCCATTCCTGATCCGGTACTGGCGATTTGGGATCGGGTGGCAGGGCTGGACCGGCGGCCAGAGTGTTGTTTGATCAATTTTTATGGGCCCGGCGCAAAGATGGGGATGCATCAGGATCGGGATGAGGCTGATTTTGATTGGCCTGTTGTGTCAGTCTCACTGGGGGACGATGCGCTGTTTCGGATCGGTAACACCACCCGCGGAGGTAAGACGGAATCGGTTTGGTTGCAATCGGGGGATGTGGTCGTGATGGGAGGTGCGGCGCGGCTGATCTATCACGGGGTGGACCGGGTGCGGGATGGATCATCGACGTTGCTGCCCAAAGGTGGGCGGATCAATCTGACGCTGCGGGTGGTGACTTAGGCGATTTGTTCAAAAAATCCGGACTGGAGTTTTAAAAATTCCATTGCGCCAAGATCAATGGCGAACACCTTTATCGCCGCGCGTTCCAGCTGAGCGAGGCGTGTTTGCGGGTGTAAAATTCGCCCATTAACCCGATCATCACCAGCACCATCCCAACCCAGATGGGATATTCCCAAGAGCTGTAACGCGGATAATAGTTAATAAAGACATAGCCCCGCGCCTGATCAATGCAGTGGAACAAAGGATTCCAGTCGAACATGGCAAGCATGAACCCCGGCAGGGTATTGGCGACAAACATCTTGCCGGAGGCAATCATATTGGCCCGTTGATACACTGTCATCAAAACACCGGTGACCGCCGGAAACCAGGGTTTGACCGCCAGTACAACCAACCCCAGGGCACAACCGGTAAACCAGGCAATCAAGAGCATGCCATAGGCCGCGGCCGGTTGTTCAATTTCCAAGGGCTTGTACCCGACGTGATAGCCAAAGAGGATCAAAAACAGAGACAGCGATTGAATATAGAGAGATCCCAATGCGGCGGAGGTGATCGAGATGATCGTGGTCATCGGCGCATGCTGCATCATTGCGCTGGCTGGTCCTTCGGACCCGGCAACCGCGCCAAGCGATTTGGTATGGGTCAGGTAGAGGAAAATCCCTGACATAATATACAGCAGAAAATCCCCACGCAGGGCGGCGGACCGCATGCCAAGGATGGAGAACATGATAAAGAACGCGGCGACAAACATCATCGCCTGCGACACATTGATAAAGATCGCCACAAAAGCATTATTGTGCTGTTTGCGCACACTGCGGACGATCGAATGATAGACCAGTTCAGCCATGGCAATGGCCGAGGCAAAGCTGCCTTTTGGCTTGCGGGTCGACTGGAACATGCGCTGCTGTCCTCTGCTCATGATATGTTTGCACGGAATTCTTGCTGTTCCGTTACCCCCACAGCATAAGAGGAGTGAGCAAACTAATCAATCAAAGCCGAGGAATGCAGCAGATGGATTACGAGAAACTGGTCACCGTGATGCGCAGGCTGTCGCTGGAGGCAGGTGACAAGATCATGGAGATTTATGGCCGTGACGATTTTGAGGTAAAGTCAAAATCGGATGACAGCCCAGTCACCGCGGCGGACGAGGCGGCGGATGCGATCATTTCTGCCGGGCTTAGGGCGGCATTTCCGGACGTGGCATTGATCACCGAAGAACAGGCGGCCACCCATAAATTGGATGTTGATACATTCTTAATTGTTGATCCGCTTGATGGCACTAAAGAATTTATTCACCGGCGTGGAGATTTCACAGTAAATATTGCGCTGGTGGAAAAAGGCGTTCCGACCCTTGGCGTGGTTTATGCGCCTGCAAAAGGGCGGATGTTCTTTACCCGCGCGGATGGTCAATCTGTTGAGGAAACCGGGGCTTTGGACAAGGACAGTCCCGGCGAGGTGTCACCGATCCACGTGGCGCAATCTGACAATAGCGCATTGATGGTGGTGGCGTCGAAATCGCACCGGGATGAACAAACCGACGATTACATCGCCAAATATCAGGTGCGGGATATGACCAGCGCCGGATCGTCGCTGAAGTTTTGTCTGGTTGCCACTGGGGAGGCGGATCTTTATCCGCGCCTTGGCCGCACGATGGAATGGGACACTGCCGCGGGTCATGCGGTATTGAGCGGGGCAGGTGGTGCAGTGGTGCGTCATGATGATCTGACGCCACTGACCTATGGAAAGGCAGATTTTGCCAATCCGTTCTTTATCGCCCATGCCGCCAATGTGGAGTTGAAACCCGCCTGATGTCAGTACTGATTGTCATTCCCGCCCGCTATGCCTCTACCCGCTATCCCGGCAAACCGCTTGTGGCGCTCAAAGGGGCGAGCGGTGCTTCACGCAGTTTGATCGAACGGTCCTGGCGAGCGGCCAGTGAGGTGCGCGGTGTCGATCGGGTGGTCGTCGCAACCGATGATGACCGGATCAAAGACGCCGCTGGGGGTTTTGGCGCCGAGGTTGTGATGACCTCCTCTGATTGTGTGAACGGCACCGAGCGATGCGCAGAGGCACATGCGGCGCTGGGCGGCGGATTTGATATTGTGGTGAACCTGCAGGGGGATGCGCCGCTGACCCCGCATTGGTTTGTCGAAGATCTGGTGACAGGGCTGCAATCCAACCCTCAGGCCGAGATTGCAACGCCGGTGCTACGCTGTGACGGGGCCGCGCTGAACAGCCTGCTGGCGGATCGGAAAGCCGACCGCGTTGGCGGGACAACCGCCGTGTTTGCGGCGGACCATCAGGCGCTTTACTTTTCCAAGGAGGTCATACCCTTCACATCCAAGGTGTACGGCGATGATGCGCCGACGCCGGTGTTTCACCATGTGGGCGTTTATGCTTATCGCCCTGATGCCCTGTCTGCCTATCCGTCGTGGACAATCGGCCCGCTGGAGCAGTTGGAGGGATTGGAGCAGTTGCGGTTCATGGAAAACGGGCGGTCGGTTCTTTGTGTGGAGGTCGAGGCCAAAGGCCGGTCTTTCTGGGAGCTGAACAACCCAGAAGATGTGCCAAAGATCGAAGCGATGATGGCGCAGATGGGCCTTGAATGACCCAACCACCGGCCAGCGTTGTCATTGTCAGCCGTGGCCGGGCCGAGGCGCTCAAGCGCTGTTTGCTTGGGGTTTCCCAGCTTCAGTATGACCCGTTTGAGGTGGTCGTGGTTGCAGATCCTGGCGGGATTGCTGCCGCGCGAGATATGCCGTTCGCGGGCAGTGTGAAACAGGTGCCTTTTGATGAGGCCAACATCTCGGCCGCGCGAAATCTGGGTGTGACACATGCGGCGGGCGAGATCATCGCGTTTATCGATGATGACGCTGTTCCAGAGCCGCAATGGCTTTTCCATCTCTTGGCACCCTTTGATCATCCTGAGGTCGCCGCGACAGGCGGCTTTGTGCGCGGCCGCAATGGCATATCGTTTCAATGGAAGGCGCGGGGGATTGATCCGCGCGGCGAGACATTCGATCTGGATTTGAGCGCGGATCAAGCAGTGGTTCTGCACCCGCCCAAAGGCCAAGCGATCAAGACCGAAGGCACCAATATGGCATTTCGCCGTGATGTATTGGTGGATCTCGGCGGCTTTGATCCGGCATTCCGCTATTTCCTTGATGAGACCGATCTGAACATGCGTCTGGCGCAGACTGGCCATGCCACGGCGATTGTACCCTTGGCGGAGGTGCATCACGGTTTTGCCGAAAATTCCCTGCGCCGGTCCGATAGGGTGCCGCGTGATCTGTTTGATATCGGGGCCAGCTGGGCAGTGTTCCAACGCAAATATTTGCCTGCTGTCCAGCACGCTGATCAATGGGCACGTCTGCGAGCGGATGAGCGCAAGAGACTGCTGCGCCACATGGTGCGCGGATCGCTTGAACCTAAGGACGTCGGTCGTTTGATGCAGCGGTTGAACGATGGCTATGCAGAGGGATCAATCCGAGCGATTGCGAGCACTTCGTTTCCGCGTCACCCGGTTTCGGGATTTCAGGGTTTCCCGGCGCGTCGGCGACCCACAATTGTGATCCGGTCCCGGCCCATTCGGTTTGCCAAGGATTATCAGAGCGCGGTGAACAGGGTGAAAAAGGGTGACATTGTCACCGTGATGTCCCTGTCACCAAGTGCTATGTTTCATAAGGTCTTGTTTACCAAAGATGGCGTATGGCTTCAAAAAGGGGGACTGTTCGGAAAATCGGATCGGGACGCACCGTTGTTCCGGCTGACATCTAGATCACGTCGCCTTGAAAAAGAGCGGAGCCGAGTTGCCAGACAGCGCGGATTGCGCGAAGACTGATAAAATAGGACGAAAATTGGCTGGATACTGCAATTCCGGCACGGTTTGGCCAAGGTTTGGCCCAAATTTGAGTAAATAATAAGATAGCATAAGCTACGGCAACTGAGCATTAGGAAACGCAATGCGTAAAAAAGTGACAAAAGCAATCTTTCCGGTTGCTGGCATGGGCACCCGGTTTTTGCCGGCGACAAAGTCCGTACCCAAGGAAATTATGACCTTGGTGGATCGCCCTTTGATCCAATACGCGATTGACGAGGCCCGCGCGGCGGGCATCAAGGAATTCATCTTTGTGACCTCGCGCGGCAAAGGTGCGCTTGAGGATTACTTTGATCATGCGCCCCAGCTTGAGCAGGAGTTGCGCAAGAAAAACAAGACAGAGCTGCTTGAAACGCTCAAGAACACCAATATGGAAAGCGGCGCGATTGCCTATATTCGCCAGCACAAGGCGCTTGGCCTTGGTCACGCGGTGTGGTGCGCGCGGCGTCTGATTGGCGATGAACCCTTTGCGGTGATCCTGCCGGATGATGTGATCGCGGCGGATAAGCCATGCTTGCAACAGATGGTCGAAGCCTATGCCGAAACCGGCGGTAACATGGTTGCCGCCATGGAAGTTGAACCTTCCCGCACGTCGTCTTACGGCGTTTTGGACGTGTCAGATGACATGGGTCAGATGGTGAAGGTGAAGGGCATGGTCGAAAAGCCCAAAGCCGAAGACGCACCATCCAATCTCGCGGTGATCGGGCGATATATTCTGTCCCCAACTGTTTTGCAGAACCTCAATCAGATCAAGTCCGGTTCAGGTGGTGAGATCCAACTGACCGACGCGATTGCCAAGGATATCGAACTGGATCGCAACGTATATGGCTACCGGTTCCGGGGTCAGCGGTTTGACTGCGGATCAAAGTCCGGCTTTCTTCAGGCCACTGTGGCATTTGGTCTGGCCCGCGAAGAACTGCGTGACGATCTGCGCAGTTACCTGCAAAGTGTGATGCAAATCGACAGGGCTGCGCAGTAACATCAGCCGGGGGGCTAAAGGCATGAATAAGGTTCTGGTGACCGGTGGCGCGGGCTACATCGGATCACATGCCTGTAAGGCGCTTCGGTCGGCTGGATTTACCCCCGTGACCTTTGATAATCTGATCACCGGATGGCAGGATGCCGTCAAATTCGGCCCGTTCGAACGCGGCGATCTGCTGGACCGCGACGCGCTGGATGCGGTTTTTGCGAAACATGAACCCATTGCCGTGATGCATTTCGCCGCGCTGAGCCAAGTGGGCGAAAGCATGCAACAGCCGGGCCGCTATTGGCACAACAATGTCACCGGATCGATGAATCTGCTTGATGCCGCAGTGCAAGCGGGCTGCAAACAGATCGTTTTTTCCTCAACCTGTGCGACCTATGGCGATCAGGACAATGTCGTGCTGGATGAGAACAGCCCACAAAACCCGATCAATGCCTACGGCGCCTCAAAACGTGCGATCGAGGACATGTTGCGCGATTACGAGGTGGCGCATGGGTTGCGGCATGTGATTTTCCGGTATTTCAATGTCGCAGGCGCCGATCCGGAAGGAGAGGTGGGCGAGTTTCATCAACCCGAGACCCATCTAGTGCCGCTGATGTTGGATGCAATCGCGGGAAAACGGGATGCCCTCACGGTTTTTGGCAGCGACTATGACACCCCTGACGGCACCTGCATCCGTGATTATGTGCATGTGTGCGATCTGGTGGATGCGCATCTGCTTGGCCTGAATTGGCTGTCGGATGGCAAAAACAGCCGGGTCTTCAACCTTGGCACAGGCAAAGGGTTTTCCGTGCGCGAAGTGATAGACCACAGCCGCGAAGTGACCAACCAAACTGTGCCGATTGTCGAAGGGCCGAGGCGGCCGGGGGATTGCACAAAACTGGTGTCAGGATCGCATCGCGCGGAGGTTGAACTGGGGTGGAAACCGCAAAGATCGACCCTCAAACACATGATCTCAGATGCATGGAGATGGCACCAAACCGGCCATTACGACGCCTGATATGGCGCAGGCCCGCCTGCTTGATCTGACGCGCAGTATGCGGCGGGCCGGGCGGGTTGCGACGGGCATTGACCGGGTCGAATTGGCCTATCTCAAACGGTTTCTGCAAGATGATAATCCGGTGTTCGGGCTGGTGCGATCGCCCTTTGGATACCTGTTGTTGGATCGGGCAGGAATGTCCGAATTTTCTGATAAGTTACAAGATGCTATCCCTTGGAGCCAGGCGGATTTTTGGTCCTCTGTCTGGCCGGGACGGGATCCGGTCGTAAGGCAGGCCGAAAGCGATTTGCGGCGCCGGGCAGTGGACCGGGCAACGCGGCATCGTTTGCGGGCAATGCTGGCGCGGAACCTGCCGCAGGGATATGCCTATTTCAACATCGGCCACAGCAATATAACCGAACGTGTCCTGCGCAGCATAAAGCAGAGCGGGGGCCAAGTGCATGCATTGGTGCATGATGTGATCCCGCTTGAATATCCTGGCTATCAACGGCCCGGCACGGTCGTTCCTTTCCGGATCAAAATGCAGCTTTTGCGCGGATATGCCGACCGCTTGATCTACAATTCACAAGACACGCAAAAACGGTGCGAAGAACAGATGCTGGCATGGGGAGTGATCCCGCCCGGTGTGGTTGCGCATCTGGGAGTTGAGAATGTGCAACCTGATCCTGCTGCCGTGCCGTCGACTGCGCTGCCGGATTGTCCGTATTTCATTTGCGTTGGCACCATTGAGCCCCGCAAAAACCATGCATTTCTGCTCGATCTTTGGGATCGGATGGGCACGGACGCGCCACCTTTGCTGATTTGTGGCGCGCGCGGCTGGAACAACGAGGCAGTGTTCAAACGCCTTGATCAAATGCGACCTTTTGGAGTGGTAAGAGAGCTGTCTGGCTTGCCCGATGCTGCCGTCTCTGCCTTGGTTCAGGGCGCCTCAGGGCTGCTTTTCCCCAGCCATGCAGAGGGCTTTGGTTTGCCCCCCTTGGAGGCGGCCCAGCTTGGAACGCGTGTTTTATGCAACGATTTACCGGTTTTGCGCGAGATTTTAGGGGATTGGGCCCATTTCATACCTGTTTCCGAGCCCGATTTATGGGTAAGAAACATTAAGAAATGGGAAAAAATACAGCCAAACGCAAAAATCCGGGATGGCATACCGGGGCCGACATGGAATGATCACTTCAAGACCGTGTTAAGGTTAAACTGATACCGCGTTGAAAGAGCTGTAATCCCGAAGGTAGAGGGCGGTTTTTGGGTGTATTCCAGTCATATCGGCTGCGTCTGCAACGTAAGCGGTGGCGCATTCGTGCGATCCGCAAGCGCGGAGAGCTAAAGCGCGTCGCGGACCGGACCAGCCAGATCCGGCCAGATGACCTGCTGTTGTTCTGTACCCAGCGGAACGAGGGTGTACGTCTGCCCTATTTCCTGGACTACTACCGCGAGATGGGCATTGGCCATTTTTTCTTTGTGGACAATGACAGCACGGATGGGTCTGCCGAATATCTGGCCGAACAACCTGATGTTTCAGTCTGGAGCAGCCGCGCCGGGTACAAGCGTGCGCGGTTTGGGATGGATTGGCTCAACTATCTGCTGATGAAATATGCGCATGGGCACTGGGCGCTGACGGTCGATCCTGATGAATTTCTGGTTTACCCGTTTTGCGATACGCGCCCCTTGCGGGCGCTGACCGACTGGCTGGATGCATCCTCTATCAAATCGTTCTCGGCGATGCTGCTGGATATGTATCCCAAGGGGCGGATTGACGAGCAGCCCTACTACGCCGGTCAGAACCCGATTGAGATCGCCTCGTGGTTCGACAGCGGCAATTACACGATGTCGCGTAACCATTTGTTTCATAACCTGTGGATCCAAGGCGGACCGCGGGCGCGCGTGTTCTTCAAGGAGGCGCCGGAAAAGGCACCGGCCCTGAACAAGGTGCCTTTGGTCAAATGGGACAAACGGTATGCCTATGTCAGTTCGACCCATATGTTGCTGCCGCGTGGACTCAATCAGGTCTATGATGAATGGGGCGGTGAGAAAGCGTCCGGCGCGCTGCTGCATACCAAGTTTATCGATACATTCGGCGCAAAGGCCGAGGAGGAGCTGCAGCGCGGCCAGCATTATGCCGGGTCAGTCGAATACATCGCCTATGCGCAAGAGCTGAGGGAAAACCCGCAGCTTTGGTGCAAGTGGTCAGAGCGGTACATCAACTGGCGGCAGCTTGAGATCCTTGGTCTGATGTCCAAGGGGAACTGGGCATGACCGTAGGGATCGTCATGTTGGTTCATACGGCCCTTGGCCGCGCGGAACAGGTGGCGCGGCATTGGGCCGCTGCGGGCTGTCCTGTGGTGATCCATGTCGACAAAAGCGTTCCGCGAAAGACTTACGAGGGGTTTGTAAAGGCCCTCAGCACGCTCCGCGACATCAGTTTCTGTGGCCGCTATCGTTGTGAATGGGGCACATGGGGCATTGTCGCTGCATCGCAGGCCGCCTCCGAACAAATGTTGGCGCGACATCCGGAGGTGCGGCATGTCTATCTTGCCTCCGGATCATGCCTGCCGCTGCGCCCGGTGGAGGAGCTGATTGATTATCTCGATGATCGGCCGCACACGGATTTTATCGAAAGCGCGACAACGGCGGATGTGCCCTGGACCGTTGGCGGCTTGGATGCCGAACGTTTTACGTTGCGCTTTCCTGTTTCGTGGAAACGCAACCGCTATCTGTTTGACAAGATCGTGGATATTCAGCGGCGGTTCAAACTGCACCGGGATATGCCCAACGGCATCGTCCCGCACATGGGCTCGCAGTGGTGGTGCCTGTCGCGGCGCACATTGTCGGCGATCCTGCAAGATCCGGAGCGGCCAACCTATGACAAGTTTTTCCGCCATGTCTGGATTCCCGACGAATCCTATTTTCAGACTCTGGCCCGCCAATATGCCACCCGTATCGAAAGCCGATCGCTGACCCTGTCAAAGTTCGATTTTCAGGGCAAACCACATATTTTCTATGATGATCACCTGCAGTTGCTGCGCCGGTCTGATTGTTTTGTGGCCCGCAAAATCTGGCCTCATGCGGATCGGCTCTATGATGCCTTTCTGACCGATGTTGCCGGCGCTATGAAACGGACGGAGCCGAACCCCGGCAAGATTGACCGGATTTTCTCCAAAGCGGTGGAGCGGCGGACAAGGGGCCGATCCGGCCTTTATATGCAAAGCCGGTTCCCGAACGAAGATTGGGAAAACGGTGTGACCGCTGCGCCCTATTCAATGTTCCAAGGCTTTTCAGAATTGTTTGAAGACTTTGAACAATGGCTTAGCAAGGCAACCAACGCCCGCGTGCATGGACATCTGTTCGCCAAGGACCGCGTGCATTACGCCGATGGGCAAACGGCCCTGAACGGCGCTGTGTCAGACAGCGCCACCTTGCGCGACTACAACAGCAAGGCGTTTCTGACCAACCTGATCTGGAACACGCGCGGTGAACGTCAGTGTTTCCAATTTGGGCCTGCAGACAACCAAGAGGTCAATTGGCGCATTGCCAGAGACCCAAACGCGCAAGTGTCGGTGATCACTGGGGCTTGGGCAGTGCCGCTGTTTAGGTCCAACCTCGATTTTGCCGAGATCCGCCGCATTGCGGCCGGTCTGCAAAAGATCGAAAGCGACCACATGGATATTCTCCGGTCCCCCCACACCAAGGCGCGAGTTCGGATCTGGACGATGGCGGAGTTTATCGAAGCACCGATGGAGCCGCTCCAGGGTATTCTTGATGAGATCGGGCGCACCAACCTGCGGCGGCTGGCCGAAGCGCCCAAAATGGTGGATCTGGCAGGCTTTGGTCAATTCCTGCAAAACCTCAAGAACCAGGGTATGCATCCTTATCTGATGGGGGATTTCCCGGTGGAACGGAATGTATCTGAGCCTGCCAAAACCCCCCGCAAACCCTATTTGGTACGGTAATTCATGGCGCAGCGGTTTCACAGTTTTGTTGTTTTTGCAGAGATGCGCACAGGGTCGAATTTTCTTGAAACCAACCTGAATGCCTTTGACAGCATCCGTTGTCATGGGGAGGCGTTCAACCCGCATTTTCTGGGCTATCCATCCAATGACCCTATCCTTGGCGTTGATCTGGCGACCCGCGAGGCCGATCCGTTGGTTCTGGTCGATGCAATCCAGAATGATCCCTCTGGCATCGGCGGGTTTCGGTATTTTCATGATCACGATCCGCGGGTGTTTGACCATATCATCGCGGATGAGGGCTGCGCCAAGATTATCCTGACCCGCAATCCGGTCGAAAGCTATGTAAGCTGGAAAATTGCGCAGGCCACGGGTCAGTGGAAGCTGACCGATGTCAAAGCCCGCAAGTCCGGGCAGGCGGTGTTTGACGCAGATGAGTTTGAGCGCCATCTTGATGCGCTACAACAGTTTCAGATTACCTTGCTGAACCGTTTGCAGGTTACGGGGCAGACGGCCTTCTACGTCGCTTATGAAGACCTGCAAAGCGTCGATGTGATGAACGGAATCGCCCGGTTCCTTGGCGTCGATGAAACCCTCGATGGGTTGGACACCAGCCTGAAAAAGCAAAACCCAAGTCCGATATCGTCCAAGGTACGCAACTATGAGGATATGTTGGTCAGCCTTGCCGGGATGGACCGGTTTGACCTGACCCGAACCCCAAATTTTGAGCCGCGCCGCGGGCCGAATGTGCCGTCCTATGTCGCGGCAGCAGAGGCGCCGTTGCTGTATATGCCGCTGCGCAGTGGGCCGCAGGATCGGGTGATGCGCTGGTTGGCGGCGGTGGATGATGTGGCGGAGGCGGATCTGCTCACCAAGATGAATCAAAAAGAATTACGTCAGTGGAAACGTGGACATCCGGGGCATCGCAGCTTTACCGTGCTGCGCCATCCGGCGGCGCGTGCCCATGATGCATTTTGCCGGCATATTCTTGGCACGGGTCCGGGTAGCTACAAACAACTGCGCACGACGATGATCAAACGCTACAATCTGCCGTTGCCAGAGGATGGGCCGGATGCCAGCTATGATAAACCCGCCCATCGTGCGGCCTTTGCGGCGTTTCTGAGCTTTCTCAAGGCCAATCTGGCAGGGCAAACCGCGATCCGTGTTGATCCGGCATGGTGTACGCAATCGCAGGCACTGGCCGGATTTGCAGAATTGTGCCCGCCAGACCGCATCATCCGCGAAGAGACGCTTGAACAGGAATTGGCAGAATTGGCACAGGCGGCGGGTATTGGTTCCGTGCCGCCGCTGAGCGAAGGTAAAGTGGATCAGCCCTATACTCTGGCCGAGGTTTATGACGACGAGATCGAGGCGCTGGCGGCGGATGCCTACCATCGTGACTATGTCATGTTCGGGTTTTCGCGATGGGCTCAGGGGTGATCAGCGATTACGCCGCCTGGACAGAATTCTCTTCGGTCAGAATTGTATAAAGCGTTGCGGCGTCAGGGTTGGACCGCAGTTTGCTGCACACCGAGTTGTCGCGCAATGTGCGTGAGACAAGGGCCAATGCCTTGAGATGTTCAACACCGGCATCTTCTGGGGCGAACAGTGCAAAGGCGATATCAACCGGTTGCCGATCAACAGAGGAAAAATCGATCGGCTTGTCCAAAAGAACAAAGGCGCCGACCACCTCGTTCAAGCCATCCAGCCGGGCATGGGGCAGGGCAACACCGTGCCCCACACCTGTTGGTCCAAGAGATTCGCGTGCGATCAATGCCTCCACAACACGGCCTGCGTCCATGCCATAGGCTCCGCTGACCAAATCGCCGATGTCCTGCATCAGCCGTTTTTTACTTGAGGCCGAGGTCAGCACTTTGACTGCCTCGGGTTTCAATAGTGTTGCAAACTGCATCAATACGCTCTGCTCTGATGGCGGGACGTTTCTTGTCGATCCTTACGAAGGATCAATCCAGCCGATGTTTCCGTCGTCGCGGCGGTAAACCACGTTGATTCTGTCTTCACCTTCTTTGCGAAACACCAACACCGGGGCGCCTGCCAGTTCCATTTGCATCACCGCTTCGCCGACAGACAAGTTTGCAATCTTGGTCTGCATTTCGGCTACGATCATGGGTTGGAGTGTTTCAGGTTCCTGCGCGTCTGAGTCGCTTTCCGAGGCGAGGATATAGGAGGATGCGCCGTAAAGTTCAACAGGCTCTGCCCGGTCTTTATGGTGATCCTTGAGACGCCGTTTGTAACGCCTCAGCTGTTTCTCCATTTTTTCATTGCAGGCGTCGAATGCCCCGTAGATTTCGTTGTGTGACGCCTTGGCAGATGCGGTGAGGCCCGTGGATAAGTGGACCGTTGCTTCGCAGACAAATTCGTGACCGGACTTTGAGAAAATAACCTGTGCATCCGTCGGACGCTCTGCATATTTCTTGACCGCTTCACCCAGTTCTTCTTTGACGTGGGTTTGAAGCGCGTCGCCGATATCGATCTGTTTGCCGCTGATTTGGTACCGCATACTCTCTCCTTATTATATGTGTCATCGGGCATCACAAAACGGACCACGGGCGTGGTCTGTTGAGGGTGCCTAGATGCGGGAAACCGGCCTTGCGTACAGCTTGATCTCGTTCGAGCCTTGGCGATAAGGCCGATGCAAAATCAAACAGGAACGCAGTGTTGCCATGACCTGATCATCGCAAATACCAGCGCGGGAAGTCAATCAAAAGCCGCCCCAATTTTGGCGGAAATACTCTTAATGCCTTAAGGAATTTTTAAGAGATGCGGAAATTGTCGCCAAGATAAACGCGGCGCACATTCTCGTTCTGGACGACCTCGTCGGGCGTGCCGGACATCAAAACGCGACCCTCGTGCAAGATATAGGCGCGGTCCACAATTTCCAGTGTTTCCCTCACGTTATGGTCTGTCACGAGCACCCCGATACCGCGGTTCTTGAGGTCCGCCACCAGGTGACGAATATCCCCGACAGAGATCGGATCAACCCCGGCAAAAGGTTCATCAAGCAGCAGATATTTGGGATCCGCCGCCAGGCAGCGGGCAATCTCCACACGGCGCCTTTCGCCCCCTGAAAGCGCCAATGCGGGCGCACGGCGCAGGTGTTCGATGGAAAATTCTGACAGCAATTCCTCAAGCCGTTCGCGGCGCTGGTGTTTGTGTGGCTGCGAAATGTCGAGAATCGCCGAGATGTTGTCTTGCACGGACAGTCCGCGAAAAATGCTCATTTCCTGCGGCAGATATCCGATCCCCAATTGGGCGCGGCGGTACATCGGCAATGTTGTGACGTCACGTCCATCTACAGTGACGGTCCCACCTTCGGGCGTGACGAGGCCGGCAACCGAATAAAACGTGGTGGTCTTGCCAGATCCGTTTGGCCCAAGAAGCGCAACAACCTCGCCCCGATCCAAGTGCATGGAGAAATCACGGATCACGATCTTTTTACGGTAGGATTTGCGCAGATGCTCGATACGCAAACCGCGATTGCCATCCGCAACGGTGAGTTCAGGCGCGCTCATCAGTCGTCGCCGCCCTGTTGGATGATGGTCTTCACCCGGCCGGACATCTGCGCGGTGCCATCGTCAAGGCGGATGTTCATCCGGTCCGCGCTCAGGGCATTTGGTCCCTGATCCAACAGGACATTCCCGGTCATCACGATGGTGCCGTCGTCAATGTTATAATCGGCACGCTCTGCCTCTGCAGCGTCCGGTCCAGAGACCAGCGTCACGCCGCCAGTTGCCTCCAGCCGTGCAATACCTTTGTTTTCAGCGCGGTAGACAACCAGAACACGCGGTGCTGACAGCCGCATCTCACCCTGTCCGATCAGTACATTTCCGGTGAAAATGGCGATACCGGTTTGCTGATCCACAGACAGGTTGTCTGCGGTCACCTCAACAGGTTGGCCGGTGTCCTGGCGGATTGTGCCAAAGGCAACGTTGGTGCCCTGAGCCAAAGCCGGCAGTGTTTGAACCGCCAGAAACAAGGAAAGCAGGAAAATTCGCATAACAAACACTTCGATTACTATTCATCGCCTTTTGGGGTGTATACCAGCTTCACGCCATTTGTGAAAAACAATTGGGCAGGCCCGCCCTCTGTCTCGGAGGTGAGGGTCATGCTGCCTGCGTTCAAGGTGCCAATTGGGCCGGTTGCATCGACCGGACCGGGGGATTTGAGATTCAGGCCCGTCATCCGCGCCGAAAGCAGGTCACTTTCGATGCGGTATCCCGTGGAGGTGGTGACAAGCACATCTCCTTCGAGATCAACATTGTCCTGCGCCAGATTAAAGTAGCCCTCAGCAGCATCGAGGGTGATCTGTGTCCCGCCTGCAAGATCAATCTCGACATCCACATTTCGCGCGCGGTTCACCCCGCGTTCGGTGTTTGAGGTGGTCAGTGATTGTGCAGAAAAGGCGATCTCGTCCCCATCCGCAGTGGTGCCTGTGTAGAATGGCCCGGTGACTTGCTGTCCCTTCAGGCGGTCCTGAATTTCCTTGTCTGCAAAGGGAATCACGGCCTCTGGGTCGATCACCCGCGACAACAGGAACAACGTCGACAAAAGCGCCAGCGCCATAAGCGGAAACACAACCTTGAGCCAGGACACCAGCCGGGTATAGCGGTCCGCTTGCATGGGGGTTAACCCAGACCGACGCGCAAACAATCGTGGATGTGCAGCAATCCAACGGGAACATCAGGTGTCTTGGGATCGACCACCAGAAGGCAGGTGATCTTGCGATCATTCATCACGCCCACAGCTTTCTCCGCCAGTGCGCCGGGGTCAATTGTCACGGGGGAGGCTGTCATCACATCGCGGGCAGTCAGGTTCAGAAGGCCATCCATATGGCGGCTCAAATCACCGTTGGTGATGATCCCCAACAGTTTGCCATCCGCATCCGTCACACCGGTCACGCCAAAGCCTTTGCCACTGATTTCGATCAGTGCATCCGACATCTTGGCGTCTTCTTCCACAAGGGGAATCGCCGCGCCGCTGTGCATCAGATCCACCACACGGCTGAGGCGCGCGCCCAATTTTCCGCCGGGGTGGAAGTCACGGAAATGTTCGGCGGTGAAATCACGGTTTTCCATCAGGGCCACAGCCAGCGCATCGCCCATCGCGAGGGTCATGGTGGTGGATGATGTGGGCACAACGCCCGTGCCGCAGGCCTCGCCGATTTGAGGCAGAAGCAGCAATACGTCACTTTGACTGCCAAGGCTGCTTTCGGGGCGACTGGTCAAGCCGATCAGCGGAATGCCAAAGCGGCGGGAGTAGGCGATCAAATTGCCCAGTTCGGGCGCTTCGCCGGAGTTGGATATCGCCAAAACCACATCTTCGCCAGTGATCATGCCGAGATCGCCATGGCTCGCCTCGGCGGGATGCACAAATTGTGCCGGTGTTCCGGTGCTGGCGAGGGTTGCTGCGATCTTGTTGGCGATGTGGCCAGACTTCCCGATACCTGTGACGATGACGCGCCCCTTGGTGGCTTTCATCAAGTCGATCGCGTCGCGAAACCGGTCGTCCAAACTGTCTGCCAGCGTGATCAGCGCCTCCGCCTCTGCCCGGATCACCCGGCGGGCCGTATCAAGAAAAGGTGTGGTCATGCGTGTGCAAAAATGTCCGTTTCGGGCCAGCCTTCGAGATCCAGTTGAGCCCGCATAGGCAGAAAGTCAAAGCAAGCCTGCGCAATTTCTGTCCTTCCCTCTCGGGCAAGACGTTTGTCGAGCTCATCGCGCAAACGGTGCAGGTACAAGACATCAGAGGCCGCATAGTCGATCTGCGCCTGGGTAAGCTCTTCACTGCCCCAATCACTGGATTGTTGCTGTTTGGAGATGTCGATTTGCAACAGCTCCTGCAGAAGTTTGGCCAGTCCGTGACGGTCTGTGTAGGTGCGGATCAGACGGCTGGCGATCTTTGTGCAATAAACGGGTGCGGTTTTTGCACCAAAGGCATTCAGCATGGCGGCGATATCAAACCGGCCAAAGTGAAACAGCTTTAGCACATCGGGGTTTTCCAAAAGCGCACAGAGGTTCGGCGCTTCGGTCTGGCCTTTGGCAACCTGTACCAGATGGGCGTTTCCGTCGCCGCCAGACAACTGCACAACGCACAGACGGTCGCGGTGCGGGTTCAGGCCCATGGTTTCACAATCGATGGCGACAACCGAACCCAGATCCAGGTCATCCGGCAAGTCATTCTGATAGAGATAATTTGTCATGCCACATCCTATACCGTGGTTACAGGGCGGGCGAAAGCGCGGGATTTCGCCCTGCTCAGGCAGCGGCGGCTTGCTGCGCGATGCGGCTGAGGTCGGGTCTTGGAAACCGATCGAGGAGTGAGGCCACCATCCGGTGACAGGCATGGCCGGGCCAGTCTTCGGGCAACAGGGCTTGGGGCAACGGCGGGTGACGCAGTACCAGCCGTCGCCAATTGTGCACGACCAGACAGCGCAAGACCGCCACTTCGATCTGGGACAGATCAGGCATTTGATCCAGTTTTGTTTCCAAATCGGTCAGCGTCTGCAGCAACTGTTGGTAATCCTCTCGCAGATCGTCGGGCGCGGCCTCTTTACGGAGCCAATCCGGAACGTCAGTTCCAGGCAGTGCCAATGCATACGCCGGCGGCTTCGCGGATTGCGGCCCGATATAGGTGCGCGTGGTGATGGCGGCGAAACCGCGGGCTGTCATATCTGCGCTGGCGTCTGCGTCGCTGGGTGGCATCAGGACCAACTGCCAATCCGGGGTCTCCGATCCGGGGCGGGCATAGATGCGGGGGCTGGCGATCGCGCTTTCGCGGCGGCCTTTGTCCGTCAGGCTGTGCTGGCGAATACGCCCCGATTTCTCTGACGTAACCCAACCGTCATTGCGCAGCCGGTGCAGCGCGACGCGCACGGCCTCTGGCTTTATATGTTGCCGCGCCATGATGGCCGACAGAACCGGCCCGTCGATCCGATCACCTGCCCCTTGGGCCAAATCGCCAAAGAGACTGATCATCAAGGACCAAACGCGCTGCCCGCCCAAGGCACGCAGCGCGGCTGTGTTCTTTGAAAACGGATCAGTAGGCATTCATGGTCAACAGCTCGTATTCTGCCACTGCCTCGTCGTTTTGGTTGGTCAGGGTCACATGCCAGCGCACTTCGCCGTAGTCCTCATTGCGGGGGGTCTTATGCTTTACGCTCAACCGTACCTTAATGCTGTCCCCCGCTTCAACCGGAGCCATGAACCGCAGATTGTCCAAACCTGTGTTGGCCAGAACCGGGCCGGGGTCAGGCTGCACAAACAGGCCAGCAGCAAAACTCAGCAGCAGATAGCCATGGGCAACACGACCGGGGAAGAACGGATTTGCCTTTGCGGCGGCATCGTCCATATGGGCATAGAAGGTATCGCCGGTGAAATGGGCAAAGGTTTCGATGTCTTCCAACGTCACTTCGCGACTTCCAGAATGGAAAGTCTCTCCCAGATCCAGATCGTTGAATGTTCGGGTGAACGGATGTGCTCGGTCGGTGATCTCGGTTGCGCCCGGAACCCATTGCTTGCCAATCGCGGTCAAGATATCGGGACTGCCCTGTACGGCGGTGCGTTGCATGTAGTGCATCACGCCGCGAATGCCGCCCAGTTCCTCGCCGCCGCCGGCACGGCCCGGTCCACCGTGCACCATATGCGGCAATGGCGATCCGTGGCCCGTGGCCTCGGCCATGGAGGCGCGGTTGTTGAAATAAAGCCGCCCGTGAAATGCCGCCGCGCCCAGAACCATCTCGCGGGCCACTTCGCCATCATTGGTGATCACAGAGGCCACAAGCGACCCTTTGCCCTTATTCAGTAGGTCGATGGCGTTGTTCAGATCGCGGTAGGGCATGATTGTTGAAACAGGACCAAAGGCCTCGGTGTCATGCACGCGCTCGGCCTCATCAGGCGCAGCGCAATGGAACAACATGGGCGGCACAAAGGCACCTTTTGCCTTGTCGGCACCCACAACTTCAAAGTTGTCAGGATCGCCAAACACCCGCTCCGCCTCGGCGCCAATCAATGCGGCTTTCTCAAGCACATCGCGTTTCTGCCCCGCTGACACCAAGGCACCCATCTGCGTGGCCTCAAGCCGTGGGTCACCGATGGTGGTTTTGGCAAGGCGCTCAGACAGGGCCGTGATCACTGCGTCAATCTGCGCCTCTGGCACCATAATGCGCCGGATTGCGGTACATTTCTGCCCCGCCTTCGCGGTCATTTCGCGCTGCACTTCTTTGACGAAAAGATCAAACTCGGGCGTGCCGGGAACGGCGTCGGGGCCAAGCACGGAGGCATTAAGGCTGTCCTGCTCAGAGGCAAAGCGAACCGAGTTTTCCATCAAAACAGGATTGCCGCGCAGCTTGAGCGCGGTTTGTGCCGATCCGGTGAAAGCTACGGCATCCTGACAATCAAGATGGTCCAGCATATCGCCCAATCCGCCGCTGACCAATTGCAGCGCGCCCTCTGGCAACAGACCGGAGGCCAGCATCATGCGTACGCAAGCCTCGGTTACGTAACATGTCGCGGTCGCCGGCTTCACAATCGCGGGTACACCGGCCAGCAGCGTTGGCGCAAGTTTCTCCAACATGCCCCAAACGGGAAAGTTGAAGGCATTGATATGCACCGCAACGCCTTGCAGCGGGGTACAGACATGGCGGCCCCAAAATTGCCCGTCGCGGCCAAGCTGCTCGGGCGGGCCGTCCAGATAGACATGCGCATCGGGCATTTCGCGCCGCCCCTTCGAGGCAAACACCATCATCGTGCCGATGCCGCCGTCCACGTCAATCTTGTGATCGCTCAGCGTCGCGCCGGTGTCATAGCTCAGATCATAAAGCGTCTGACGTTGCTCTCGCAGATAGAGCGCCACGGCCTTGAGCATGCGGGCACGGTCATGGAACGTCATTTTGCGCAGGGCAGGGCCGCCAACGTGGCGGGCATAACCCAGCATCGCTTGCACATCCAAGGCATCGTTGCCCGCCTGCGCGATAACATCGCCGGTGATGGCGGATGCAATATTTCGTGCACCGGCACCGGGCGAGACCCATTGACCGGCGGCAAAGCTTTCGACGTTGCGCATGTTTGTTCCTTAGTGAGTGTCGTAATCGATGACGAGTTTGTCCGTGAGTGGATAGGACTGACAGGACAGCGCCATGCCGCGTTCCACCTCGTAATCCTCAAGCGCGTGGTTGGAGAGCATTTCAACATCTCCCTCCACCACCTTGCAGATGCAGGTGGAACATACGCCAGCCTTGCAGGCAAACGGTGCATCCAGGTTGTTCTCCAGAGCAGCCTCAAGCACGGATTGGCCCTTTTGCATGGTAAAGCTGCGCTGGGCACCCTCCATGATAAAGGTCACTTCGGTGCCGGCCTGACCTTCGCTGCGCTTGGCCATTTCCTTTTTGGCAAGTTGTCCTTGCTGGCTTTCGCTGAAGAGCTCGAATTTGATCTGATCAGGCTCTAATCCGTGGGATTTCAGCGCATCCGAGATCGCCAGCATCATCGGCTCAGGGCCGCAGATGAACGCTGTATCAACGGATTTGACGTCGATCCAATGCTTGAAGAGCTGGGCGCATTTGTCCTGATCTACACGTCCGGTGAACAGGTCGATATCCTGCCCGGATTCCAGCATGTGGATCACATTGAATCGGCCCATGAAGTGGTTCTTGAGATCCTCAAGCTCCTCGCGGAACATGATCGTGTTTACGGCACGGTTTGCATAGACCAGCGTGAAGGTGGATTTGGACTCTCGCATCAGAACAGTTTTGAGGATCGACAGCACCGGCGTGATGCCGGATCCACCTGCGAAACCGAGGTAGTTTTTGCCAATATCAGGCTCTATTTCTGTAAAAAACTTGCCCTGCGGCGGCATGGCGTGCAGGCGGTCACCGACCTTGAGTTCTGTATTGGCAAAGGTTGAGAAGGCACCGCCGTCCACACGTTTGATTCCCACCTGCAGCTTGCCATCGTCCAGGCCCGCGCAGATGGAATAGTTGCGACGCAACTCGGTGCCGTTGAAATCCTGCTTGAATGTCAGGTACTGCCCTTGGGTGAAATCAAAGGCATCGGGGTTGTCTGGTTCCAGTGTCAAAACCACCGCGTCGCGGATCGTGTGGTGGATATCAGTCACTGTTAAAGGATGAAACTGGCTCATGATACGCTAGGCCTCATATGCATTTGAAATAATCGAAAGGCTCAAGGCAGCTTTGACAGCGCCACTGTGCCTTGCAGGGGGTTGAGCCAAACTGGCTGATGCGTTCGACTTCGGTGGATTTACAGCGCGGGCAATGTTGTGGACCGCCTGCGGGTCGGGGCGGGGCAATGCCGTATTCTTCCAACTTTGCCTTGCCGCTTTCGGACAGCCAATCGGTTGTCCATGCCGGCGACAATTGCCTTTTTAGAGACAGTTTTTTGATCCCCTTGTCCCGCAGCGCGGCTTCGATATCCAGATTGATAATGCTGGTGGCGGGGCAGCCTGAATAGGTCGGGGTGACCGTTACCTCAAGCGTATCGCCTTGCCACTGCACATCACGGATGATGCCCAGATCGGTCAGGGAAATGACGGGGATCTCCGGATCAGGAACGGCAGAGAGCCAGTTCCAAACAGTCTCTAATGTTGGCTTTTCCTCTACCATGTCGCGTCTGGATAGGCCCGTTGCAGCCACTGCATTTCGGTCAGCATGTGACCCAGATGTTCTGTGTGCCGCACACCGGTCTTGCCCCCTTGATGGGCAAAGTCACTGTCTGGTCGGGTCAGCGTGGCCTCTGCCAGAACGGCGTTTACCGCAGTGTCATAACCTTCTCGAAGGCTGGTTGGATCGGGGACGATGCCCTTCTCAGACAAGGCTTGATCCACTGCATCAGAGGCGAACAATTCGCCGACATAGGGCCACAACCGGTCAAGCGCCTTTTGCATACGCTGATGACTTTCCTCGGTGCCGTCACCAAGGCCGATCACCGTGTCACCCGACCGCTCAACATGATAAGTGACCTCTTTCACGGCCTTTTCTGCAATCGCTGCGATTTCCGCGTTGCTGGATCTCATCAACGCCTTGAGCTGGAGCAGGTGCCAGGCGTCAAACAGATATTGGCGCATCATGGTTTGACCAAAGTCGCCGTTTGGCTGTTCGGCCAACAGAACATTCCGGAAATCCCAAACGTCACGGCGGAAGGCCAAGGCATCGGCGTCACGGCCTTTGCCTTCCACTTCGCTAGCGAGACCAAGCCAGAGCTGGGTTTGGCCAATCAGATCGAGGGCGGTATTGGCCAGCGCGATGTCCTCTTCTAGAACCGGCGCAACGCCGCACCATTCTGATACGCGATGACTGAGAACGAGGGTATTGTCCCCCATCCGGCAAAGATATTCGAATAATGGGTCGGTCACATCGCACCTACTTCGTCTGGAATGTCAAAAAATGTCGGGTGGCGATAGACCTTGGCGTTGGATGGCTCATAAAGCGATCCTTTTTCCTCGGGGGAGGATGCGGCGATATGGTCCGCCTCGACGGCCCAGATGCTGACGCCCTCGTTTCGGCGGGTGTAGACATCGCGGGCGTTCTTGATCGCCATCTCGGCGTCCGGGGCGTGCAGACTGCCAACGTGACGATGGCTTAACCCGTGTTGCCCGCGAATGAAAATTTCCCAAAGGGGCCATTCGTTGTGACGCGCAGGGCCGTGATCTGCGGCTTCGGTGCCTGTGTAGGGGCTGGTTTCTGGGCTGCTCATGATCTTACTCCGCTGCGAGATGTGTTGCTTTTTTCTTGGCGGCATGGGCCAACAGGCCTTCGCGCACCCAACGTCCGTCATCCCAGGCTTTGTTGCGGGCTTCCAGACGTTCGACATTGCAGGGGCCGTTGCCCTTGAGCACGTCAAAGAATTCGTTCCAGTCCGGCTGGCTAAAGTCCCAATGGCCGGTCTCTTCGTTGAACTTCAGATCGTCATCAGGAACCGTCAGGCCAAGGTAGTGTGCCTGCGGTACAGTCTGATCGACAAACTTCTGGCGCAGCTCATCGTTGGTATTCACCTTAATTTTCCAGGCCATGGATTGCGCGGAATGCACGGATTCAGCGTCGGAGGGGCCGAACATCATCAGCGATGGATACCAGAACCGGTTGAGCGCATCCTGCGCCATTCTGCGCTGTGCTTCGGTGCCTTGGGCCATCTTCATCATTATGTCGTAGCCCTGACGCTGGTGGAAAGATTCCTCTTTGCAGATCCGGACCATCGCGCGGGCGTAGGGGCCATAAGATGTCCGTTGTAGAGGCACCTGATTCATGATCGCCGCACCATCGACGAGCCAACCGACTGCGCCCATATCAGCCCATGTTAGGGTCGGATAATTGAAGATCGACGAATATTTCATCTTGCCGGACAGCAGATCACGGGTCAGCTGATCGCGGCTGACTCCGAGGGTTTCAGCTGCACAATAAAGGTAGAGACCATGCCCTGCTTCATCCTGCACTTTGGCCAGCAGGATCGCCTTGCGTTCCAATGTCGGTGCGCGGGTGATCCAGTTGCCTTCGGGCAGTTGCCCAACGATTTCGGAGTGCGCATGTTGGCCTATTTGGCGGATTAGGGTCTTGCGATAGCCATCTGGCATCCAATCCTTTGGCTCAATCTTTCTACCGGCATTGATCCGCTCCTGAAAGGCGCGCTCATCCGGGTCCATGTCTTCGAGGGATTTAACCCCCTCGCCGGTCGACTTGATCATCTGTGCATACATCGTTCAGGTCCTCTCAAGAATAAGGGCAACACCCTGGCCCACGCCCACACACATGGTGCAAAGCGCATAGCGGCCTTGGGTGCGTTTCAGTTGCAGTGCGGCGGTCATCACCAGACGGGCGCCGGACATGCCAAGTGGATGGCCGATGGCGATGGCGCCACCGTTGGCATTCACATGCGGCGCATCGTCCGGCACACCCAAGGCCCGCAGTGTGGCGATGCCTTGACTGGCGAATGCTTCGTTCAATTCAATCACGTCCATCTGGTCGATGGTCAGCCCAGCGCGGTCCAGCACCTTTTGGCAGGCCGGGATCGGACCGATGCCCATCACACGCGGTTCGACCCCGGCGGCAGACATCGCAACGACACGGGCAATCGGTGTCAGGTTGTGTTCTTTGGCTGCTTGTTCAGAGGCAATGAGCATCGCAGCCGCACCGTCATTCACGCCGGAGGCATTGCCTGCGGTCACGGAAAGATCCGCCCCATTGATGCCGCGCAGTTTTCCCAGCTTTTCGGCAGTTGTGCCGGGGCGCGGGTGTTCATCGCGGTCCACGACAATGTTATCGCCCTTGCGCTGCGGAATGGTGACTGGCGTGATTTCTTCGGCAAAGATACCGGCGGCGTCCGCTGCGGCCCATCTTTCCTGACTGCGCTGGGCAAAGGCGTCTTGATCGGCGCGGCTTACGTCATGGTCTTGGGCAACGTTGTCAGCGGTTTGCGGCATGGAATCGACGCCAAACTGCACTTTCATCTTCGGGTTAACGAAGCGCCAGCCGATGGTGGTGTCATAGACCGCATTTGCACGGGAAAAAGCGGTTTCGGCCTTGGGCATGACAAAAGGTGCCCGCGTCATGCTTTCCACGCCGCCCGCGATGGCCAGATCCATGTCACCTGCACGGATGGCGCGGGCGGCGGTGCCAACAGCGTCCATACCAGAGGCGCAGAGCCGGTTTATCGTGGCGCCGGGCACATCAACGGGCAAACCTGCCAGAAGGGATGCCATACGCGCCACATTCCGGTTGTCTTCGCCGGCCTGATTGGCACAGCCGTAAATTACATCGTCGATTTTGGCCCAATCCACCTGTGGATTGCGGGCCATCAATGCCGCGATCGGTACAGCCGCCAGATCATCCGCCCTGACAGAAGCCAAAGCCCCGCCAAACCGACCGATAGGCGTACGTTGCGCGTCACAGATAAATGCCTGCATGAATCACTCCCTTTGACGGGTAAGCCTAGGTGATCCGATTCAGCCAAACAAGAAAAATGTTACGAAGTTTCGGAACGGGGAGTTTATTGGTAACGCTTTGAGCGCAAGAAGATCAGATGCAGCGGTGGCCGCACTGGCGGTTTACGGTTTATTTTGTTTGGGTTGTGGGCCAAAACCCGATCAATCGGATCAGGCCAAAAGCTCTTCGAGGCGATGAGCGCCTGCGCGCAATATCTCGATGAAACCGATCAAATCATCCAGATCGTGGCGTTGAATTGGGGCGTGAATGGACAATGTCGTCAGCAACCGGCCCTGTGTGTCACAAATCGGGGCGGCAATGGCGGCCATGCCTTCCATGAATTCCTGATTGTCGGTGGAATATCCACGCTCGCGGATCTTGGCGATATCCTCCAACAGATGATCGGGATCGACGATAGAACTGGGTGTCTTTTGTTCCAGCGGCATGGATTGCAGCAACCGCCGCAGTTTGTCTTGCCGCATTGACGACAGGTACATCTTACCGCTTGCCGTGCAATGGAACGGAACCCGCGTGCCAACAGGCAGCTGGATGCGCAGGGGCCAGTGGGTTTCGACCCGGTCCAGATAGACCATTCCGTAACGTCCGGGCGCGGCCAGATTGCAGGTTTCACCGACATCCTCGGCAAGCTTCTTGAGCACGATCAACCGTTCGGTGCGCACCCGTTGGGATGACAACGTGTTGGCGGACAAGACCCTGAGCCGCGCACCGGGGCCAAAGGACCGGCCATCAAGATCGCGTTGCAGGAAACCCTCTTCTTCGGCGGTTGCCAAGAGCCGGTGGATCGTCGGCTTGGGCAGATCCAATGCGGCGCTTAATGCTCGTGGTGAAACCGGTGCACCTTCTTTTGCAATTTGCTCTAGAATCAATAACAGACGCAAATTGGTTGGGATCTGTCCTTTGGTGCCGTCTGGCTGGTCGCTGGGCATTGGTTTACGTTATCCTTCTGAGAGGAGCCATAGGGCAAGGTCTGGTATCAGAGCAACCACAATCCAGGCCGCTCTGGGCGATGTCAAATACATCGAGGAATAGCGCAACAGTCTGAACGACCACACGCCCAGAATGCCGGAGGCAGCATCGAGGCCAAGGGCCATGGGGCGCGTGAGACATCTGCCAAAGGTTCCCTCATGCGCCCTTGAGCGACAGCACCCAGCATCCCTACCAGCTTTGCAATCAATGGAAGCGTGGCCGCGATATGAAAAATCAACTGAGCGCTACTTAAGCCGCGCTGGGGAGTGTTGTCGCCCTACGGTCAGGCCTGCTTTTCCGGCATGAACACCTTCAATCCCTCCAACGCATCGCTGACTTTCAGCTGGCACGTCAGGCGAGAGCGCTCGCTGTCCAGTTCATAGGCAAAATCCAGCATGTCGTCTTCCATTTCGTCACGCGGGGGCAGCTTGTCGATCCAGGGTGTATCGACATAGACGTGACATGTGGAACAGGCGCAGGCACCGCCACAGTCAGCCTCGATGCCGGGAATGTTATTGTCGCGTGCGCCTTCCATGACGGTGTTGCCTTCGGGCACGTCGACCACGTGTTCCTGCCCGGTAAATTCTACATAGGTGATCTTGACCATTATGCCCTCGGAAATTGGAAAGATTGAAAAAAGACGGGATCAGAAGGCCGCGCGGTGCAGGCCTCCGTCGATCAGAATATTCTGACCGGTGAGGTACCCGGCGTCAGCCGAACACAGAAACGCGCAGGTTTGCGCAAACTCCCGTGGCCTGCCGAAACGTGCGGCGGGCACCTGTTGTTGCCATTGCTGCGCGGCGCTTTCAGGCGTGGTGCCTGACTTTGCAGCAGTGGCATCGAAACCTTGGCGCAGGCGTTCGGTATCGAAATACCCTGGCAGCAATTGGTTGATCGTGACATTGCGATGAGCGACGGTACGGGCGACACCTGCGACGAAACCCGTCAACCCGGCACGTGCGCCGCTGGACAGGTCCAGCCCCGCAACCGGCATTTTTACGGTCACCGAAGTGATATTGACGATGCGGCCAAATCCACGCTCGACCATGCCGTCGATCACTTTCTGGATCAGTGTGATCGGAGTGACCATGTTCATTTCAAGACCGCGGCGGATGTCGTCGCGGTCAAGATCGGCCAACGCGGTGAAGGGCGGACCACCATTGTTGTTGATCAGAATATCGGGGGCCGGGCACGCCTTCAGCAGGGCCGCCTGGCCCTCATCGGTGCAGATATCGGCCGCGACAGGCGTCACACGGCCCTCGGCATGGGCCTCGATTGCGGCGGCGGCGGCATCCAGCTTGGCCGCGTCGCGTCCGTTGATGACCACGTTCACTCCGGCTTCGGTCAGGGCAAGCGCGCAAGCATGACCAAGCCCCTGGCTTGATCCACACACGATCGCTGTTTTACCTGAAATACCCAGATCCATGACGGTATAGTCCTATTGAAAAAGGGCGCATGGCCATGCCGGCAATGCGCCCCATTGTGTTTGACAGATTATGGTTTGACCCATTCCCCGTCTTTCAACTGCATAACGATCCCACCCATGGACGGGACGCGGTTTTCGTCAAAGCTGAGTTTGCCTTGACCCATCACGACCGGCAGATCCTTGGTGGCGGCCATCGCGTCGCGCAGGGTCTCGCGGTTGACGTCATCTCCGGCATTGCGGATGGCGTTCGCGACCGTTTGCATCATCGTATAGCCGGTTGCCGCCCACAGATCTGGCGCTGTGCCATAGGCCGCCTCGTATTCCGTTGCAAAGGCGGCGGCGCTGTCCGATCCGGTGGATACAAAGCTGGCCGGGAACAACATCCCGTCAACTGCCGATCCACCTGCATCGATCAACTTTTTCGACCCGGCACCGGAATCCCCGGCCAGAATGGTATCCGGATCAAGGCCGGCTTGGCGCGCTTGAATAATGATGTTTGCGGCCTGTTCGGGCGGCGTTGTCACGAAAAGGCAATCGGGTTCTGCAGATACGATCTTGGTCGACAGAGCAGTGAAATCCGTGTCGGCGGCCAGAATGCTTTGGTCCGCAAGGATTTCGATCCCGTTGGCTTCCATGATGTCGCGGAACACGTTGCGCTGGCGGATGTAACCCTCGTTGTCCCGGATGGAGACAAGGAAGCAACCATTGGGTTTCAGGCTCGCCACATGTTCGGCGACCGGGGCCATATAGGCATCAGCCGTTTCTGTGGATTTGAAGATATATGGCCCGATTTCCAGCACCGCAGGAGATGTCGCGGTTGTGAACATCGGGATCTTCAGATCGTTTGCGACCGGGCCTGTGGCCATGGCTTCGGATGTTGCGATGGGGCCGATCACGATGTCGGCGTTTTCTGCTTCGGCCATCCGGGTGATCAGGGAAATCGCTTCCTGTTTGTCCGAACGGTTGTCTTCATAAAGAATCTCGACGTTGTGCCCGCCCCAACCTTCACCGGCATTGATTTGCTCAGCGGCAAGTTTCATTCCGTTGACCAGTGGCACGCCGACAAAGGCATAGGTGGCGGTTTCGGATACAACCACCCCGACCTTCACGTCGTCCGCTGACGCTGCCGAAGCAAGCGCAATTGCGCTGACCGCGGTCATTTTGCTGATGTATTTCATTGTCTTCTCCCTGTTGCGTTTTTGTTTTCGGGTCATTGCCCAAGATAAAGTGCAGCGACTTCCGGATCTTTTGCCAGATCGGCGCTGTTTCCGGATCTGACGATATTGCCTTGATCCAGCACATAGGCCCTGTCCGAGCTGGCCAAGGCGAGATGGGCGTTTTGTTCGACCAAAAGGATGGTGAGCCCTTGCTGTTTGAGCGCGGCAAGGGCGTCAAAGACCTGGGCAATAATGACAGGGGCGAGACCCAAGCTGGGTTCATCCAGAAGCAGCACTTTGGGCCCGCCCATCAAGGCGCGGCCGATGACCAGCATCTGTTGCTGTCCGCCTGAAAGCGATCCTGCATGTTGGTTCTGGCGTTCCTTCAAGATGGGGAAGAGGTCGAATACCTGTTCCTGGCCAAAGTCCGGCGAGCGGCCCGCAAGTGCGTTTTGCCCGACCAGAAGGTTCTCCTGCACCGTCATTTCCGGAAAGACCTGCCGTCCTTCCGGCACCTGCAACATGCCTGCGGCGGTTACCTTCCAGGGGGCGGCTCCTGTCAGATCCTGCCCGGCAAGGCTGATATTGCCGGAATCGACGGCCACAAGTCCTGAAAGGGCATTCAGCAAACTGGATTTGCCCGCACCATTGGCCCCGATCAGCGCCACAGTTTCACCAGCGCCCACTTCAAGAGACACCCCGCGAAGGGCTTGAATACCGCTGTAATTGACCCGCAGATCTTCAATCTTCAGCATGGGCGCCTCCAAGATAGGCCGAGATCACAGCGGGATCTTTCAACACGTCTGCGGGTTTGCCTTCGGCAATCAGGCGTCCGCCATCCAGAACATAAACCTTGTGGCAAAGCCGACTGACAAACCTGACGTTATGTTCAATCAACAACGCGCCCTTCCCTTGTTCAGCAAAGCCTGTGAAAATCTCGGCCAGCGCATCACTTTCAACATCGTTCATGCCCGCGATTGGCTCATCCAGCAGGATGAATTCAGGATCCGAAGCGATTGCGCGGGCCATCTCGACCTTGCGTTGGTGGCCGTAGGACAGGCCTGACACGGGAAAGTTGGCCAGATCGTCAAGCCCGAATTCGGTCAGAAGGCCAGCCGCCTTTTCGCGCAGGGCCGCTGTTTCCTTTGCCGAGGCTGGCAGTCCGAGCAGCGCCGCGAAGGTGGAGGCGGTTTCATGCCGGTGAAAGCCGATCATCACGTTGTCCAGAACGCTGGCCTCGCCCAGAAGGCGGATATTCTGGAACGTGCGCGCCAGCCCGGCCCGGCAAATCTCATGGGCCGGTGCATGGGTGATGTCCGTATCGCCCACATGGATGGTTCCGCCACTGACAGGCAGCATGCCCGTGATCATATTGACGATTGTTGTCTTGCCCGCGCCATTGGGGCCAATCAATCCGGTGATCTGCCCGGCAGGCACCTCGATATTGACATCCTCCGAGGCGACGACCCCGCCGAAGCGTTTGGACAGGTTGGATAGCTTGAGGGTTCTCATGAGGCTGCCCCCCCTTTGTCTTGCCCGGACCCTGCGGTGCCAAGCCTGCGGGCTTTGATCCAGTCGATCCATGTGTCCACAATGCCCTTGGGCAGGTAGTTGATGACGACGATCAGGATAATTCCGTGCATGATCATGCGGTTTTCTGCCAGTGGCCGGGCGATTTCGGGCAACAGGATCAGGATCGCGGTGCCGATGATCGGCCCCCAGACAGAATTGCGTCCGCCGAGGATGACATAGCTCAAAAGCGTGATCAGCAGGTGGAACCCGAACTGGTTGGGGTCAAGCGCGTAGGAATGATAGGCTTCCAACCCGCCAAACAGGCCTGCAAGTGCCCCGGACAGCGCAAAGGCCAATGCCTGATACCATGTGATGGATACGCCAAGGGATGCGGCCACGGCCTCATCCTGGCGGATGGCGCTAAAGGCCCGTCCCACCCGGCCACGTTCGAGGGACCAGATCAGATAGATTGTCCCCAATGCGGCAAGGAGCAAGGTGCCGGTGCCGACGGTTTTGGGAATGCCGTTCAGCCCCATGGCGCCGCCGGTCAGCGAGTCGGAGTAGATGTTCAGCGACAGGACGATCTGGATAAAGGCCACAGTGGCAATCGCCTGGTAGACACCGCGCAGCCGTGCCAACGGGATCGACAGGACAAGCCCGGCGAGCATCCCCGCCAGCAATCCAGCGCCCAACCCCAACACCGGATGGAGACCCGCGCTCACCGCGAGAATGCCTGCGGTATAGGCTCCGATCCCGGCAAAGGCTGCAGAAGCCAGCGAGAAGACCCCGGCGCGCAGGACGATGTATTGGCTGAAGGCCATGCCCAGATGCAGCAGATATAAATCGAAAAGGGGCAGATAGCCCGCGACGAACCCATTCATCGGCGTTGCCTCAGATTGCCAGCGTCTTCCTTGCCCATCAGCCCATGTGGCCGCACCAGCAAGATCAGGAAAAGCGCTGCGAAGATGATTGTATCGGTGAGTCCCGATGGCAGGTACGCAATGGTGAGTGTCTGAACCATGCCAAAGATGATGGATGCCAAGAGCGCACCGGGGATCGACCCCAGGCCGCCCAGAATAATGATGGCAAAGCCGAACATGAGGTATGGCTCGCCCATCACGAAGTTGATCGAGTTAAAGGCGAGGCCAACCAGTACACCGGCCGCCCCGGCCAGAGCACCAGCGAGGAAATAGGTCTGCATGAAAATCATGTTGGGGTTGATCCCCATCAGCAGTGCTGCGCGTTCATTGTCGGTGACAGCGCGCACCCGCCGTCCAAAGGAGGTGCGATAGACAAAATAGGCCAACACGATAACCAGCACGAGAGCGCCCAGCAGCATGAACAGTTGCAACGCAGAGACCCGCAGCCCCCAGAATTTGAAAATAATCACGGGGAAGGTTTCGAACGGAAAACGTAAAACCTGTGTGTTGGAGACCTGTTGCGCAATGGTGCTGATCACCAGCCCGGCCCCGATTGAGGAAATGATGCCTCCGAATTCTTCGTCGCCCGTCTTGCGCAAACGCCGGAAGCAAACGAATTCGACCAGGACAGATAGCAAACCCGACGCGAGAATGGCCAGGATCATTGCCAGCCACAGCGGGCCACCAGCGGCCACAACGTAGTAGGCGACCATTGCGCCCGTCATGAAGATCGCGCCATGGGCGAGGTTCAGAATGCGCTGAATGCCAAAAACCAGCGTGAACCCTAACGCGAAAAGCGCATAGACCCCGCTGACGACCAGCCCGTTCAACAGCTGCTGCGCCAACATCAGAGTGTCTCCTTGGCACCGCGGCCTGCCTGGGTGGTGAGGGTGGTTTGATCTGTCACGCGGCGCTCCCTGCCTTGTGGTACTGATTCATGTTCAAGCGTCATTATATTGCATACAATTTTATCTAAAACAATTTAATTGTGATCGATTTAATTATCCGATCCGGATGTGTTGGTCGCGATGGTGCGGATGGGCGAAAAGTCGGTTGGCAGCAGGATCTTGGACTCCTGATGTTGGATCATCGGCGTGATCTGACCAAGAAAGTCCCGCCACAGTTGGTGTGACATCAGTTCGGCGCGTCTGGCCCCCCGATCATCCAGCGACGTGTAGCCCCACAAGTGAACGGTTTGATTCAGCGGCCCCAGTTCCGAGGTGAAATAGCCGATCAGGTTCCCCAGAACGCGCTGTTGAAGTGCGCGAGCGCCGGATTGCTCATAAAGAGCAAAGAACTTCGGCAAGGTGCCAGGGTGGTAGCCATAGGTCCGTTGTTCGATGATCATGACATGCTCATTTGTAGCTGACGCCAAGGGCAAGACCGCCATCGACGACGATGGACGTTCCCGTTGTCCATTCCGAACGCAGAAGGTAATCGGCGGCTTCGGCAATTTCGGTTGCTGTGCCGATACGGCCCAGCGGGTGATCTTCAGCCATGGATTGCAGCCTCTTTTCGTTTTCGGTTGCGTCCGCTGCCAGCCCGGCCCGAACATTGATCTCGGTTGGCACGGCACCGGGCAGAACGCAGTTCACACGAATGCGTTTCGGGCCCAATTCTGCAGCAAGGACTTGGCTCAGAACTTCGACCGCGCCTTTGGATGCCGCATAGGGCGATGCGCCTGGAAAAGCGCGGCGTGTATGGACGGATCCGACGAACAGTACCGCACCCCCCGATTGTTCCAGATGTGGGACGGCCAGCCCGGTCAATGCCATGCCCGCCACCACATTGGTATTGAGCACGTTCAGAATGTCATCGGCATCGAGATCGCAAATGGAGCCGCGCAGCATGTTTCCCGCATTGTTGAACAGGCCTTGCAACCCGCCGCCATGGGCAACGGCGACTTCGATCATGCGGGCGCGGTCGTCTGCGTTGGTAACGTCACCCGCAATCCCGATGCAATTTGGCCCGATGTCCTGTGAAACGGACTCAATCTTTTCAGCCCGCCGCCCGGTGATTGTCACCCGCGCACCACGCTCGGCGAAATAACGTGCAACCTCGGCACCGATGCCAGAGCCGCCGCCCGTCACCAAAAGAGAATATCCGTTCATATCCTGCATGATTTATCCTTTGTTTCCGAGCGCCCGCGCCGCAGCCTCTTTCAACAGGCGAACATAGCCGGGATTTTCAGTGGCCGTCAGATCATGCCCCAGCGCGAGATAGATACAGCGGTCTTTGGCGGTCATCACGGGTTGTGCCTTGCCGCCTTCCGGATCCTGCGCAGTCGCCAGTACAGTTGCATCTGGCGCGACCTGCATATCACTGTAAAGCTCGTCCCAGATTTGGAAACGGCCTGTCTCATCGATCACATCGAAGTATCCCGGTTGCGGGTGGTGAGATTGCCCCCAGACCCAGGAAATCCCCAGAAGATCTCCCCACTCCGCCCATGTGTCGAAACAAACAGCAGCCGTGTGCAGCCCTAAAAGGCCGCCGTTTCGCGCCACGTGGGATTGCAAGGCGGTCTTGTCTTGCTCTGAACAAACATGGGCAAAACGGTCGCGCAGGGGGCCGTATTTGTCGGCCTGTGTCATAGAGAAACCAAGCGCGTTGATTGTCACGAGATCAAAATCTTCCTGCGTAAGGCGGTCAAATCCTTCGGCCACGCCGCAAAGCTGCGAAACGATTCCAAGATCATTCAGATGCGCCGCGATGCTCGCCGAGGTCTCATTGAAAGGGTGGTAGGGACCGCCCGATATCAGAAGGTTTCGGATCATGATTTGGCTTCGCGCGGCAATTGGGTCAGCAGGCTGACGGATACGCCGCCATCGACAACAAGCTGGTGCCCGTTGATATAGCTGGCCTTATCGCTGGCCAGAAAACACACCGTGTTGGCGATGTCTTCGGACAGACCGAGCCGTTTGGACGGCACCGCTTGTTCGCGCAGGCTGCGCACTGCCGGATCGGCAAAGAACGGCGTCGACAGGCCGGCATCAATGAACCCTGGCGCGATGGCGTTCACACGCAGACCCAGTGCCGACCATTCCAGCGCCATCATCTCGGTCAACTTGGCCAGCCCGGCCTTGGAGGCAGGATAGCTGCCCGAACCGGGGCCGGTGGTGATTGCATTGATCGAGGTCACGTTCAGGATCACGCCGGATCCGCGTTCGACCATGCCCCGCGCGGCGGCCCGTGCCACGATAAATGCGCCGACAAGGTTCACGTCCAGTTGCAGGCGGAAGGTTTCAATGGGCATGTCCAGCAGGGGGGCAAAACGGCCGATCCCGGCATTGTTCACCACCAGATCCGGCACCGCGCCGAATTGCTCCATCGCGGCCAGAACGGCCGGTTCATCAGTCACATCAACGACAAAGGCCTCGGCGCCTGTTTCGGCGGCGGCCTCGTTGAGACTGCCCGTGTCCATATCAAACAGCCCAACCCGAAAGCCGTCTTCAATCAAGGCCTTGGCGCAGGCACGGCCCAGACCGCCACTGCCACCGGTTACGATTGCGGTTTTCATGACCAAACTCGCTTTTTGTCAAATATAACAGGGTAATAGCCCCAATTGGGCCGGGCGGTATCTACGGCGGGGCGCGGCGGATCATCAGGATCGATGCGTGCACCACGGGCAAACAGATCGCGCAGGAACAGCGTGATGGTGCCATATTGATGTGTCGCCGGATCGACCTCGCCGCGTGGCAGGATCCCGCCGTCCAGATCGCGCCCCAGACAGGTGTGAACCCCGGTGCCAAAGGTATGGCCATAAGGCGGATGCGGTGTCTTGATCTCGCGGTAGGGGTTAAAGCTGTCGGCATCTGCGCCGTAAATTTCGGGATCGCGATTGGATTCGGCCAGGCGGAATTCGATCATCTCACCTTCCGCCACATCACCAGCACCTTCCAGATGCATCGGGCATGTCGCGCTGCGCCAGGCTACGGGACTGGCCGGATGCAGGCGCAGGCTTTCGTGAACGCAACGTTGGAAAAAGATCGGATCGTCCTGCAGTTTCTTCCAGCGGGACGGGTCTTCTTCAGCCCAGGAGTAGATCTCGTGAAAGCCGTGGATGGTCGAATTGGCTGTCGAATGCGCTCCCGCCTGAAGGTAGAACGCCACCTCCCGCAGCAGCATATCGGGGGTAAATTCCTCAGGGTCGCCACGTTGCAAGATCACGGTCAGAACATCCCGTGGCAGGTCATCTTCGTGCATCTCGCCATTGGCAACCTTGGCCAGCAAGTCGCGGCGACGTGCCACGGAAGGGTCGAGGAACCGGGGGCGGAAGATATCAATCGCTTCGCGCACCTCTTCGAGCACTTCCGCCTTGGGACGGGTGGAGTGGATCAGGGTCGCGGCATGGGAGAAGGCCTCGACCAGGCGCAACAACTCAGCGGTTTCTTCTGGCGTCTGTTCCTGCCGGTCTACCCCGGCAAAGTCTGCGGTCAGGTTCATTGTCACGCGGTAGCCCAGATCGATAAGCTCGGCACGACCCCGTTCGATATCGCCAGTCATGGACTGGCGCAGGGTCTTTGGAAAAACGGTTTGTTCGTACCAATGGAAATAGTCTTTCCGGAACACGCGGAATTCCATGATCCGGCGTTTGCGGTGGGCTTCGCCATGCAGGGTAAGCAGGGTGTCGCCCATGATAATAGCGCCTTCATCATAGAGCGCTTGCTTGAGGTCGGGATGCCGCAACCCGCTGGAAATCTGGTTGGTATCGGCGACGATATGCAGCTTTGACACGATTGCGGTCCTTCATTCTGAGTGGCCACAATTTGTATCGAAAGCAATATAATTTACAACAATATTTTTTATGAAATCGGAAAAGATAACTAAAACAAGTATTTATAACGCATCCAGCTGGCGACGATACCCAGCGAGATCAAAATAGTCCCGCCAGACTCGGATCAACCCCTGCTCAATTTCGAAGGTGCCCATCACCTCCAGCGCGATTGGCTTGCCGTGTTTAACAAACCTATCCACACGTTCGGTCAACACGGTATTGCCCTGAACTGCGAGGTTCACGATTTCCCACTGGCAGTGTTCGAAGGGCCCCGCCTTGCGCAGGTAATCCATCACTGGCCCCTTACCATTCAAAGGGGTCAGTGGCATGTTGTGATAAAGGATGTCGTCGTGCAGAAACGGTGCCAGCACCTCAGGGTCCAGGCGCTCCCAGGCAGCACAAAATGACCGGACGATCGCAGCAGCATTCGTCGCCGTCATGGTTTGGGCGGGATGTCTCTGGGCAGGGCTTCATAGACCCGTGTCATCAGGTTGGTCAGTACGTCGATTTCATCCTGGCTTAGGGCGCCAGAGATATTCTCGAGAATCATATCGCTCAGTTGATTGCATTTCTCCGCAACTTCCTCCCCAAGCGGCGTGAGTGTGATGACCACCGTCCGGTTGTCGGTTTCGGAGCGGGTGCGCCGCACGTGATTGTCGCGTTCCAGACGTTTGATCTGGTGCGAAATCGTAGATTGGGGCAATGCGATAAATTCGACCAGCTCCCCGATCTTCATCGGACCCTTCTCAGCGATGGCCACGATAATGCGTGAGCTGAATAGATCAAGTTTATGCGGCGATATCAGGGGATTACACAGGTGATTCAGACGGGCGTTGATCCGGTGGGCCAAGAAGGAAATGCGTTGGTCCAACGGGCGACGTTCGAATTTTGCTGGTGGGTCTTGTGGGGTGCGTGACACGTTGATCGGTCTCTTCTTTTTAAGGGTGGCAAGAGCCATGAGCGCAGGGACTTGCACAGAAAGTTCCTAGTCGATTGACAATAACATCGATATCGATAATATTGCATTCGATCCATTATAACCCAACGGTGCGCAATGTCCAAGACTTTTCAGACTGCCAATGTGATCGATGTTCACGCTCATATCATCCTCGAAGAGTCATTTGGCAAAGCCGGTCCCCTTGGCCCCGAGATGGGTGACCAAGACGGAGACAGCCCGTGGTTTCGTGTGGGTGATTACCGCCTCGACGGCGTGCGTTACAAGGGCAGCGCGTTTATGGATACCGATCTGCGTCTGGCGCGCATGGCGGAGGCCGGGATCGATGCACAGCTTTTGTCGCCGAACCCTTTGACTTTTCTGCATTTCGCACCGACAGATATGGCGGTTCAATTCTGCCAGACCCATAATGACGCGCTGGCAGGACTGCTGTCGCGCTATCCAGGAAATCTGGCCGGCCTTGCGGCGCTTCCGATGCAATCGGTCCCCGATGCAATTGACGAACTCACCCGCGCAGTCACCGTGATGGGGATGCTGGGCAGTTGCATCGGCACCGACATGCCCCACGCGTTGGACCATCCGGCGATGGACCCGTTTTATGAGGCCTGCGTCCGGTTGAATGTCCCCCTGTTTCTTCACCCATCGCCAGCCGGGATTGAAGGGCCTGCAGGTGATCCGAACCTGAAAGACTATGATCTGGATGTGGTACTGGGCTTTGCCGCGCAAGAAGTTCTCGCAGTGGCACGCCTGATCTATGGCGGTGTCCTTGAGCGCCATCCGGACCTCGATATCTGCATCAGCCATGGCGGTGGTGCGACGGGTTATCTTGCCGGGCGCATGGCGTTGGCGGCGCGCAAGCGCCCCTGGTCACCGGAGCACCTGCGGGCTGACGGAGCGTTTGAAGAACGCCTGTCACGACTGTGGTTTGATGACCACCTGAACAATGCAGACAGCCTTGTGATGCTGAAAAACCTGATTGGCGATGAACGGCTGGTCTTCGGGACGAATTTCTCCGGGTGGGACGCGCCGGAGGATCTGGCGAACCATCGCCCGCCCGAGAAGTTTGCCAACAACGCCCGCCGCCTTCTTCGAATCTCGCAATAGGATTGAATGACATGAACACGCAAATCATCAAGAACGGCCGCGTCATCGACGGAACCGGTGCAAAAGCAATTGACGCGAGTGTATTGATCGAAGAGGGCGTTATCACCGCAGTGGGAGGCGAAGCCGACGCCAAGGCGGCACAGATGCCGGGTATCCGAGAGATTGATGCAACTGGACAAACGGTCATGCCCGGTCTTGTCGATACCCATTGCCATCTTTCCTTTGACGATGCCGGGTCCAACGCGGAAATCTTTCACCAACGGCGCAACGCTCTCTCGGCGCTGGTGGCCTCCTATAACGGTCGCAAGCTTTTGCGGGCGGGTGTGACGAGCGTTTTGGATCCCGATTCGGTGCATGAGAACATGATCGATCTGCGTGATGCGATTGACGCCAATATCGTCGAAGGGCCTCGCATGTCTTGCGGGTCATATGCATTGATCACCGGTGTCGGCGGAACAGCGGGCCGGTTGATCAAAGACGAAGGGGTCACGGGCTACTACTTGCCGGTCAATTCCCGCGATGAGATCGTGCGCGAGGTGCGCCGCCAGATCAAATATGGTGCGGATTGGATAAAGGTGCATGTCACCGGAATCGTTCCAAGGCAGGCCCATCTGGGTGAGCTTTGCGTCTGGACGCTGGATGAGCTCAAGCTGATCTGCGACACCGCGCATGAGCTGCGTACCCCTGTCATGGGTCATTGTCGCGGGGCAGAGGCGACTAGACGCGCCGCGGTTGCCGGGTTTGATTTGATCTTTCATGCCACCGCGATTGACGATGCAGCCTTGCAAGAAATCATCGACCGCAAGATCCCGATTACGCCCGCACTGACGTTCCAGGCCAATATGGTGGACTACGGGCACAAGATCGGAACCTCGTCAGAGTTGATGAAAATTTTCGAAAGCGAGATTACCGATTCCATCGACACGATGACCAAGGCCCATAAGGAAGGCGTGCCGCTGATGTGCGGCTCCGAAGCAGGCTTTTCGCTGGTGCCCTATGGTGACTGGCACTACCGCGAGATGGAAGTCTTTGTGAAATACTTTGGCCTGACGCCGTTGGAAGCCATCAAATGCGGCACGATGAACGGCGCTATCGGAATGCGGATGGAAGGCGAGATTGGCGTCATTGCGCCGGGCTACAAGGCCGATATCATCTGTGTCACCGGCAAGGTCGAAGAGGATCTGTCGCTGCTTGGCAATCCCGACAACATCACCAGAGTGATGATTGGCGGGGTCGAAAAGAACATCGATCCGCTGCCCGAACGCAAGAATATCTCCGGCTGGCGGTTGGCTTCCATCGGTTCAACCCGTCTGACCCGCGCCGTGGCGCTGGGACAGGAGAGCACGCCGGAAGCCCCCAACATAGAAGAGCTGCACTGACAGCGACGAACCAACAGGAGCTCATTATGGCCGAACATTTCATCACCCGTTTCGAACACGCCGAACCGACATTGCGTCTGCCTGACCTGCATCAGGCGCTTTATGACGCGGATACGTTGTTTCTGCCAAAGACCGTGGTTTGCTTGCACGGGCAGGAGCATATGAAGAAAAAGCGCATCTTTGCGGGTGTGTTCAACCGGCCCTTTTTCCGGCATTACCAGAACCACGTCTTTCCCGTCGCGCTGAAGGAATCGATGGATCCCGTACGTGAAAACGGCGGCGGCGATATGGCGCAGTTTGCCTATCGTGTGCTGGTCAACCTTGTGGCGGACAGCGCCGGCATCGACCGGGCCCATAATGAGGCCGACACTGACCGTCTGTTCGCGCTTATCGGCAAACTGGGACATGCCCCCACAATGGGGCAGCTCACCGATCCGTCTGATCGGGACAAGCTGATGGTCGAATTGAAAGAGGCGCTTGAGGCGTTCGAGAAAGAGTTTTTTGAACCCTCTCTGGCCCGTCGCCGCGCCTTGGTCGACAAGTTCAACGCCGGCGAGATCGAGAAATCCGATCTGCCGCGCGACGCAATCACCGCCCAGCTCCAGCATTCGCCCACGGACGACGATCTGCCCTATGACGAGCGGGTGAAGGATGCGGCGTTCTTTATCCTCGCAGGGGCGTTCACGACGGCGAATGTCTTGATGAACGTGGTGAATGAAGTTCTGGATTGGCTCGAAGACCATCCAGAGGATCGCCTGAACCTGATCAATGATCCGGTATTGATGCAAAAGTTCATCTGGGAAGGGGTTCGCCTGCATCCGGCCAGCCCGATTACAAAGCGCCGGGCGCTTTGTCCGGTGCATCTGCCCGATGGGCATGACGCGGCAACGGATGAATTTGTCACGGTTGACCTGACACGGGCGAACCGGAACCCGGACCTGTTTGGAGAGGACGCCGAAAGCTTCAACCCGCATCGCGCGTTGGCGGACAACTTGCCATTGCACGGTGTTTCCTTCGGGGGCGGTGCGCATGTGTGCTTGGGCAAGCTGCTGGCCGTCGGTGTCAAGATCACCGAAGACAACAAGGATGCCGAAGAAACCGAGTTTGGCACCATCGCGATGGTATTGCGCGCGCTGCTGCAGGAAGGGATCGCACGCGATCCTGCGCGTCCTGTTGAAATCGACGAAAGCACCACGCGACGGCATTTCAGGACCTTGCCTTTTGTCTTCGATCCCGCATTGGCACAGCAGGGTTGAGCCGCAAGGCGTCCGCAAGAGAAAAGTCGGGACATGTCCAGAAATATCGTAATCGTCGGTGCAGGGCAGGCGGGGTTATCGGCCGCGGCCAAGCTGCGCCGGTTGGATTTTGACGGGGGCATTACATTGGTGGGAGCCGAACCTGTGCCGCCCTACCAGCGCCCCCCGCTGAGCAAGAAATACCTGACCGGCGAAATGAGCCGCGAGCGGCTGTATCTGAAACCGGAAGATTTCTATGGCGCATCGGACATTGACCTGCGCACCGGTGTCGCCGTGACGGAGATTGATCTTTCTATTCAAGTGGTCAGGACGGACGACGGGGGCCAAATTCCCTATGATGATCTGGTGCTGACAACCGGGGCCGCCCCCCGCCGCCTTCCGGATCGGATGGGCGGCAACCTGCCCGGTGTGTTTGTGATGCGGTCCTTGCAGGATGCAGAAGCCTTGGCTCCGGTGTTCGCCCCAGGACGTAGCTTGTTGGTGATTGGTGGTGGCTACATCGGGCTTGAGGCGGCGGCGGTTGCGGCGTCTTTGGGCATGTCTGTCACGCTGATCGAAATGGCTGACCGTATCCTGCAAAGGGTCGCGGCCCCGGAAACCTCGTCCTTTTTCCGCGAGTTGCACAGAGGCAAAGGTGTCGAGATCATCGAAGGTATCGGACTGGATCACCTGACCGGACAAAGCCATGTGACAGGGGCCGTTTTGTCGGATGGCAGACGAATTGACGCAGATGTGGTGGTGGTCGGGATAGGTGTTGCCCCAAATACCAGTCTTGCTGAAGACGCCGGGCTCCCGCTGGATAACGGGATCGCGGTCGATACCTATGGGCGCACGGAGCACCCCGGCATCTGGGCCGCAGGAGATTGCGCATCCTTTCCCTACCGTGCAGGCCGTATCCGGCTGGAAAGCGTTCCCAACGCGATCGCCCATGCGGAAACCGTGGCCGCCAATCTAATGGGCGCAAACCAGCCCTATGAACCCGACGTTTGGTTCTGGTCGGATCAGTTCGACGTCAAGCTGCAAATCGCCGGATTGAATACCGGTTTTGATGACGTGATCACCCGACCAGGCACACGTGAAGGGGCGGTGTCTTTCTGGTATTTCCGCGGCGACCAATTGGTGGCGGTTGACGCTATGAATGACCCGCGCAGCTATATGACGGGAAAGCGCATGATCGAGAGGGGCCAGACACCAGATAAAGCCATGGTCGCCGACGGATCCAGCGATCTTCGCTCGGCTGTCTAGCGCCGCGCTGTTCTGCTGCCTCTGATCGATGTCACAGCATCTATCCATTTGAGGCCCAGCCCGTCACCGTGAAACAATCGGAAATTCCAGCTTCCAGCGGTTCAGTACTGGGGGGCAGAAAACCTTTAGCCAAAGGCGGGTCGCAATCGCACAATGACCGCTAACGCGGTATTCTCGCTTGAGTATTTTCGGAAAATTGGTGCCCAGGAGAGGACTCGAACCTCCACACCGTTGCCAGTACTAGCACCTGAAGCTAGCGCGTCTACCATTCCGCCACCTGGGCAGGTTGCGTGAGCGCTGATCTAGGGGGATGTTGGTGGGGTGTCAATCGGATTTTAGCAGAAAAATCACTGTTCCGGTATTCGGTCGCATCCATCATGCGCACTTCTGCCTTGTCCGGGGGCAGGCGGGGGGGTACATCACTGTGTAAGAATAGGCGTACAGGAGCATTATCATGTCCAAGCTGGTTACGATTTATGGCGGTTCCGGGTTTGTCGGGCGTTATATCGCGCGGCGGATGGCCAAGGCGGGCTGGCGTGTGCGTGTGGCTGTGCGGCGGCCGAATGAGGCGCTTTTTGTCAAACCTTACGGTGTCGTTGGTCAGGTAGAGCCGATCCTGTGCAACATCCGCGATGACAATTCTGTGCGGGCTGCGTTGGTCGGTGCGGATGCGGTTGTGAACTGCGTTGGTATCCTGGCCGAAAGCGGCAAGAACTCGTTTGATGCGGTACAGGTTGAAGGTGCCACGCGGGTGGCGCGTCTGGCGGCAGAAGAAGGTATTGCGCGGATGGTCCAGATCTCTGCGATTGGTGCCGATGCCGATGCAGACAGTGAATACGCCCAGACCAAAGCGCGCGGCGAGGCTGGCGTGCTTGAACATATGCCGGGCGCCGTGATCTTGCGGCCTTCTATCGTTTTCGGGCCTGAGGATGAGTTTTTTAACCGTTTTGCCGGCATGACACGGTTCAGCCCAGTGCTGCCGCTGGTGAATGCAGATGCCAAGTTCCAGCCTGTTTATGTGGACGATGTCGCCCATGCGGCAGAACTGGCCCTCACCGGCAAGGCAGAGGCAGGCATCTACGAGTTGGGCGGGCCGGATACCGAAAGCTTCCGCGCTTTGATGCAGCGGATGTTGGGCGTGATTGGCCGGCGCCGCTTGATTCTGAACATGCCAAACTGGATGGCGCGCCTGACGGCCTTTGGGTTTGATATGATGCAGGCGATGACATTTGGCCTGATCAGCAACGGCGTTCTGACCCGCGATCAGGTGAAAAACCTGCAAAACGACAACGTCGTCGCAGAAGACGCCAAAGGTTTTGACAGTCTGGGTATTCGCCCGGTGTCGATGGTTTCGATCCTGCCTGACTATCTGTGGCGGTTCCGGCCCTCCGGTCAATATGACGCAATCAAGGATTCGGCACAGAACCTGCGCCGCGGCTGATGGACAGCTCGACAACGCTGGTTGCTGCCTTTCTGGGTCTTGTTGAGGGGCTGACGGAGTTTATTCCGGTGTCCTCGACGGGGCATCTGTTGCTGGCTGGGCATTTTCTTGGGTTTGAAAGCGCCGGCAAAACCTTCGAAGTGGTGATCCAGCTGGGCGCGGTTCTGGCGATCCTGACAATCTATGCCGGACGGCTTTGGTCTGTGTTTTCCACAGCGCCGCATGATCCTCAGTCCCGTCGCTTCATTCTGTCTGTGTTGATTGCGTTCTTGCCCGCCGTGTTCATAGGCGTACTCGCCCATGACTTTATCAAAACTGTTCTGTTTGAAACGCCGATGCTGATTGCGATCATGCTGATTCTCGGTGGTTTTGTCCTGCTGGTCGTGGACCGTATCGCACCGGAGCCGGTTCATGATGACGCGATGCGCTTTCCCCTTCCGATGGCCCTTGCGATCGGGTTTATCCAATGTCTGGCGATGATCCCCGGGGTATCACGGTCTGGCGCAACCATTGTGGGGGCGCTGATGTTGGGCGGCAGCAAACGCGCGGCGGCGGAGTTTTCCTTTTTCCTGTCGATGCCAACAATGGCAGGCGCGTTTGCCTATGATCTTTATAAGAATCGTGACGTGTTGGATGCCTCCGCCATGGGTGAAATCGCAGTTGGTTTTGCGATGGCCTTTGTCAGTGCGGTTTTGGTGGTGCGGTGGCTTCTCGGTTATGTGAGCAAGCATGGTTATGCGCTTTTTGGCTGGTGGCGAATCGTCGTTGGGACAGCAGCATTTGTGGGCCTTTTGGTTTTTGGATAATAGATAGGTCCGATTCGGATCTAAAATTTGCGGAAAACCGCATCAGTAACCCAGAGAGATGCGATTAACTTGAATATAGGTCAGCAGTGCTGACTTTTATTCCTTTTCATCCTGTAATATCCCACAGCTTCGGTGGATTGAATGAAAGGGCGCGGTCATGGCCAAGCAACCTATGCTGAAATTTGTAAGCGTTGAACGGGATATGCCTGAGAAACGGCCCCCGGATTTGCGTCGCACAGATTTTCAGGAGATCTATGCCGAATATGCGGATGCAAAAGCCAAAGAGCAATCCAGCCGCTGTAGCCAATGTGGCGTGCCCTATTGCCAGAGCCATTGTCCGCTGCACAACAACATTCCCGATTGGCTGCGGCTGACCGCCGAGGGGCGTCTGCAAGAGGCCTATGAGGTGTCGCAGGCCACCAACACCTTCCCCGAAATCTGCGGGCGGATTTGTCCGCAGGACCGGCTGTGCGAAGGCAACTGCGTTATTGAACAATCCGGCCATGGCACAGTGACCATTGGATCGGTCGAGAAATATATCACCGACACCGCATGGGAAAACGGCTGGGTCCAACCGATCACGCCTAAGGCTGAGCGTACCGAAAGCGTTGGCATCATTGGCGCGGGGCCCGGCGGCCTTGCGGCGGCGGATGTGCTGCGCCGGGCGGGTGTGCAGGTCACGATCTATGACCGTTATGACCGCGCAGGCGGGCTGCTGACCTACGGCATTCCGGGGTTCAAGCTGGAAAAAGATGTGGTGATGCGCCGCAACGATCAACTGGCCGAGGGCGGCGTTACATTTGAGTTGAATTGCGATGTGGGCCGGGACATCAGCTTCGCCGATATTCGGGCCAAACATGACGCCGTAATCATCGCCACAGGTGTTTATAAAACCCGCGAAATTCAGGCCCCCGGTGTGGGTGGCCTGGGCGTAGAGCGGGCGATTGATTTTCTGACCGCGAGCAATCGCAAAAGCTTTGGCGATACCGTCGAAGAATTTGAAAGCGGCCGTCTGAACGCCAAAGGCAAGCGCGTCGTGGTTATCGGGGGCGGCGACACCGCGATGGATTGTGTGCGGACCTCGATCCGCCAGGGCGCGACCAGCGTGAAATGCTTGTACCGTCGTGACCGTGCCAACATGCCGGGCAGTCAACGTGAAGTGGCCAACGCCGAAGAAGAAGGCGTGGTATTTGAGTGGCTTTCTGCCCCCAAAGGCTTTGTTGGCGACCCTGTAACAGGTGTCATGGTCCAGAAAATGCGCCTTGGTGCACCTGATGCCACAGGCCGCCAATCCCCTGAGGTGATGGAAGGGGCCGATTATATCGAAGAGGCTGATCTGGTGATCACCGCCCTTGGATTTGAGCCGGAAAATCTGCCGACCCTCTGGAATGAGCCTGAATTGCCGGTGAACCGTTGGGGCACAGTCAAAGCGGATTACATCACCGGCGCGACAGCCCTTGATGGGGTCTATGCCGTGGGTGATATCGTTCGCGGGGCATCCTTGGTGGTGTGGGCGATCAAGGACGGGCGCGACTGTGCCGAGGCGATCCTTGCCCAGCTTGGCGATTCTGCTGCGATTGCGGCCGAATAACGATGGCCGAGGTGCAACATCTTTCAGGACATTGCCTCTGCGGCGCGGTCAAGATCACCGCAACTGCCAGCAATCCGATCCTGAGGGCCTGCCACTGCGATATGTGCCGTCAGCATACATCGGGCATGTTCGTGTCCATCTCCGCTGATCCGGACAGCATTACAGTGGACGGTCCGGCCAAGAGTTTTCGGTCTTCAGAATGGGCGGAGCGTGGCTTTTGCCCCGAATGTGGCTCAACCCTTTGGTACGGAACGGTCCATGACGGGGTCAAGAACCTCTCTGCTGGCCTGTTCAAAGGGGCGGCAGACGCCCCGATGAAGCTTGAGTTTTTCGCCGACAATTGCCCGCAGGGATATGCCCTTGCCGGAACGCACAAGAAACTATCGACACAAGACACAATTGCGCTGTTTGCGCCGCAAGAAGGAGAAGCCTGATGACCAAATATGATGATGCATGGGTGGCCCGCGAAGAAGCAAAACGCGCGATGATGGCAGAGCAGGGCCTCTATAGCCCTGAGGAAGAGCATTCATCCTGTGGCGTTGGTCTTGTGGTGAACATTGACGGGAAAAAGTCCCGTGACGTGGTGCTTAACGGAATCAAAGCGCTCAAGGCGATCTGGCACCGCGGCGCGGTGGATGCGGATGGCAAAACCGGTGATGGCGCGGGCATCCACGTGCAGATCCCGGTTCCCTTCTTTTATGATCAGGTGCGCCGTACCGGCCATACGCCTCGCGAAGACGAAATGATCGCGGTTGGGCAGGTGTTCTTGCCCCGCACGGATTTTGGCGCACAGGAAACATGCCGGACTATTGTGGAAACCGAAGTTCTGCGCATGGGATACTACATCTATGGTTGGCGCCATGTGCCCGTTGATGTTTCGGTCTTGGGCGAAAAGGCCAACGCGACCCGTCCTGAGATCGAACAAATTCTGATTTCAAACACCAAGGGTGTGGATGAGGAAACCTTTGAGCGCGAACTTTATGTGATCCGCCGCCGGATTGAAAAAGCGGCCAGCGCCGCGCATGTGCCGACGCTCTATCTGGCGTCGCTGTCCTGCCGGTCGATCATTTATAAAGGCATGATGCTGGCCGAGCAGGTTGCAGAGTTCTATCCGGACCTGAAAGACGACCGTTTCGTCAGCGCCTTTGCGATCTATCACCAGCGTTATTCAACCAACACCTTCCCGCAGTGGTGGCTGGCACAGCCGTTCCGCATGTTGGCGCACAACGGTGAAATCAACACGCTGCGCGGCAACTTGAACTGGATGAAATCGCACGAGATCCGAATGGCATCGAATGCCTTTGGCGACATGGCAGAGGATATCAAACCCATTGTTCCTGCCGGATCTTCGGACTCTGCCGCATTAGACTCTGTTTTCGAGGCATTGGTGCGCGCCGGTCGTAATGCGCCAATGGCAAAAACCATGCTGGTGCCGGAAAGCTGGTCCAAGCAAGCGGTTGAGCTGCCGCAGGCGTGGCGCGACATGTATTCCTATTGCAACTCCGTAATGGAACCTTGGGATGGTCCTGCTGCATTGGCGATGACCGATGGCCGCTGGGTGTGCGCCGGCCTCGACCGGAATGGGCTGCGTCCGATGCGCTACGTGGTCACCGCTGATGGGATGCTGATTGCCGGGTCCGAGGCGGGCATGGTGCCGTTGGACGAAGCAAATGTGACCTTCAAAGGGGCGCTAGGACCCGGTCAAATCATTGCCGTCGATATGACCGACGGCAAATTGTACCACGATACAGAGGTCAAGGATCAACTGGCGGCGTCACAGCCTTTTGGTGAATGGGTCGGCAAAATCGTCGAACTTGACACGCCGCTGTCCAAAGTGACGGAAAAACCGCTGTTTTCCGGGAATGAGTTGCGCCGCCGTCAGGTGGCAGCAGGCTATTCCATCGAAGACTTGGAACAGATTCTCGCGCCGATGGCCGAAGACGGCAAAGAAACGTTGGCCTCGATGGGCGACGACACACCCTCTGCGGTTCTGTCCAAGCAATATCGCCCATTAAGCCATTTCTTCCGCCAGAACTTCAGCCAGGTGACCAACCCGCCCATCGACAGCCTGCGTGAATTCCGGGTGATGAGCCTTAAGACGCGGTTCGGAAACCTTAAAAACGTGCTGGACGAAGACAGCAGCCAAACCGAGATTTTGGTGTTGGACAGCCCGTTTGTCGGCAATGCGCAGTTTGATGAATTGTTCAGCCATTTCAACGCGGATGTGGTCACCATCGACTGCACGTTCGAGCCTGGCGGCAGCAACCTGAGCGCAGGTTTGGCCCGCATTAGAGACGAAGCAGAAGACGCTGTGCGTTCCGGCGCTGGGCATTTGGTTTTGACCGATCAAGGCAGCAACGAGCACCGCGCCGCGATGCCGATGATCCTCGCCACCAGCGCGGTTCATAGCCACCTGACCCGCAAAGGCTTGCGCACCTTTACCTCCCTCAATGTACGGTCTGCGGAATGTGTTGATCCGCATTACTTTGCCGTGCTGATTGGTTGTGGCGCGACCGTGGTCAACGCTTATCTGGCAGAGGATTCATTGGCCGACCGGATTGAACGCGGCTTGTTGGATCTGTCTCTAACACAGGCAATTGGCCGCTACCGCGAGGCAATTGACCAAGGTTTGCTCAAGATCATGGCGAAGATGGGGATCTCTGTGATTTCCTCCTATCGCGGCGGTCTGAACTTTGAAGCGGTCGGATTGTCCCGTGCCATGTGCGCCGAATATTTCCCCGGCATGACCAGCCGTATCAGCGGCATTGGTGTGACCGGAATTCAGCGCAAGGCAGAGGCCGTTCACGCCAAGGGCTGGCAGGGCGATGGTGTGGTTTTGCCCATCGGTGGTTTCTACAAGGCCCGCAAATCCGGCGAGACCCACGCGTGGGAAGCGTCCTCGATGCATTTGCTGCAAATGGCCTGCAATAGAGCCTCATATGAAATGTGGAAACAATATTCGGCCAAGATGCAAAGCAACCCGCCGATCCATCTCCGCGATTTGCTGGATATCAAACCACTTGGTGCGCCGATTGGTCTGGAGGAGGTGGAGAGCATCACCTCGATCCGCAAGCGTTTCGTTACCCCGGGGATGAGCCTTGGCGCGTTGTCGCCCGAGGCGCACAAAACTCTGAACGTCGCGATGAACCGGATCGGGGCAAAATCCGACTCTGGTGAAGGGGGCGAAGATCCGGCGCACTTTGTGCCAGAGCCAAATGGCGACAACCCAAGTGCCAAGATCAAACAGGTGGCATCGGGCCGTTTTGGTGTGACCGCGGAATATCTAAACCAATGTGAAGAGCTTGAGATCAAGGTCGCCCAAGGTGCCAAGCCCGGCGAGGGTGGTCAGCTGCCCGGCATGAAGGTGACAGATCTGATCGCGCGTCTGCGGCATTCGACCAAGGGTGTAACCTTGATTTCACCGCCGCCGCACCACGACATCTATTCCATCGAAGACCTTGCGCAACTGATCTATGATCTCAAACAGATCAACCCGCGCTGCAAGGTGACGGTGAAACTGGTTGCCTCGTCTGGTGTTGGGACCATCGCGGCAGGTGTGGCCAAAGCCAAGGCGGACATCATCCTGATTTCCGGTCACAACGGTGGCACAGGTGCGTCCCCCGCGACCTCGATCAAATATGCGGGTCTGCCGTGGGAAATGGGCCTGACAGAGGCACATCAGGTTCTGTCGATGAACAACCTGCGGGATCGTGTGACCCTGCGGACGGATGGCGGGCTGCGCACGGGCCGCGATATTGTGATGGCCGCGATGCTGGGCGCCGAAGAATACGGTATCGGCACCGCCGCATTGATTGCCATGGGCTGTATCATGGTGCGCCAGTGTCAGAGCAATACCTGCCCCGTGGGTGTCTGTACCCAGGATGAGGCGTTGCGCGACAAGTTTACCGGGAATGCGGACAAGGTTGTAAACCTGATTACCTTCTACGCCAGTGAAGTGCGCGAAATTCTGGCCAGCATCGGTGCGCGGTCTTTGGATGACGTGATCGGACGTGCGGATTTGCTCACGCAGGTCAGCCGTGGTTCGGCGCATCTGGATGATCTGGATCTGAACCCGCTGTTGATCACTGTCGATGGCGCGCACAACAACGTCTATGACCGTGACAAGCCGCGCAATGCGGTTCTGGATACGCTTGACGCGCAGATCGTGCGTGACGCCGCGCGATTCCTGGAAGATGGCGAGAAGATGCAGTTGAGCTATGCGGTACAGAACACCCACCGAACGGTCGGCACCCGCATATCCAGCCACATTGTCCGCAAATTTGGGATGAACAACGCCCTGCAACGTGATCACTTGACGGTCAAGCTGACCGGTTCTGCCGGGCAATCCCTTGGTGCGTTCATCGCGCCGGGGCTCAAGCTTGAGGTGTCAGGCGATGCCAACGACTATGTCGGCAAGGGCCTGTCGGGCGGCACGATTGTCGTGCGTCCGCCCATGTCCAGTCCGGTTGTGGCGTCCGAGAATACGATCATCGGCAATACCGTGCTCTATGGTGCGACCGCAGGCTATCTGTTTGCGGCGGGCCGAGCCGGCGAACGGTTTGCTGTGCGCAACTCCGGTGCCAAAGTGGTCATTGAGGGCTGTGGCAGCAACGGCTGCGAGTATATGACAGGCGGTGTGGCCGTTATCCTGGGTGAAGTCGGAGCCAACTTTGCCGCCGGGATGACGGGTGGCATGGCCTATCTTTATGATCCTGACGGGCAAGCCTTGCCCCTGATGAACCGCGAGACAATTGTGGTTGGACCGGTGTCTGTAGATCATTGGCAAGTGATTCTCGAAGAGCTGCTGGAGCAACATCTTGCAGAAACCGGAAGCCGCAAAGCCGCAGAAATTCTTCAGCACTGGGAGACCGAGCGCCACAATTTCATTCAGATTTGCCCCAAGGAAATGCTGCCTCATCTGCCTGCACCTCTTGGCTATGAAGACGCCGCAATGCCAGCAGAATAAGGGCTTTCTTGCAAAAACAACCCCTACGCGAAATCCATGGTTTTCGCGTAGGGGAGATCACAAAACCCGCCTTTTCTCGAACATTTTTTGACACATTTGACTAAACTTTTGACCTAATTCGAACCGGATTGAAGCGCAGAGTCTCGATTGTTACGCAATCTGGATCTCGCTATGCCGACGTCTTACAAGGATCAGTTCTACACGATCGACCCGGGCAACCCGCCCGCGTCGGGTACACCTGTTTCTTTCACCCGTCAGACATTTACGGACGGCAATGATGATGGATTGATCCAGCCGAACGTTGGCGACACCTTCGAAGGTACACAGGTCATCTCTGTATGGCAGAACGATTCAGTGACAATCAACGTGCCGGGTATTGGCAATGTGACCTACACGGGAACCACATTCTATCTTGACGGAGGGCTGCCAGCCGTCTTTACCCCGACAGATGGACAGGTGTTACAAAACGGGACGTTCGTAAGCTCGACCTATGTCACCAACAGCACGCAGATGCCGGTGGCCAACACTGGGCCCACGTGTTTCACACCCGGAACCATGATCCGGACGCCAGATGGGGATTGTTTGATCGAGACTCTGGAGGTGGGTGATCTGGTCTCTACTGCAGATCACAGCGCGCAGCCGATCCGTTACATCTTGCGTGGCACTTTTCGGGCGGCGGGCGATGTTGCGCCAATCCGGTTTGCTGCTGGCTCTATCGGCAATGATGCCCCGCTGACCGTTTCACCCCAGCACCGGATGTTGATCACCGGTTGGCAGGCCGAGATGTACTTTGGTGTGGATGAGGTGCTCGTCGCGGCCAAACATCTGGTCAACGGCGATACGATCCGGCAGGTCACTGGCGGCATGGTGGAATATATACATCTGGTGTTTGATCAGCACGAGCTGGTGTTTGGTCAGGGTGTTCCATCAGAAAGCTTCTTTCCCGGCCATGTAAGGGATATGGAAGATCTGGCTGCGCGAGAGGAGCTGTTAATGTTGTTTCCTGATGCAGCGGATTTGACCACTGACGACATGCAGACGGCACGTTGTGTCCTGCGCGGGCGTGATGCGCAGATCCTGCAAGGGCATCCGCATCTGCTGCAATAAGGCGCGGCGGCGTTCACAAAGTCCGGCTGCACCCCTATAGATTGGGGATGGCAAAACCGACGCAGAAAAAAACCAAACCCAAAAAGAAAAAACCGCCGCAGCGCAGTTTGCGACAGCGGATAAGACGATTCATTCTGCGCAGTATTTCAGGGGTTTTTCTCTTTGCTGTCGGAATTGTTGTTTTGTTTGCGGTCTTTGATCCGCCCACGAATATTTACATGATCTCTGAAGGGCGCAGGCTGGGCAAAATCAACCAAACTTGGGTGCCGATGGAACGTATCGCGCCTGTCATGGCGCGGTCGGCTGTGGCGGCAGAGGACGCCAACTATTGCCATCACTGGGGGTTCGATCTGGCTGCGATCAAGCTGGCTATTGCGGATGGGTCGTCGCGCGGGGCCTCTACCATCAGCCAGCAAACAGTCAAGAATGTTTACCTGTGGCATGGTCGCGCATGGCTGCGCAAAGCGATGGAGACGGCTTTGACCCCTTTGGTTGAGGCGATATGGTCCAAGCGGCGCATTCTGGAAGTCTATTTGAACATTGCCGAGTTTGATGAGGGGGTTTTTGGCGTTGAAGCTGCGGCCCAGCATTATTTTGGTGTGACCGCCGCCGATCTGTCTGCAAGCCAGGCAGCGAGACTTGCTGCGGTGCTGCCCTCGCCCAAAAGCCGATCAGCCTCAAAACCCGGCGCCTATGTAAAAAAACGCGCAGCGCAGGTCCGAGACGGAGCGGCAACAATCAGCAGGGATGGGCGTGCTGCATGTTTCGAGAGTTGAAAACAGCACGCTTAACGGGCATTGAAAGAAACCAACCCCAAATTATCGGATCTTAGTAATGGCTCGCTTGTTTCATGTCCCTCTTTCCCCTTTCTGCCGCAAAGTGCGTCTGAGCCTCGCAGAGAAAAAGATTGAAGTGGAACTGGTGGAGGAGCGCTATTGGGAACAGGATCCTGATTTCATGCGCCGCAATCCGGCAGGCAAGGTGCCGGTGCTGCGGCTGGACGGGATCATGATGTCCGAAAGTGCGCCGATCTGCGAGTATATCGAAGAGACCCGGCCTGAGCCGTCACTTTTGCCAAGCGATCCTGTACAGCGCCTTGAGGTGCGGCGGCTTGTCAGTTGGTTTGACGACAAATTCCATGCCGAGGTCACGTCGAAGCTGCTTTATGAGCGGGTGAACAAAAAGGTAATGAAGCAAGGCTATCCCGACAGCAGCAATGTCAAAGCGGGAGCCAAGGCGATAAAATATCATCTGGATTATATGGCGTGGCTGCTCGATCACCGGCGCTGGTTGGCAGGGGATAAGATGAGCCTAGCCGATTTTGCCGCTGCGGCACATCTGTCATCACTTGATTACATTTCTGACGTGGATTGGAATCGCAGCGAGATCGTCAAGGACTGGTACGCCAAGATCAAATCACGGCCTGCGTTCCGCTCTATTCTGGCTGATCAGATGCCCGGTTTCCCCCCGCCCGCGCATTACAACAACCTGGATTTCTGAGCGTCGCGCCGGGGGCTGTCTGCCCCCGGACCCCCGAGAATATTTAAGGCCAGAAAGCAATATGGATCTGAAAGCACGATTGGTGGATCAGGCTCTGACCGAGGGGTTTGTGAGCTGTCGGTTGTGCAAACCCTGGGATGTGCCCGAAATGCCGGACAGATTGGCGGCGTTTGTTGCTGCGGGCTATCATGGGCAGATGGGCTGGATGGAAGAACGGATGCATTGGCGCGGCAATCCTGCTGCCCTTTGGCCCGAGGCCAAGACAGTGATTATGCTGGCCGAATCCTATGCGCCGGAACAAGATCCACTGGCCGTACTGGAGCATCCTGAAAAGGCCGCGATATCGGTCTATGCGCAGGGGCGCGACTATCATGATGTGGTCAAGAAACGACTGAAACGATTGGCGCGGTGGTTGATTGAACAAGAGCCATGCGAGGTGAAGGTGTTTGTCGACACTGCCCCGGTTCCGGAAAAGGCATTGGCGCAGGCATCGGGACTGGGCTGGCAAGGTAAACACACCAATGTCTTGAGCCGGGAGTGGGGAAACTGGGGCTTTCTAGGGTCTGTATTCACCACTCTGGACTTGCCTGCGGATGCGCCGGAGATTGACCACTGCGGATCGTGCCGCGCCTGTCAGGATATTTGCCCAACGGATGCCTTTGTTGCCCCCTATCAGCTCGATCCGCGGCGGTGCATCTCGTATCTGACAATTGAACATGATGGGCCGGTTGATCTTGAGTTGCGCGAAAAGATGGGCAACCGGATCTATGGCTGTGATGATTGCCTGGCGATCTGTCCTTGGAACAAATTTGCACCCCCGGTGAGTGATGACAGATATCATGGGGCGCATGTGGAAGCTGCAGATCTGGCGGATTTGGCCAGCTTGGACGATGCAGCATTCCGTTTGCGGTTTTCCGGGTCGCCGATCAAACGGATCGGGCGAAACCGATTTGTGCGCAATGTCCTTTACGCCATCGGAAATTCCGGCGTCCCGGCCCTGCACCCTGCGGCCTCGGCATTGCGGGACGACGCGGATCCCACCGTGGCGGAGGCGGCCCGTTGGGCGATGGCGCGGTTGACCGCCGGGTGACGCAATTGGGCTGGACGCCACCGCCTATCACGGTAAATCCTAGCTGGAACATAAGGGAGAGGCACGTATGGCGGTGCTATTGGGCGTAGATACGGGTGGGACGTACACGGATGCGGTTCTGGTCCGGGATGAGACCACGGTGATCGCTTCGGCCAAGTCGTTAACCACCCGGCAGGATCTGGCCATTGGTGTTGGCAATGCGGTCCGGTCTGTGCTCGAAACGGCCCAGATTGCACCTGAAGAAATTGCGCTGGCGTCCCTGTCCACCACACTGGCCACCAATGCTTTGGTCGAAGGGCAAGGCGGCCGCGTCGCCCTGATCTACATCGGCTTTCGGGCGCGCGATCTTGAGGCGCACGGACTGGCCGAGGCGCTCAAGGGGGACCCGGCGTTGGTCTTGTCGGGCGGGCATAACCACGCCGGCGGTGAGGCGCAACCGCTTGATGAGGCGGCTCTCGTCAGCTTTTTAGAGACACATAAGAGTGATGTCAGCGGTTTCGCTGTCGCCAGTCAATTTGCCACGCGAAATCCGGCGCATGAGCTTCGCGCGGCGCAATTGGTGGCTGAGATAACGGGCAAGCCTGTGTCGTCGTCGCATCAATTGTCGGCCAAGTTGAACGGTCCCAAACGCGCGATGACTGCGGTTTTGAATGCCCGGTTGATTGGTATGATTGACCGGCTGATCGGGCGGGCAGAAGATGTGCTGCAGCAGATCGGTACCACTGCGCCTCTCATGGTGGTGCGCGGGGACGGCGCGCTTATTTCCTCAGGACAGGCTCGGGAACGTCCCATTGAGACGATCTTGAGTGGCCCAGCGGCTTCGATCGTTGGAGCGCGTTGGATGACGGGTGTGGATCATGCCTTGGTCAGCGACATTGGTGGAACGACCACGGATGTGGCTCTAATCAAGGGCGGAAAGCCTCAGATTGACCCTGCCGGGGCGCGGGTTGGCCCCTATCGCACGATGGTCGAAGCTGTTGCGATGCGCACCACCGGGCTTGGCGGGGACAGCGAGGTGCATTTTCAATCCGAAGGGTTGCAAGGCGGGGTGACACTGGGCCCGCGCCGCGTTTTGCCGATTTCCTTGATCGCCGTCGATGCGCCGGATGTTGTACATGCCGCGCTGGATTCGCAATTGCGCAGCGTGGCCCCGGGCGAGCATGATGCGCGTTTTGTGCGGGCGGTTGCAGGGCAGACCAAAGAGGGTCTCGGCACGCGCGAACTGGCGCTGTTGGAACGAATTGGCAATCAGGTGCACCCTCTGGGTGATATCATTCGGTCGCGGGTCGAACTGGGCGCGCTCAAACGGCTGGTGGAGCGTGGACAAATCCAGATTGCCGGAGTGACGCCGTCAGATGCCAGCCATGTTTTGGGCCGGGTGATGGAATGGGACACTGGCGCGGCCCGCAAGGCCTTGCGCTTGTTCGGGCGGCGGCGGACCGGCGCTGGTGATGTGCTGTCCAACAGCGAAGATGACATTGCGCAAATGATCATTGATCAATTGACGCATCAGACCGCTTTGGCTCTATTAGAGACTGCTTTTGCCGAAGAAGATCCAGGATTTGACGTTGCGCCGGATATTCTGGCGCGGCATGTTTTGATGCAACGGGGCATGTCAGGGCATCAAGGTTTGGTGCGATTGAACACGGGGTTGGCGGTGGATGTTGTGGGTCTTGGCGCCTCTGCGCCGAGCTATTACCCTGCGGTAGGAGAGCGATTAGGCACGCGCATGATCTTGCCTGAGCATGCGGGCGTGGCAAACGCAATCGGGGCGGTTGTCGGGCGCGTCACGATGCGGCAAAGCGGAACGGTCACATCGCCCAGCGAAGGAAAGTACCGAGTGCATCTGGCTGATGGTCCAAAGGATTTTGGGGATCAAGACAGCGCCTTGGCCTTGTTAGAGACTGTTCTGAGAGACGCAGCGCAAGCACAGGCGTTGGAAGCAGGTGCTCAGGACATCCAGATCACTGTGAGCCGGGACATCCGCACGGCAGGCGTTGAGGCGCGTGAAGTTTTCGTTGAAGCGACCGTTACTGTCGAGGCGGCAGGGCGTCCGCGCGTGGCGGAGGGGTAGGCCGGGCAATTCACCCGACCCAGATCTTATTCCGCTGCGGCGCGTTTCGGGAGCACCCAATCGGGCCGCGCGAAGTGGCATGTGTAGCCATTGGGCTGGCGCTCCAGATAGTCTTGATGCTCTGGCTCTGCTTCCCAGAAATCGCTCACAGGCTCGACTTCGGTGACGACCTTTCCAGGCCAGAGACCGGAGGCTTCGACATCCGCAATCGTGTCTAACGCGGTCTCTTTTTGCTGTTCGTCGGTAAAGTAGATCGCTGATCGGTAGCTCATGCCGATGTCGTTGCCTTGCCGGTTGACTGTTGTGGGGTCATGTATTTGAAAGAAAAACTCCAGCAACTCGCGATATGACGTCTTGGCAGGATCAAAGATAATCTCGATCCCTTCGGCATGGGTGCCGTGGTTGCGGTAGGTGGCGTTGGGTACGTCGCCGCCCGTGTAACCGACACGTGTGGAGACCACGCCGGGACGTTTGCGGATCAAATCCTGCATGCCCCAGAAACAGCCGCCTGCCAGTACTGCGCGTTCGTTGCTCATGTGATGTCCTCCACTTGGTTCAGGTAGTCGCCATACCCCTCGGCCTGCATGTCATCGCGGTGTACAAACCGCAAGGAAGCGGAATTGATGCAATAGCGCAGCCCGCCGCGGTCGGGAGGACCGTCGGGAAACACATGGCCAAGGTGGCTGTCACCGTGGGTGCTGCGCACCTCGGTGCGGATCATGCCAAGGCTGGCATCGCGCAATTCTGCCACATGGGCCGGTTCGATGGGTTTGGTGAAACTGGGCCAGCCGCAGCCGGATTCGTATTTGTCGGACGAGGCAAACAGCGGCTCACCCGATACGATATCGACATAGATGCCTGGCTCTTTGTTGTTGAGCAGCTTGCCCGTGCCGGGGCGTTCGGTGCCGCTTTCTTGTGTCACGTGAAACTCTTCGGGCGAAAGGGCCGCGATGGCGTCCGGGTTTTTTTCGTAGCGGGGCATGGAGATCCTCCTGTCGATGCTGTTGGCACATTAGATGGGGCGACGGCAGGAAATTCAAAGGGTTTGTAGCGCTTGAGCACTGATATGTGATGGCCACTGGCAGCTGCGGGGCGAAGGCTTATCTAAAACGAAAGGGCTTTTGGGCGACGCAGGATCAGCGATGCACCGAATCTGACCACAACACTTTACCGTCAGAGGCCTCCATGCCCGGGGGAATGCCATAGGCCGAGCGATAGCTCTTTGAAAAATGCGACAGCGATTTGAAACCGCAGGCGACGCAGACATCTGTCACTGACAAGTCTGTTTGGCGCAGCAGGTTCCGCGCCTTTTCGAGACGCAGGTGCAAATAATACCGTTTTGGAGAGGTGCTGAGGTACTTTGCGAACAAACGCTCCAGCTGCCGGGTGCTGAGGCTGACGACGCCTGCAATCTCATCAGGACGCAGCGGGTCTTCGAGGTTGTTTTCCATGATCTGCAGCGCCAGCAACAGCTTGGCATTGCGCACTTCGGGCCGTGACTGCAGCGACATGCGCTGTTTCTGGCTGTGGAGCCGCGGCACGGTATAGACCATCTGATCGGCCACCCATGTTGCGATGTCGTTGCCGTAGTCCTTGTTGACGCGGTGCAGCATCAGATCCATCGAGGCCACGTTGCCAGCTGAGGTAAAGACCCGGCCGTCGACGGAATAAAGCGTGTCTTCCATGATCACGTCAGGCAACATTTCGGCCAGTGCTGTCTTGTATTCCCAGTGGGTCGTGACCCGCTTTCCACCGATCAAACCGGCCAATGCCAGCGTATAGGTGCCGGATGACAATGCACCGTAGTCCATGCCCTTGCGAGTCTCACGGCGGAGCCAGTTGAGCAATGGTTTGGTGCTGCCACGGCCAGCATTTTCACCGGCACAGACGATCAAAGTTTCGTTTCGATCCAGTTCCGTCAGGCCGCTGTCCACTTCGATGCTCACACCATTGTAAGCGCGAACCGGCGTTCCGGTTTCCGAGATCAGCCGCCATTTATAAAACTTCTGGCCAGAAGGGTGGTGGTTGGCCAGGGCCAACGTGTCCAGTGCGCAAGAAAAGCCCAACGTCGAGAACCCCGGCAGAAGCACGAAGGCATAAGACCGTGGAGCGGTGGTCTGATCTATGAGGCGGGCGCTGTTCATGGCGCTAGCTTTTGCACGTTTTGCAACCGGGCCGAGCGCGGTCTGCGGCAAAAAACGATAGCTTTACGTCTTATTGGCGACTTTGCCTCGAGATTTGAACCGCCAGAATTCCAATTGTGATGATCAAAACACCCAAGGCTTCGCGCCAGCCGAGCGATTCATTGAGCAGGACTGCGGCGACCAGAACACCGAAAAACGGGTTGAGAAAGTGGAAGGTGGCTGCACGTGTGGCGCCAATCCGGTTGACCAGCCAGAACCAAACCACCGTTGCAGCCAAACCCGGCACGAGGCAGGTGTAGGTAAAGGCAATGACCAGTGGCCAGCTTGGGTTGATCCGTGGCGTTTCGAACAGCAGTGTGGCGACAGACAAGGCAACACAGCCCACCAACATTTGCAGTCCCACAATCATCAGGAAATTGCCGCCGGATGTGGCACCGCGCACCAACAGCGTTGCAGCGGAAAGCGCGAGCACACCGATCACGCAGAGGGCAACACCCGTCAAGTCAACACCGCCGCTGAGTCGGGCACCCATGATGATGGCCACACCAACAACACCTGCCACCAAACCTGCCACACCCAGCGGCTTAAGCCGTTCACCATAGAGAACCCAGGCGGCAAATCCGACGATCAAAGGCATGGTAGAGGCGATGATCGCGGCCAGCGACGCCTCGATGTTTTGCATCGCGACAAAGTTCAACCCAAGGTACATCGCATTTTGCAGGACGCCAAAGATCGCGGTCGCCCGCCATTGTGCCCGGGTCAGCCGCCAGCTTTGTCCTAATGCCAGCGCAATCCCGACTCCGATGAGGCCAGACACCAAATAGCGGAGCGAAAGCGCAAACAGGGGCGAGGCATCCGCAACAATGATCCGCGCAGATGTAAAGGCCGACGACCACATCATTGCAAAGATGAGACCCATCAGAATTGCACGAATATCCATCTCAGCCCCTTTGGTCTTTCAGCGCGACAGTTTCCCAGATTGCAGCCAAGGGCAAGGGGCGGATTGGCGCCGGTGGGGTCGATGGACAACCCCCGCGTGCAACGATAGCGTTGCTTGTGAATAGCAAGGAGGAGGCATTCATGCAGATCAATTTGTTGGACGACACCCAATCGGAAAAGGCCGATGGCGACCGCATCAGTGCTTTGTTCTTCAAAAGCCGCAATGTGGTGATCACGGGTGAAATCAACGACAAGCTGGCACAGCGTACGGTCACGCATCTGCTGGCCCTGGCAGAAGAAAGCGACGATCCGATCAACGTCTATATTTCCTCGCCCGGTGGCCATGTGGAATCGGGCGATATGGTTCATGACGTGATCAAGTTCATTCGGCCGAAGGTGCGAACAATTGGATCTGGCTGGGTGGCCAGTGCCGGCGCGCTGATCTTTGTGGGAGCAGAAAAGGAAAACCGCTATTGTCTGCCCAACACCCGTTTCCTGTTGCACCAACCTTCCGGCGGGATTGGCGGGCAGGCGACAGATATGATGATCCAGGCCGAGCAGATCCGCATCATGCGTGAACGATTTGATCAGCTGTTTGCCGAGGCGACAGGCCAGACCCCTGAAAAAATCGCCGCTGATACCGCCCGCGATTTCTGGCTCAGGGCCAGCGAGGCGCAGGACTATGGTTTGGTCGGGCACATCATCAATGGCATTGACCAACTGAAGTGATCGCCCCTTAAAACAAACAAAAAGGGCCGCCAAATGGCGACCCTTTGAAACTCAAGCTTGCGGGGTTTAGCCGTTGACGCTGTCTTTCAGCGCTTTGGCGATGGTCATTTTCACAACCTTGTCCGCTTCTTTCTTGAACTGTTCACCGGTCGCAGGGTTGCGGACCATGCGCTCTGGGCGCTCGCGGCAGTAGATCTTGCCAACACCGGGCAGGGTCACTGCGCCGCCACCGGACACTTCGCGTGTGATCAGGTTGCAAACCGCGTCCAGCGCTGCGCCTGCAGATTTTTTGTCTGTGCCCATTTCATCTGCCAATGCGGCGACGAGCTGAGTCTTTGTCATAGGTTTGGTTGCCATCTTTTTATCTCCTTAGACCGCCCGAATTTAGGGCCCTGTGAGCGGAATGTAACGGTATGTTGTAGGATAACACAACGAATAGTGGCGCGAAAAACCGCAAAACATGCGATTTTCTGCTGTTTTTGGCCTTTAAAGGAAGGCGGTTTCGTCAAACGAGCGCAATTTCCGGCTGTGAATGCGCTCAAGCGGGGTCGAACGCAGCAATTCCATTGCCCGAATTCCGATCATCAAATGCCGTGCGACCTGTGTTTTATAGAAATCCGACGCCATGCCGGGCAGTTTCAACTCACCGTGCAGCGGCTTGTCGGACACACATAGCAATGTCCCGTAAGGCACCCGGAAACGGTAGCCGTTGGCGGCGATGGTCGCGCTTTCCATATCGAGGGCGATGGACCGCGATTGGCTGAGCCGTTGCACTGGGCCGGATTGATCGCGCAATTCCCAATTGCGGTTGTCGATGGTCGCGACGGTGCCTGTACGCATCACACGCTTGAGTTCATACCCTTCGAGCTGGGTCACTTGCGCCACGGCGCGTTCCAGCGCGATCTGGATTTCGGCCAACGCCGGGATCGGGGTCCAGACTGGCAAATCGTCATCCAGCACGTGATCTTCGCGCAGATAAGCATGGGCCAATACAAAATCACCCAAGGCCTGACTGTTACGCAGACCCGCACAGTGACCAACCATCAACCATGCATGGGGGCGCAACACGGCGATATGGTCTGTGGCCGTCTTGGCGTTGGATGGGCCGACACCGATGTTAACCAGTGTAATCCCCGAGCCGTCTTTCCGCTTGAGGTGGTAGGTGGGCATTTGCGGGGTTTTTTGTGTCTCGCCCAATGGCGTGTCGCCCGCGGTGATTTCGACATTTCCGGTCGAGACAAAAGAGGTGTAGCCGCTGTCAGGATCGTTCAATTGCGCCCGCGCATATTCTTCGAACTCTGTGACGTAGAATTGGTAGTTGGTGAACAGGACGTGACACTGGAAATGTTCCGGGTCCGTCGCTGTATAATGCGCCAGACGGGCCAGGGAATAATCCACCCGCTGTGCCGTGAAGGGGGCAAGTGGGCGCACGTCGTCTTGCGGTACATAGGTGCCATTCACGATGTCATCGTTTGTGGTGCTCAGGTCCGGCACATCAAAGACATCGCGCAAGGTGAATTCGGCCGCCCCGTCCTGCGGGATCTCCATGGCGCTTTCGCCGGTCACGGCAAAATGCACGGGGATCGGCGTGTCAGATGGACCAATGATCACCGGCTGCCCGTGGTTCTCAAGCAGTAGGCCGATCTGTTGGATCAGGTAATTGCGAAACAGGTCTGGCCGGGTGATGGTGGCCGCAAATGTGCCTGGCGACGAGACATGCCCAAATGCCAGCCGCGTATCAACACGGGCATAGCTTGAGGTGCGAAACCGGACCTCTGGATAAAAGGCACGGATCCGAACCTCTTGCGGCGTGTCCTGCATCGCTGCGTTGAACTGATCGCGCAGGAAACCGGTTGCTTCCATATACAGCTCCGTCAACCGGTCAACGGCGGCAGTGGCATCGGTGAATTCTTCCGAAGGACGGGCATTCGGGGTCAGGATTTTGGTCATGAATGAGGCTCTAACACGGGGATAAATTCAAAGGACCGGACATCGACCAACCCAAGGTCAGAGATCCGCAACTCGGGGATGACAACCAACGCAAGCAGGGAATGCTGCATATAGGCGTTGTTCAGGGTACAGCCACAGTCGCGCATGGCCTGCATCATCTGCTCGGCCTTGGCGGCGACTTCGGTTGCGGGGCTGTCAGACATAAGACCTGCGATCGGCAGCTCAACCAACGCAAGTTCTGCTCCATCACGGAAAATGGTAATGCCGCCGCCGACCTCGCGCAGCCGGTTTGCCGCCAACGCCATCTGTTCAGGGTCCGTGCCGACAACAATCATATGGTGGCTGTCATGCGCCACGGTCGAGGCCATCGCCATGTTGCCGTCATAGCCAAAGCCGGACACAAAGGCGTTGACCACCCCGCCTGTTGCGCGGTGGCGTTCGACCAACGCGATCTGGCAAACCTCTCCGGTGCTTTGGACCTGTCCATCGGTTACCGGCAGTTCGAATTTCAAGGCCCGTGTGGGTGCTTGGTTTTCCACCACTCCGATGACATTTGCGGTTACGGCGTTTGCCCCTTTGGGCGCATCAATACGGAAATCTGCACGGGTCAGATCCCTGGCCATGTTCACGGTTTTCCGGGCCGCTTCGGGCCAATCGTAATGTGGACAGTCCACCAGGCATTCGCCTGCCTCGGCTACGATCTGTCCGCGGGCAATAACAGTCTCTATGGGGAGGGTTTTGAGGTCTGAAGTCAGCACAACATCCGCACGGCGGCCGGGGGTCAAAGACCCGATATCGCGTTCCAACCCGAAATGCGTGGCGGTGTTGATCGTGGCCATTTGCAAGGCAACAACCGGATCACAGCCGCAATCGATGGCGTGTCGCACGACCCGGTTCATATGCCCGTCGTTGACCAATGTGCCCGAATGGCTGTCGTCGGTGCACAGGATCATATTGCGCGGATCGAGCCCCTTTTCCGTGATCGCGGTGATCTGGGTTTCGACATCATACCATGCAGAACCCAGACGGATCATCGACCGCATCCCCTGCCGCATCCGGGCAATTGCGTCGGCCTCACAGGTGCCTTCGTGATCGTCCGCCGGCCCGCCTGCGACATAGGCTGCAAAAGCGGGCCCAAGGTCGGGCGACGCATAATGCCCGCCTACCGTTTTGCCTGCCCGCTGGGTTGCGGCAATCTCGGCCAGCATTTGTGGGTCAGCGTTGCTGACACCGGGAAAGTTCATCATTTCGCCGAGACCAATGATACCGGGCCATTGCATGGCCTCGGCCACATCTTCTGCGCTGATTTCAAAGCCTGTCGTCTCCATTCCGGGCGCGGACGGGGCGCAGGATGGCATCTGGGTAAAGATGTTCACGGGCTGCATCAGGGCCTCGTCATGCATCATGCGCACGCCCTCAAGACCCAGAACATTGGCGATCTCATGGGGATCGGTGAACATGGATGTTGTGCCATGGGGGATCACGGCGCGGGCAAATTCTGCCGGTGTCAGCATCCCGCTTTCGATGTGCATATGCGCGTCGCACAGACCGGGGATCATATAGCGGCCTTTGGCGTCGATAATCTGCGTGCTTGGACCACGGCAATGGCTGGCGTCTGGCCCTACAAAGGCAATGCGACCGGCGACAATGGCGATATCGTGATCAGGCAGGATTTCACGGGTGTGTACATTGACCCATTGGCCGCCGGTGATGATCGTATCAGCAGGGCTGCGCCCGGCAGCCACGTTGACCAGTTGAGGGGCGACATCGGGCCATGAGGGAAAAATTTCTTGCGTCATGGCCCAAGGTGACACACGGTTTGAGCGGGTTCAACCGAGGAAAGAACAGATGGATTTCGACAAGGTCTCAGCCGAGGAGTTTGGTGCCAGTTTGCGGGGCATCGGATTGAACCTTTTGGTGCGGGATGTTTCGGCGCAAATCGCCTTTTTAGACACTGTTTTTGGCATGAAGGCGTTTCAGCCGACCGCAGATTTTGCGATCGTAAAGTACGGCGATCAGGTCTTCCAACTGCACAGTGATGGCACCTATCATTCCAATCCGCTGCTTGGTCTTCTGCCCGAAAACCCTCCACGTGGAGGCGGGATCGAGATCCGGCTGTATGACACAGACCCGGAAACAGCTTGTGCCAAGGCCGAAGCGGCGGGCGGCACCGTCTTACAAGAGCCGACAGACAAACCACACGGCCTGCGCGAAGCCTATATCTTGTGTGAGAATGGATACGCCTGGGTTGCCAGTCGACCACTCTGAATGTCGTTTTTTGAGAGGTTCTTTTTCGGGCTTCCCGGCAGAGTGAAACAAACGAAGGGACAAAACATGAGCGTGACACAAATTCGGCAAAACATGGATCACTGGCAAGAACGGGTGGATCTTGCTGCGGCATTCCGCTGGACCGCGCGCCTTGACATGCATGAGGGGGTCGCCAACCACTTTTCCCTTGCGGTGAATGACGACGGTACGCAGTTCCTGATGAACCCAAACCAAGTTCATTTTTCCCGTATCCGCGCCAGTGATCTGTTGATGGTTGATGCCAACGATCCAGAGACATTATCAGGCCCTAATGCGCCTGATCCCACGGCCTGGGGTCTTCATGGCGGGGTGCATCGCGCCTGTGCGCATGCCCGTTGTGTGATGCACGTGCATTCGATCTACGCGACCGTTCTTGCCTGTCTGCAAGACAGTCGCCTGCCTCCGATTGATCAGAATTGTTGTACTTTCTTTAACCGTGTTGTGATTGATGAAAACTACGGCGGTCTGGCCTTTGAGGATGAGGGCGCGCGCTGTGCGGAACTGCTGACGGACCCCAAGCAAAAGGTCATGGTCATGGGCTCTCATGGGGTAATGGTGATCGGGGATACAGTCGCGGATACCTTTAATAGGCTCTATTATTTCGAACGGGCGGCAGAAACCTACATCAAGGCTCTGCAAACCGGCTTGCCGCTGCGGCGCATTTCTGACGAGATCGCCGAAAAGACCGCGCAGGAGCTGGAGAATTACCCCGAGCAAGACGCGCGGCATCTGGCAGAACTCAAAGCGATATTGGACGGTGAAGGGTCCGATTATGACCACTGAACCGGATATCGGTGCAGAGGCGGACCGCTGGCACCATCATCCTGGGCCGGTTCGAAACAACCCGCTTTTTGATTGGCCACCGCAGCCCATGGCCGTGTTGCGGTGGTATGCCGCCTATTGGTTGACCATTTCAACCATCACGATCACCGCAGCGTTTTCCGTCGCCGTCTATTTCACGCTACTGCCCGCGTTAGACACGATGCAGAGTTTTCAGGCCGGTTGGATGGTGCGGGTGTGGCTGGCCAATCTGCTGCCGCAGGTTATCTGTGCGGGCGGGCTGCATATGTGGCTCTACCATTGGCGAAAACAGGGAAACCAGACCAAATACGATGCACGTGATCTGGCCCGTGGCAATGGCACCTATACCTTTGGCAATCAGGTTTGGGACAATATGTTCTGGACCTTGATCAGTGGTGTCACCCTTTGGACGGCGGCCCAATGGGGTGTGTTCTGGATGATGGCGAACGGCCATGCGCCCGCGATGATGTTCCCGGACAATCCGGTTTTGTTTTTGTTGCTGTTCCCGTTTCTGGTGATCTGGTCTTCGTTTCATTTTTACTGGGTTCATCGACTGTTGCATGTGCCTGCGATATATAAGCATGCCCATGCCTTGCATCATCGGAATGTCAATGTTGGACCGTGGTCCGGCATTTCAATGCACCCATTTGAGCACCTGCTGTTTTACACGAACTTTGCGATTCATCTGATCGTGCCCAGTCACCCGATCCACGTCCTGTTTCATGGCTATGTGCAATCGGTGCATCCGGTGTTCTCACACTCCGGCTTTGATCAACTGGTGGTCCGGAATCAGGAGAAGGCAAAGATGGGTGATTTCTTTCATCAGCTGCATCATCGGTATTTTGAATGCAACTACGGCACAGTAGAGATGCCTTGGGACAAATGGTTTGGGTCTTTCCACGATGGCAGTGCAGCCGCGACGAAACGGACAAGAGCCTTCAAAAAGCAGATGTACACCAAGTGAGCGGGCCGCGTTTGTTGTGATTTCGAAGGCGTCCGGCCTTGTTCCGTGATAAAGAGCGCAAAAAAGAGGTGGCGTTAAACGTCCGGTTGCGTTGCCAAGGTGAACGCGCTTTGGTTATCTGCGCACAACACCCTCAAACGCAGGTCTTTGATATGAATGTCCTATTTGTCCATCAGAACATGCCGGGCCAATATCGCGAGCTTGTGCAATGGTTGGCAGCGCAGGGCGGGCATCGGATCTATTTTTTGACCCAACGTCGAAATGCGCCATCTTTTCCTGGTGTCGAGACCCGCATTTACAAGCCGCACCGGACCCCAGCCAAAGATGCCTATGGCCTGTCAAAGGTGTGGGAAGCGGCGACTGGTGCAGGTTTTGGCGCGGCGACGGCGGCGCGAAAGCTGGAGCAGGAGGAAGGGTTCAAACCTGACATCGTCATCGGGCATGTCGGTTGGGGGGAACTGACGTTTTTCAAGCAGATCTGGCCAGATGTGCCAATCATCGGATTCTTCGAATATTACTACAACATGACGGGTGGGACCGTTGGCTTTGATCCAGCAGAGCCGCCAACGGATCATGCACCATTCTTAATGCAGGCCCGCAACGCCGTGCCTCTGGCCAATATCGAAACAGTTGATTTGGGCCAATGTCCGACGGTTTGGCAAAAGGATCGGTTTCCCAAACGGTTTCACGAGAAATTCTATGTTTGCCATGATGGCATTCGCACGGATTTGCTGCAGCCTGACCCAACAGCAGAGGTTGGACTGGGACGATTGGACAAGCCCCTGACGGCGCAAGATGAGGTGGTAACCTATGTCGCGCGCAATCTGGAACGCACGCGCGGGTTTCACACATTGATGCGGGCATTGCCGCGCATTCAACGCGAACGGCCCAATGCGCGTATCCTGATCGTGGGCGGTAATGATGTGTCCTACGGCGGTAAGGCCAAGACGCCGGGCGGATTGCGTGCAGAGATGGAGGCCGAAGTTGGCAAAGATCTCAATTGGGAGCGCCTGCATTTTCTGGGGCAGGTGCCCTATGACCATTTTTGCAAGCTGATCCAGATCAGCAGTTGCCACATCTATCTGTCGATGCCTTTTGTTTTGTCGTGGTCCTTGCTTGAGGCGATGTCGATGGGGGCAAAGATCGTGGCTTCTGATGTTCCTTCCGTGCGCGAGGCTGTGACCCATGGCGAAACCGGGATGCTTGTTGATTTCTTTGACCATGATGCGCTGGCCGCGCAAGTGGTGGATGTGCTGGCGCGGCCCGATGACTTTGCCCGTCTGGGCGGCGCGGCACGGGCGCATGCGGTTGCGCAATATGATTTCCTGACCAAATGCCTTCCCGAACATATTGCGCAGATCAACGCGCTTGTGCCCAAGGACAAGCGGATCGCACTCTGACGGTTCAGATATCAATCATCTATTAACCATTCCGCCGATAGCCTGAAGCAATGATAGGTTCAGGCACCGCCACGATCACAGATAGACATGGGCCGGTTCTGCTGCTCGGCGCGGGCGGCCGGTTGGGCCGTATGTGTTGCCAGTATTGGCCGGCCGGTCATGGTTTGATTGGCCAAAGCCGGCAAATTGGAATGGGGGACTTGTGGTTTGACCCTCTGAGGGATCGAAATGCTCTTATTGTGGCGGCGCGGGGCAAAAGGGCGGTGGTTTGTCTGGCTGGGGTTGTGCCGAATGGCCTGGCAACAGCTCCTGTCGATTTCGGAGTGAACAGCGATCTTGCCTGCGCCGCGGTTCAGGCCGCAAAGGCCGCCGGATGCCCACGGGTGTTTTTGGCATCTTCCGCCGCGATTTATGGCAAACAGGCCGGTGCCTTGGGCGAAGCCACCCGGCCCTGCCCGATCAGTGCCTATGGACGTTCAAAATTGCGAATGGAGGAAGAAGCCCATGCCATCGGCATCGCTTTGGATCAGCCTGTCACGTCGCTGCGGATCGGCAATGTGGCTGGCGCTGATGCAATCCTTGGCGGTTGGCACAATGCGATGCAGCTTGATCAATTGCCCGACGGCACGACCCCGCGCCGCAGTTACATCGGGGGGGCCGATCTGGCTGCGATAATCCATCGGCTCACCCTCATGCCACACGTGCCGCCGGTTTTGAACGTTGCGCTGCGCGGGGCGATAGAGGCAGGCACGCTCTTGAATGCTGCGGGGTTGTCATGGACCTATCGAGACGCAGGGGATGATGTGATCCCTGATGTAACGCTGAACGTGGATGTGCTTGGTCAGGTGCTGGGGGCTCGGGTGCCACGCGCGAGCCCTGATGATCTGGTTGCGGAATGGCGCGGTTGGGAAAAACCGCAGGCCCGAGCCATTTGATGACTCTGTCCAAGCGCATGTTTGACCTGGTGATGGCGCTGGTGTTGATCACGCTTTTGATTGCCCCAATGGTGGTCTTGCTGCTGTGGCTTTTGGCGGCCGAGGGCAGGCCGGTTTTCTTTGTCTCGGAACGGATGAAAACCCCGCACCGTGCCTTTAGGCTCTGGAAATTGCGGAGCATGAAAGAGGATATCCATGATCAGGGGGTGACCGGCGGCGACAAGGCCAACCGATTGACCCCAAGCGGCCGTTGGTTGCGACGGTTTCGGTTGGATGAGCTGCCGCAATTGTGGAACATCCTGCGCGGTGACATGAGCTTTGTCGGGCCGCGCCCGCCATTGCGGGCTTATGTTGAGCGTTTTCCGAATCTCTACGCGGATGTTCTGCAAAACCGTCCGGGTGTGACGGGGCTGGCCAGCATCATTTGTCACGGAGTGGAGGAGCACCGCCTGCAACACTGTTACACCGCGTCCGAAACAGATGCGGTGTATGCGCGGGTTTTTGTACCGTGCAAGGCAAAGCTGGATTTGATCTATCAGCGCAATCAAAGCCTTTGCCTGGACATAAAATTGCTTTGGCGCACGGTGTCAGTACTGATCTCAGGCAGATTCAGATGACCATTGCCCTCTTGATGCGCGGGGCGCAAAGGGGCAGGTATTGCAGATGGACAAAACGCTTCTTTCTTTGGGACACGGATACAGCGCCCGCGCGTTGGCCGAGCGGCTGATTCCGCAGGGCTGGCGGATCATCGGAACAACGCGCAGCGCGGACAAACTGGATGACATTGCGGCGACCGGTGTGGAACCTCTGCTATGGCCCGGCACGGATATCGCCCCGCTTTTTTCGCAGGTGCCGCATATTCTGATCTCTGCAGGGCCAGGCCCAGACGGCGATCCGGTGCTTGGCGTTTTGCGCGATGAGATCGCCGCAGCAGCGCCGCATCTGCGTTGGGCGGGGTATCTTTCGACAACCGGTGTTTACGGAGATCACGGCGGTGATTGGGTAGATGAGGATACGCCTTTGACCCCCGCCACAAAGCGTGGATTGGCCCGTGTCAGCGCCGAGACGGCGTGGCAGGAAATCCCTGATTTGCCGCTGCACATCTTCCGTCTTGCCGGGATCTATGGCCCCGGTCGCGGCCCCTTTGCAAAGGTGCGCAAGGGCACCGCACGGCGGATCATCAAAAAGGGGCAGGTGTTCTCACGAATTCATGTGGAAGACATCGCTCTGGCGCTTGAGTTGTCAATCGCCACCCCGCAGCCCGGCGCGATCTACAATCTGTGCGATGATGACCCCGCGCCGCCGCAAGATGTTATCGGATATGCGGCCACCCTTTTGGATGTGCCATTGCCGCCAGCGATGGATTTTGAAACCGCTGAGATGACCCCGATGGCCCGCAGCTTTTATGCAGAAAGCAAGAAGGTCAGGAACAATCGGATCAAAGAGGCGTTGGGTTGGCAACCGCAATACCCCGATTATCGAAGTGGTCTGACCGACCTTTTGAAACGGGAAACCTCAAGTTGATCACATGCCCGCGCCTGATACAGACCATAGACTGACAGAAATGCTCGATGGTTTGGAAGAGGCGGGGCAGGATCGCAAAGTGTCCTTTCGCGATCTGCTGCGCCAGTTTGGCAACCGGGCGATCACACCCTTTATTTTGCTTATTGCGCTGCTGATGGTATCGCCACTTTCCGGAATTCCGGGGATGCCAAGCCTCGCGGCGATGATCATTGTCACGATGGCCGTGCAGGCATTGTCCGGGCGCAAACGTATTTGGTTGCCGGAAATCCTGTTGCGTCAGCGTTTTCGATCCGAGCGATTGCTTCAGGCGGTGCGTTGGATGCGAAAACCCTGCGCGTTTCTGGACCGACATTCGCAGATGCGGCTGCAATTTCTGACCAGAAGTGTGATGCGTTGGATCACCCTGGCCATTTGCGCCGCACTCCCACTGGCTTGGCCCTTGTTGGAAATCCTGCCTTTGGTCACCTCGATCGGGGCGGCCACCGTCGCGTTGCTGGTCTTTGGACTTTTGACACATGACGGGGTCTACGTGCTTTTGGGGTATTGCGCTGTTGCGCTCAGCATATTTGCGGGGGTCTCATTGCTTTGATCCGTGCGGGCTTGTTCCGGCACCCGGCCAACGCCATATAGGGGCAAAAGTGGCATAGGCAGGAATATGACGGTACAGCAACGACTTCAGGCGTTTTTGGCGGCGAAAAAATTTGGCACCGCAATTATGTCGGTGATTGTTTTCAATGCCGTGCTGCTTGGCCTTGAGACCTCCAGGACCGCGATGGATGTCGCCGGTGGTTTGATCCTGACGTTGGACAGGCTGTGTCTTGCTATTTTTGTGCTGGAGTTGCTGGCCAAATTGTTCGCCTACCGGCTTCGGTTTTTCCGCGACGGATGGAACATCTTTGATTTTGTCATTGTTGGCGTGTCTTTGGTGCCTGCGGCTCAGGGTTTCTCGGCGTTGCGGGCATTGCGCATCCTGCGGGTGCTGCGACTGGTTTCCGCCGCGCCGCGTCTGCGCCGCGTTGTCGAAGGGTTCATCACCGCCTTGCCCGGCATGGCCTCGGTCTTTTCCCTGATGGCGCTGATTTTTTACATCGGATCGGTGATCTCGACCAAGCTTTTTGCGGCAAGCTTTCCTGACTGGTTTGGCACGCTGGGCCTGTCGGCCTATTCCCTGTTCCAGATCATGACACTTGAAAGCTGGTCAATGGGCATCGTGCGTCCGGTGATGGAGGTGTACCCACTCGCTTGGATGTTCTTCATTCCCTTCATCATGGTCACCACTTTTGCCGTGGTGAACCTCTTGGTGGGTCTGATCGTGAATTCCATGCAAGACGCCCACCACGAAGAAGCGGACGCCGAAACCGGGGCCTACCGCGATGACGTCACCGCGCGTTTGCTGGTGATTGAGGGGCAATTGGCACAGCTTTTGGAGCAGCAGAAAAAGCCCTAGGCCCGCTGCGCCCCAAGGCTGGCAATGCCCAGAACCTCCAAAACCTTTGCCTCGATGTGTTCGGCGTTCATTCCGGCCACGGCATACATGTCTGCCGGGCTGGCTTGATCAATAAACGTGTCCGGCAAGACCATGGAGCGGTACTTCAGCCCCTCGTCAAACACACCCTCATCTGCAAGCAGCTGCGCTACATGGCTGCCAAAGCCGCCAACAGCGCCCTCTTCGATGGTGATCAGTGCCTCGTGATCCGCGGCCAATGACAGGATCAAATCGCGGTCCAGTGGTTTGGCAAAACGGGCATCGGCAATCGTCGGTGTGATGCCTTTGGCCTCCAATGCTTCGGCGGCTTTTTCGACCTCTTCCAGCCGTGTTCCGAAGGACAACAGCGCCACTTTGGACCCTTGGGTGATCATCCGGCCCTTGCCGATTTCAATCGGCGCGCCACGCTCCGGCATATCAACGCCGCGCCCTTCGCCACGGGGAAAACGAAAGGCGATGGGTCCGTCGTCGTGAGCCGCTGCGGTGGCGACCATATGTTTCAGTTCCGCCTCGTCGGCAGCGGCCATGACCACAAACCCCGGCAGGTTGGCCAGATAGGCGATATCGAAAGCGCCTGCATGGGTCGCGCCATCCGCGCCCACCAGTCCGGCGCGGTCAATGGCGAAACGGACCGGCAAACGCTGGATCGCCACGTCATGCACCACCTGATCATACCCGCGCTGAAGGAAGGTCGAATACATCGTGCAAAAGGGTTTCATTCCGCCTGCGGCCAGCGCGGCACAGAAGGTCACGCCATGCTGTTCGGCAATCGCCACATCGAAGCACCGCGAGGGATAGCGTTCTGCAAAGAGGTTCAATCCGGTGCCGTCGGGCATGGCGGCGGTCACGGCGCAGATCTTGTCGTCTTCCGCCGCTTCTTGCAGCAAGCTTTGCGCAAAAACCGAGGTGTAGCTTGGCGCGTTGGAGGGCGCTTTTTTCTGCTCGCCCGTGACCACATTGAACTTGGCAACACCATGGCCCTTGTCTCGGGCCTTCTCGGCGGGGGCGTATCCCTTGCCCTTTTTGGTCAGCACATGGATCAGGATCGGCCCGGTGGCGCGTTCCTTGACCGTGCGCAGCACGGGCAGCAGTTGGTTCATGTCGTGTCCATCAATCGGCCCGACGTATGAGAAACCAAGTTGTTCAAACAAGGTGCCGCCAACGGCCATGCCCTTGAGGATGTCCTTGGCCCGTTTCGCCCCTTCGCGGAAGGGCTCAGGCAACAGGCTCACTGCACCTTTGGCGGCGGCTTTGAAATCCTGAAAAGGCTCTTCGGCATAAAGACGGCTGAGATAGCTGGACATTGCGCCAACGGGTGGCGCAATCGACATCTCGTTGTCATTGAGAATGACGATCATCCGCTTGCCCAGATGGCCCGCGTTATTCATCGCCTCATAGGCCATTCCGGCCGAGATCGACCCATCGCCAATCACTGCAATCGCATCGCCCAGCCCTTCGGGGATGTTTCCGCCCAGATCCCGCGCCACGGCAAAGCCAAGTGCCGCGCTGATCGAGGTTGAGCTGTGGGCCGCGCCGAAAGGATCATAGGGGCTTTCACTGCGTTTGGTGAACCCGCTAAGCCCATCCTTCTGACGCAGGGTGCGAATGCGGTCTCGTCGCTCGGTCAGGATTTTATGCGGATAACACTGATGCCCGACGTCCCAGATTATCTTGTCGCGTGGCGTGTCAAAGACCGCATGCAGGGCGACGGTGAGTTCAACAACACCCAGACCTGCCCCCAAATGCCCACCGGTTACCGAAACCGCAGAAATGGTTTCCTGACGCAGTTCCCTGGCCAGCGTGGTCAGTTCAGAATCGCTGAATTGTTTGAGGTCGGCGGGCCGCTTGGCGCGGTCCAGCAGCGGGGTGACAGGTCGGTCGGTCATTTGAACCCCCCTCCGGGTGATTTATTTCTCGCGGGCAATAACGAAGCGAGCGGCCTCTCGCAAGGTTTCGGCATCGTCACCATATGAAGATAGGGCATCACAGGCCGATTGCACCAGGTCAGAGGCGCGGCTTTTGGCCCCATCCAGCCCCAGCAGCGACACAAAGGTGGCCTTACCCGCGCCCGCGTCCTTGCCCGTGGCTTTGCCAACCACGGCTGCATCACCTTCCACATCGAGAATATCATCGGCGATCTGAAAGGCGAGGCCAAGTGCGTCAGCATAGGATTTGAACGCGGTGCCATCCGTGCCGGTCATGCGCGGCCCGGCCATCGCAGACCATGTAATCAAGGCACCGGTTTTTCCGGCCTGAAGCGCAGTAATCTCGTCCAATGTCAAAGGCAGCGCAGCGGTTTCTGCCGCGATGTCCATCGCTTGTCCGCCGACCATGCCAGCCACGCCCGCCGCTCTTGCAAGGCTAACGGCCAGATCCATCTTCTGTGCCGGATCGCACACCACATCACCAAGCAATTCAAACGCCAATGAATGCAAGGCATCGCCTGCCAATACCGCCGTGGCCTCATCCCATTTGCGATGCACTGTCGGCTGGCCGCGGCGCAGGTCGTCATCATCCATGCAAGGCAGATCATCATGGATCAGAGAATAGGCATGCAGCGCCTCAATCGCGCCCGCCGCCGGTCCGGCCTGCGCAGCGCTGCATCCGCAGATCCGGGCGCTTTCCAACACCAAAAACGCGCGCAATCCCTTGCCGCCGCGGGTGGCATATCCCATGGCTTGCGCGATCTCGCTGCTGTCCTTGGCAAGGGTTGCGCCAATCCAATGCGCGGCCACATCCTGCGCCGCGCCAAGCGCCTGCGCGAAAGGCAACCGCGCGGTTGATCCGTCTATCTCAGAGACCTTCAACAGGCTTGGCCCCCACAGGATTGCCATCGGCGTCCAAAGTGATCGCCGCGACCTTTTCTTCGGCTTCTTTCAGCTTAGCCTCGCACCGCGCCTTTAATTCCGCGCCGCGCTCATAAAGCGCAATCGATTCGTCCAGCGCCACATCGCCCCGCTCCAGCTGACCGAGAACTTTTTCCAGCTCCGCCATCGCAGTTTCAAAGTTCATCTCATCTACGGATGTCTCGGACATGTCAGTGCCTTTCTGTCAAATTCCCGGCCACATTAACGGCGAAGCGAAAGGCCTGCCAGATGCGCGGGTCATCTTTCTTTTTGGCCTTAAATATTTCGGGGGGTCAGGGGGGCTGGCCCCCCTTCGCGGCGCTGGCCAAACCCGGACTTTTTATCAATCCGGCGCCAGCATATAACCCGCGCCGCGCACCGTTTGAAGATAGCGCGGCTGTTTGGGATTATCCTCGATCTTGCGGCGCAAGCGGGTGATTTGTACGTCTACCGCACGTTCCTGTGCCTGCCCGCGATCGCGGCCCAATTCCTCAACCAGTTTGGCACGGCTGAGCGGCGCACCGGGCTGCGCGGCAAAGATTTTCATCAATTGCACTTCGGTAGCGGTCAGTCGCACGAGGTCATCCCCTTGCCACATCTCGCCGCGTTCCAGATCATAGCGGATCGGCCCGAGCGACAGCACCTTGGGCGCGGCATCTTGTGCGCTCGTGTCCGGCATACGGCGCAAAATGGCGTTGATCCTCAGCAGAAGTTCCTTGGGTTCAAAGGGTTTGGCCAGATAATCATCGGCGCCTGCCTCAAGCCCTTCGATCCGGTTGCCAGTCTCGCCTTTGGCGGTCAGCAGCATGATCGGTGTCTGCATTGTCTCGCGCAGCGATTGGGTGAGCGACAGGCCATCTTCGCCCGGCATCATCACATCCAGAACGATCAGGTCAAAATCCAGCCCTGCCAGAATGCGCCGCGCATGGGCGGCATCACGGGCCGCAGTGACCAAAAACCCGTTTCGCATCAAGAATTTCTGGAGCAGTGTGCGAATGCGCTCATCGTCATCCACGATCAGCAGATGGGCGTCCATGTCCATCATGATCCGCTTTCCTTGAGCCGCGTGTAGCTTGCGCCCATTTCAGGATCCATCATCGCCTCCAATACAGTGCGAAATCCGGCCACCGCTTCGGGACCGGCATCGCGGAACGCTGTGCGCATCCGGGCGCGTTGGGCATCAGACAGGGTCTGTTCCAGGGCGCGGCCCGCATCCGTCAGGTAAAGGTGGCGTTCGCGTTTGTCGTTGCGACCCACCCTGCTTTCGACAAGACCATCTGCGATCAGGGTCCGCAACACACGGTTGAGTGACTGTTTCGTGACGCCAAGGATATTCAACAGGTTGTTCACCGTTGTGCCCGGCGCCCGGTTGATAAAGTGGATGGCACGGTGATGGGCCCGGCCATAGGCCATGTCGACCAGGATACGGTCCGGGTCCGCAGTAAAGCCGCGATAGGCAAAGAACATTGCCTCTATCGCCTGCCTCAGCTGTTCATCCGTCAGAAAAAGCAGGCTCTCGCCACTGCTGCTTGCGGGGCCGCGTCCGTCTGCCATAATGTCCTCATGTGTTGGTGTGCAGACATTACGTCAGCCTTGTTGACACTCCAAGGACGAAAGGCTAGGGAATCGCAGCTTTTGCGTAATTAAATGACCAAATGGGCCATTTATTGCGCAATATTCGAAAAATATCCCGCTAAGTTGGAGGAATGCAAATGGCTGGAGCATATGATGATCGGGATGGTTTCATCTGGTTGGATGGTGAAATGGTCAACTGGCGCGACGCCAATGTGCATATCCTGACCCATGCGATGCATTATGCGTCTTCGGTGTTTGAAGGAGAGCGGGCCTATAACGGCAAGATCTTCAAGAGTCGCGAACACTCAGAGCGGTTGCGCCGCTCGGCCGAGATGATTGATTTCCAGATCCCATGGACCGTGGACGAGATCGAAGCGGCCAAGGTCGAAGTTCTGGCCAAATCCGGGCTGTCTGATGCCTATGTGCGTGCTATCGCGTGGCGTGGCGCGGGCGAAGACATGGGCGTGGCCTCGGCTCGTAACCCTGTGCGCCTGGCCATCGCCGCATGGGAATGGGGCGCCTATTACGGGGATGCCAAGATGAAGGGCGCCAAACTGGATATCTCCAAATGGAAGCGCCCCAGCCCCGAGACGATCCCAAGCCATGCCAAGGCGGCGGGCCTCTATATGATCTGCACCATGTCCAAACACGCAGCAGAGGCAAAGGGTTGTTCAGATGCGATGATGTTCGACTATCGCGGCTATGTGGCCGAGGCGACGGGCGCGAACATCTTTTTCGTAAAAGATGGCGAAGTACACACGCCCGATCCGGATTGCTTTCTCAACGGGATCACGCGACAGACAGTTGTTGGCATGCTCAAGGAGAAAGGCATCACCGTACACGAGCGCCACATCATGCCAGAAGAGCTTGAAGGGTTTGAGCAATGCTGGCTGACCGGCACAGCGGCGGAAGTGACCCCAGTGGGCCAGATCGGTGATTTCAACTTTGAGGTCGGCGCCCTGACCCGCGACATCGCGGAAAGCTATGAAAAGCTGGTGCGGGCCTGACCCCCGCACCACATTATTTGCGAAGCGCAGGCAGGCCTACGCCTGTGCTTTCAAACCCGCCATCTGATGCGATGATCTGGCCAGTGACATAGCTGGCCTTTTCACTGCACAGGAACGCGATGACCTCACCAATTTCCTGCTCCGACCCATAGCGGTTCAGTGGGATCGCATCATAGTAGGCGTCGATAATGTCCTGTGTGTGGACTGCCATGGCAAGTTTTGTGCGCACGGGGCCGGGGCAAACGGCATTTACGCGAATCCCATATTCCCCGAGTTCTGCGGCCTGTTGTTTGGTCAGGTGGATCACAGCGGCCTTGGATGTGCCGTAGGCAACCCGAAGCGTCGAGGCCCGCAAGCCAGAGATTGAAGCGATATTGACGATCGCACCAGCACTGTCTTTGAGCGCCTCTGTCGCGGCTTGCGTCATCAGAAACACGCCGTCCAGATTGGTTTCCATCACCCTTCGCCAGCGGGCAAAGTCGGTTTCTTCGATAGGACCAAAATCCGCAACGCCGGCATTGTTGACCAAGGCATCGAGCCGCCCGAAATGATCGATGCAAGCCCGGATCGCTTGTGGCGCGGCTTGCGGGTCGGAAACGTCGAACAGCAAGTCCAACGCGGCGCCGTCAAACTCTGCCGCCGCGGCTTTTAACGCGTCAGCGTCGCGATCCAGCAGCGCAACTTTCCAGCCGTCTTTGACCATCAGGTGCGCTGTGGCCAGCCCGATCCCCCGTGCCGCGCCAGTGATCAGCGCGACCTTGGCGTGTTTGGCAGTCGCCATCAGAAATCGACACCGCGCTGGGCTTTGATGCCTGCCTTGAACGGGTGTTTGACCTCGGTCATCTCTGTCACCAGATCGGCATAGGCGCAAAGTTCCGGCTTGGCATCGCGGCCCGTGAGGATCACGCCTGTGTCCTTGGCACGGGCGTCCAGACCCGCGATCACGTCTTCGACGCTGATGTATTCATAGCGCATCGCGATGTTGATCTCGTCCAGGACCACCAGATCATAATCGCCGCTTTCCATCATTTCGCGGGCCTTGGCAAAGGCCGCCTGTGCGGCGGCAATGTCACGCTCTTTGTCTTGGGTGTCCCAGGTAAAGCCTTCGCCCATAGTGTGCCATGTGACCTCTTCAAGACGGTCAAAGAACAGCCGTTCGCCGGTCTTCCATTTGCCCTTGATGAACTGCACCACGCCCACCCGCTGTTTCCAACCAAGCGCCCGCACCACCACGCCAAAGGCGCTGGAGGTTTTGCCTTTGCCCGCGCCGGTGTGGACCAGTACCAGCCCCTTTTCAGGATCCTGAAGCTCTGCGACTTTCTTGCGCTGCTCGGCCTGACGCTTTTGCATTTTTTCTTTGTGGTCTGCTGTCTCGGACATGGGGTTCTCTCCTTTAACCGGGGGTGCCTGGTGGGGGGACATTGGGCTTTGATTTGCTCCTGTCCACCCCCAATTGCCGTTCGCGCCAGATAATCAGCACGCCGCCGGCAATGACAAGCCCGGCACCAAGCAGAATTGTTGCTGTGGGCACTTCGCTGAACACCACCCAACCAATGAGGCTGGCGAAGATCATCGAGGAATAGTCAAAGGGGGCCAGCATCGAAGCGCTGCCAAAGCGGAAGGAGGATGTGACAAGGATCTGCGCGACGCCTCCGATCAGACCCGCACAGATGATCAGGCCCAACACCTCTATGCCGGGCGCGGTCCATGTAAGGGCAGGTGTTTGAATGAGCCAGCCCAATGGCAGGGTCAGCAGGGACAGGCAGGTGGCCGTCAGCGAAAAGTAAAAGACGATGGCCGAGGTGCTGTCGGTTTGCACAAGCCGCCGTACGTGGATTTGCACCAAGGATCGCAGAATGGACGCCGCCAACACCATCAACGCGCCATAGGTCGCGGCGGCGCTAAAGTTGGCGTCCACAGACAGGCGCGGGGCAATCACGATCATCACTCCAATCAACCCAAGCGCCACAGCCGACAGGCGAAAAAGGCGCACCCGTTCACCCAGAAACAACGCTGCGAATATGACGGTGAACATCGGCGTGGCATAGCCGATGGCCGTGACTTCAGGCAGGGGCAACAAGGCAAGCCCGGCAAAGGTCAGGCCCATGGCGGTGGTGCCAAACAGACCCCGCCAGATATGCCCGAAGAGGTTGTTGACCTTGAGCCCATCGTGCAAATGCCCGCTTTGCCAGAGCCAGAGGCCGATGATCGGTATCGCAAACAATGAGCGGAAAAAGACAGCCTGCCCCGGAGGGACTTGGCCCGATGCGGCCTTGATCAGCGCGGCCATGACCATGAACAGAAAGATCGCACAAAGTTTAAGCGCGATGGCACGGCCGGGGCGGTTTTGCGTCAGACTGGCGGGCATGCCGAAGTCATGCGCCTCTGATCGGGAAAGTGCAAGCGTGTGGGTAGGGTGGCGGACTTTTTTGAAAAGTCCGGTCCGGAAAATTTGAAATTTTCCGCGCCCTCAGCCGATGATGCCGCGGTTTTCCCCAACCTGTCCGCGGTGCAGCAACAGGTGGTCGAGGATCACACAGGCCATCATCGCCTCACCCACAGGAACGGCGCGAATACCCACGCAGGGGTCATGGCGGCCCTTGGTGATGATCTCGGTTTCCTCACCACTCTTGGTGATGGTTTTGCGGGTGGTCAGGATGCTGGAGGTTGGTTTGACGGCAAAGCGCACGACGATGTCTTGTCCGGTGCTGATCCCGCCCAGAATACCACCCGCGTGGTTTGACGAGAATCGGGGCTGTCCGTCGTTGCCCATGTAAATCTCATCCGCGTTGGCCTCTCCCGTTAGCATCGCCGCTGACATGCCCTCGCCAATTTCGACACCTTTGACGGCATTGATGCTCATCATTGCGGCGGACAGATCGGTGTCAAGTTTGCCGTAAACCGGTGCGCCTATGCCTGCAGGCACGCCGCGCGCGACCACCTCGATGATTGCCCCGACGGAGGAGCCGGATTTGCGCAACCCATCAAGGTAGGTCGCCCAGTCTGATGCGGCCTGTGCATCTGGCACCCAGAACGGGTTTTGCTCAATCTGGTCCCAATCGAAGGCAGTGCGGTCAATCTGATGCGGACCCATCTGCACCATGTAGCCGGTGATCTGAACATCCGGCGCCATCGCCTTGATGGCCTCGCGGGCCAATCCACCCGCCGCCACGCGGGAGGCCGTTTCGCGCGCAGAGGACCGCCCGCCGCCGCGATAATCGCGGATTCCGTATTTCTGGAAATAGGTGATATCTGCATGTCCGGGGCGAAACTTGTCCTTGATATCGCCGTAGTCCTTGGACCGTTGATCGGTATTTTCGATCATCAACTGAACCGGGGTGCCGGTGGTTACACCTTCAAATACACCAGACAGGATCTTGACCTCATCGGCCTCGCGCCGCTGGGTGGTAAACTTGTTCTGGCCGGGTTTGCGTTTGTCGAGCCAGTGCTGGATCATCTCGGCTGTGACCGGAACTCCGGGCGGGCATCCGTCAACGGTTGCGCCCAAGGCCGGGCCGTGGCTTTCGCCCCAAGTGGTCACGCGGAAGAGATGGCCAAAGCTGTTCATCGACATAAATGCACTCCTGTTGGCTCTGCATTAACGGGCGCGGTGCTGTGTCTCAAGGGGTTTTGGCTTGCATCCCTTTGTACATGCTCCTAACGATGGCGATACCTCGGGGGGCTCGATTGAGCTGAGATGTGCATTTGCATGGACCCGTTGAACCTGAACCGGTTAACACCGGCGGAGGGAAGGTCTGGACAATCATCCATCCTTTTTCCCTTTCGCCGCAAAAGGAGGATGCGATGAAGTATCTTACACTTGCAGCGGGCTTGCTTGGGGCCTCGGCAGCGATTGCCGAAACACCAGTGCTGACAGTCTATACCTATGACAGTTTTGTTTCTGACTGGGGGCCGGGCCCGCAGATCGAAAAGGCGTTTGAGGAAAACTGTGCTTGCGATCTGAAATTTGTCGGAATGGGCGATGGCGCGGCGCTTTTGGCGCGGCTCAAGCTTGAGGGCGCGCGGTCTGACGCAGATGTGGTGCTTGGGCTTGATACCGGCCTGATCGCCGCAGCGAAGGACACCGGATTGTTCACTGAAACATCTGTGAGCGCCGATTATGCCTTGCCGATCACTTGGGACGATGCGGTTTTTGCGCCTTATGACTGGGGCTACTTTGCCTTTGTGCACAACACGGACATGACACCGCCCACAAATTTCAAGGCGCTGGGCGAAAGTGACGTGAAAATTGTCATTCAGGATCCGCGTTCCTCGACCCCCGGTTTGGGGCTGATGATGTGGGTCAAGGATGCCTATGGTGACGAGGCCGAAGCCATCTGGCAGGGCTTGGCCGACAATGTCGTGACCGTGACCAAAGGCTGGTCCGAGGCGTATGGTCTGTTCCTTGAGGGCGAAGCCGACATGGTGCTGAGCTACACAACCTCGCCTGCCTATCACATCATTGCAGAAGAGGACGAAAGCAAAGCCGCCGCCGTGTTTGACGAAGGTCACTACATGCAGGTCGAAGTGGCCGGGCGTCTGGCAAACAGCGATCAGCCAGAGCTGGCCGAGGCGTTCTTGAACTTCATGGTGTCAGACGTGGCGCAATCCATTCTGCCAACAACCAACTGGATGTATCCGGCGGTGATGCCCAGTGGCGGTTTGCCCAAAGGATTCGAGGCGCTTGTGCAACCTGAAAACGCGCGGTTGATCCCCGCCGCAGAGGTGCCAGCCATACGTGATGCGGCATTGCAAGAATGGCTCGGCGCGTTGTCGCAATGAGACATGCTGCGGGTATCGGTGCTGCGATTTTGGTCGCAGCGCTGGTGCTTGCTGCTTTGCTCGCGGTGATGTCCCGGGCAGAGCCCGGCGCGGGTTTTCTGCGCTCTGATTGGGCGGCTGTGCGGTTCACCGTTTGGCAGGCTGTCTTGTCTTCGATGATTTCAACACTCTTGGCCATTCCGGTCGCCCGTGCGTTGGCGCGGCGGCGGTTTGCAGGTCGGACCTTGCTGGTGACGCTGCTGGGTGCGCCGTTCATTCTGCCCGTGATTGTGGCTGTGCTCGGGTTGTTGACGGTGTTCGGCAGATCGGGCTGGATGAACCAATTGCTTGGCCTAGTAGGGCTGCCTGAGGTCTCGATCTACGGACTACACGGCGTGGTTTTGGCCCATGTATTCTTCAACCTGCCCTTGGCGACACGGCTGATCCTGCAAGGGTGGCAAAGTATCCCGGCAGAGCGGTATCGCCTTGCTGCCCAATTGCGCCTTGGGCCGCGTGCGATTTTTCTGACTCTGGAATGGCCCCTGCTGCGCCAAGTTGTGCCGGGGGTGGCGGCGTTGATTTTCGTGATTTGCCTGACCAGTTTTGCCGTTGCGCTGACGCTTGGTGGCGGTCCAAGGGCCACAACGCTTGAACTGGCAATTTATCAGGCGTTCCTGTTTGATTTTGACTTATCGCGAGCGGCGCTTTTGTCTTTGGTGCAGCTGGTGTTGGCAGGGGGCGCTGCATTGGTGGCGCTGTGGATCATTCCGTCAATCTCATTGGGCGGTGGTCAGGACCGGACGCTGCAACGTTGGGATGCGCGGGGCGGCGTGCAACGTGCGCGGGACGGGGCGGTGATCACCTTGGCGGCGCTGTTTTTGTTGCTGCCGCTGGCGGCGGTTGTGCTGCGCGGTGTTGCGGGGCTTGCAAAGGTGCCTGTCGCGGTCTGGCATGCGGCGGGGCTGTCGGTGTTTGTGGCGGTGATCAGCGTGCTGACGCTGTGCCTTTTGGCGCTGCCGATGGCGGGCTGGATCGCCAGCCGCCAAAGAGGCGGGGTGGAGGCCATAGGTTTGCTGGGCTTGTCCGCGTCCCCTTTGATGATCGGCACGGGCTGGTTCATTTTGATCAATCCTGTGATGAACCCGTCAGATCTGGCCTTACCGGTCACGGCTTTGGTCAATGCCTTGATGGCGCTGCCCTTTGCGTTGCGAATTTTGGTGCCGCGTCTGCGCGATACCCTGGCAGATTTCGGGCGGCTCTCTGTCTCGCTTGGCCTGCAAGGCTGGCCGCTTTGGCGATGGGTGATCTTGCCACGTCTGCGGGCGCAATTGGGATTTGCCGCCGGATTGACGGGTGCATTGTCGGTGGGCGATCTGGGTGTGATTGCGCTTTTTGCTGATCAGGAACGGGCAACATTACCGCTTCAGATGTATCGGTTGATGGGCGCCTACCGAATGGAAGCGGCGGCGGGGGCGGCCTTGATCTTATTGGCACTGGCCTTGGGAATATTCTGGCTTTGCGACAGGGGAGGACGCTGGCATGCTGAAAGTTGAGCAGGCAGAAATTGTGTTGGGTGATTTTTCCCTGGCTGCGGATCTGGAACTGAATCAGGCGCAGCGATATGCCGTGATCGGTCCGTCGGGGGCAGGCAAATCAACCTTGCTCAGCGCGCTTTGTGGGTTTGTGCCGTTGCAATCGGGCCGGATCCTTTGGCAGGGACGGGATATTACGCAGGATGATCCGGGCCAACGGCCCATGACGATGCTGTTTCAGGACAACAACCTGTTTCCGCATCTGACGGTGCAGCAGAACGTGGGACTTGGCCTGCGTCCTGATTTGCGGCTGTCGGGCGCGGAGCAAGCCAAGGTGCAGGATGCGCTGCGCCGGGTGGGACTTGAAACGCACAGCGGCAAGCGGCCAGCGGCCTTGTCGGGTGGTCAACAAAGCCGTGCAGCACTGGCGCGGGTGTTGGTGCAGGCCCGGCCACTTGTCCTGCTGGACGAACCTTTCGCGGCTCTGGGTCCGGCCCTGCGCAATGAGATGTTGGATCTGGTGGCTGAATTGGTGGCCGAAACCGGCGCGGCGCTGATCATGGTGACACATGCCCCAGAAGACGTGCGGCGCATAGCCGATCAGGTGGTGTTTGTCGCCGAAGGCCGGGCCGAGGCTCCGCAACCGGCGGCGGCGTTGATGGATAACCCGCCGCCGGCGCTGCGGTCATATTTGGGTTGAAAGGCGCACCTGTCAGGTCGTGCTGTTTGGCTGCGCGGTGGCGAAGTCTTTAAAGACTTCGGTCCGTTTCCTTTAAAGGAAACGGTTTGGCGGTGCCCCGGCAATGTGAAGACCGCCGGGACGGCTGTTAGGGCAACATCGGGTCAGGCCGCCAGCGCTGTTTCCACCTCGGCGATCTTGAGGGCGGCGCGGGCGGCTTCGCGGCCTTTTTCAACAAAATGCGTACGGTAGATCGCATTGTGATGGTCGGTTTCCTGATAGTGATGCGGGGTCAGAGACACCGACAGCACAGGTACGCCAGTGTCCAAGCCAACCCGCATCAACCCTTCAACCACAGCAGCGGCCACGAAATCATGGCGATAGATGCCGCCATCCACAACAAAGGCGGCACAGGCAACGGCGCTGTAGTTCCCCGTGCGTGCAAGGGTCTGCGCCATCAGTGGCAATTCAAATGCGCCGGGCACATCGACAACATCGACCTGCGCGGCGGGAATAAGTTCGCAAAACCCCTCAAGCGCGCGATCAACGATATCTGCGTGCCATTGAGCTTTGATAAATGCGAAGCGGGCGGGGGCTGTATTGCCTTGTGTCATAATGATCTCCTTTGGTTCAGACACGTCCACCCAAGGCGATCACGACCACAGACAGGGGCGAGACCCCTGAAAATGCCGCATTCTCTTTCATCCGGACTATGACCGTCGGCTCTGGCATCTCACCAGATCTGCTGACCAATCCCTTAGTGGAATTGCGCTCGCGGGCTCGCAAGGTCTTGCCCTGCATACCGCCGGTGGGGAATTTCACCCCGCCCTGAGAATAGCGCCACGTTGCAATGTCATGCAAAACTCTGCAAGAGCGAAAATGAGTGATTTGCAAAGGAACGCGCCATGCATCCCAATCCGATATTTCACGATGCCGACGATGCACGGAACGTTGCGTTTGCCCGCGAGCGGGGCTTTGGCGTTTTGGCGGCGCAGGGTGCGGATGCGCCGATGCTGAGCCATATTCCTTTCCTGCTGTCCGAAGATGGCGCTGTCGCTGATTTGCATCTGGTGCGGTCCAATCCGATTGTCCGCGCCTTGAAAGAACCGATACCTGTGACTTTGGCGGTGTCAGGTGGCGATACTTATGTCTCTCCTGATTGGTACGAATTCGCAGATCAGGTTCCGACCTGGAATTATGTCGCGGTGCATCTGACGGGTGTTCTTGAGCGGCGACCACAAGAGGAGTTGCTGGCTCTGCTCGACCGGCAATCGGCCTTCTATGAGGATCGGCTTCTGCCCAAGCCGCCATGGAAAACCAGCAAGATGACACCGGATGCGCTGGACAAGATGATGCGCATGATTGTGCCTTGCCGGATCAGGGTGTCGGGTGTCGATGGGACGTGGAAGCTGGGCCAGAACAAGCCTGATGCGGTGCGCGATGCCGCCGCGGGCCAGATTGAAGCCTTCGGTTTTGGATCGGAAGCGCATGTGATCGCCGCCATGATGCGCGGTGTACCCAAGGGTTGATTTGGTACAATGCAGTGATTGCGCCCATGGCATTGCGGCGCAATACTTGGTCGATCTTATCAGGAGACCTGCATGAAACTCGCCTATTCGCCGACTTCCCCCTATGTCCGCAAAATCATGGTTTTGCTTCATGAAACCGGCCAGCTTGATGATGTCACGCTGGAAGAACAGCACGGGACGCCTCTGGCGCCGGCTGTTGGATTGTTGCCACAAAATCCGCTGGGCAAAGTGCCTGCACTGGAACGGTCCGATGGCCCGTCGATCTATGACAGCCGGGTGATTTGCGCCTATCTGGATGATCGCGCCAAGGCTGGTCTTTATGGCAGCGGCGCGGCACGCTGGGATCTGTTGACGCTCGAAGCCACGGCGGACGGGATTCTCGATGCGGCCCTGTTGATGGTCTATGAATCGCGTCTGCGCCCCAAAGAGATCCGTATGGATGCCTGGATCGAGGGGCAATGGGGCAAAATTGAACGCGCCTGTGCTGCATTGAACACACGTTGGATGAGCCAGCTGTCTGCTCCGATGAATATCGGCCAGATCGCGGTGGGTTCTGCGCTGGGTTATCTGGATTTCCGTTTGGACGCGCGTGGTTGGCGCAAGGGCAATGATGCATTGGCCGCTTGGTTCCAGACTTTTGATTCGCGCCCGTCGATGCAGGCAACTGTCCCGCCAGCGGGTTAATTTTTTGTTCAAACGGCCATTTTTCCGGTTTCTTCGGCAAACTGCGACCCTTTGCGCGGCATTGCCATCTGGACGGACTCGCTTTGGCCCGTTAGATACCGCTTGAAGTCAGGTGGCGCATTCGCGCCGCCTCTATGTCTGATGGCCCGTTTTGGCCGAGAAGTGGAGTAAACCCGTGTCCCAAGCAGATGATCACGCAGGCACCCGGAGGGATTTCCTGTATTACGCAACCGCCGGAACCGGTGCTGTAGCCGCCGGTGCTGTTGCCTGGCCGCTTGTCAATCAGATGAATCCATCTGCTGACGTTCTGGCGCTGTCCTCTATCCGTGTGGATGTTGCCGATGTTGAACCCGGCACCCAGTTGACTGTGAAGTGGCTCGGCAAACCGGTTTTCATCCGTCGCCGCACTCAAGAAGAGATCGACGAAGCCCGCGCCGTGGCTTTGTCTGACCTGCCCGATCCGGTGGCACAGAATGACAACCTTGGTTCCGTGGATGCGTCCGACGAGAACCGCACGCTGGATGAAGCGGGCGAATGGTTGGTGATGATGGGTGTGTGTACGCACCTTGGCTGTGTGCCTTTGGGCGATGCCGGTGACTTTGGCGGCTGGTTCTGCCCCTGCCACGGTTCACACTACGACACCGCGGGCCGTATCCGCAAAGGGCCAGCGCCGACCAACCTGCCGGTGCCTGTCGCTGAATTCGTGGATGAAACCACGATCAAACTGGGTTAAGGGAGCACACCAATGTCTGGAATTCCTCACGACCATTACGAGCCAAAGTCAAACGGCGAAAAGTGGCTGCACAGCCGCCTGCCCATCGTTGGCCTGCTCTATGATACATTGATGATCCCCACACCCAAGAACCTGAACTGGATGTGGATCTGGGGTATTGTGCTGACGTTCTGTCTGGCGCTTCAGATCGTCACCGGTATCGTTCTGGTTATGCATTATACACCGCATGTCGATCTGGCGTTTTCGTCTGTTGAACACATCATGCGCAACGTGAACGGCGGCTACATGCTGCGGTATCTGCACATGAACGGCGCATCGCTGTTCTTTGTTGCAGTTTATGCGCATATTTTCCGCGGTCTCTATTACGGGTCTTACAAAGCCCCGCGCGAGATCACCTGGATCATCGGTATGCTGATTTACCTGCTGATGATGGCGACCGGCTTTATGGGTTACGTTCTGCCATGGGGTCAGATGTCCTTCTGGGGCGCGACTGTGATCACCGGCCTGTTTGGCGCGATCCCCTTCGTGGGTGAAAGCCTGCAAACCTTCCTGCTGGGCGGACCTGCGGTGGACAATGCCACATTGAACCGCTTCTTCAGCTTGCACTATCTGCTGCCCTTCGTGATTGCTGCGCTTGTTGCGGTTCACATCTGGGCCTTCCACAGCACCGGCAACAACAACCCAACAGGTGTTGAAGTGCGCCGCGGCTCAAAGGAAGAAGCAGAGAAAGACACGCTGCCGTTCTGGCCCTACTTCGTGATCAAGGATCTGTTCGCGCTTGCCGTGATCCTCGCGGTGTTCTTTGCCATCGTTGGCTTTATGCCAAACTATCTGGGCCACCCGGACAACTACATCGAAGCGAACCCGCTTTCGACACCTGCGCATATTGTGCCGGAATGGTATTTCTTGCCATTCTACGCGATCCTGCGGGCGTTCACCTCTGAGGTTTGGGTCGTACAGATCGCGTCCTTCGTGACCGGCGGTATCATTGACGCCAAGTTCTTTGGGGTTCTGGCAATGTTCGGCGCGATCGCAGTGATGGCGCTGGTACCATGGCTGGACACATCCAGCGTACGTTCGGGCCGTTATCGCCCGATGTTCAAATGGTGGTTCGCCCTGCTGGTGATCGACTTCTTCGCCCTGATGTGGCTGGGTGCGATGCCGGCCGAGGAGCCTTATGCGAGCTTCTCGCTGATTGCATCGGCCTATTGGTTTGCCTACTTCCTGGTAATCCTGCCGCTGCTTGGCGTGATCGAGAAACCGCTGCCGCAACCGGCAACCATCGAAGAAGATTTCGATGCACATTACGCCCACAAAGCCGATGCTGACGCAGCGGCAAAACCGGCGGAGTGAAGGACATGACAATGATCAAGAAACTGACCCTGTCCGCGCTTGTTGCGCTTGGCCTTGGCACTTCCGGCGCAATGGCCGCCGGTGGTGGCGAACAACACATCGAGAACATCGATTTCTCGTTTGACGGCCCGTTTGGTGCCTATGACGTGAACCAACTTCAGCGCGGTTTGCAGATCTACACCGAGGTCTGTGCGGCTTGTCACGGTCTGAAATACGTGGCGATCCGAACCCTTGGTGATGAGGGCGGCCCTCAGTTGCCCGAAGATCAGGTCATCGAATACGCCAAACAGTTCGAAGTGTTTGATGCCGATCTCGATGATTTCCGCGCGGCAACACCTGTGGACCACTTTCCGGAATCCAACCTGGAAACTGCACCTGATCTGTCGCTGATGGCAAAAAAGCGGGCGGGTTTTCATGGCCCTTACGGCCTTGGCATCAACCAGTTCTTCAAAGGCATGGGCGGCGCGGAGTATATTGCGGCACTGCTGAATGGCTATACAGGTGAGACCAAGGAACAAGCCGGTGTGACCTTCTATGAGAACACCGCGTTTCCGGGTGGCTGGATTGCCATGGCACCACCGCTGGACGATGAATCTGTTGAATTCATCGATGGCCATGCCAACGATCTGCATCACCTGTCCGAAGATGTTTCCGCGTTCCTGATGTGGACCGCTGAACCCAAGATGATGGCGCGCAAGCAAGCTGGTTTTGCCGGTGTGCTGTTCCTGACCCTGCTTTCGGTTCTGCTGTATTTGACCAACAAACGCCTTTGGGCGCCGGTGAAATATAAAAACCGCGACTAAGCTGGCCTAAGCCGGAACTCAAAAGCCTTCGTAGGAAACTGCGGAGGCTTTTTTGTGATGTGTGTAATGAAACCCGCCCGAACCTTTGAGATTAAACGGTTCAGGCGGTGAGTTGGTTGCCGGATTGCCCAAAGATGGCAGTGGTGACGATCTGCCCTTCGGTCTGTGGCTGCGCAAAGGTCACCTCTGTAAACTGCTCGGTCCGGCCCATGGTCGGGTTTTCCATCAAGATACGATGGGTCTTGCCTATCTGCGCCTGTAAATGCCGCTGCACCTGCGCATCGCCAGCGGCCCGCAATTGCGCAGCACGGGTTTTGATCACTGTCCCGTTCACCTGATTTGGAATCTTCGCGGCCGGTGTGCCTTCCCTTTTGGAATAGGGGAACACATGGAGCCATGTCAGATCACAGTCTTTGACCAGCTTGAGCGAGTTTTCGAAATGTGCGTCTGTCTCCGTCGGGAACCCCGCAATGATATCGGCCCCGAACGTCATATCCGGGCGCAGGCGCTTGGCCTCTTCCGTAAACCGGATCGCGTCATCGCGCAGGTGCCGCCGCTTCATCCGTTTGAGGATCATGTCATCCCCATGCTGGAGCGACAGATGCAAATGCGGCATCAGACGCGGCTCTGTCGCGATGGCCTGCATCAGGTTTCCGTCCACCTCGATGCTGTCGATCGAACTGATGCGCAGGCGGGGCAGGTCGGGCACCAGCCGCAGGATGCGCATGACCAGATCACCCAGTTTGGGGGTCGCTGGCAGGTCCGCGCCCCAAGAGGTCAGATCAACACCGGTTAGCACGACCTCGTTAAAACCTTTGCCCACCAAACGTTTGATCTGGTCCACCACCACGCCTGCGGGGACGGAGCGTGAATTGCCACGGCCATAGGGGATGATGCAGAAGGTGCAGCGGTGATCACAGCCATTCTGGACCTGTACATAGGCCCGGCTTCGGGTGCCGAACCCGTCGATCAAATGTCCGGCAGTTTCGGTGACGGACATGATGTCATCGACCTGCACGGCCTCTGTTTCACCGATAAAATCCGCGGCCAGCCCGAGCCATGTTTCGGGGCGCATCTTTTCGGTGTTGCCAATGACGGCGTCGACCTCTTCCATTTTGGCAAAGGTGTCTGGCTCGGTCTGTGCGGCGCAGCCTGTGACGATCAGGCGGGCGTTAGGATGGGCCTTGCGCAGCTTTCGGATGTCCTGCCGGCCCTTGCGCACGGCCTCTGCCGTGACGGCGCAAGTGTTCACGACAATCGCGTTCTCAAGCCCGGCCTGCCCGGCGAGATCCTTCATCGCCTCCACCTCGTAGGCGTTGAGGCGGCAACCGTGGTTGGAAAAGACCGGGGGTTTCATTTCAGGCTGTCCAGAAAGGCGGTCGTGAATACGCCACTGAACACATGTGAGGTCGGTCCGGTCATCCAGACGCCGTCCTCGGCCCAATTCAGGTGCAACGTGCCACCATCCAGATCAATGCGGACCTGTCGTCCCGTCAGCCCCCGCCGCGCCGCCGCAACGGCAGTGGCGCAGGAGGAGGAACCAGAGGCCAGTGTCACACCAACGCCGCGCTCCCAGACCCGCATGCGGATGTGGTCGGGGCCAATGATCTGCGCAATTTGTACGTTGGTACGTTCGGGGTAAAGCGGGTGATGCTCGATCCGTGGTCCGATCTCTTCGAGGTTTGCCCCCATCACGTCATCGACAAAGAAGGTGCAATGCGGATTTCCCATGCCGGTGGCGGTCGGACTGCCATCAATGGGCAGCGCCAGCGTATCCATTTGCCGTGCCAATGGCACTTCGGTCCAATCAAGTTGTGGCAGGCCCATATTGACAGAGGTTAGTCCGTTACCTGCGTCTTTCGCCGCCAAATCCCCGCGATCCGTGGTCAGGTGGAGTTCGGACTTGCCGGTCTCATCCATGATGAACCGCGCGATACAGCGTGTGGCATTCCCGCAAGCGGCAGACAAAGATCCGTCAGAATTGAAAAACGTCAGATGGGCGTCACCTTTGCCCCTTGTGATCAGTGCAAGCTGATCGAATCCCACGCCAAAGTGCCGATGACCGATTCCTTTGGCCATTTCGGGCGTGATCACCCGCGTCTGCACACGCGCATCCACAACGACAAAGTCGTTGCCCAACCCATGCATCTTCATAAAGGGCAGATTATCGGTGTTTTCAGAGCACATTCGGCGCATATAACGATGCGCCGCGAAGTAATCCAGCATGTCCAGGCATTTTCCTGTTTTTGGGCTTGACCCTGCCCCTCTAGCTTTCTAGATACGCGCCCAGTGGGCCGTTAGCTCAGTTGGTAGAGCAACTGACTTTTAATCAGTAGGTCGTTGGTTCGAACCCAACACGGCTCACCACTTCTTCCCAAATGGATCAAGTGGTTACGCATAACCACTACGTTCAATGCGACCGTCGCGGGATCTTTGTGATCCGGGCATGGGCGTTACATTTGTGGCTGGCGGTTTGCCGGCAAACGCCTCACGTGGCTGTCAAATAGGTCATTGGGGCAAAGGGTCCGATGGCCGCTGCTGTCCGGAAAAGGACAGGCAGCAGCTCAACCTGCAGGATTCGTTAGGAGCCGCAAACCGATGATCAGATTTTGAACAACGGCTGGAGCAGTCTCGGCAACAGGGCACTGAAACGAAGCGGTGCATCCGTCGCCGCCAGGCAGATGCAAGGGGGGCCAGCATCCGCAATGGGTGTGTGTTCCAGATCCTGATCCGCGACTTCCAGATCGCCCACACCGAACCGCCCGGTTTCATCGCTGAAACTGCCTTGCAGAACCAATGTCAGTTCCAATCCGTTGTGGGAGTGATCCGGCACAGCCTGACCGGGGGGAATATAAAGAAGCCGCACTGATCCGTCGCGATCACCGGACAGGATGCACTGCCGCACGCCAAGGCCCAGAGACTTCCACCGCGGCGGCTTGCCCTTGAGGGCTTCCATCACAGGTCCGGGATACACACCTGACCGCGCATAGGTTTTCTCGACCGGTACAGGTTCGTCCAGCAGGGCCAAGGTGCTGTGCTTCAGATCACCTGACACAGCTTCGCTGGTGGCGGTCTCCAAAATGGCGCCGCCTGCCATTTGATGCGCTTCAAATCCTGCGCGGCAATCCAGGCACAGCGAAACATGGGCGGCCACGACCACCGCATAGGCATGCGGCAAAGTGCCAGCGGCATAGGCGGCCAGCAGATCGTCAGGGATATGATGATTTATTGCGGTCATTTAACGCATGTCCTTGAGTTCATGGCGCAACTTTTCCAATCCCAGTCGAATGCGGGATTTTATTGTGCCAAGCGGCAGGCCGGTCTGGGTGCGGATCTCCTGATGGGTCAGCTCTCCGAGATAGGCCTTTTCAATAATTTCACGTTGATCGGGTTTGAGCAGCGATAACGCTTTCTTCAGTGCCCCCGCCTCTTGCTCCACGGCGAGGATCTGACCGGCGTCTGGCTCGGTCTCTGGATCCTCGGCCAGTTCTTCGGGAAGGGGGCGGTTTTCTTTACGGATTACGTCGATCTGGCGGTTGCGGGCGATCTGATAAATCCATGCTGAAACCTGAGCGCGTTCGGGATCAAATTGCGCTGACTTGCGCCAGACGGTCAGCATCACCTCTTGCACGATCTCTTCGGCTTGCCCGGTGCCCATGCCGGACCGCATGATGAAACCCTTTAGGCGCGGTGCAAAAAAATCAAACAGCATCGCAAAGGCGTCGCGGTCGCGTTGGTCGCGGACCAATAGCATCCACGTTGTCTGTGGAGAGACTTGGGCTGACGGTTTCGTCACCTGTGTCATGTCCTTTCCAAACCGCGCAGGGGGCGGTTTGAGCGTGGTTGGGATATTTAGGCTCGCAATCAGCATAATCTCATTACGGGGGGCGATAAAAGTCGGATCATTTTTGATCCAATTTTTTTCGCGTCTCGTAACCAGAGGGAATAAGCACTGGAGCCTACATGTCATTTGATGCCCTTCCCATCCGCCCGCAACGTGTCGCTATCATTGGTGGAGGGATCTCTGGATTGGCTGCGGCCTACCTGTTGGCGCCGCATCATGCGGTTACAGTTTATGAGGCCGCGCCGCGATTGGGCGGCCATGCCCGCACAGTCATGGCGGGCCTGAATGGGGATCAGCCTGTCGATACCGGGTTTATCGTTTTCAACTATGCCAATTACCCACATCTGACCCGAATGTTCCAGGATCTGGACGTACCAGTGGCCAAAAGTGACATGAGTTTCGGGGCGTCGATTGATGATGGCCGGATCGAATACGGTTTGAACACCATCGCGGCACTGTTTGCCCAGCCACGCAATCTGATGCGGCCCGGCTTTACCCGCATGCTGGCCGATATCCTGCGGTTCAACAAAAAGGCTGAGGAAACGACCGGCGATACGGACGCCACAATCGGAGAGTTTATGGACGATCTGAAATTGGGCGATTGGTTTCAGCGCTATTACCTGATGCCGCTTTGCGGTGCGATCTGGTCAACGCCGCCAGACAAGATCCGGTCTTTTCCGGCGCGTGCGCTGATCCAGTTTTTTCGCAACCACGCCTTGCTGAGCACATTTGGTCAGCATCAATGGTGGACGGTTGATGGTGGCAGCATCGAATATGTGCGCCGTTTGGAAGCGCATCTGCGCGGGCGCGGAGTGGCGCTTCGCACAGGTACACCTGTGCAAGGTGTCAGCAGGACCGGGACCCAAAGCACGGTTCACACCGCCGGAGCCCCGGACGAAACCTTTGACCAGGTGATCTTTGCCTGCCATCCCGATCAGGCCTTGCGGATTCTGGAACGGTCAACTCCGCAAGAGCAGTCCGCGTTATCCGCGATCCGGTTTCAGGACAACCAGATGATCCTGCACCGTGACACTGCGCAAATGCCCAAGAACAAATCGGTTTGGTCCAGTTGGGTTTACAAGGCCGACACCACGCGGCCGGAGCCAGCGATTGGTGTGACTTATTGGATGAACCGGTTGCAGAACATTCCCGAGACAGATCCGCTCTTTGTCTCACTGAATCCGTCTGATCGGGTGCCCGATGAATTGATTTACGATCAAAAGACGTTCCGCCATCCGGTTTTTGATGCTGCTGCGCTGAACGCCCAGCAGAAGTTGCGTGATCTGCAGGGGCAGAACAACACATGGTTTGCGGGAGCCTACACGCGCCACGGGTTTCATGAGGACGGATTTGCCAGCGCCGCGCGGATTGCCCGTTTGATGGATCGGCAGTTCGCATGACATCAACGCCGGAATATATCTCAGGGGTGACAACCCATACCCGCAAGGGTGCGGTGCGGCATGGTTTCCGCTATGGCGTCGATTACGTGTTGATCGACCCCGAGCAGGATCAGCGCAGTCCGTTCTTGTTTTCCCGCAACAGGTTCAATTTCAGCGCGGTGCATGACGTGGATCACGGTGGCCCACTTGGGGCCGGCCGTGGTTCTGCATGGGCGCGGGCAGCGTTGCGGGCCAATGGTTTGCCGGACCACGGCGTGGATCTGCGTCTTTTGACCCAGCCGCGGTTCTTGGGCTACGTCTTTAACCCGGTCAGTTTCTGGCTGGCCTTCAGGGGGTCGGATCTGGTTGCGGTGATTGCTGAAGTCTCCACGCCGTTCCATGACCGTCACAGCTATCTGTGCCATTTGCCGGATTTTGCGCCGATCACCAGTGAAAGCCGCATCGAAAAGCCGAAATGGCTGCATGTGTCGCCCTATCAGGACGTCGCAGGACATTACCAATTCGGGTTCGACATCCGCGAAGATCAAATTGCCATCCGGATCATTCACAAAAATGGTGAGGAGGGAGTTGTCGCGACACTGTCCGGCCCCCGCGTTCCGATGACAAGCCCGGACCTGATCAAAGCCAGCCTGCGCCGTCCGCTTGGGGCAATGCGCACCATCGGGCTGATCTATTGGCAGGCGCTGATCCTGAAACTCAAAGGGGCCAACTACCGGTCCCGTCCAACACCGCCCAAGACCGAGGTAAGCTGATGCTTTTTCTTACAAACCGTGTGAAGCGGGACTTTCTCGACACATGTGAACGGATCACCACCGGCAGTCTGCGCCTGCGCACGCCTGAAGGCGAGATCTACGATTTTGGCGTAGGATCTCCGGCCGCTGAGATGCGCATTTACGATTGGTCCGTCGTCACATCCATAGCGGCGCGTGGGGATATCGGATTGGGTGAAACATACGTTTCGGGCCTTTGGGAAACCTCTTCCATCGCTGATCTGGTTGAAGTTGCCATTCGCAATCTCGACCAGTTTCGCGGCTATGCCTATGCGGGCTTTTGGTCAAACCTGAAATATCGTGTGGTCAACCAGATTTTGCGCGCCAATTCGCGCAGTGGTGCAGCCCGCAATATCCGCGCGCACTACGATGTTGGCAACGAGTTTTACCAACTCTGGCTGGACGAGGGCATGACCTATTCCTCCGCCATGTTCGCGGCGGGTGATAATGATTTGCTGCGGGCGCAAAACCGCAAGTACGACCGCATTCTGAACCGTCTTGGCGAGGCTGAAAATGTGCTTGAAGTCGGTTGCGGCTGGGGTGGTTTCGCGGAGCGGGCGGCGGACAGCGGGCGTTATGTGACCGGCCTGACCATTTCACGCAGTCAAAAAGGTTATGCCGATGCCCGTCTGGACGGACGGGCCGACATCCGGTTGCAGGACTACCGTGACAGCGATGGCAAGTATGATGGTATCGTGTCCATCGAGATGATCGAAGCGGTCGGCCAGAAATATTGGCCGACCTATTTTGCGATGCTCAAGGACCGGCTCGCCGACGGGGGGCGTGCCGTGGTCCAGGCGATAACGGTGTCAGACGATTATTTCGACACCTATCGGCGCACTGCAGATTATATCAGGCAGCATACATTTCCGGGCGGTTTGCTTTTGTGTGATGCGGCGATCCGCCAGCAGGCAGAGCGGGCCGGTTTGAAGGTCACGGACAGCCTTGCCTTTGGTCAGGATTACGCACGCACCTGCGCGGCCTGGGATGCGCGGATTGAAGAAAAAACCGGCAAAATCCGGGCGCTTGGATATGACGACGCTTTTCTGCGGAGCTGGCGCTATTACCTTGGTGCCTGCGCCGCTTCGTTCAAAGCGGCTCAAACGGATGTTGTCCAAGTGGAGCTGAGCCATGTCTGAGCGTGAGATCATTTGGATCATCGGGGCCAGTGACGGGATCGGCGCGGCCCTGGCCCGCGCTTGGTCGGCCAAAGGCGCACGTCTGATCCTGTCAGCACGGTCCGAAGACAAGCTTGAGGCATTTGCGGCTGAACTGGGACCGGACCATGTGGCGCAGCCGCTGGATGTGTCGGATCGTGCCAGCCTTGATCGCGCGTCGGATGCCATCGCAAAGATCGGGCCGGTTGACCGCGTTGTGCACCTGGCGGCGATCTACGACCCTGGAAAGCTTGCAGATCTGGACCCTAACAAGGCCGAACAGATTGTTACCGTGAATTTGGCCGGAACCTTTCATGTGGCGCAGGTGGCACCAAAGGTATTGCGTGCGGGCGGGCAGATGGCGCTTTGTGGATCGGTGGCAGGCTACATCGGATTGCCGCAAGGACAGATCTATTCCGCGACCAAAGCGGCGGTCATCAACCTTGCCGAAACCCTCAGGGCTGAACTCTCGGGAAAGGTGGACGTCAGGCTGATCAACCCCGGTTTTGTTGAGACCCGACTGACCGCGCAGAACGATTTTGACATGCCCGCCATGGTGACCCCAGAACGTGCTGCGGAGGAGATCATCAAAGGACTGATGGGCCGTTCCTTCGAAGTGCATTTCCCGCGCCGCCTCACATGGCCGCTCAAGTGGTTGAGTGCGCTGCCCTATTGGGCGGCTCTGCCTCTAACCGGGCGTTTGACCCGCTAACCCCAGATTGATGAAAGACGCAAAACCATGAAAATTCTTGTTCTGTACCTCTCGACCGTTCTGGTGTTTTTTGCTGCGGATGCCGTGGGTCTGAGACTGTTGATCAAACCAGTGTTCGACCGGCACATCGCGCATCTTTATGCCGATCCGTTCCGTGTTGTGCCGGCGGCGGTGTTTTATCTTGGTTATGTCGCGGGCCTGCTTTGGTTTGTGTCATTGCCTGCTTTGCGGGACGGTAATCCGGTTGCGGCGTTGATTGGCGGCGCGCTGCTTGGTCTGATGGCCTATGGCACCTACGAGTTTACCAACTATGCGACCCTGCGTGACTGGTCGATGACGCAGGTCGTCGTTGACAGTCTTTGGGGTGGGGTCCTCACTGGGTTTTCTGCTTGGGCCGGGGTCATGATCACACGGGCGCTGGTCTAGGCCAGCCACCGTAGGGGTTCGGTCCTCTTTGCGGATGGCGATGCGATGTATATTGTCTAAGTATCAACAGCATCCGCATCACCATTAGGGAGGCCATCACATGGGCCTGCGATTTATCTTTATGCTGACCCGCAACGACCGAACGGTGGAAGATGCGGCGGCGCATCTTGCGACCGCTCTGGCATTGGGTGTGCGGCATGTGGGGTTTAAGGATGTCGGCTTGCCGGTTGCCGCGCTCAAAGAGTTGAACAAGACGATCAAGGCCAAGGGCGCGACGTCTTATCTTGAGGTGGTTTCTCTTGATCAGGACAGCGAAGTCCGCTCTGCCCGTGCGGCTGTTGAGATCGGTGTCGATGTTTTGCTTGGCGGTACACGTGTCGATGAGGTGCTGCCGGTTCTGGCGGGGCGGGGCATCGCCTACTATCCGTTTCCCGGTCGGATTGAGGGGCACCCCAGCGTGCTGCAAGGCAGTATCGAAGAGATCGCCAAAAGCGCGGCAGAATTGGCGGCTCGGGACGGGGTGGATGGACTGGATCTGCTGGCGTATCGGTCCAAGACGGATGTGCCTGAGTTGATCCGCGCTGTGTGTGAGGCAGCCGGTAAACCGGTGATCGCGGCCGGATCGATTGCCGACCCGTCGCGGATTGCAGATGTGAAGAATGCAGGGGCTGCCGGTTTCACCATTGGCACCGCAGCACTGGACGGGCTGTACCCGGCCGAAGCCAATGATCTGGCAACGCAATTGGGCGCAATTGTCCGCGACGTGGCTGAGTTGAACGGGCATTTGTCACCATTTGGCAAAAAGAGCCTCGACCGCGCCTTTGGGTCCTTTGAGGAAACATGGGCGCCGCGCGTTGCCGGGCAAATCAACAATATGCAGATCAAGTTGGCCAAGTTTTCCGGAAATTTCACATGGCATTTCCATCACGATGAGGATGAGTTGTTTCTGGTCCATCGCGGGCGGCTCTTGATGAAATTTCGCGACCGCGAAGAGATCATTGAAGAGGGTGAATTTATCGTGGTGCCGCGCGGCGTTGAACATTGCCCCGTGGCATTGTCAGAAAGTTGCGAGGTGGTTCTGCTTGAGCCGGCGAGCACGGTGAACACAGGCACCGCCAGCGACGCGCGGACGGTTCATGATCTGGCAGAGGTCTGACGCCGCCTAGCGCCCAAATACATCCGCATAGGTTTCGCGCAGCACGTTCTTTTGAACCTTGCCCATGGTGTTGCGCGGCAGGGCGTCCACCACGATCAATTTTCGCGGACATTTAAATCGCGCCAAATCGGAATTGAGTTGCGCCAAGATCGCCTCGCTGTCCGGCTCCGCGCCTTTTTCCCGCACCAGAACGCCCAGCGGCGCCTCGCCCAGATCGTCGTGCGGTACGCCGATCACAGCCGATTCGAGCACGCCCGGCTGTTCGTCCAGCACCAGCTCAATCTCTTTGGGGTAGATATTGTAGCCGCCCGATATGATCAGATCCTTGCCGCGCCCGACGATCTGCACATAGCCCTGATCGTCTATCAGGCCCAGATCGCCAGTGATAAAGAACCCGTCGCTGCGCAGTTCTGCGGCGGTCTTTTCCGGCATCTGCCAATAGCCCTGAAACACATTTGGCCCGCGTACTTCGATCACGCCTATCTCGCCATCCGGCAGGGTTGCGCCGCTGTCCGGGTCCGTCACCTTCAGCTCGACCCCCGGCAGGGGATGGCCAACCGTGCCTGCGCGGCGCTCCCCGTCATAGGGGTTTGAGGTGTTCATATTGGTTTCGGTCATTCCGTAGCGTTCCAAGATCCGGTGGCCTGTTCGGGCCTCAAACGCCTTGTGAGTTTCCGCCAAAAGCGGGGCAGACCCAGAAATAAAGAGCCGCATATGTGCGGTCAGGTCTTTGGTGAAATCGGGATGATCCAGCAGCCGGGTGTAGAACGTCGGCACCCCCATCAAACTTGTGGCGCGAGGCATGAACCGGATCAATTCATCCACATCAAGCTTGGGCAGGAACACCATCGATCCGCCCGAAAGCAGGATGATATTTGTCGCCACAAACAACCCGTGTGTGTGAAAGATCGGTAAGGCATGCAGCAGAACGTCATTATTGGTAAAGCGCCAGAAATCCTTGAGGGTTTCCGCATTGCTCAGCAGATTGGATTGGCTGAGCATAGCGCCTTTGGACCGCCCTGTTGTGCCAGAGGTATAAAGGAACGCGGCCAGATCGTCAGCAGATCTGTCGACCGTTTGAAAGCTGTCAGGTTGCGCTTCGGCCAGTTCCACCAAGGTGCCGCCGCCCGATCCGTCCAGCGTTTCCAGCCGCGCGCCGGCGTCCATGGCCACGGGTGTCAGGCCGTCGGCCTTGTCGGGATCACAAACCAACAACCGCGCACCAGAGTTGCTGACGAAATAGTCTACTTCGGCAGGTTTGTAGGCGGTGTTCAGAGGTAGAAAAACCAGACCGGCCTGCACGCAGGCGGCAAAAAGCGCCAGCGCATCGGCGGATTTCTCGATCTGAACGGCAACTCTGTCTCCGGGGGTCAGGCCAACCTTGGCAAAGGCATTGGCAAACCGCGCTGTGCGGGCCAGAAATGCCGCATGGGTCACGGTCTGGCCGTTTGGCAAATGCAGAAACGGCGTTTCCTTGCCTTGGTGGCGACCAAACAGAGCGTCGAAAAGCGGATTTGCCATCATCATTCCTTTGCGGAGACTTCGCCCGAACTTGCGATATTGGCTTTACGGCGTAAAGGGGCGCTATGCCGCTATGATGGCTCCTTTGTGCTGGATTGGCTGGCGACATATTGGGCGGCTTCAAACTGGGTCAGGAACACTTTGCCAGTCATCTCCTGCAAGAAATGTTGTTCCTCCAGCCGGTCCATCACCGGGCCTTTGACCTCGGACAGATGCAGACACACATTCATTTCCCTGAGCCGGGTGTTGATCATCTCAAGGGATTCCAAGGCGCTGAGGTCAATCGCGTTGATGGCGGAGCATTGCAAGATCACATGCCGGATCGCCGGATCACGTGCGACGCGGTTGTGGATCTGATCCTCTAGGAATCGTGCGTTTGCGAAATAAAGGCTCTCGTCCACCCGCAGAGACACGACAGTGGGGTCAGTGATCACCTTGTGACGGAGAATATTGCGGTAATGCTCGGTGCCCGGCACACGGCCGACCTCGGCGATATGGGGTTTGGATGACTTGTACAGATGCAGCAGTATCGAAAGCAGCACACCCGCAGTCACGCCTGCCTCGACCCCCATGCCAAGGGTCAGCAGGATTGTCACGGCCACGGCGGCAAAGTCGGATTTGGAGTAGTGCCAGCTGCGAGTCAGGATGGAGAAATCAATGAGGCTCAGCACCGCAACGATGATGGTCGCGGCCAGTGTCGCCTTGGGCAGGAAAAAGATCAACGGGGTCAGCAGCAACGCTGCGATGGCAAGACCGATGGCGGTAAAGGCTCCGGCGGCAGGGGTTTCTGCGCCTGCGTCAAAATTCACAACCGATCTGGAAAATCCGCCGGTGACAGGGAAACCGCCCGTGAGCGCCGCGCCAATATTGGCCGCGCCGAGGCCGATCAACTCTTGATCCGGGTCGATCCGCTGGCGCTTTTTTGCGGCGAGTGTTTGCGCCACCGAGATGGATTCCACAAATCCGATCAGCGAGATCAGGAAGGCCGGCATAAGCAGTTTCTGCAATAGATCAAGGGGGACAGGGGGCAGGGTAAAGGGCGGCAAGCTTTGCGGGACAGCGCCGACAATCTGCACGCCGCTTTGGCTCAGATCGAACCCCCAGACCGTCAGGGTGGTTGCAACAACAACGGCCACAGGTCCGGCCTTGACCAAGGCTGATTTGACACCTTCGGACAGGCCGAACCGTGAGAGCAGCGGCGCCAGGCCTTTGCGCACCCAGAATAGGAATGCCACTGCGCCGGCGCCGATGGTCAGAGTGATCCAATTGGTTTGCGGCAGATGGAGGATCAGGGGTGTGACAAGTTCCAACAGCGTGTGGCCATGCGCCTCAATACCAAGAATATGTTTCAACTGACTGGCCGCGATCAATAGACCGGAGGCGGTGATAAAGCCGGCAATCACCGGATGTGACAGGAAGTTCGCAACAAAGCCGAGGCGGAACAGACCCATCGCAAGCAGGATCGCGCCCGACAACGCCGCAAGTGTCAAGGCCGCGGCGGCATATCCGGCGCTGCCCTGCGCGGCTACCTCCCCCAAAGTGGCGGCCGTCATCAAGGACACCACGGCAACAGGCCCGACCGCCAAGGCGCGGCTGGTTCCGAACACCGCATAAAGCATGATGGGCAAGATCGAGGCGTAAAGCCCCGCCTCGGGCGGCAAGCCGGCCAACAGGGCATAGGCCAAGGACTGTGGGATAAGCATGATGGTGACGATCACGGCCGCCATCAGATCATTGCTGAAACTGCTGCGGTTGTAGCTGCGGCCCCAATTGAGGATGGGAAGAAATCTGCTGAGGGAGCTGTTCATGAAGTGGTCCGGCAAGGCTGCGCGAAAGGCGCAAGCGTGGGGTGATCGGTGGTCTTGATCATATTGCAAAGATGCCTGGGTTTCGGTGACTTAGTCACTTTGCCGATCGAATTTTGAACATAAGCCCGAAGTGGTAGTGTGGACAGCGTGGAAACCCTGTTCATGCGATTTTGGGCTGTTCATTCATGTGGTTCTGCCGCAGCTTGGGTGCAGTTCAGACACCACAGTGAGGATGAAACGTGACCCTGCGACCCTTAGGCATCGATCCCGGCTTGTGTTTTATCGGCGGCACATGGGATGCGGCGGATGGTGGTGAGACCATCGTGCTGCGCAATCCGTCAGATGGATCAACCCTGTGCGAGATTGCACGCGGGCGTGCGGCTGATGTTGATCGTGCGGTTGAGGCGGCGGAGGCCGCGCTGGCAGGGCCGTGGGGCCGGATGCCGCAGTTTGAACGTGGCAGGATCCTGCAAAGGATCGGCACCCTGGTTTTGGAACATGTCGACGAACTGGCCCAGCTGGAGGCGCTTGATGTGGGTAAACCGCTCAAGCAGGCCCGTGCTGATGTGATCGCCCTTGCCCGGTACATGGAATTCTATGCCGGGGCGGTTGATAAAATCCATGGCACGACAATTCCCTATCTCGATGGCTATACCGTTTATACTCTTCGCGAGCCGCATGGCGTCACCGGGCATATCATCCCGTGGAACTATCCGATGCAGATCATCGGGCGTTCCGTTGGGGCGGCCCTTGCGATGGGCAATGCGGCAGTTTTGAAACCGGCGGAAGAGGCCTGTCTGACTGCGCTGGCCTTTGCCGAGATTGCCCGCCGCGCCGGGCTGCCGGATGGGGCGCTGAATGTGGTGCCGGGGCTAGGGGCGGAGGCGGGTGCCGCCTTGGCCGGTCATCCCGGTGTTCGGCATGTGTCTTTCACCGGCTCGGTCGGGGTCGGTAAGTTGATCCAGACAGCGGCGGCGGCCAATGTTGTGCCGGTCACGCTAGAGCTGGGTGGTAAGTCACCCCAATTGGTGTTTGAGGACGCGGATGTGGGTGCGGCGCTGCCGTTTCTGACCAATGCGGGCATTCAGAATGCGGGTCAAACCTGCTCGGCGTCTTCGCGCATTCTGGTACACCGCAGTCGGTATGACGAGGTATTGAACGGCATGGCAGAACGCTACTCCGCGCTTCGTGCTGGTCCGGCGATGAATGATCTTGATGTGGGGCCGCTGGTGTCAGCGCGTCAAAAAGAGATTGTTGAAGGGTTTCTGTCCAGGGGCAAAGACCTTGAGATCGCGGCACAGGGTCAGGTTGTTTCCGATGCGCCCGCCGGTGGTGCCTATGTTGCACCGACCTTGTTTGCGGGCGTGACGCCTGATCACCTGTTGGCGCAGGACGAGATTTTTGGGCCTGTGCAGGTCGTTATTCCGTTCGAAACCGAAGAAGAGGCCGTTCAGATTGCCAATGGGACCGCCTTTGGGCTGGTTGCTTCGGTTTGGTCGCGCGATGGTGCGCGGCAGATGCGGCTGGCCAAACGGCTGCGGGCGGGCCAGGTTTTCTTGAACAATTATGGCGCGGGCGGCGGTGTGGAACTGCCCTTTGGTGGCACGGGTCTGTCCGGGCACGGGCGCGAAAAGGGCTTTGAGGCGCTTTACGGATTCTCAAAACTCAAGACTGTCGCGGCGCTGCACGGCTAGGAGGATCAAATGAGATTAGGTAACAAAACAGCAATCGTCACCGGCGGTGCATCGGGCTTTGGCGCTGGCATTGTCCGAAAGTTTCATGCCGAAGGGGCCAAGGTTTTGATCGCGGATCTGAACACCGAGCTGGCAGAGGAGCTGGCGGCAGAACTGGGCGATGGGGTGCGGGTCTGCACCACCAATGTGGCCAAATCGGCTGATGTTGAGGCGATGACGCAGGCCGCTTTGTCCGCGTTTGGACAGATCGACATTCTGGTCAACAATGCAGGCACCACGCATTTGCCCGCACCGATGGAAGAGGTCAGCGAAGAAGATTTTGACAAGGTGATCGCGGTGAACGTCAAATCGGTTTATCTGACTGCGAAATCCATTGTGCCTTTGATGAAGGCCCGCAGAACAGGGGCGATTCTGAACGTGGCATCCACTGCCGGGGTCAGTCCACGACCGCGTCTGAACTGGTATAATGCTTCCAAAGGATGGATGAACAACGCGACCAAGGGGATGGCCGTGGAACTGGCCCCCGACGGGGTGCGCGTGAATGCGATCAATCCGGTTGCAGGTGAAACGCCGCTTCTGAAGATGTTCATGGGTGAAGACACCCCTGAAGTGCGGGCGAAGTTCTTATCGACCATTCCATTGGGCCGGTTTTCCACACCAGAAGATATGGGCAATGCCGCCTGCTACCTGTGCTCGGACGAGGCCAGCATGGTCACCGGGGTCTGCATGGAGGTGGATGGCGGGCGCTGTATCTGAAGGTATTGACGGGCTTGTGCATCACCGCCTCTGGTAATCTTTCGCAACTTTACTACATATAATAAATGAGATCTTATATGCCGCTTCATCGACTGCTCCTTGCGCTGGTTTTCAGCGTTCTGCCGATCGTGGCCCTGGCCGCTGAAATTGACCGATTTGCGGGCGTCTATGAGGGCAGTTCTGAGTTTGTGCAGGATGGCGAAACGCAGCGCCGCGATCTGAGCACCACCATCAAGCCGTCGAAAAAGGGTTTCGAGCTGAGTTGGACATCGGTCAGCTACAAGAGCGACGGGCGGATCAAGCAGAAGGTCTATACCATCGAATTTGTGCCAAGCCCGCGCGATGGCATCTATGGCTCAGCCATGAAAACCAACGTCTTTGGCAAGCCAGAGCCGCTGGACCCGCTCAATGGTGAGCCGTTTGTCTGGACCCGGATCAGCGGCGACACGTTCTCTACGTTCTCGCTTTTTATCAACGAGGCGGGCGAATACGAAATGCAGGAATATCACCGCACGCTGGCAGAAGGCGGGCTGGATCTTGTGTTCCGGCGGGTCAAGCAAGGCGCGGTAGAACGTGAGATCAAGGCGTTCTTGTCCAAAGTAGAATAACCCCTGTCTTTTTATAGTCCTCAGCCCATTCTTGCCCCTTCGGCAATCGTGCGTGGCCGCGCATTGGTATCTTCGATCCCGTAACCTGCGGCTGCTTTGTATTTGTCCGCATGCGCGGCAAGCTCTTCCTTGCTCATCACTTCGGAAATGTCGGTGAATGCGCCGTCTGCGCGTTGCTCGACCAGATCGAGAATGGAATCGGGGCCAGCCACGCGGTTCATCAAGGTCACTTGTGCAGTCTGGGGGCGCATTTCGGTTTCATAAACCTCCAGCGCTTTTGCCCCGACGCCATGTTCAAGGAATGCCGCGCCCAGTTTGCGGGCGTCGATGATGGCTGAACCAGCGCCGTTTGATCCCACTGGGTAGGCGGCATGGGCGGCATCGCCCATCAATGTCACGCAGCCCTGTTGCCAGCGGTCCATCGGATCACGGTCTACCATCGGGTATTCGTAGACTTTGCCTGCATCGCGGATCAATCCGGGGATGTCGATCCAATCGAGGTCAAATACCGAAAAAGCGGGCAGGACATCGTTTTTATCGGCTTCGCGGCTCCAGTCTTCCTTGTTCCAATCGGCGTCTGGATCCTGCAAGAGCGTCGCAATCCAGTTGATCTCGGCAAGGCCGGTGTCTGGGTCCGGCTTCGAGATCGGATAAGATACAAAGCGCAACCCCTTTGAGCCAATCATCACCATGGATGCGCCGGTTTTGAACGGTTTGGCTAGCGTTGTTCCGCGCCACATGATCGTGCCGCCCCATTTTGGCGGGCCGCCTTTTGGGTCGATCTGGCCGCGGATCGCAGAATGAATGCCATCAGCCCCGATCACCACGGAGCCGTCCAATGACTGCGTTTGCCCATCAGTGCCACGCAGGTGCAATGTTGCGCCTGTGTCTGTGTTGTCAAATCCGGTGGCAGCCCAACCTGTCTCGACTGCGTCTGGTCCGGCCCGCTGGATCAGAGCGTGATAGAGCATCATGTGCAATTTGCCGCGATGGACAGAGTATTGCGGCCAGTCGTAGCCGGCCCAATGACCGCGCGGTTCGGTCCAGACATGCACGCCATGGCGCGTGTACATCCCGTAGTCCTGGGTGCGCACGCCGATTTGTTCCAGTTCACCTTCGAGATCCAGATCAATCAGTTCACGGACGGCAGTGGGCTGAAGGTTGATGCCAACCCCCAGGGGACGCAATGTCTGCACAGCTTCGAAGACTTTGAAGGGCACGCCGATCTGATGACAAGTCAGTCCCAGCGCAAGCCCTGCGATCCCGCCTCCGGCAATTAGTACTGTCATAACTCGCCCCCTTCGTTTTGCGTGGAGGCATAGGGTGTGAAAGGCGCAGGGACTGTCAAGAGCAACACGGCGCCCGATCCGGCGAATCTCCCCAGCCGCGGCATTTTCAGCATTGCCGACATCAATCATCCAAAAATCGACAAATCCGGACCAAATTGACCCCTGCATTTCAGTCCTCGAAAGCCTGTTTTTGGCTTTTGAAAATGGAGGCTTGGAAACGGTTGAAAGTCTTGCAAATGGCCACAGCGCCCCCCAAGAACAGGCATAACCCACTGTTTCTCGTAAAGCGGGCGCAGGGGATTGCCCTCATTTTTTTCGAACAAAGGACTGCATGAAATGGCCCCGACATATCTGAAAAAAGCCAGCATGACAGCGCAGAGCGGATCTTCGGATGTGCAGAAAACTGTGCAAACCATTCTGTCCGAAATCGAAAGCGGCGGGGAAGAAAAGGCGCTGGAATATGCCGCCAAATTCGACAAGTACGATGGTAATATCGTCCTGTCGAAAGAAGAAATCGCCGCCGCGGGTGCGCTGGTGTCTGATCAGGTCAAAGCGGACATAAGGTTTGCCCATGACAATGTGAAACGCTTTGCCGAGGCGCAAAAATCCACCATAGGCGATGTCGAGATTGAAGTTGTACCGGGACTGACCGCCGGGCAGAAAGTGATCCCTGTCGATGCCGTGGGTTGTTATGTGCCGGGCGGGCGCTACAGCCATATTGCCAGCGCGATCATGACCGTGACCACCGCCAAGGTTGCCGGTTGCAAACACATCATGGCCTGTTCGCCGCCGCGCCCTGGTGTGGGGATCAATCCCGCGATCATTTATGCCGCGCATGTGTGCGGCGCGGACAGCATCATGGCTATTGGCGGCGTGCAGGGGATTGCGGCGATGACCTTTGGCCTGTTTGGTCAGCCCAAGGCCAACATTCTGGTAGGTCCGGGAAATCAATTCGTCGCAGAGGCCAAGCGCATTCTTTATGGGCGCGTTGGTATTGATATGGTCGCTGGCCCCACGGACAGTCTGATATTGGCCGATGCAACTGCAGATGCCCATATCGTCGCGACGGATCTCGTGTCGCAGGCAGAGCACGGCTACAATTCCCCGGTCTGGCTGGTGACAGATGACCAGAAACTGGCCGATGACGTGATGGCGATGGTGCCCGGCATGATCGACGATCTGCCGACACTGAACCGCGACAACGCACTGGCGGCCTGGCGTGATTACGCTGAGGTTGTGCTGTGCGCGGACCGCGAGGAAATGGCAGTGGTCTCTGATCAATACGCGCCCGAGCATTTGACGGTGCAGGCTGACGATTTGCCTTGGTGGCTTGATCGATTGACATCATATGGATCACTGTTTCTTGGCGAGGAAACGACCGTGTCTTTTGGTGACAAGGCCAGCGGTACAAACCACGTTCTGCCCACCTCTGGGGCGGCGACCTACACGGGTGGTCTGTCGGTCCACAAGTACATGAAGATCGTCACCTGGCAAAAGGCAACGCGCGAGGGCGCCCGCCCCGTGGCCGAAGCGACGGCAAGAATTTCACGTCTGGAAGGGATGGAAGGGCATGCAAGGTCCGCCGATGTGCGCCTTGCAAAATACTTTCCTGACCAGCAGTTTGATCTTGGCATGTCCGGCTAACGGTCACGTCCCAGCCAACGCCTATCTCGAACCTCAGAACCGTCAGGAGTAGACCTTTGTCCATATCCAAACAAATCGTTGATGATTTTGTCGCCAATGACATCTCATTTGTAACGACCGTGCCGTGCAAGCAGTTGGCCGGCGTGATTGACGAGGTCGAGACCCGGCCAGAGATCTATCACATTCCGTCCAACAAAGAGGACGAGGGCATGGGGCTGTGTGCCGGTGCTTTCATGGGCGGCAAACGCCCTGCCATCATCATGCAGAACACCGCCATCGGTGTAACAGTGAACACTCTGGTTACACTGACACAGTTCTACCGGATGCCCTTGCCGATGCTGATCAGCTATCGGGGAGAGTTGAAAGAGCCGGTCGCCTGTCAGGTTGAAATGGCGGTGCACACCAAGGCTCTTCTCAACCAGTTGAACATCCCGACATACCACTTTCACAAGCAAGAAGATGCGCAGGAATTGGATGCGATCCTGAAATACACATTCATGTGCAACAAACCTGTCGCCATCCTGACGGACGCGACGTTCTGGGGAGGTTACTGATGATCCGTTCCGAAATTCTCAAAGAGATCGCGCCGATCCTGCGCGACCAGTTGGTCATCTGCAATATCGGCCTGCCCAGTCAGGAATTGCACATGATCGACGATCAGCCGACAAACTTTTACATGTTGGGCACCATGGGGCTCGCGTCTTCCATCGGGCTTGGCGTGGCGCTGGCGCAGGAAAAAACGGTCATCGCGATTGATGGTGACGGGTCCGTGCTGACCAACTTTGGCACCTTGCCGACCATCGCCAACAACGTGGCGGACAATTTCATCCTGATGATCATCGACAACGGATCATATGGTTCGACTGGCGATCAACCGACCTATGCGGGCAAGAAGACATCGCTGGCCGCAGTGGCAACGGCCTGCGGCTGCGAAAATGTGGTCGAAGTGCAAGACAAGGACTGCGGTCCGGCGCTTGAGGCGGCAATCGCATCCAAGCAAATGACGATCATGGTGGTGAAATGCGACAGCGGTAACATCAAAGTGCCGGTGATCACCAAGGATCCTGTGGTGATCCGCGACCGGTTTATGAAGGCCGTAGCATCCTGATTTAAAATAATACTTCTGAAGAATTGGCGCGTACCCTCGCCGGGTGCGCGCCTTTTTCCTGGCCGTGTCGCGATTGCTCTTGACGCGAGGCGGATCGCGCTTGTCTGCTTGACCCAATCAGCGCGAGGGGAGAGCGGGCATGAAATCGCACTACAGAGTGGTCGTTATCGGCGGCGGCGTTGTCGGGGCATCGGTCCTTTATCATTTGGCCAAACTTGGGTGGAGCGATGTTGCGCTGGTCGAACGGTCGGTTCTGACCGCCGGATCAAGCTGGCATGCGGCAGGGGGCATTCATGCGCTGAACGCCGATCCAAATATCGCGGCTTTGCAGGCCTATACAATTGATCTGCTGAGCGAGATCGAAGAGGAAAGTGGCCAGAATATCGGGCTGCATATGACTGGCGGTTTGACGATGGCGGGTACGCCGGACCGCTGGGAATGGCTGCAATCGGCTTACCGCACATTTCAATCCATCGGCATTGAGGACTGCCGCCTTGTTAGTGTGGAAGAGGCAGTCGCGCTGAACCCGATCATGTCCGGCGAAGGGCTCTTGGGCGGCATGTGGGCCGACCGTGAGGGGTATATTGACACCACAGGCACAGTTCATGCCTACGCAGGCGCGGCCAAGAAACGCGGTGCAACTGTGATTGAACACAACCGCGTGCTTGAGCTGAACCAGACCCTGCAAGGGTGGGAGGTGGTGACGGAAAAAGGCACGATTTCTTGCGAACATGTGGTCAATGCGGGCGGTCTTTGGGCCAAACAGGTGGGACGGATGGCCGGTGTCGAGCTGCCTGTTGCACCGCTCAAGCACCATTACCTGATTTCCGACACCATCCCGGCGCTTGAAGGTCTGGATTTTGAGGTGCCGATGACCGTGGACCTCGAAGGGTTCACTTATCTGCGCCAAGACCAGAAAGGTGTTCTGCTGGGCATTTATGAGGTGAACACGGAACATTGGGCGATGGACGGTGCCCCGTGGGACTACGGGATGGAGCTGTTTCAGGAAGACACAGACCGGATTGAACATGAACTGACGCTGGGATTTGAACGCTATCCCGCGTTGCAGGATGTGGGTGTGAAAACATGGGTCAACGGCGCGTTTACCTTTAGTCCCGATGGCAATCCCCTGGTGGGTCCGGTTCCGGGCAAGCGTGGTTATTGGTCGGCTTGTGCAGTTATGGCCGGGTTCCTGCAAGGCGGCGGTGTGGGCAAAAGCCTTGCGGAGTGGATGATCCATGGTGAGCCGGAGGCGGATGTCTATGGTATGGATGTGGCCCGTTACGGCATCTGGGCCGAGAACAAACAGTACATCGCGCAGACCACGGGGCAGTTTTATTCGCGCCGCTTTGTGATGACTTATCCGAACGAGCAATTGCCCGCTGGCCGTCCGATCAGGACGACTGGCGTCTATTCCGACATGACCGCCGCGGGCGCGAAATGGGGGCAAAGCTGGGATCTTGAGCTGCCGCTTTACTTTGCACCGCAGGGGTTTGAGGAAACGCCATCGCTCAAGCGATCGAATGCGCATGATATCGTCGGGGCGGAATGCCGTGCGGTGCGCGATGGGGTTGGTCTGCTGGACATAACGGCGTTTTCGCGGTTCGAGGTTTCTGGCCCGAATGCCGAAAGCTGGCTCAATCATTTGATGGCCTCCAAACTGCCTGCGCCGGGGCGTGCGAAACTGGCGCCAATGCTGGGCGAGGACGGGCGACTCAAAGGGGATCTGACGATCTTTAACTGGGGCGATGGGACATGGTGGATCACCGGATCCTACTACCTGCGCCAATGGCACATGCGGTGGTTTAATGACCATATGCAGGACGGCGTGAACCTGCGCGATCTGGGTGACGAAATGGGCGGGCTGTCGCTGGCTGGTCCTAGATCACGCGAGGTCTTGCAAGCGGCGTTGAGCGATGGTGATCTGGATGCCCTGCGGTTCATGGGCTGTGCGCAGATGGATGTGGGGTTGATCCGCTGCAAAGTGGGGCGTTTGTCGGTCGCGGGCGAGCTGGGTTATGAGCTGCACTGCCGCGCGGGCGACCTGAAGGCGCTGCGTGATCACCTGCTGGCAGCGGGGGCAGATCACGGCATGATCGAATATGGCTTCAATGCGCTGTTGTCGCTGCGCCTTGAGAAGAGCTTTGGCATTTGGTCGGCGGAATTCACCCAAGGGTATACGCCTGGTATGACGGGGATGGACCGCTGGATTGATTGGTCCAAAGACTTTGTCGGCAAAGATGCCGCTTTGGCAGAACGCGACGGGTCGGGGCCGGACAAGTTGTTGGTGACGCTTGAGATTGATGCGCTGGATGCAGATGCCAGCGGGTACGAACCCGTTTGGCATGACGGGCGCAAGGTCGGTTTTGTGACCTCTGGCGGTTATGGGCATTGTGTCGGCAAGTCGCTGGCCATGGCATTGGTGGACAGAGGCAGCGCTGCCGAAGGAACGGCGCTTTCGGTGCATGTGGTTGGGGCCGAACGGCCTGCAACTGTGATCGCACCGTCACCCTATGACCCGCAGGGTCAAGTGATGCGCGGATAACGATGATTTGAGCAGAGCATTTAGGGATGCTCTGCCCCATGCGCCGATCAGCCCAGAAGCGCCGCGACTTTCTCTTTGGCCTGTGCTGCTGCCTTCTCCTTGACCGGTCCGTAGCCTCGGATCTCCATCGGGGCGGTTAGAACGGCAAGCGCGGCCTCCTCGTCCAATGCGGCGGTCTTGACCTGTTCCATCACCTCTTCGAACCAACCGATCAGTGCGATCTCCAGCTTGCGATCCGCGCCATATCGGAACACATCGGCCCAGGTGCCGCGCAGACCTTTCATCCGGGCCAGAAGGGCAAAGGCATTGCCCATCCACGGACCAAAGGTTTTCTTGAAAGGCCGACCGCGCGTGTCTTTGCCCGTGGGCCAAAGCGGCGGCGCGAGATGGTATTTGATCTTGTAGTCGCCCTCAAAATCCTGCGCGATCTGATCGGTAAAGCCAGAGTGGGCATGCAGGCGAGCGACCTCATATTCGTCTTTGTAAGCCATCAGCTTGAACAGGGATTTGGCCGCTGCACGGATCAGTTCCTCGCTCGCCCCGGTTTGTGCAAAGGTTTCAAGCTTTGATTGGTAGCGGGCGGCATAGGCAGCATTCTGGTAGTCGGTCAGAAACGCCATGCGCCGCGCGATCAGGGCAGAAACGCTTTCGTCTGTTGTCGGCGCTTTCTCGTCCTGCGTCAGAAGCGCGGGGCTGTCGGCCATGATCCGACCATAGGCAAAGGCGGTTTTGTTTCTGTCCGGCGCCACGCCGTTCAGCTCTATCGCCTGACAGAGGGCATCAAGGGAAACCGGGACCAAGCTCTTTTGCCATGCAAAGCCCAGCATCATGACGTTGGCAAACACCGCATCGCCCATCAGACGTTCAGCCATGGCGTTTGCATCGAAGGCCGACAGGTTTTCTGCACCAACCACACCTGCGATCACATCTTCACGGTCGTCAATGCGCAAATCGGCATCGCGGTTCAGCACCAGATCACCGGTCGGCATTTCGGCACGGTTCAGAACGATCCGTGTGCCCTTGCGATAATGGGCCGAGGCCTTGGGCGCGGAGCTGACGACCATGTCACATCCGATGACCGCATCGGCGCTGCTCTCATCAATCCGCACCTGATGCACAGCATCGGGACTTTTGGCCAACCGGACATAGCCCAGCACGGTTCCGAATTTCTGGGCAAATCCGGTGAAATCCAGCACGCTTGCGCCTTTGCCTTCGAGATGGGCCGCCATGGAGATCAGCGCACCCACGGTCACAACCCCGGTTCCACCCACGCCGGTTACAAGCAGGTCAAAGGGTTGATCCAGTGTCGGCAACTTGGGGCGGGGCAGGTCTGCGACCATGCTGTCCACATCCAAGCCTGCACCGGATTTCTTGCGCCGTTCGCCGCCTTCGATGGTGACAAAGGATGGGCAAAATCCGTTGAGGCAGGAATAATCCTTGTTGCAGGTGGATTGGTTGATCTTCCGCCTGGTTCCGAACTCGGTCTTCTTTGGTTCAACGCTCAGACAATTGCTTTCGAGCGAGCAGTCCCCGCAGCCTTCGCAGACCAGATCGTTGATCATGACAAAGCGTTTGGGGTCATCCATCTGCCCGCGTTTGCGCTTGCGGCGTTTTTCTGTTGCGCAGGTCTGTTCGTAGATCAGGACCGTCACGCCGGGGATCTCGCGCAATTCGCGTTGCACCGTGTCCAGATCTCGGCGGTGGTCGAATGATGTCCCAGCGGGAAAATCCGCGCGGGTAAATTTCTCGGGATGATCCGAGACAAGTGCGATGCGGTTGACACCTTCGGCGCGGGCGGCTTGGGCGATGCCACTAACCGACACCGGCCCATCAACGGGTTGCCCGCCTGTCATCGCCACGGCGTCGTTGTAGAGAATTTTGTAGGTGATATTGGCCTTGGCCGCGACCGCTTGCCGGATCGCGAGCGAGCCGGAGTGATACCATGTGCCCTCACCAAGGTTCTGGAAGATATGCTTGCCACCGTTGAAAAGCGATGTGGCAATCCACGGCACCCCTTCGCCGCCCATCTGGGCAAATCCGGCGGTGTCGCGGTCCATCCAACTGGCCATGACATGACAGCCGATGCCGGAGGCCGCTTTGGACCCTGCGGGCAGCTTGGTGGAGGTGTTGTGCGGGCAGCCCGAGCAGAAATAGGGCGTTCGGTTCGCCCCCGGCACGTTGAGCACCGGCACTGGAGTGCTGGTCAAAGCTTTGGCGCGCTCCATCAGCTTTTCGCTTGGGAAAAACGCATCGAGCCGCGCGGCGATGATTGGCACCAGCTTCAGCGGTGACAGTTCGCCCGTCCACGGCACCAGCTCTTCGAGGTTTTCGTCATGTTTGCCGACCATCCGCTGCGGCTTGGAGCCGGGCCAGTCATAGAATGCCTCTTTGAATTGGCTTTCGATAATGCCGCGTTTTTCCTCGATCACGAGGACTTCTTTCTTGCCTTTCACAAACTCCAGCGCGTCGCGGCGGGCCAAGGGCCAGACCATGCCGACCTTGTAGATGTCGATGCCAAGCGCGCGGCATTTCTCTTCGCTGAGGCCTAGCAGACGCAGGGCCTCCATCAGATCAAGATGCCCTTTGCCGGTGCTGACAATGCCAAAAGGGGCATCGTCGATATCATAGATTTTGCGATCAATCGGATTGGCCTCAACAAAGGCTTCGACCGCTTCAAGCTTGTCATGAATCCGCGTCTCGATCCCCGGCGAGGGGAGATCACCCAAACGAACATGCAGCCCGCCGGCCGGCGCGGTGTAATCTGGCTGTTTGAAGGTTCGGTCAGGCAAAAGATCGACGGATGCGCCGGATTCCACCGTTTCGGAGATCGCCTTGAAGCCCACCCAAGTGCCGGAGAACCGCGACAGGGCGAACCCATATTCGCCAAAGCTTTGATATTCCGCGACCGATGCGGGGTTCAGCGTTGGCATGAACCACGCCATGAACGCCACGTCCGATTGGTGCGGCATGGAGGATGAGACACAACCGTGATCGTCCCCTGCCACCACCAGAACGCCGCCCTTTGGCGCGGACCCATAGGCGTTGCCGTGTTTGAGCGCATCGCCTGAACGGTCAACACCTGGCCCCTTGCCGTACCACATCGAAAACACGCCATCGACTTCGGCGTGGGGGTCCAGATGCGCCTGTTGTGCGCCCAGAACGGCGGTTGCGCCCAGATCTTCGTTCACGGCGGGCATGAATTTGATGCGGTTTTCTTCAAGCCGCGGGGCAATGCGCCACATTTCCTGATCCAAACCACCCAAAGGAGAACCGCGGTAACCAGAGACAAAACCGGCCGTGTTCATGCCCGCATCACGGTCCCGGCGTGCTTGGTCCAACATGATCCGCGTGAGTGCCTGCGTGCCGGTCATGAAGACGCGGCCGCGCACCTGCGCATAGCGGTCGTCAAGTTGATAGGTTTTGAACTGGTGATCAGGACGGGACATTGCGCACTCCTAGCTTTTGGGGAAAATACACTGGATCTTCTGGATTTCGGCTTCATTCTTTCTGCGTTTGCGTTAATGTTGCGGGTAATTCTTTCAATATGGAGGGATTATCTGGGGATTATATTCGGAGATTCTATGGATGATATTGATCGTAAGCTGCTGATGTTTCTTCAACAGGATTCGCGGCTTCCAAATGCGCAGTTGGCGGAAAAGTTGAATATCTCCGCCTCGTCGTGCTGGCGCAGGGTCAAAGCATTGGAAGAGGCTGGAATTGTTGAGCGCTACGCCGCCATCGTCAACCCCAAGAGGATGGGCCTGCGGTTTGAAGCGATCGTGCATGTCCACCTAACCCGCCATGACACCGAAGCCTTGGCCCGGTTCATCGCCGCCGTCCAACGCCGCGAAGAGGTGACAGAATGTTATGCGACCACGGGGCAGGCCGATTACCACCTGCGCATCCTCTGCCGTGACATTGACGCCTATAACGAGTTTCTCGAAGGGTTCTTGTTTGTGCAACCAGCGGTGAATTCCGCGCAGACGAATGTGGTGTTGCGACGGATTAAGGCGAATGCGCCAGTGCGCTAACTCACTTGATCTTTTGGCAAAATTTGACCCCATCGGATGCGATCCCAAATCCGTTCGTGGATGAAATAGGTGACCGTTCCCGTGGCAAAGCTGGCCAGGGCAAGGCCGCCAGCCGCGCGGATCGACCCGGTGGTCAGATAGCCGAGAATTACCATCATAAGCAGGCCGGATGTTTGCCAGGTTAATGCTTTGGCTATTGTGCGCTTGGGGTGCTGCATTGGTGTTCCTTCTTGGCCAAGCTCTACGGCAGCCGTCGCGATCGGACCATTCAGAGAATTGTCAGATATTGGTCACGGTCGTAGATATTAATCACTGATGGTGATTTATATCCGCCTCGGAGCGCTGTGTTTTGGCCGGTTGGTAGAATCCGCTCCGGAGAGCTCCGACGCTTTCCCGTAAGGTGTCGCATCTGAACCCTCAGGCGGTGCTGCTTGCCTTGACAAGCCGCCCGCCCTTAAGCTTCCTGCGCAAAACAATTCCGGAGGATACCCCCATGATGAAAACCCGTGCCGCCGTTGCCGTTGAGGCAGGAAAACCGCTTGAGATCATGGAGGTGAACCTCGAAGGCCCTCGCAAAGGCGAAGTTCTGGTTGAGATCAAAGCAACCGGTCTGTGCCATACAGATGAATTCACCCGTTCCGGCGACGATCCCGAGGGCATCTTCCCGGCCATCCTTGGCCATGAAGGCGCAGGCGTTGTTTTGGAAGTGGGCGAAGGTGTGACCACACTGGAACCGGGCGATCACGTGATCCCGCTCTACACGCCCGAGTGCCGCGAATGCGAATATTGCCTCAGCGGTAAGACAAACCTGTGCCAGAAGATCCGGATCACCCAAGGGCGCGGTCAATTGCCGGATGGCACAACCCGCTTTTCCATGCTGGATGGTACGCCCATCCATCACTACATGGGCTGTTCGACGTTCGCCAATCACACGGTTGTGCCTGAGATCGCGCTGGCCAAGGTGCGCAAGGACGCGCCGTTTGACAAGATCTGCTACATCGGTTGCGGCGTCACTACGGGCATCGGCGCGGTGATCAACACCGCCAAGGTCGAGATCGGCGCGCGTTGTGTTGTCTTTGGTCTGGGCGGTATCGGTCTCAATGTGATTCAGGGTTTGCGTCTTGCTGGCGCGGATCAGATTGTCGGTGTGGATCTCAACGACGACAAGGCCGAGACGGGCAAGTATTTCGGCATGACCGATTTTGTGAACCCGTCCAAGGTTGAGGGTGATCTGGTCGCGCATCTGGTTGAACTGACCAAGGGCGGCGCCGATTATTCCTTTGACGCAACTGGCAACACCAAGGTGATGCGTGACGCGCTCGAATGTGCGCACAAGGGTTGGGGCGAAAGCATCATCATCGGTGTGGCTCCGGCCGGTGCCGAGATTTCGACACGTCCCTTCCAACTGGTGACAGGGCGTGTTTGGCGCGGCACCGCATTTGGCGGTGCCAAGGGCCGCACAGATGTGCCCAAGATTGTTGATTGGTACATGGACGGCAAAATTGAGATTGATCCGATGATTACCCACAAGTTGAAGCTTGAAGAGATCAACCACGGGTTCGAGCTGATGCACGAAGGCAAAAGCATTCGTGCGGTTGTCGAATTCTGATCTGAAAAATGACCCAAGGTAACCCGTAGCCACAACAGGTTGCGGGTTGCCGACACAAACGGCGCTCCTAAATTGAACGAAACAGTTCAGCAGGAGCCGCCCATGAAACTCATCGCCAACGGAAAAGAGCACGCTGTGGATGTCGAAGATGACATGCCGCTGCTTTGGGTTTTGCGGGACGAATTGGGGATCACCGGGCCGAAATATGGCTGTGGCATTGGGCAATGCGGAGCCTGTACAGTGCATGTTGACGGTATTGCGGTGCGATCCTGCCAATTGGCGGCAGCGGATGTGGATGGCGACGTGACCACCATCGAAGGGTTGGGCACACCGCAATCATTGCATGCGGTTCAGGCCGCTTGGGTGGATCATCAGGTAGCACAATGCGGCTATTGTCAGTCCGGCCAGATCATGCAGGCCGCATCCTTTCTGGATCTGAACCCGGAACCTTCGGATGATCAGATCGATGCCGCGATGAGCGGCAATCTGTGCCGCTGCGGCACCTACCCACGCATTCGTGCTGCGGTGAAGACCGCCGCTGCCAAGTTGCAGGAGGCCTGATCATGGGACGCGTGCGCACGATTGCCCGCCGCAGCTTTCTGGTTGGGTCTGCCGCCGTTTTGGGCGGTGTGGCCTTTGGCACCTATCTTTACAAACGCGAGGTCGAGAACCCGCTTTTAGATCAGCTCGCGCCAGGCGAGGTGGCCTTTAATCCCTATGTGATGATCGATAGGGATGGCATTACCCTGATCACGCCCCGTGCGGATGTGGGGCAGGGTGCCTATTCTGTTCAGGCACATCTGATTGCCGAAGAGTTGGATGTGGATGTGGCGCAAGTTCGCCTTGATCCCGGCCCGCCAGCCGCAGCCTATTACAACCACGTGGTTGCCGTTGAGGGGATGCCGATAGCGGCGGTTTCCGACAGCTTCTTTGCAAAAGCAGGACGCGGAGCTGCCGATGTTGCGGGCAAGCTGCTGGGGCTGCAACTTACTGGCGGGTCTTCAACCGTGCCCGATATGTACGACCGACTGCGCGAGGCGGGTGCGATGGCGCGAGAAACCTTGGTTGCGGCGGCGATGGCACAAACCGGTTTGGCGCGGGATCAGCTTGATACCGCGGAAGGCGCGGTGATCCTGCCTGATGGCACGCGGCTGCTCTATGTCGATCTTGCGGTGGCGGCAGCCGAAACGGACCCTGTGCAAGATGCGCCACTGCGGAGCCCATCTGAATGGAAACATTTAGGCAAGGCTCACCAGCGCAGCGATATCGTTCCCAAATCGACCGGCACGCAAGCCTATGGCATTGATTTGCGAATGGATGGTCTGGTCCATGCCACCACCCGGACCAACCCGGCGCGCGGGGGCGGAATTCTGGGCTATGACGCGTCAGAAGCCGAAACAATGCGTGGCGTGCGGGCCATCTTTCCGATCCGTGACGGCATTGCCGTCGTCGCGGATAACACCTGGAGGGCCTTTCAGGCTGCGGATGCGGTTGATTGTGAGTGGGGCGACAGCCCTTACATCGGTGAAACCGAGGCACAGATTGCAACGCTTGATGCGGCGTTTACCAATGAATTGCAGGACAGCCGGTTTCGCGATGATGGCGATGTAGAAGCTGCGTTGGGCACTGGTGACGTGATTGAGGCGACTTACCAAATCCCCTATCTGGCACATGCACCGTTGGAGCCGATGAGTGTTGTTATCAAACTGGCCGCTGGACGGCTGGACATCTGGACCGGTACGCAAATCCCGCGGTTTATGCAGGTCAACGCAGCCAAGTTGGCTGGGCTGGAGGCCGAGCAAGTGTACGTTCATGTCCTGATGTCTGGCGGCAGTTTTGGTCGGCGGCTCGAGGATGATTATGTGCTGCAGGCTGTCGAGATTGCTCGGCAGATGCCGGATGTGCCGATCAAGATGACCTGGAGTCGTGAAGAAGATTTCACGCATGATTTTCCCCGCCCCATGCAATTGGCGCGCGCCCGTGGGAAGGTGGCGCAAGGTGCGGTGACGGCGTTTGATCTGGGCATTTCTGCAACCTCCGTAACGGAAAGCAGCCTTGGTCGTTTGGGCCAACCGGCGATGGGGCCGGACGTGGCCATCGTCGCAGGCGCATGGGACCAACCCTTTGCCATTCCCGACTACCGCGTCACCGGATATCGCGCGCCTGCGATGGTCCCGGTCAGTTCCTGGCGTTCCGTTGGGGCATCGGGCAACGGGTTTTTGCACGAAAGTTTCATGGATGAGCTATGCCATGCGGCGGGTGCCGATCCCTTGCAGGAACGCCTGCGCCTGTGCAGTCACGAGGTGTCGCGCAAGGTTCTGGAAACTGTTGGCGAGATGTCGAGCTGGGGCAGCGATCTTGGTCCCCGGCGTGGGCGCGGGGTTGCCTTTGTGCTGGCCTTCGGCGTGCCTGTGGCACAGGTAATTGAGGTCACAGATACCGATGCCGGTATTCGTATCGACAAGGTTTTTGCTGCGGCAGATGTGGGACGAATCTTGGATCCGGTGAACTTTGAGGCGCAGGTTACAGGCGGTGTGATCTGGGGGCTTGGCCATGCGATGAATTGCGAGCTGACCTATGAGGGCGGCGTGCCACAACAGGACAATTACCACGCCTTTGAGGGCATGCGCTTGTACCAGACGCCGCAGATCACGGTGCGCGGACTGGAAAACGGCGACAAGATCCGCGGCATTGGAGAACCGGGCGTGCCGCCTGCCGCGCCTGCCTTGGCCAATGCGATCTTTGATGCAACCGGACAGCGCATTCGCGAAATGCCCTTTGATAAACATGTGAGGTTTGCCTGATGCGCTATGCCTTTGCTTTGATGATGTTGGCGTCCCCTTTGGCGGCGCAAGACACCGCCAGCCGTGCCGAGGGTTTACAAGCCTGGGACAAGATCTTTGAGGTCACATCGCATCCGCGTTGCACAAATTGCCACGTCACCGAGGATCGGCCGATGTGGGAGGGGCTTGGCTATGGCGCCGGGGCACTCCACGGGATGTATGTGCGGGCCGATGAAAGCAGGATCGGGGCAGAAACCATGCCCTGCCGAACCTGTCATGTGACCAGCGCCGCGGAAAACACTGTGCCGCATGCGCCGCCGCATATTGACGATGCCTGGCGGTTGCCACCGGAGGAATTGGCGTGGTTGGGCAAATCCTCTGCCGAAGTTTGTGTGCAGTTGCGCGATCCAGAGACCAATGACGGCAGCGACATCGCGGATCTGATCGACCATGTGCAAAGCTCTGCCTTTGTCCGCTGGGGATTCACTCCCGGCGCGGGCCGCTCAGCGCCAGAGGGAACCGTGGCCGATCTGGCGCGGGAGCTGGCGATCTGGGGGGCAGCGGATACCCCTTGCCGATAGTGCCTTTGGCAGGCGAAGCGCAGGAGTTTTTCCAGCCAAATGAAGCGGGGCAGCGCTTTAGTAGCTTTGGTTGAGTTCGTCGCAGGCCGGGATTTCGGCCTCACGTTTGGCAATATATGCACGTAACTCTTCATCCTTTGCGATGTCGAGATGCGGCTCTTGGTATTCGGATAGTAACTTGCGGGCATGGATCAGAGCGCGTTCGGTGATTTCTTTGCTGCCGTCCGCCTGCCATTGTTCGATGGAGTTGTTGTCGAATAGTTCAGGCATAAAGAACGCGGTTTGAAAATTATCTTGGGTGTGAGGATGGCCAAGGTAATGCCCGCCTGGTCCAACATCGGGTACGGCGGCAAGCGCCTCCTCAAAATCGTCAAAGTTTGGACCTTGCGCCATGCGGTGTGCCATGGCGCATTGTTCGGCATCGACGATGAATTTTGCGACTGAACAATGCATACCCGCTTCGTTCCAACCCGCCGAGTGCCAGATGTAGTTGGCACCTGCATGCATCACCGATGAGAGGGTCGTGGCACTTTCATACCCGGCCTGTGCGTCGAATGTCTTGGCCCCGCCCAATGTGTTCGAGGTCCGCCATGGCACATCGTAGTGCCGCGCCATTTGGCCAATCATAAAGTTCATCAATGAGATTTCCGGCGTGCCTGCCATCGGCGCGCCCGACTTCATGCTGACGCTGGAGAGGTAATGACCATAGATCGCAGGGCAACCTTTGCGGATCACCTGCGTGTAGGCCAGTGCCGATAGGGCTTCGGCGTTCAACTGCGCAACAGAGGCGGCGACAGAGGCGGGCGTATTGGCCCCGCCCAGCACGAAGGGCGAACACAGCACCGGTTGATTGGCGCGGCAGAAGGCCCGCATTGCGCCAAGCATGGTCTCGTCCCAAACCAGCGGCGAATTGCCATTGCAATTGCCAGTAACGACAGGGTGCTGTTCAACAAATCCGGACCCGAACAGGATGCGGCACATGTCGATGACGTCTTCGGCGTTTTTGGGGCTGGTGGTCATCCCCATGAAAGTTTTGTCGGAGTATTTCATGGATGAATACGTGATCCGCAGATGACGCTGGCTGATCGCGTGATCATAAGGCTCGACGATGTGATGGGCGCTGGAATGCAGGGCGGGCATCATATGGGCCAGCTTGTGGAACATCGCCAAATCATCCAGCGTCGGATTGCGGCGCACATCATCGAGATCACGCAGATAAGGGGCACCGGTCATCGGGACAAACATCGCGTCGCGCCCGCCAAGGGCGAGGTTCTTGTTTGGATCGCGGGCTTGGTATGTGAACCGCGCTGGAATGGATGCGATCAGATTGCGCACCAGTCCGCGATCCAGATACACACGGTCGCCGACCACCTTGGCCCCGGCCTTGCGCCAATCCGCGAGAGCGATGTCATCGCGGAACACCACGCCGACATTTTCCAGAATGTCCATGGAGGCCGCATCAATACGTTTCACCTGTGATCCCGTCATGATTTCGCAGGTGGGGATCTTGTTGTGGATGCCAGGCAGCATGCAAACATTGGTGGCTTTCCGCAGGGCCCGCCGGGCGGCGCGGCCGCCGGAGCGCGCTGGCGCTATAGCTTGATCTGTCATGGCGAACCCTTTCTGATTTGCACTCAGGCTTGCACATAAGCGACGTCGCTGGTTGTCCAATGGCGAAGTGTTTTCCGCAAAAGAGGCCGTAAATCGCTTGACCTGTGGGCGGCTGCGTAATGGAGTGCTGGCATGGATATTTTGCACAACACCCGCCCGGCAGCCGTGACTGGCCTTGATCGTGTTCCTTTTCCGTCGGTTGATGCGGATGCGCCGATGGCGTTGCTCCGGCGGTGCCCGGCGGCGGGGCAAACGCCGCTGATGCCAGCCAAACCAATTGCGGCACAGGCAGAAGTGGCTGAAGTGTGGATCAAGGACGAACGCGCCCGGATGGGGCTGGGCAGTTTCAAGGCGCTGGGCGCGGCTTACGCTATTGCTCATGACGCAGAGCAGGGTCGTGCAAAAGGCGCAACCTATGTAACGGCCAGCGCGGGAAATCACGGCATGTCCGTGGCCGCAGGGGCGGCTGCATTTGGGGCGAAAGCGGTTGTCTATATCGCCGAAACCGTGCCTGAAGCCTTTGCTGCCCGCTTGTCAGATCAAGGGGCTGAGGTGGTGCGGGCTGGAGACAATTATGAGGCGTCCATGGTCGCAGCGGCGCAAGCTGCGACTGACAATGGCTGGTGGCTTTTGTCGGACAGTTCGTGGGAGGGATATATGGATTACCCCTACCGCGTGATGGAGGGGTATCTTGCCCTCATGGCGGAGGCGATTGAACAGATGGAGCAAGTGCCCAGCCATATTTTTTTGCAGGCGGGCGTTGGCGGCCTTGCGGGATCATGCGCGGCGCTGGCACGGCAGGCGTGGGGCGATGCGCCAAGAATAATCGTGGTGGAACCGGCATTTGCAGCAGCGCTGCACAGTTCCATCGCCGCCGGTAAGCCAACCGAAGCCGGCGGTCCGGTCAGCAATATGGGGCGTTTGGATTGCAAAATGCCATCGCTGATTGCCCTCAAGGGGTTGGCACGCGATGCGGATGATTTTGTTTTACTGTCCGAGGCTGAGGCCGAAGCGGGCGCTGGCGCTATGATGGTGGCCGGGTGGCCATCGACGGAATCCGGTGCTGCTGGTGTTGCGGCCTTGCTGGCCACATCGGCTGACCAACGTCAGGATTTGCATTTGACGAAAGATGCGCGGGTTCTGTGCATTCTGAGTGAAGGGCCGGAAGGGTAAACTCCTGACCTCTAGAAGTCTCGGGCCGGCGGGGACTGATTTCAATCAAAGGGGTTTTCCGTCTTGGGCCAGTAATTGTCATCCCGCTTGGTGAAGGGGATGATTGTGAAATCGGGTGGGATCGCCCCTGGCCCTTTCATGTGAATAACCTCTGAAGCGATGGGCGCAAAACCTGCGTAGAAATGTTGCGAGCTTTTCACGATGACAGCTTTCATCGTTTGCAGGTCTATTCCCAGATCGGTAAAGGCGCTGGGGTGAAATGTCTGGCTGCGCAAATCATTGACCACAAGATGCACGCCGTCCGCTTCGAGCCAAACGGCGTTGCCCATCGGCATTTTACTGCCGCCAAGTTCCTGCGCCATGTCACTTTTTGCACCGCGTACCGTCACGCGCAAATCAACCGGATCGCCGGAGGTCTTGCCCAGTTTGCCACCGATCCTGACATCCATGGTACTGCCTACGCCTGCCTCGGTACACATGCGCACCATGATCGGATCCCAGTAGATGCCAAGGGCGACGTCCTTCATGCCTTTGGCCAGCACTTCCTGCAGCACAAAAGTTGAATCCGACGGTGCCCCGCCGCCCGCGTTATCGGCAAAATCGGCCAGGACGAAGGGAAACTCGGTGCCAGATTGGACCTTGTCCAGAGCTTCGGAAATGGACGGATAAGACGCGCGAAGCTGTTCGCGCAAGCCCCATAGCTTCATTCCAAACTCTTTGGCGACAGCCTCGGCCTGGTCAGCGTTTCCATCGGTGATGGCGATCATGCGTGTCCCGGTGCGCGGACTGTCGCCCCATGGAAATCCGTGGGTCAAAGAGAGGCTCAGAACCCCGTCTTGCCCTTCTCGGGCCATCATTTCATCGACAAAACTGCGCGCTGGCTCGAAAGGCGTGTGATACATCGTGAGCATGCGGCAATCGTAATCCCGCATCACCGGTTTGATCTTGTCTTCGGCGGTATCCGCAACGATTGCAAACAGCTCTTGTGCGCGTTCACGGCTGTCGGTGTGAGGGTATTCCTTATAGGCGACAATGGCATCCATTGCTTGCATCATGTCTTCGGTCAGATGGTGATGGGGGTCCAGCTCCATCCCTATGATGGCCTTGTCTCCCATGATGGAACGGGCGCGTTTGGCCAGATCGCCTTCGCAATCATCATAGCCATCGGCGATCATCGCGCCATGCATGCTTAGCAAGATGATATCCGGTTGGGCGGCCTCGATATCGGACAGTATCTCATCGCGATATTTTTCGTATACGGAACGGATGGTTGGTCCGGCCGGCTGGGCAAAGGCACTGAGACTTTCGACCACTTCCCAACCACGCGCCTCGGCGGCGGCGCGCCATTCGTGAAGTGGCGCGGAAAACAGGTTTGGGGTCTCCTCGGTGGCCCGGCGCGACACAAAGGTCTCTTCAAACGATTGCTCACCCGTTGGAATGGGAGAGAAGCTGTTGGATTCGGTGGCAATCCCGGCAATCAAGACTTTCATGAAGGGTTCCTTTCAGTTTGGTCCGCAAAGGCGCCGACCAATTGTGCGATCAGGTGAATGGCAATCAGGGTGAACGCGATGGGAATGGCGATACCAAACAACGACATTGGCACATCCATTGTCTCTGCTTGCCGTCCGGCCAAACGCGCCAGATAGCCGCGGGCGGGGTTCATGTTTGGACCAAAGAAGGAATACCAGAGGATTGGGGAGATAAAGGCCAGCACGCCGATGGTTCTTAAGACGGCACGCAGTTTGCCAATGGTGCCTTTTGGGTTTTGCAGGGCGGGAAACAAAGACGGATCTGCGTTCATACGAAACGCGCAGGACGCACCCAGCAACCCGGCCCAAACCATCGAAAAGCGGGCAAGCTCTTCGGTCCAGGCGGGCGGTTGAGCGAGAAAGTAGCGTGCGATCACCTGCCAGCCGGCAGCCGCCAACAGCACCAGCACCGCCAAGACAGCACAAACCAGAGCGATCCGGTGCAGGTGGTAGGACAGCCGGTCCAGCATATGGGCAATCGCACGCATCCGTTTAGTCCTTGATCGCCGCTTTCCATGCGTCAAGCGCGCCGTCTGGCATCGGGATGTTGCCCCAGATGGCTTGGGATGCCTCGCGGAATTCGCCGCGTTTTGCGTCGTCGAGCTTGATCACTTCGACACCGGCCTCTTCCAGTTTATCCAGAACCGATGCCTGGTTCTTGAGCCATTCGCGGTTTGCGGTGTTGGCCGCCTCTATGGCTGCATTGACGGTGTCGCGCTCTGCATCGGACAGGCCTTGATACCAATCTTCGGACATCACCGCAGCGCGTGAGGACGGCACGATCTGAGCGTCGGTGAAATGTTTGATAAATCCTGTGTGGCCAAAGAGAAGCGGTACAAAGGATGGGTTCAGATATCCGTCAGCCACACCGGTTTGCAACGCGTTTGGCACCTCGGCCCAGCTGACAATTGTGCCCTGTGCACCCCAGGCTTTGAAGATTTCGATCTGTGCTTCGTCCAGCGCCCGCATGCGCAAACCCTCCATGTCCGCCATGGATTTTACGGATTTGTTGGTTGTGAAGATCCCGGCGGCATCGCCAAGATAAACCACGTTGGCCACGCGGACCCCTTTGGGCGTGGTGCCTGCGTTGATCCGTTCCAGCATCCCGCCTTTGGTCATGGCCTTGTCGATCTGGTGGTAGTCCTCAAAAAAGTAGGGGAGAAAGACCCCAAAGATCGTGCCATCAAGTGTCCCGGCGGATTTCACGTCGGACATGGACACTTCAAGCAAGCCTTGGCTGACTTGATCAAGTTTTTCCGCCTCGCCGCCAAGGGCGCCCCGTTCGTATTCTACCGCTTCCATACCGTTCGCGTTCAGATATTCGGTAAAGGTATGCGCCCAGACATAGGTGCCCGAATCCATGCTGGCGGGGCTGTCGAGCGCGACCTTGATTTCAGCGAATGCCGGCGCTGCAAGTCCCAGCACCAAAGCGCTTGCCGCGCCCATCAGAGTTTTCGAAATTGTCATAGTCATCCTCCCAGATTTGAAGTCATCAGTTAATTCCACAGACCCATGAGCCTTGGCAGGACCAATGAAATGTCCGGCACAAAGACCAACAGGCCCAACACGAGTATTTCCGCAATGACGAAGGGAATGACCTTTGCGGCCAATGCCCAATAGTTCATGCCAGTCACGGTCGAGACGATCAGCAGGCAGCCCCCCAAAGGCGGCGACACCAGTCCAATCGACAAATTGAAACAGATCACGATCCCCAGGTGGACAGGATCGGCCCCGTTCAACAGGGCAACAGGCGCCAGCAACGGCACCAAAAGCGCAAGGGCAACCGTGATGTCCAGCAGCATGCCTGCGAAGATGAAAATCAGGTTCATCAACAACAGAAAACCAATCGGCCCAAGCCCCAGATTTTCAACGGCAACTGAGATCGCCTGCGGCACCCGTTCAAGCGAGGCAACATGCCCCAGGGCGGCAACGGCGCACAGAATGATGAAGATCGATCCGGTCAAGGTCGCCGTCCGCTCAAGGCTTTCGCGCAGATCGGCCAAAGAAAATCCAGTATAGAAATATCCCGCGACGAATGCGGCAACAACGGCCACGGCGGCCGCTTCGGTTGGCGTCATCCAGCCAAACACGATCCCGCCGACAATGATCAACGGCAGCGACAGCGCAGGCAGCGCGGCGCGAACTGCGGGAAGGATGGCAACGGCCTCTTCCTTGGACAGGCGCGGGTGGTCCTCTTTCCAGGCGAAAAAGGCGTTCATCACAAACAGAACAGCGGCAAGCAAGAGCCCCGGAATGATGCCGGCCACAAACAATGCAGCCACCGAGGTCTGCATCAGCGCGCCATAGAAAATGAGGATGATGGATGGTGGTACAATCGGGCCGATGATGGCAGAGGCCGCCGTGATCGCACCGGCATATGTTTCGGAGTAACCACGTTCTTTCATTGCAGGCACAAGCGTGTTTGAAAGTGCTGCTGCATCTGCGATGGCCGATCCAGAGATTCCGGCAAAGAAGACGCTGGTCATGATGTTCACATGGCCAAGTCCGCCGCGCAGCCGTCCGACCAGTGCCATGCTCAGGTCAATCAGCGCCTTTGTCACGCCGCCGCGGTTCATCAACTCGCCCGCCAGAATGAAAAGCGGCATGGCCAACAAGGAAAACACGCTGATTTGCGAAAACACCTTTTGCGGCAGGATTGCCAAGTATCGCGCATTTTCGGTTGCGATGAACGACAGGACGGCAACACCGCCGATGACATAGGCCAAGGCCAATCCCGATCCCAGAAGCAGGACCACAGTCAAAGGAAGCAGCCAGATCAAGCCGGAACCCTCAGCCGTGCGGGCGACAGATCTTGCACGCGAACCCCTTGATCAACGATGTCTTGTGGCACATCGCGCCGCAGCACCTGAGAGGCTGCAAAACGTGCCAGTGCTGGCGATGATTGAATGCCGTAGCCGCCTTGACCGGCAAGCCAATAGAACCCTTCTGCATCTTCGGCGTATCCAGCAACGGGTGATTTGTCCTGAACAAAGCTGCGCAGACCTGCCCACTTGTTTTCAATGCGGCGCACGGCAACGTCAAAAGCCGTTTCAATCCGGTCGACGCAGATCGCGATATCCATTTCCTCCGGTTGGGCATCACAGGGGGCAGAAGGCGTTTCGTCTGCAGGAGAGATCAGCAAACGCCCGGCATCGGGTTTCAGGTAAAACTGTTCGTCGATGTCGATGGTGATCGGCAGGTGATCTGTCGCCAGTGTTTGCGGCGCTGCGATGATTGCGGCGGTGCGGCGTTTCGGTGTCAGGCCAATTTCCGCGATGCCCGCCATTTTGCCAACCACATCAGCCCAAGCGCCGGCTGCGTTTACCACCACCCCAGCGTTTATGGCCGCGGTTTTCAGTTGCAATTCCCAGCTTGCGCCGCTGCGCGTAAGGGAATGCAATTCACTCCGGGTCAGAAGTGTACCGCCCAAGGTCTTGAACTGTCTCAGATACCCCTGGTGCAGCGCGGCCACGTCTATGTCCTGACCGTTGCTGTCCAGCATCGCCCATTTGGCATAGCCCGGTCGCACCAGTGGATTGACTTCAAGCAAAGCAGCTTCGTCCAGTCGCGATACGGAGGCGGCGGCGCCCACCTCGGACAAAAGTGTGTCGAGCGATGGTTCCTGATCTGCACGGGCCATCATCAGGATCTTGCGCGGCGCGAACAGGTCTTCCTGGGCAAAGCCGTCGGGCGGGGTGCGGAAAAACGGCTCTGA